>NC_014720.1:397500-997500 GCF_000166775.1 Caldicellulosiruptor kronotskyensis 2002 | reverse complement strand
CCATTTGCATAACCTCAGCAGGCCCCCACCATGCATGATCCTTACTTCCATCCCCAACCTGGTAATAGTATACATATTTGCTTGGATGACATTTTACAAAATAGTCATTAACCCATTCGATTTGATTTAAGATATGTTCCAATTGACCACTCTTAACAAAAGCATCTTTGTACTCATACACAGCCCATGACAACATTGTACCAGTGTATGACATTGGAAGGTTAAACTTGACATGATCACCTGCATCAAACCAACCACCTGTCAAATCAAGTCCATTGTCTTGACCATCCTTCAATGCTGAATCGCCACGCCAGTTGTTGCGTACCCAACTCGGAAGTTTACCAGACATTTGAAATTCGTAAAACATAATAGCTTTTTGTAAAGCTTCCCCATAGTTAAATGAACCAGCTTTAACCTCCTGCCATGGTTTAACCCCATATATCACTCCTAAAATAAATATGAAGGTTACAACCATGGCAATAATTCTTCTGTAACGCTTCATTAATCTCTAACCTCCTCATTCAATTTATTTCGATTTTAATTGTATAACTAAAATGGATAGATGACAATTGATTTTTTTTGTCTAATTTGTTTGTTTAATTGTCTAAAATGCAGTACAGCTTAAATATTTTTGATTACTTAGATATACTCATATTTCTGATATTTTTTTTATTGCAAAATTATAGTATAAATGTTTCTAATAATTTGTATTATTTTGCTCTATCGTGAGTCAAAAAAATACAACATGATATTAAGTTGTTAAGTGGAAACCAAATAAATTTATTCGACGTGAAAATAATTGTTATATTTTATTGATTAAATTAGGAAGTGATAATAAATTTTTTGTTGTTCATACAAGGTTAAATATTGGCTGCCAATCAATGGCAGCCAATGCCTAGTGTAATGTATGTTAAAAGAGGGGGTTAGGGGATAGCTTTTTCAGTGTTACAGAAGAATATACATAGTTATTTCTTTTTTTTAATTTTTTACATGTACTAAAAAAACGGCGCCTTGCCAGACGCCGTTTTAAACCACTCATCAAATATTTCACACCTCGAGTAGTTTCGGCAGCCTGGCAACCATAGGAAGTTTTTCTTCCGACAGGCCCATGGCTTTGCGCCCCTGCCTTTCGACAGGTTTGCCCTTTCGACTACCCACTTCATATTCAATTTTTTTTATGTTTTATCATACTTTCTTTTAATATGAATTATATCATTAACTCAGTAATTTGTCAACTAATCTTTTTCAACGGGATAGTGTCAAGAGTTTGTAGGAAAAAATTTTTTATTAGAACATACCTGCATTATAGAAGCTACAACTAATCAAAGACTTTAATGCTCTTCGTAACTGGTTAACTTTACCATTTGCTATAACTGGTATATTATTCCACTTTTCCGTACCTTTTCGTACTCTTTTCCCGTTCTTTATAATTCCTTTTGCTATTTCTTTTAACTTCTTGCCTTTCTGCTTTCTTGGCTTTTATCTTCTCTAAATATACATTCATAAGTTCAAAACCATTGTATTTTAAACTCAATAACTTTACCATGGTCTCTGCTATATCTTCACTCCATCCTCTTGGTCTTGAACTCATCCTCTCTGCTAATACATGACTTACATGCCCTTCTGCACTACATCCTGCTTATGTCACAAGTATGTCAGCGGCAAGTGGAAAAATGGAGTACCTATTCTTAAAAAATGTTGTTACAATATATTACATCTCTACAATATTCGCTATTGAGACGGAAACACGAAATTCTCGACAAGGTTTCCATTTACAACTATAGATATAAGCAGGTCAGTGTAGAAGCTATCCACTCTTTTGTAGCTGAAAGAAAAGAATAGAAGGCCGAAAGTTACCGGAATGTGTACGAGGAACAGAAATTTCAAGCTGCATAGCAGGTGCTACAAGTTTTACTTCAATAAAAAGCATTGCCTTTGTCATTTTCGTTTTTAGCAAGGTAAACAGTTCTTTCTGATAACAAAAAGCAATCAAGCAAATTTTACTTTTAGCTGTTTTAGAGCTGGGCAGATAAAACTATCATAAGAATCAATACATATTTAGCATTTGTTCGATAACAATATATTTAAAAGTCTCAAAAATTTCATTTTTTCCATAATCGTGAACCCCCTTTGGTGATTATATTATTGTAATAATAATTATGCAATGGACACAATTTTTATAACTCCCGATTTCACTGTTAAATAGTTTTCTGAAGCGAGAGAAAGTAGAAATAGAGGGGACATTGCCATTTAAGTTACAAAATAAACGGAGTTCATAAGAGTTAAGAAGAACAGCGCGAAGCTGTGTAAGGGTATTTAGTTTGAGTAATTTTTGGACAAGGAAGCACAGAAGCATAGATTCTAAGGAGAAGTATCTATGCTTGCCAAAGTGTTTATAGTAAGCATTATAGAAAGAAGAAGGTATGTAGTTTGACAAGTCGATGAATTTATTGAACAAGCCCAAGAGGGTATCAAGAGTTGTTAAGAAACCAAAGCCTTTAGGTGGGAGAATAAATCTAAAAATGAAAGTTGTTTAGGTTTGGTGTTGAACATTTTGGAACTCTCCTCATAATAGAAGATTTGTTTTATATAATCATATTTTACTATAATTATGAGGAGTGTGATCAAACTTTTTTGAATTTTTATAAAGCTTGATAACGCTCATCTTGAGCGTTTCTGCAAAATATTAAAAAACTATAAGGATTGAAAAATAGTTTGCTTTGTTATGTTTAAACCAAACCCACAAACTCAAAAATCTTTTATAAAAAACATGCGAATTATTTTGAAAAGTGACAGATAGCAAATAACAAAACATATCTAAAACTTCCAATGAATAGTGCATTTTAATAAATTCTGTTATATTAAATATACATGGTTATTTTGAGGATACGACCAGTAAACTTACTTCTACCCTTGAAAATCTCACCATTAAAAAAACTAGTAGAACTTTCATGAGACTATAAACGTTTATCATTCTATCTTTATTTAAATAAATAGTATTAAAATCACCATAAATAGTATAAAATCTATTCTCAAACAAAATGCTGTTTACTGAAAAACAAGAATGTGTAAAACTAAGTTAAATTTTAGCGCATAATAATTTTTAAACAATTAAAAAAGTAATTTAAGCTTACAAAGAAAAAGCAAGAAAAATATAGTAACAATCGCAAATATTTGATGTTAACCTTCTGAATACCACTAACTGCTTCTATTTATGCTTACATTTTCAGGTTTTTTAAGTATTGTCACCGCAATTCTCGCAAATGTAAAAAATAAGTGGAAGGAGACCATATGCAAAGTTTTTTAATTAAAAACTCTGGTCTCCTTCCTTTAATTCTATTTCCTATTTCAGTTTTCATAGTAAACAAGTCTTCAGAATATAATTATCTTAATCATTCTTTGAGAGAAATCTATTACTTGAACTTCGTTATTTTTTAATTACAATTTTCAATATTCTGCTATTATACGTATCTGCAAAGATAATATTTCCTTTTAAGTCAAAACACACACCAGTCGGATAATTCAAAATAAATTTGTTTTTCTCATTTTTTCCCCAGGTATAAGCTTTTTTCATCTTTAAAGAATATAAAATAACTCGATGGTAATCAGTATCCGTGATAGCAATATTCTCGCCACTTTGATCAATTGCAATACCTAATGGGTGATGAAGTTTGAAATAATTATTGATTTTGTTATATATAGAAACAACATTGCCTTTTTGGTTTATAACAACAATCCTATTGTTTCCACTATCAGCTACATATAGATTTCCAGCTGAATCAACAGCGATACCGCGAGGAAAATTTAATTTATCTCCATTTGTATTTAACTTTGTTATTTCAGACACAAATTCTCCCTTACTGTTATATTTAACAATTTTACTTAGTGAATAATCACTAACGTATATATAACCTTTAAGATCTACAGCAATTCCCATAGGTGCCTGTAATTTACCTTGCTTTGCTTTAACCTTTTCCCATGAAGCAATCCACTTTCCATCTGAGGATAACTTAACTAATCTTGAATTTCCTGTATCCGCTACGTATATATTGCCATTCTTGTCGCATGTAACTGCTGCAGGGTATGAAAACTGATTCTTTTGATTACCCTTCATACCAATTGAAAAAACTTTCTTACCAGTAGGATCAAATTTAACTATCCTACAATTGTCTGTATCAGCTACAATTATAAACCCTTTTGAATCAACTGCCACGCTATTTGGCAAACGCAAATTTTCACTTTTGTCCTTGGTTGGTATAATTTGGAGTACACTTGCAAACACAACAACTGACATTAGCAAAACAGATACGCATACAAATAAAGTCAGAAAAGTAATAATAAGTTTTTTCATGTTATATATACCTCCTCCCTCACATATAATATAATTTAGCCAGTTGCAAAAACACTCAAAATGAGCGTTTTCACACTCTTTTAAGATTTTTTAAAAAAATTCCCCTTCTCCTTATAGGCAGTTAAAATGTAAACTCTTCACAAGAATGTTTATAATTAAACAAAAAACAAACCAAAAAGCTCTCTTACAAAAAACTTTGCAAGGTCTTTAAAAATATTAATTTAGCAGTTCTTCTTCCTTAATTGGTTACATAAGTAATTTTCTAGCATTCTTTGCCTAATTCTATAATCTTTTTCGAAACTTTCTACACATGCTCTGCTCATCGTTAAGAATTCTCATAAGAACCTATCCTTTGCATTTCCTTTGCATAATAAGTACTATACTTAGTTTATTTTAGCCATATTTTGTAATTTTCGCATGATGTATTTTAATAACAGTTATTCACATATTATGAATGACCTAATCTCGAACAGCTGTATAAGCAAAGCTTATAAGTCAAAATATTATTTACTTTCGCAGTTATCAAATAAGAGAAATAGGTGAACTTTAATGTTTCAAAAATAAAGTTTTTATGGCATAATTCGGGAACAGTTTGAATTCAGTACCAATTAAAGTTTTTCAATTCACTGAAACTTCAATGAGTAAAGATAATAATCAACTTTCTTGTATTACTATCTTCTTATCAAGCAAACTATAGAATCAATAATTATACCAAAAAAATTTCCCACTAACAACCCAATAGTCAAATCCTTGTCTGAATAGCTCAATATTTCATTACTTTCTAGTTTAGATTATTTAAACAAAATTTTCAAAACTTTTTTCACATTGTGTTATATGACTAACTATATGTACTCTACTAAATTCTATTAAAATTTTGCTACAGTATCATGAGACTCAAGATAAAGGACATACTTAGTTGTTACAAACAAAATTAAGTATGCAAAAAATACTGTGTTCATAACTTATAATAATTATACCACAAAGATATAAAATTTAAACACTAAAATGAAATAAAAAGTGGTATTATAAAAAGTTGTATTAATCAGGTAGGGGGCAAGTGTAATTTTATATGAATTAATACAAGTGGTAAATCCTTAGTTAATAACTAATTAAATACACTCGAAATGTATCTTAACAAAGATGGGATTATCATGTAAATAAACTAAAACAACCTGTATTGGATACAGTAAATTTTTGATTTTAGATAATCCTAAAAAATAATGATATATTTTTTATTAATTTTTTTATATTATTTAACAACAATACTTCTTCTTACTACCCTATACAGAGTACCGCTTTGAATTGTATCTCTTCGACTGGACATCGTTACAGGTGGAACATATCCAGTACTATTTGTTATCTGATTCTGAATGAGTGAACTCGGTGAGCCATATATTAATATAACACCATCAAATGGACTCCCGCCCGAACTATTTATATTAAGAGTATTACCTAACGCAATCAATTGACCATTTAATATTCTCGTTCCCACTGAAATAGTAATGTTGTTTCTTGCAAAAACATGCAATTGTAGTGGACTTGGAACTGGTGAAACGCCAATGCTTGCTAACCTGTTTTTAATCTCAACTTCAATTTCACCAGCATCACAATTTTCTCCAATAACTACAACCTGCGGAGGTGACTTTGAAATATCTGCAGCACTGTCAATTGATGCTGGTGGAACTGAGTCATGGGGTGTTATCGATGGTATACTTGTACTATTAGGAAAATTAAAATTTCTTATATCACTTATTATTTGAGGTAAAGGTGGATATGGAATAAAAGGTGCTACATTTATAATTCCACCTGAATTAACAATCCGACTGTAGTCAGGCGGCATCCTCGTCACAACGGTTGCGCCATTTTCTATTACTAACGTAGTTGGATTGTTCAAAAACTGAATCGAATCGCAATATACTACCGCACCAGATTTTATTGTAACTGTCCCCTGATCCTGTATTCTTAGCACACCTCTGATTACTCCTATTTTCTTTATTACAACATCTACCGCATTTGCTATACTACCTTTAACTATGACATCCCCATCGCAGTATAACTCATCGAACTCATATCTACCTCTACCATATAATTCCGCATTTCCCCCCACGTACGTTTTACCCATCTGCAAGCTAATATTTCTATCTCCAACACCTGTTCTTCTCAAATTTGACCTAATATAAGTTACATTGTTCACTTTTACATTGTCTTCGCGAACTTGTGGATTACCGTTCACACCCAGTGATAACTCACCCATTACCACTAAATTATTAATGTCAGTTTGCAGACCACCATGTGATTGTAAATCACCACCTGTATGCACATTCCCACCTATTATGGTAAAGTTGACATTTGCCACAAAGTTCCCATTAGTATATAGTGCATAGTCGAATAAGTTAAATATTGAAGACGCAAGAGTTATAGTCCCGATCGATATAACACTTTCCAGACTATTAGGGCTACTTGAAAGTATTTTAAAGTCTAATCGCAATGTTCTTTTTACTTCTTTATCTGACGAAGTTACAGCTCTTGTTTTAGAAACATCAATGTAAATGGTATAACCGTCAGGTAGAGAACTTCTTGTCACACCTGACCATGCATTAACTGTAATACCATCAAATTTATATCCAGTCAAACCCTCATAATGGGGTTTTATCCATAATTGTACCAAGTCAGATAACTTCTTAAACTCCTTCAACGGTAAAGATTCTACCTTTACAGAAGCATCACTGCCCACATCATTCATAAACCGACTTACCTCATCCTTTATTATCGCTTCCATACCTTTATACACCTTGTCCTTTGCTACATCTTGAGTTATCCTCCCGTGTCGCAAATCATCTAATATCTTCCCCGGTTCGTAACTCTCGTCCCCCAATAACAATCTTACTCTACCAGGACTTGTATTTTCCAGTGTCCCATCCGCTTTGTAATAATAATCATATGCTATATCCTTTGCAGCCTCCAATAATTGATTAAAATAATATAAAAACTCCTCTGCCGCACTTTCAGCTCCATAACCTGTTGCAGATTTCTGATATATAGATGTGCTCTGGTTCAGCGATGCTAACACAGCCGACATCGTCCCCAGTAATACCGTGCTCAAAATAGCAATCACTATTATTACAACAATTAAGGTGCTTCCTCTTATATTAGTTTTTAGTATTTTTGGATTAAAAGTAATTCTATTTATTATAATCATACTATTCACTCCCTTTGTGCTTTTATTTTTCATTAATAACTCATTAACCCTTTAAAACTCCAAATAACAATGGATATAAAAAAGGCATCTGACGGTTGCCAGATGCCATTAGCCAAGGATTATATTCACAAATAATCACTCGGCATATCTTCGGCAGCCTGGCAACCATAGGAAGATTTTCTTCCGACAGGCCCATGGCTTTGCGCCCCTGCCTTTCGACAGGTTTGCCCTTTCGATATATGCCACAGCTTTTTTATTAATTTCACTTTCTTAGACTTTATTAACTTACAAAACTTGATGTTTTTCAGACATATTATTAAACTTTCGTATTATGGTGATAACTAATTTATATTAAAACTGATAATTGCTTCCACATCCATCTTTTTAAGTATTTTTATTGATATAATCAAATTTATTATTTTCTACATACTACCTTGTAACCATGTTTCGTCTTAAAATGTCATATAAAGTTTTTCTTTCGATAGCATCATTTTGTGTGAATATTGCTTGAGATGGTTGAATACCTGTATTACTCTCAATGTCTTGCTGAATGGGTGGACTTGGCATTTGATACTTCAACGTTAGTCCTGCATATGGATTTCCCGTAGCGTTAATGTTAAAAGTACTACCAAGAGAGATAATTGAACCATTCATAATGGTTAAGCCACCACCCACAAATGTAATGTTTCCTCTTGAAATTAAATGCAACTGGAGTGTTGAGAAATCAACAATTGGTGATCCCAATCTGGCTGATATCTCTATTCTTGCTTCATTATCATTAATATAGGACTCACCATATATTACTATCTGCGGAGGCGTCTGAGATGTATCTGCAGTACTGCCAAGTTGGTTACTACCTACACTATCAGCTGGCAATGGTGTTGTTAGCAATCCACTGGTATAATCCCGATTTCTTATCTCGTCAATTTCAGCTGGTGGAGAGGGATATGAAAAAGAAGAAGAATACGAAATTGTCCCACCATTATTTTGTATGGATATTATCGTGGATGCATCGGGAGTTGTTGCTAAATATAATTTTGCTCCATTTTCAAGAATCAAACGAGAACCATTGCGTACTACCAATGAATTGCAGTAAACCGCACTGTTGCTTTTCAACGTTACTGTTGCTCCATCAATAACCTCAAGTGTCCCTCTTATACTTGCTAAAGTTGAAACTTCCATGTTCACACCCGGTCCAGCTAGCTTTACATTGCTATCGGAAAACAATTGTACAAACTTATAGCTACCGGCCCCATATAATTGCATTTCCTGACCAACATAAATTGTTTTTGCATCAATATTAGTTGAGCGTGGGGATATCCTATTTGCTTTCAAACTTTTTTCTACATAAATTATGTTTCTTACAACTATATTGTTGTCACGACATCGCGAGTCACTATCTTGATTTATCACCATCTCACCTTTTGATATCAAATTGTCAATATTAAACACCGCACCACCGTCAATCGTTAGGTCACCACCTGAATACACACTTCCATTTTCGACAGTAAGGTTTTTGTTAGTATTAAGAGCACCCTTTGAAAATATTGCATAATCAAGCGGTGATGAAGGAACAGACGTTGGTGATGGATTCAAAATTAAGTTCACTGAACCTCCACTGTTACCAGCTATTCCAACATCTAATCGTAATGTTCTCTTTATCTCTTTATCTGACGAAGTTCCTGCTCTCTTTTTAGATACATCAATGTAAATTGTATATCCATCAGGAAGAGACCCACTTGTCGTACCTGACCATGCATTAACTGTAATATCATCAAGTTCATACCCAGTCAGGCTCTCATAATGTGGCTTTATATACAACTCTACTAAGTCAGATAACTTCTTAAACTCCGGCAGCGACAGAAATTCAACCTTTATGGAAGCATCACTACCCACGTCATTCATAAACCGACTTACCTCATCCTTTATTATCGCTTCCATACCTTTATACACCTTGTCCTTTGCTACATCTTGAGTTATCCTCCCGTGTCGCAAATCATCTAATATCTTCCCCGGTTCGTAACTCTCGTCCCCCAATAACAATCTTACTCTACCAGGACTTGTATTTTCCAGTGTCCCATCCGCTTTGTAATAATAATCATATGCTATATCCTTTGCAGCCTCCAATAATTGATTAAAATAATATAAAAACTCCTCTGCCGCACTTTCAGCTCCATAACCTGTTGCAGATTTCTGATATATAGATGTGCTCTGGTTCAGCGATGCTAACACAGCCGACATCGTCCCCAGTAATACCGTGCTCAAAATAGCAATCACTATTATTACAACAATCAAAACAGACCCGTTAACCTTTTTAACAAATAATCTTTCTTTTAACCCGATAAATTTTTGTGGCATCTCCTTTTACCCCCTCACCATAAATTTATAATCTCTCACTTTTCTATTCCTTTTTTCGTCCCAAATCTCCATTGTTACTTCAAAAAGCTGATGATAAAACTTTGAATCATTGTACGAAATAAATCTTACAGTGGTCCTCTGCGTTGTAAAATTAATAGCAGAACTTGCTGTCGGACTTGGTAGAGGAGATGCCGCAGAACTTACTGAAAAGCTCTTAGACCATACTTCTAAACTTTGAGTGGTATAATTTGATGTAAGAACACCTCCACTCATCTCAAATACGCCATTAATATTACAATTAACCGCAGATGAGTTGTCAATAAAATATATCTTAAATTTGGGTCTTTCAATTATTAATGGTATATTATTGAATTTGTACTCTGCCCGGTTCGCTCCGCTTATTTCTTTATAAACTTCAATATTCACTATTCCGTTTAAACTTGATGGAATAGAAAACCTATGGTCATATCTAACACCACCATATGTTGCATCATAAACTTTTTGATATACTGATACTGTATTTGAAGAGTCAGCTGTCAGAATTAAGTCGAAATCACTTTCTATCCTTTTAACTGTATACTTTACTCTATATCTATCATTGCCATATTGCAGTTCATTGCCACTATAATCTGGCAAAAAATATACTGTATCTGTAAAATGACTAACATCATTTGCCATTTCAGCATACATTTTTTCCATTGCTTTGTTCAAAACCTGAGCAATATCCATGTTCTCTTTTGACTTTGAGGTTACCCTTATCGACTGGTTAAATGCAATTCCAATTGGAACCAATATTATAGCAAATATAGCAACAGCAACTATAGCCTCTATTAACGAAAAACCCTTTAGCTTCATGTTAACTCACCTTATTTAAATAAATTATTTTTTCCACTTGGACTTTTCTTAATTGTCTTATTCAAAACAAACTCACGCGCTGGACTTTGCGGGTCGTTAAATCCATAAAATTTTATCACTGCATTTACCATTAACTTGTTTTCTGCCTTTGTCATGTTCAGAGAATCAATGGTAAATAAAGGCGCAAAATTCGGTTGTTTATCAAGAATTGAGTGTATATTTTCATATTCACAATTCCATGTTTGCCGTGATGACAAATAATATGGATAAAACTGGTCACCCATATTTTTTGTATTTCCAAGCTCAATTTTCTGTGAAGGCTCAAACATATATGAAGAAGTACTAATCTTCACTGTTTCTAATAGTCTTTTTAAATCTACAACACAAAACAAAGCATTCTGATTTGGCGGAATAATATCTTTTAATTTAGCATACTCCTTTTTTGCATTTTCTATTTCTCCCTTGTGTGCGTTATAATTGTTTATTATCATATTCAACCTTGAAAGCTCTGCAGTAAGGGTTTCATACTGTGTTTTTAAATTCTCTAATCTTTGAGACAAGTTACTATATACAAATGAATAAAAAACAAATCCAATTATCACTATTAACCCAATAATCAGTAAATTTTTTTCTCTACTGCTCAATTTATAACTCATTGCTACCTTTCACCACCTTCATTAAATTGATCTTAAAATTCTTAAAACTTCTTATCTTATATCAGCACTCACATCAGCTTTTTTGATACCTTCTACATCATTTGCACCATTAAATACTACATTTGCAAAGTGTGGATCATTAGATAGGCTGTAAACAAACTGAACCACACTCTCAACATTCTTGCTTGCTACTCTGCAATTAAGTTTGTTATTTTCTATCTGCAGCATCTCAAATGTCAGATCTATTGGGGTTAACTTTTCAAGAGTTGTAAGTAATTCCTTTAATTTAAGGTTTTCATTCTTCTTTTGATTAATAAACCCAATTTTCATATCATATGCCTCTTTTATCCTTAAATCTTTTTGTATCTTGTTTACAATTATTTTTTTAGAGTTAATCTCGGTTATAGTGCTGCTGATCTTCATAGAATACGAAATTATCTGAATAAAGATAAATACTGATATTAAAACACATACCCCAATTACCGATAATAAAGTAATTACCAATCCACCGCTTACTTTTTCTTTGTCTACTTTATATTGCTTACTATATGCCTCTAATAAATTTATATCTTTTAAAACTGGCACTACTTCTTGCCTCCTTTACCATATAATGTACATACCTTATATCTTTTAGATTAACCCGCTGAAAACTGTTACATAACTAAACATTACACTTTTTTCTTGTGTTCCAATTTTCTTGATAGACTTAAACCCACTTACAAGTTCTACATCCATATTAATTCTCTTTTTTAAAATATCACTGATATCAATATGTTGACATACCTCTCCTGTTAGATATACTTTTTTAATATTCGTTATCGGTTCTTCTCTCGTTCGTACAAAGTCATAAAACTTGATTATACTTTCAGAAATAAGATCCTCAATATAGCTAAATTCATAATCATAAGATTGATCTGAATTTTCCTTAAACATCTCTTCGAGCTGAACAAGCGGAAAAAGTTTTGTGGCACAGAGCTCGTTATTTGCAACAACTGATGTAGAAACCCCATTTCGGGTGATATTTGCTATTAAATATGAATTATCATCTGTTTGTTTATTCAACTTTCTTTCAATTTTGAATAATTTGACAATAGAATTTGGTTCAATATCAATCTTAGATATTTTTATTCCTGAATTTCTAAAAGCATTTATTACTCCTTCGATTAAGAATCTATGTACACCAACAATTAGTACCTTTTGCTTTTTAATTTTTCCTTCATCAAATATTCTTAATTGCTTATAATCAAGTACATAATTATCTATGTTAATTGGGAAATATTGTCTTGCCTCATGGCGTATCATATTGTAGACTTTGTCATCGGTAACATAAGGCATCTCCAGTTCTCTTATCAAAATGTTAGAAATCCCTGAAAATATTATATTCACATTTTTCTTACCAACCTTATTTTGATTAAAAAAGCTTCTTAACTCTATCTGCAAAAGTACATCATCAACTTTAATATCTTCTCTAATTATATTATCGTCAAGATTTTTTTCAAAAAATCTATCAATTTCAATTGTCTCATTGTGATATTTCCCCTCAACCACTCTAATGTAGTTTTTTCCAATCTCAACAACAACTTTTTCGCTCACTATAAATCACCTCTACGATTCATATAAAATACATTATAAGCATTTTTTGACTAAAAATTCCTAAAAACATGTTCAACTTTGTACACTCTGGTTATTCGGTTAGCTCCACGTTTATTTATTACAACCTCATATTCTATTACTATCTTCAAATCTGAAATATAGACACAATCAAATCTTTCTACAAGACCATTTAAGAAGATGAACGCTGCAGGTGACGGAACCGAAGAACCACTTGAGGATGTCAAATAAATCTTTTCAATGCTAATGCTCCTTGAATTTGAATCATATATAAGCTTAATTCTAAAATCAGGTCGTGCAGTTAGTGCTGGCAAATCATTTTGATACACATCCATTATTACTTGTTTAGTTGTACCAACAACCATATTCTTAATAGTAGACTGGTCAGACATTGACAGCCATTGTTTTACCTGATCATTCAATCTTTTCGCTTCACCTTCAATCCTTGCTATATTAATGTTCTCCTGTGCAACTTTAAAGTTCTGAATAAAAAAGGAATAAATTGCACCAAGTATGATTGCTGCAATTACAACAGCTATTATTAACTCAACTAGGGTTAAACCCTTTAATTTTGTAATGCTTTTTATTTCTAAATTAAATCTCATTTAACTTCAACACTCCCCGGAGGCAACGCTTTAATAATAACTCTTTTCTGATAACCACTTGTTGCCCCTCTTATTTGTACCACTAATTCTTTATTTACATTTTGATAATGACTTTCGTTTGCTCGTAAACCTGGTGAACCTGAGAATCGCCATAATGTTCCATTTTTGTCATAATACAAATATGTAGCAACTGCTCCTGCGCCTGTAACAATTATATCAGAATTTAACTCAACAGCTTTGCTTTTTAATTCCTTCAAAACTGTTTCTGTTCCCCCCACATATTTTATCAGTTGAATCTGTAAACACCTTTCACCTGTTGTTGGATCTGGTATAACATAATTATTAATTTTAACAAAATATTTGTAATAAACTGCTTCTTTATCTTCGTACTCATACAGCATAGAAATCATATCTGACAACCCATTTGCAATATTTCGAACTTCTGCACGACGAACAGATGATAGATATGCAGGTATTCCAATAGCTAATAATATAGCAATTATAACTATTACAATTATCATTTCACTAAGAGAAAATCCCCTACATTTCATCACTACAATCCCTTTCTTCATGTCTCACATTATTTTTTACAACATAAGCCGCTGCTGCCAGCGCAGCAATTATATCTACTTCAAATTGAATTTCTAATTCTTTTAATTTCACAAACATCTTACCATCTTCAGTCACACAATACCGAGGTGGAAGCCTATTCAAAGCCAATGCCATTACATCGGCTTTGCATTTTTCGCATTTGCAAACACCCAATTCATCATTTATCTTCTCGTAGTATTTTTGAACAAGTTCCTCCATCAGATTTTTTATAACATACATCATAACTCTACCTCACTATTATTAGCTGATAGTAAAGATCAGCAATCCTTTCACCTGCCACTGTTGACACAAATATGCCAATTGATATGAACGGACCAAACGGAATCTCCCTCTTTTTCTCGTTTCCCTTTAAAATGCTTTGAACAAGCTTCAAGCCTAAAACATATAAAAACGCTACAAAAAATGCTATGAAATTGCACACAATTGCCTGTCTTATTGTAAATCCTACACCTCCTGCCATCAAAAGCAAAACATCCCCTAACCCCATTGCATAACCCCGGGTAATTAAGTATATAAGCCCTACCAGAAGAGCATTTAAAATTGGTCCAAGCACCATAAATGTCATTGAGGTTTTTGAAACCCCTTTTAAACTCACCTCAAACCCAAACTTTAAAATGGCAAGCAAAAGAATACTTGTTACGCTCATCTCGTAAGTTTTGAAATCTACAACTGAAATGTATATCAGGATACAGCCTATCAAAAATAATAAAAAAGCTGATACACTCAAACCATACACTCTTGCGCTTGCTATTGCAAGCAAACAACACACAGTTTCAACAGCCGGGTATAAAGGTGAAATTGGACTTTTGCAATACCTGCACTTCCCTTTCAGGATAATAAAGCTTAAGACAGGGATTAAATCAAACCATCTTATCCTTTTTCCACAATTTGGACAATGACTCGAGGGGAATATAATTGATTCCCCTCGAGGTATTCTGTATATACATACATTCAGGAAGCTGCCAATCACCAATCCCAACGTTCCCACTATTGCCTCTAACATCTTTGGTATACTCCTTCAAAATGAAATAAAGAGTACCAAACATACATTACTTGTAGTTTGGATCTGGAGACGGATAGAGCTCCACAACAGTACCAGAAGAATTTTGAGCACCTATTCTCAATACTTGATTAGTCGCATCATATTTATAATAAAAATCTCCATTTTTTAACTTTGTCTTTGGAAGTCCACTGCCCAAGTAATCTACAATACCGTTACCAGTGTTAACAGGGTCGTTATTTTGTATTACTTTCCAGTCAGCTTGATCGTTCAACACATTTCCTTCTGAAACCCATTGCTGAATAGCTGTTGCAATATTCTTTGCATTTGCCTTATCAGCCTCAATTTTTGACTTGTTTATCTGTTTTAATACTTGAGGTACCGCAATTGCAATCAAGATTGCAATTATTGCAACAACTATAACCATCTCAATTAATGTAAAACCTTTGTGCTTGCTGTTAACCTGTTTTACAAGCCAAGCCATCATCTTTCAAATCGCCCCCTCTTAGTTTTCTAAAATTTTTAGTAACCTGGATCTACACTTGGAAAAAGTTCGTAAAAGTTAGTTCCATCTCCACTATAAACCTTCAAAACACTATCAAGTTTATAGTAGAAGTAGTAGGAACGCCGGTAAACTGGTTTTGGCAAGCCTCCTGAAATATAATCGCTAAGCTTTAAACTATATGGAGGACTTAAACTTACAACATCTGAGTCAATTTTGTGAAAATTGTTATCAGGTATCAGCACATTTAAACTTAATCCTGTTTCTTCTTCAAAAAGATAGAAGGCATATGCAATATGTCTTGCATTTTGTATATCAGCTGACTTTCTTGCCTTATTTATATTCTTTAAAACCTGGGGGACGGCTATAGCAATAATCACACCCAGGATAGCAACCACTACCACCAGCTCAATTAAGGTAAATCCTTTTCTTTTCAATTTAATTTTCCCCGCCTTTTTATACATCTTTGAGTTTTTTACGCACCAACGCTTCCATACAATTTGAATATCGGCAAGATTATTGACGCCAGCAAGAAACCAACCATGATAGCAAGCAACACAATCATTATTGGCTCAAATATTGATGTTAGCCTTGTTACCTGATTTTCAACTTCATTCTCATAGTAATCTGCTGCTTTGTTAAGCATGTATTCCAAATTACCACTTTCTTCACCGGTTCTTATCATAATTTCAACAAGCCTTGGGAAAATCCCCACCTCAGCAATCGGATAACTCAAACCCTCTCCCCTCTGTACCCTTTCGATAACTTCTTCAAACTTCTTCTCAACAAATACATTTGTCATGACATTTTTTGTTGTCTCAAGAGCTATCACTATACTAACACCAGCTGCTGTCATCGTGCCAAGCGTTCTTGTAAACCTTGTTACAATTTGCCCAAGGATAATCTTACCTATGACTGGAATTTGAAGTTTGAACTTATCAATATAAAATCCACCTTTGTCGGTTTTTCTAATTACATTGTAAGCTACCACTAATAAAATGCATACTATTATTATTAAAATAAAATTGTTTCTCATAAAATTGGAGCTGGAGATTATGAACCTTGTGGTTGCAGGCAGTTCAACATTAAGTTCGCTAAAAATCCCTACAAAAGTAGGTACAACAAATGTAAGCATTATTATCAATACACCTATTGCTACAAGAATAACAATTGCCGGGTATATCAAGGCATTTATAATTTTCTGACGTAATTTTAACTCTTTTTCAAAGTGGGTAGCCATCCTGTCAAGTGCCTGATCAACAGAACCTGACATCTCACCAGCTTCAATCATGTTTATCAAAATTGATGGAAAACATTCAGCTTTTTCTGTCAACGCTCTCGACAACATTGACCCACTTTGCACTTTCTTATGTATATCCTCTAATACCTTTCCGAAATATCTGCCTTTGAACTGCTCAGCAATGACATCTAACGCACTTACCATTGGTATACCCGCCATAAGCATTGTTGCAAACTGGCGACAAAACACTGCTAAGTCTTTTATAGGTATCTTTTTTCGCAACTGAACTGAAATATCTTTTTGCCATACTCCTTTTTCTCGCAAGTCTATTATATATAGCTGACGTCTCTTAAGACTTTCTGCTGCAAGCTCAATTGTATCTGCCAATATTGTCCCCTCAACATTTTTCCCACTGCTATCTACCGCTTTGTAAACAAACTCCGGCATACCCCACTACTCTCCTTAACATCCCAAATTTATTCGTCACACCACCAAACCTAAAAAGCATTTGAAAAGCTTATGCACTGAGCAGTCTTTGCATAAAATCAAAGTCAGTAGCATAGTTGAACGCATCTTCACGAGTAATAAACCCTCGTTTGTACAAGTCTATGAGTGACTGCTCCATTGTTATCATGCCCTGTCGCTGATGCGTTTGAATAATTGATTGAATCTGATACGTTTTAGCCTCCCTAATGAGGTTTCTTATGGCCGGATTTACTATCATTACCTCTGTTGCAACAACCCTGCCTTTACCATCACGACGGGTCAAAAGCTGCTGAGACACAACTCCCTGCAAAACAGTTGATAGCTGAATTCTTATCTGCTGCTGTTGATGCGGTGGAAAAACGTCAATGATACGGTCTATTGTCTTTGCCGCTCCAATTGTGTGAAGTGTGGAAAACACCAGGTGTCCTGTTTCAGCAGCTGTTAAAGCTATCGCAATTGTCTCCAAATCCCTCATCTCACCAACCAGGATTACGTCAGGATCTTCTCTCAAAGCCGCCCTCAGCGCGTCTGCAAAGCTGAGTGTGTCACTACCTATCTCTCTTTGATTGATAATACTCTTGTTGTGTCTATGCAAATACTCTATTGGGTCCTCTAATGTGATTATATGTACATCTCTTTCTTTGTTGATTATGTCAATCAGCGATGCCAGTGTTGTTGACTTACCCGAACCAGTTGGACCTGTAACTAAAACAAGCCCTTTATTCAATTTTGTAAATTCTTTCAAAACTGGTGGAAGGCCAAGTGTCTCAAATGGTGGTATATTTACTGGAATTATTCTAAAAGCTATAGAATATGAACCTCTTTGTTTATAAACATTTACTCTGAATCTGCTTACGCCTTTTATGCCGTAAGAAAAGTCTATCTCACCTTTCTGCTCAAGAATTTTAAACTGGTTTTCGTTGGTGATCTGTCGCACAAACTCCTCCACCATCTCAGGGGTCAGAATTGAGTCATCTGTCCGTACTAATCTGCCGTGTATTCGATAAATTGGAGGAACACCTGGTGTAATATGTATATCTGAAGCCTCCTTGAGAAATGCTTCTTTGAGAATTGAATTAATATCCATGAGTATTTGCTTCCTCCTTCCCCTAATCTCCCCTCTTGTACTTACTCATAATACTATTCAAGTGCATAAGTAATCTTAAGATATTCTTCAACTGATGTAATTCCATTCAAAACTCTCTCTTTGCAAGCTTGTCGCAGTGTCTTCATCCCCTGTTTGACAGCAAGTTCCTTTATCTCCTCACTGCTGACATCTTTTTTGTTTATAAGTTTTCTCAACTCTTTTGTCACAATCAGAATTTCATATACACCTGTTCTACCATAGTAACCTTTTTTATCACATATATGACATCCTCTCTTTCTGTATAATTTTACATTCTCATCTTGCTTTATGTCAAGAAGAATTTTTTCTTCCTCTGATGGCTCATAAGGCTCTTTACAGTATGGACATAGTTTTCTTATCAATCTCTGTGATATTACTCCTACCAACGACGAGCTTATCAAAAAGTTTTCTATCCCCATGTCAACCAACCTTGTAATTGCACTTGCTGCATCATTTGTATGAATGGTTGACAACACTAAATGTCCTGTAATAGCAGCCCTGATTGCCATGTCAGCTGTCTCTCTGTCTCGGATCTCACCAATCATAATTATATCTGGGTCCTGTCGCAAGATTGATCTCAGCGCCGCTGCAAATGTTAGCCCTGCTTTGGTATTGACCTCTACTTGATTAATACCTTCTATGGTACTTTCGACAGGATCCTCAACAGTTATTATGTTGCGTGTTCCTGTATTAAGTTCGTTTAAAATAGTATAAAGCGTAGTAGATTTACCACTACCGGTAGGACCACATACCAAGATTATTCCATGTGGCGCAGCAATCAGCTTGTTAAATTTCTCTTCGTCCTCTTCAGTCAAGCCAAGCTCAGCTTTAGAACGCACAAATGCACTTTTGTCTATCACACGCACAACAATCTTTTCGCCATACACACAGGGCAAAGATGAGATTCTCATGTCATAAATCTTATCCGAAAAAATGTAAGTTGTTCGTCCATCCTGTGGTATCCTCTTTTCTGCAATGTCCATATTACCTACAATCTTAATTCTTGCCACCAGTGATGGCAATATCCCAATATCTAACTTCAAGACATCATACAATACACCATCTATTCTGTATCTGACTTTTATCTCGTTCTCAAACGGTTCAATGTGAATGTCGCTTGCACGCGATGTAATAGCTTGTTCAAAAATCGAATTGACAAGTCTTACAATAGGTCCTTCTGTTCCGTCTTCCAAACCAAGCTGGAATCGAGGCGTAACAGTAGCTCTTTTGGCTTGGCTGTCCTTTTCGCTACTTTCTTTTTGCAACTCTTCAGCTGCTTTTAAAGCTTCTTGCTTACCATAGAACCTTTCAATTGCACGTTTAATATCGGATGCCTTGGCGATTCGTGGTCGTACTCTTTTGCCTGAATAAATCTCAATATCCTCCATAGCAAATATGTTGAGCGGGTCGGCCATTGCCACAATCAGGCTTCCATCTTCAGCAAAACTTACCGGCAAAACGGTATGCCTTCGTGCAATCGACTCAGAAATCGTTTCAACTGCCTTAGGATCAATCGGATATACATCTAATTTTATGTGCGGTATCCCTAACTGAAACTCTAAAATCTCTATTAACTCATCTTCTGTTATATAACCTTTCTCAACCAGTATCTCTCCCAATTTTTTATTGGTCTGCTTTTGAATTTTAAGTGCTTCTTCCAGTTGCTGAGGTGTAATTATCTTTGCCTCTACTAAAACATCTCCAATTCTCTTTCTTTCTCTTGGCAAAATAATCTCCCCTCTTTTTCTTAATTTCTTTCTGCTTCTAACTCTCTCCCCACAAAATCGTTTCTCTTTGTATTCACTTTTATTATTACGTCATTATTGCTGATTTCTGACTCAAATGTCATGTTCAATTTGTATAAAACGTAAATTTTCCAAACTGTTTGATTTATGTCTTGCTCAACTGCAGTATATAAAACATTTTCTGAGTTAAATTTGATGGAATTAGAAGTTAGAAAAGCTGCATTCTGTGGTACTATTACAATCAGTAAACCATTGTCTTCAAATTTCAAGACTTGCACTTTATCACTTTCAACATTTTGTATTTTAATATATTCATCTTCTATTAAAATTTCACAGTGTTTCACCTCAAAAGTAAGTTTTATAACATTGTTTTCTGCGATTATTTGCCACAATGCATAAGCATGTTCTATGGATAAGACAAGCACTTTTTCGTTAATTATATAGTCGATATTTCTAACAATTCTCCTTGATTCGGTATTCCAAACAATATTTTTATCCTTAGTTAATACTTCTCCTAACAAGATTTCAAGTCTACCGTCAATTTTTTCAATCTTCTGAGGTTTAATTCCTCCTCTGTTAAAATACAAACTAACATGTACCAGTTCATCACTTTGTTCATTAACTTCAACCTTTTCAAGAACAGGGCATTTTTCTATTACAAATAATACGTTATTCTCTTTCCTTTCTAAAGAGTATCTAATCTCGTCAGTAGTATCAATTAATAGTTTATAACCATTTTCCTGAACTACTTGATACCTTTTGACAATCCCGGTTTGTAAATACTTGATCCCTTTTTCTATATATATATCTCTCCTATTCACTTTAACAACCAACATGTTATTTTCTTCATTTTTTTCAATATCTATATCATCATAATTTATCAAAGGCAATTCAAATACAACCATATAATCTTCAATAACTGGAGTAAATGTTACAACTTGTGCTTCAAACTCAACAATTATATCTGAATTTTCCAACCTTACATCAAAATCCTCTGCTTTACTATAAACATTTATTACAACATCTTCCTCCTGCTCATAAAACTCTATACGTTCAATACAGCCCTCTCTGAACTCAACTATTGGCTGTTCAATGTTGCACAATGAAGCAGTTAAAACTCTTATTGTAACAGCACCTTTTTCTTTGTCCCTTTCTGCAATATATTTTATTTCTCCTTCACCCTTGAGAGTTAAAAATGTCTTAGGACCACTTCCTTCATATTCAAATGCTTTGATTTTATTCAACTTTTTATATGGAATAACAAATAGATTTGTCGAATTTTTATCATTCGACAACGCAACTTCAATTTTGCTCTTGCTTTTAAGAACAATTGTTCCTATATATTTCATCCCTGTTTTCTCTACTTTTATGGAACTAAATGTATTATATTCTTCTTTGTCTAAAATAGGGTCTTTCAATAAAATCACATATTTGTTATTAACTTGAAACTCGATTGTGTTTTGAATCTGGTTATGGTTAATTTCAATTTCTTCAGGAAGTATGTTTTGAAATACAATGCATTCCTGAAACACATTATAGAGTATAAAAGCTTTTTTAGGCTTTATCGAAATAAATGTCTTGCCTTTTTCTTTTACTACTGAAATTCTTTTTACTGGTGAATAAATAACAAGATACGACTGTCCCTTCTCCCTTTCTTCAACTATTTTAAGGCTTTCAAGATACTCCTCTTCAAATTCAAAGTTTTTCTCAAGTAACGACTTTGATACATTATAACCTTGCAAATATACATAAGCAACACCATTCTCTGCATCATGTTCTAACACTACAGGTACATTATTTGAGTTTGTCACAAGTTCTATTAATGTTTCCTGTTCAGAATGATGTACTACCACATCTTTCAAAATATTTACTTCCACAAATTTTATTCCAACCGATGTTCTTCCTTCAATAATTTCATATCTTGCTTCCTTATATAAAACAATTTTCACATCATATCCGTTTGCACTCTTCTCTACTGTATATCTGTCTACTATTAAATCCTCTACTTTAGTTTCTCCCTCGTTATATACAACATCCTTAGTGGATATTCTAATGATGTATTCTTTCTCGGAAACAGTATCTACTTGAATATTAGAAGGTAGCACATTATCTATCATTATGAATTTGTTATTTTTATTGTAAGAAATAACTCCTTTGCTCTTTTTGAAAACTATCGATATCTTTCCTTCCCTTTCACGTATATCAAATTTTTTAGCTTTAGTAAAAATCATAACGTATGCATTCTCATTTATTTCCTTTACTTCAACTTTCTCGATAAGACTATTCTCAAATATATATTCATGTTTGACACTCGACAATACAAAACATTCTTCGAGAGTAACTATTATTCCATTCCCTAATTTCATTCTCCCTACATTGTAAGCTAATTCTTTATTTATACAAATTGAAAGAATATCTTCTCCACCCTTCTGCTCAAATTCTATATTAGTTACAACACCAACTTCTAACTCCTCACCTTTGTCTTCGTCGTAAAAAACAGCTGTAGTACTTCCTTCTTTTTCATCCTCAAGAAACTCATCTGACACACCTACCTCTGTCTCTATTAAATCTGAAACTTTTTCGCTGATTTCTTGCTGATTATTTGTTTCATTTCTTTTTTCTGAGAGATCTTGGGTCAATTCTGAAATATTTAAAATTTCAGTTGTATCAATTTTACTTTTACTTTCTTCGCTTTCAACTTTTACCAATTTATCTATTTTAGCAACTTCCTCATTTTTGCTTTCATTCTCTACACCAAGTGTTTCAACTCTTGCTTGACTTAATTCATTCTGACTTATACTTTTCTCGTCAGTCATATTTTTTTCAATTTGAGACAACGCTTGAATATTTTTTTCTACTTTCTTCAGAACCTCTTCAACTTTTTCACGGGAAAATGGTTTTGTGATATAATTTGTTGCTCCAACTTTCATCGCCTCTTTTACAACCTCATGATTACTAATTGCTGTAATCATTACAACCTGCGTAGAGGATGAAATTTCTTTTATCTTTTTTAAGAGTTCTAATCCACTCATATCCGGCAAAGTAATATCTAAAGTCACTACATCAGGTCTGTATTCTTTAACCATTCTTAAAGCTTCATTTCCACTTGAAGCTTCTCCCACTACTTCTTCTCCTAATTCTTGCAATATTCCCCTTAAAACCTTTCGTATAAAAACAGCATCATCCACAATTAAGATTTTCACTCTGATACACCTACCCCTCTATTTAAACTTTCGGTTATTTTAATTCTTATCTTTCAGAAGATCTCTTATTTTATCATACGTTATAAACTTTTTACCTAATATTATTCCAACAATGACAACTACTGTTATCAGTATAGCTTTGACAATTCCAACTTCTAAAATAAACAGAATCAAAATAAGAGCTAAAGCTCCGCCTACCAACATTCCCACATTTTCTTTTATGAATTTTTCTAATTTATTCAATCACCTGTACCCCCTCGAATATTTTTCATATATTTTTGTGAACCTTTTGCAAATAAATTTACACATTTTCTTACTTTTTATTATACTATGGTTAAATTAATTGTGCAATTAAAAAAATTTGTGATAAACTCGAATACTCACTCGAATAGGTGTAAAGATATTTACCACAGCGAAAGAATGTGCGAAAATAGTAAGGAGAAACTCATAAAAAGAATTGAGGCTGCCTCCATCCTGACATGAATATTAATTAAAAAGTGTAATCTCCCATCCAAAAGAAAAATCAAAAAACTAACCAGGATAGGAGGACAGCCTACTATAAATATTATATCATATCATGAAATGAGAAAAATATCTTCCGAAAAAGCAAGGGAATTAATCCGAAAAGTGTTTGAAAATAATAACAAAAACGTATCAAGAACTGCTAAAATATTAGGTATATCAAGGCATACTGTCAGAAGAGCAATATATGGTCCCCTTGAGGATAAATCAAGAAAACCTAAAACTTGCCCCAGAAAACTTTCTACTGAACTTGAAAATCTCATTATCGAGGAATCTAAAAGAACTATCTTCTGATACAGATGTTTGTCTCTTTACCTGCTCAGAAAATATGGTATTAAAATAAGCGAAAATACAATAAAGTCTATTCTCAAAAGAAATACTATACCAAGAAAATCAAGAAAGACAAAAAGGGTGAAAGAAGTTTGTACGATTATGAAACACTCATTCCATTTTCTGAATTTCAACTTGATACAAAACATCTTTTAGATAAAGACAATCTTCCTGAAGAGGTATATTAATGTATGAAAAAACACAATTTACCTTGCTATGAGCGGAACATGATAGACATTGCAACAAGAGTAAAACATCTTATGGGATTAATTGAAATTTCACATGGAGCAGATGACAAATATTTTTTAATGATTCATGCCGAAAGATGTAAAAACAAAATGACTTTATTCAACGAGCTCAAAAGTGGCAGAATACGTGGAACTTTTTTAGACCTCATAATGGTAAAGGTATGAATGGGAGGACACCATTTGAAAAATTCATAGATTCTAAAACTCTTGTCCCCTCCCATGTATTTCAGTTCCCTACTTTACTTCTTGAAGACTTATTAAAGAAAGTAGGAACTTTTTATTTTCTATTCTGTAATAAATTAGGTGGTAAATATGTCTTCACCAAATGCCTTTTTGATGAACAAAAAGTGGACATTTGAAAATAGAACAAAATGACGTATAATAATACTAAAAGTAGCAAAGTCCACCATTACAAATATTATCTCATTGCTACTCTCAATTGTAATTATAAAACTTTCAAGGCTATATCTGTAAAATTCAATTATAATTACAAAAATATTTGCAACTTTATGTGCTCAAGTAGTAAACTATATTTTATATAAATTCTGGGTGATTACTAAAATGGAGACAAATAATGAAAGTATTCATAAAAACATGTAAAAATATTTTTGAGTACATTGTTGCTTTATTATTGGTATTTCTCTTTTTGTTATTTTATTACTATAGATTTTTGCTCTAACAAGAAAAAGTTTTAGGATATAGTTCCCGAAAGTGTTAATATTCTGTGTTTTCAGGGAATGTAATAGCTTGTTGAAAAAATGATTTTCCAATAATATAAAGGTTATTGCAAATTATATTAACATATATGGGAGAAATATGCTACTTATCGTTTTTTGTTACATACCTCTCTTAATTGAGCAACCCACTTCCAACTTACATGCCTCTTATATGTCTTAATACCCTACCCTATAACCTTATATATTCCCAAGCCAAAATTTTTCTCTGTATCATTTAGGATTTCAAGTAAAAAATTTGGAGAAAGATTTACAATATCAAACCAAATCTTTTCAGCTTCAATTGCTTGGTATACAAGCATCTTAAGTCCATTTTCAATCTTTATCCCTTTTTTTTCAGCTTCCTTTAAAAAAGCAGTTTTAAGAGGATTGTATATCATATCATATACAAAAACTGGTATGCCAGCCACATAGTTTTCAAAGTCAAAAGGACTGCTTTCAATATTCGGAAACATTCCCACAGATGTTGTGTTAATAATTATATCGTATTTAAATTCATATCTTCTTATCCACTCAACTGGAACAATTTTTAAAATGTTTTGAAAAGTCTCTTTTAAACTTTCTGCCTTTTCATATGTTCTGTTTGCAACAAAAACCTCTTCTGCCCCCATCCTGTATAGTCCATAGATGCAAGCTTTTGCCGCACCACCGCTACCAAGTACCAATATCTTCTTGTCTTTCACATCAACTTCCATATCCTCCAAGCTTCTTTTAAAACCTATCCAGTCTGTATTGTAAGCCAAAAGCTTCTCATTTTCTTTTTTCACTGTATTTGCCGCTTTTATTATTCTGACATCTTCTGAGACTTCATCACAAAACTTTAAAATATCTTCCTTGTATGGGATTGTTATGTTAAATCCAACAACATCCTCATCTTTTCTCACCATCTCAACAAATTCTTTTAGCTTTTCAGTGTCAAGAAGTTCTAAATTTGAATAAATCGCATCAATATCAAACTCAGAAAGAATCCTGTTATGAATAAAAGGTGAAATTGAGTGTTTTAAGCTCTTGCCAATCAAAAAAAGCTTTTTCATTCCCTCTCATCCTTTTCGTAGTACTTTAATATTTTCTTTTCAAAAATCCTGTTTATCCTTGTTACAAAAAACTCCTTTTCTTTCATTGGCCTTACCAAAATCACAAAGAGTTTTAACCTTTTTGCACCTATGACATCTGTAAAAAACTGGTCACCTATCACAGCTGTTTGATTATTTTTCTTGCCCTGATGAAGCAACTGCGATGCTTTTAAAAATCCAGATTTCAAAGGCTTTTTAGCATTATAGATGGCAGGAATGCCAAGCATACTTTCTATTTTTTTGACTCTATCCTTCTGGTTGTTCGAAACAAGGCAAATTTTAAATCCCATCTTTTGAGCCTTTTCAAGCCACTCAATAATCTCGTCTCTTACCTCAAATTCACCCCACGCAACTATGGTGTTGTCTATGTCGATAATGAGATAGTTTATTCCTCTTTTTAGAAGAGTTTCAAGGTCAATATCCAATATACTTTTGCATATCATATCAGGCTTGAATTTTTTTAGCATCTTCTCTGCCCTTTCTCTCCCTTTTACCATCTAAAAATTGTCAAAGAAAAAATGAATCTACACAACTTTTTTGTTTTTTGATTTGTGAAAATACAACCTGATAAGGTATAATTTAATTATATTCTAACCCTGTATATTTTTCAAAATAAATTGAGAAGGGGGAAAAGGTTAAAAATGGTTGAGGTAAAAAAAGTCGAATATATGGGCTGGGAAAACTGTTATAAAATCTCTAACGGAAAAATTGAAGCGATTGTCACAACAGATGTGGGTCCAAGAATAATTCATTTTGGATTTGAAGGTGACAAAAATGTCTTTTGCGTGGTAGAAGAACAGGCAGGAAAAGTTGGGGGTGATGAGTGGAGAATATACGGCGGAACAAGACTGTGGCACAGTCCGGAAGCTATTGAGCGCACATATTTCCCTGATAACCAAAAAATTGATTTTGAAATTGTTGAAAACGGTATAATTCTAAAACAGCCCACAGAAACCACTACATTTTTGCAAAAAACTATTGAACTTAAGTTTCACCCAACCGAACCAGAAGCTTATGTTACGTATAAAATCAAGAACAATGGTCTTTTTGAAGTTAAGTTCGCAATTTGGGCGCTTTCTGTAATGGCACCTGGTGGAGTTGAGGTCATGCCAATTCCAAAGATTGATACAGGACTTTTACCAAGCTATCCTTTGGTCATGTGGCCATATACAAAACTTAACGACCACAGAGTCTTGTGGGGAGAGGATTTTATTATTCTAAAACAGGATAAAAACTGCAAGCCACCGTTTAAGATTGGATATCCAAATTTGGATGGATGGGCTTGTTATTTAAATGATGGTAATCTGTTTATAAAACAATACAAACATGTAGACGGTGCAGAGTACCCTGACTTTGGATGTTCTTACGAAACATATACAACCGATTTCATGCTTGAGATGGAAACTCTAAGTCCACTTTACCTTGTTGCACCGGGCGAAGAAATTTCTCATAATGAGGTTTGGCAGCTCAAGAAAGTTGACGTTACCATTGAAAACGAGGAAGATGTCAAAAACCTGATTTTGCCTTTGATAAAAAAGTAAAAAGCACTTTTAAACTTGAAAGGGGCTTCTTCCTTTCTGATTTTCAGGAAAAAGCCCCTTTTTACTTTCATCTTATGACTCTTTTTGCCATCATAAAAAATCTTCCATAATATGAATTTAGGTCAGTTTCTGTTACACGTCCCCTTGCACTTGATGCATGAATGAACTTGCCACCACCTAAATATATGCCAACATGATTTATATAATTTTTCCCGCCATCTGTGTCAAAGAAAAGCAAATCTCCCGGTTTAATTTCACTATATGAAACTCTCACACCATTTGTTTTTGCCATGTCAGCTGCTGTTCTTTCTAAATTTATTCCAAAGTTTTTGAACACAAACTGAACAAATCCTGAACAGTCAAAACCAGTTGATGGCGATGTTCCACCGTATGAGTATCTTATACCACGAAATCTTTGAGCAAATTCCAAAATTCTCTGTGCCAAGCTAAGATTTGTAAAAGTTTCTACTTGACTTCTTTCAAACCCACCACGTGACACTGTTTTTGATACAAGCTGCGATGGCATCTTCAAAAGGTAATAAGCCATATATCCTACTGTGCCATCAAGCGTCTTTACCTTCACCCAGCCATTTTGTTCTCTTGACAGGACATACACCTTGCTACCATTTTTTAATGTCTTTAGCACCTTTGATGTGGTTGACATATCAGTTCTCAGTCGCGCATTGTCTTTTAAAACTGTAGCTTGCGCAGCTTTAGCAGGCGTTTTTGCAACACTTGCCCTTGAAGTATTTGAAACTGCGCTCCTTTTTCCATTTGTAATAGTTATGTAATCAGACTTTACATACCCAACAATTCCATCATACGAAATCTTTACCCATCCACCTGCATTTGACAAAACCTGGGCTTTAAACCCTTTGGGAAAAACACCTAAAACCTTACTACTTGTTGAAGGTGCACTTCTTATATTTATTGTAGATTTTGCCTGGGCTGACTGGGCAAAGGCCTTTGCAGAAAAAAACATCAAAAAAATTCCAAGAATTATAGCTATTAAACTTTTTAGATTCATACAAAAACTCCCTTCTTGAGGCTTACGGGATTAGCTGACGGGTTCGGGACAAGAAGGCTATCCCTACGGCAAATTCTTTCTTGCCGATTCACCCCTGACTTACTTTGGGTCTCCCGCTGTCTGAGCAATTTTTACAATTTGCTCAGACATTCAGCCTATGAAGTTTATTATTTTGATGATATTATTTTATTACAAGTCACTTTATTCTGTCAACCCTTTTTTACAGAATTGTTACGCGAATATTTCTAAAATATTACAACGATATTTTTAAAAACCTAAGTCTTCTTTGACAAGCACAACCTTGATTCTTCCCTTTGCAGGAGACCTTCTTGTTACAACAATATGGCTGCAGATGCACTCAAAACTTAAACAATCATGGCATTTTCCATCCTGAGTACATGGTGTGTTTCGAGAAAGTCTTTTTGAGTTCATAGGAGATGCTATGTTCCTTACCCTCAGCAAACCTTGCTCTTCGTTTAAAACAAGCTTGTTCTTACCGGCAATCACTATTACATTTTTAGGACCAAAAAGAAGCGCTGCAAGTCTGTTGCCATTTCCATCTATGTTTATGAGTTTTCCGTCAAGTGTTATTGCGTTTGTTGACATAAGATAGTAGTCAGCCCAGAAAGATTTTCTGTAAATCTCACCAAGCTCCTCAGGTGTTATACCTTCTTTGTATCTGTCCAAAAAGTTGTAATTGCCATTTCTCAGAAAATCTATCACACCACACTCAAAAAGTGTCATTGACCCACCGCACGATACCACACTGCCTTTTGAAATGAGCTTTTCTAAAAGAGGCACAACATCTTCTTTTTTCTCGACAATAAAACATTCAAAGTTTCTTACTTCCAAGTTTTTCTTTACAGTTTCAAAGTTTGTATCTATCCACCATGCCTTGTGTGGATTCATTTTAAATCACCCCTTGACATTTTATCGTTTGTCTCTTTTAAGATATAATCTTTCAAGCTCTCAATGCTTGAAAAAACTAACGCTTTTTCCCTCAAGCAATTGTAAAGTTTAGTTGCCAAACCACCTGTGAAATCACGTTTTGAAATATCCTCTTCTTCAATTATACAAAGATGATTAGCAAATTTAAGTGCCTCTAAGTTTTTTAAGTTTTGAACACCAAATGGAATGTTGCACAGCACACACAGGTCTGCTTTCTTGATAAGCTGAATGTTTTCGATGTACTCTTTTTCTCCAATTGGCATAAAAGGTTTTGTAAAAACTGTATAGATGGAAAAAAGTTGAGCTGTTTCAAAGTCTGTATCGTTTGTGGAAAGAACGCCTGTTGTCACCCTGCATCCCATTTCAATTAGCATTTTATAAAGAAGCTGTGCACTTCCACCTCCTGATACAACATGAACATGAAAAGTTTTTGGAACGTCTGTCTGGATAAGCTCTATGTCAAATATACCGAAAGGATTTTTGTAAACAACTGCATCAACTTCATATACTTTTCTTATATTCTCCTGAGTTAAAACCTCATCAGGTCTTCCAATATCCACAACTCTGCCATCTTTCATCATAATGATGCTGTCACACACTTTTGCTGCAATCTTCAGATTATGAATTGCCATTATGACTATCTTCCCAGAACACGCTTCTTCTCTTACAAGCCTCAGTATCTTTTCCTGATGAGAGATGTCTAAATTTGAGTTCGGCTCGTCCAAAAGTAAAACTTTAGTATCCTGAGCAAGTACACGAGCAAAAGATGTTCTTTGTCTCTCACCACCTGATATCCTTAATATGCTCGAAAATTTTTTACTTGAAAGTTCAACCTGTTTTATTTTCTTCTCTGCAATTGTTCTACTTTCTTTGCTGTTTAAAAATTTACTCTTTTCATAAGGAAATCTTCCCATCATAACAACATCAAGGACTGTAAAAGGAAAGTTTGAAAATACATGTTGTGGCATATACGAGATAAGCTTAGCCCTTTCTATATCAGAAAGTTGGCTAAGTTGCATATTATCAAAATAGATTTTTCCTTCAAAAATTTTGACAAGTCCTGCTAAAGCTTTTATCAGTGTACTTTTACCACTTCCGTTTGGTCCAACAAATCCATAGACTTTTCCTTCTTCGAACTTAAGCCTTCCATCTACCTCAACAATGGGATAAGAGTAGCCGCATTTAAGGTTCTCAACAAAAAGAGGCATTATTCTATACACTCACCTCATTTTCACTCTTTTTCAGAAGGTACAGAAAGTATGGTACCCCTACTAAAGAGGTTATAACCCCAACCTTTACTTCAACTGGTGAAAACAATACTCTTGCAATTGTATCACACACAATCAAAAATATTCCACCACTCAGAACCGAAGCAGGTATCAGCCTTCTATAATCGTTTCCAACAATGAGTCTGAGCATGTGGGGGACAATTAGCCCAACAAAGCTGATTGGTCCTGAGACAGAAACCGCTATCCCCGTTATGAGCGAAACAAGAAAAAGCAAGGTTTTTTTCAGCTTTTCTGGATTTACCCCAATTGTAAAGCTTTCTTCCTCTCCAAGTATCAAAATGTTTATCCTCTTTGCAAATAGCAAAGAGCACAGTATCAAAATACAAAGAGGAACAAAGCTAATCTTCACATGCACCCAGCTTCGACCGTCTAAACTACCGAGCATCCAAAATATATATTCGCTTACCTGATACTGATTTATGTTTGAAAGAATCAAAGAGTTTATGGAAGACACAAAGGTTGAAACTGCAATACCAATTAAAATGAGGCTTGTAATGGGCGTTTTGTTGTTCTTGGTTGAAAGCCTGTACACTAAAAACGAAATCAAAAACGCACCTGCAAAAGCAAACAATGGTAAATAAAATATGTTTATGGTGTTAAGCGAAAAGGCTATGCAAACAATAGCACCAAAACTTGCACCGCTTGACGTTCCGATAATTCCTGGGTCTGCCATGGGATTTCTGTAAAGTCCTTGAACAAGCGCACCTGCTATGCTCAAGCTCATCCCAACAATCATGGCAATTATTATTCTTGGAAGTCTTATTTGCCCGACAATTGTCAAATCCATATCATTCGCAGGACCAAAACTTATACCTATGAGCGATAAAAGTGCCTTTAAAACACGAAGGGGAGGGATAAAAACACTTCCCACCCCTATGGATATTATAAATACTGTCAAAAGCAGAAGAGCTAAAATAATCAAAACCTTTTTCAACTGTACCACCACTTATAAAAGCCTTATTTGAAAAGATACGGATATGCAGCTTTTGCCAAGTCATAAATACCTTCAACAATATAGTGCGAAACTGTTTGAACGTGCCTATCATCAAGAATAATTACGCTGTTGTTCTTCACAGCTTTCAGGTTTTTGAAAGCAGGGTCTTTTTTGAACTCCTCTACGTACTGCTGAGAAGTCTTTTTTGGATTGTACGACGCAGATGGAATAACAATGATGTCCGGGTCCCACTCCAAAATCTGTTCTTTTGAGATAGTTGGCCAGCCTTTCAATCCAGCAACAGCTGCTATATTTATAACCCCTGCATACTTTGCTATCTCATGCTGGGTTGTATTTTTGCCATATGTTGAGTTGAAATAGTATGTGTAAAAGAGCACATACTTCTTTTTTCTCAAGTATTTTACCTTTTTTTGCACAAAATTAATTTTATCGTCCATGTACTTTATAAGAGCCTGACCTTTCTGGATTTCACCAGTTAGCTTTGAAAGATTTATAATCTCTTGTTTGATATTTACAATCGAATTTGGATTTAAGCTGACATATATAGGACACTTAAGACCTTTCTTCAAAAGGTCGTACTTTGACTTGTCAATGTAATAAGGTACTATCACAAGGTCAGGTTTTGCCGCAATTATCTTTTCAATGTCGTTGCTCGAATATCTGCCTTTTACATTCTTAGCAAGATTTACGACATTCGAATTGTTCTTGTCATCAGCAAATATAGAAAGCCCAACAATTCTGTTAGCAGACACCATATTGAGCAAAATCTCATCTGTCTGAAGCGCAAGCGACAAAATCCTTTGAGGTTTCTGTTTTACAGTTATGCTATATCCTTTTCCATCCTTGACTGTGACAGGAAAGTCGGCAGCATGAGAATAAAATGGAATTAAAGCTACCGCAAATGCAATTAAAACAACTATTGCAACTAACTTTTTAGAAAACTTCATCAGCATATTCAACCCCTTTGTATGTAATAATTTGCTTGCATTATTATATCACACAAGTTGCTGGATGTCTATACTAATTATTTCTGTTTCTTCTGGTAATAAATTTAATAAAGTAGGATCAAAAGGAAGCTCACGGTTTACCCACCTTATATAACCACTCACTGGGGATTTCAAAGTGTACGTCTTGTAGATTGACTCAATTCTTGCAAACTCCTCTCCTTCTTGAATATACCCTGACGTCTTGAAAAACTCAAACATCACAATGTCACCAAGCTCCATCTCCAAATTTTTAGTTATACCTACCGAAGCAATCGAACCATTAACTTCAACCCACATATCCCCAAAAAGAAGCCTCTCACCATACAGCATCCTTTTTCATTCCCTTTTTTCGAAGTATTTTTACTTTCCAGCAAATTTTTTAAGCTGCTCATAAGTCATCATACCAACGTTTTTCGCTATTATCCTTCCATTTTCGTCAATCAAAAATGTTGTGGGTATTCCTTCAATCCCAAATTGTGCAGAAACCTTCCCATCCCTGTCAAGAAGTACTGGGTACGTAATTCCCATTGAACTTAAGAATTCCTCAACTGTTGCTTTATCTTCTTGAATATTAATGCCAATCAAAACAACATCTTTGTTTTCGCGATGGAATCTTTCAAAATCGGGTATCTCAGCCCTGCAGGGTGGACACCATGTTGCAAAAAAGTTGAGCACAACCTTTTTGCCCCTAAAATCTGATAATGAATACTCTTTGCCATCCACTGATACAAGCTTGAAATTAACTATACCTTCGGCAGCTGCATTCTCTTTTGAGCGCGACATAATCTGGTATACTAAAAGCCCAATCAAAATGGCGCTTATCAATATAAAGATAACACTTTTGATTCTATTATTCAACATAAAATATTCACCTCTTTTTGAATTTTTCTATTTTCTACCTGAAGAAATTTATCTTATCAAAAAACGCAAGCATGCCAAATGCAATCAAAAGCGCACCTGTAAAATACTCTATTGCCCTGCTGTACCTATTCAACATGCCAAAAAAAGCTTTTAGCCTGTCTATTAAAAAGCTTGAGATCAAAAACGGCACGGCAAAACCTATCGAATAGATAAAAAGCAGCATCGCTCCTTTTAAAAGAGTCTTTGAAATAGCCGCCATGCTCAAAATAGACGTCAAAACTGGTCCTACACAGGGTGTCCAGCTTATGCTCAAAACCATTCCTAAAATCAACGGTGAAGCATTAATATCCAAATTACCTTTACCCTGTATAGGTATAAAAATCCTTTTTAAAAAATCTGGTGACAAGTCAAGCATCACCAGACCCATCAAAACAATAACTATTGCTGCTATCTTTTTTAGCAGAAAACTGTACCCAGAAAAAACACTGCCTACCGCTGCAGCAAGCACTCCAAGTACAACAAAGACAATTGAAAATCCCAGAACAAACAAAAGGCTATTTTTTAACCTGCTACCCTTTTGAGAAAAAAGATATAGAACATACACAGGTATAAGCGGCAAAATACAGGGTGAGAAAAAAGACAAAAAACCGGCTGTCGCCGCCGCTAAAATATCTATTTTCATAATATTCTTCCCCTTTGTTATTTGATTTTGTACCCACCATTTACAATTACCCACACATCATCAAGTGCTTTGAATCCTCTACCATCGCTTCTTGCCACTAAATAAAAATGGTTAAATAAAAGTTGCTGGTTTGCTCCCACATCTTTTGCGCTTGTCAAATCAATAATTGTTGCCCCTTTGGGCACAACAGAAATAGCTTTTCCAACCCGCACCACAAACTCTGTTGATGCATCAAACAAGATGGTCTTGCTTTTTGGTACCTTAATAACCTCGTAACCTTTGGTGTATACAAAATCGCTCTTTTTTACTACTGAAGAACCTGAGACGTTTTTAAGCTTGGTATCAAGCTGCGTAGTTTGCTTCTTTAGTTTTTCAATCTCGGAAGATAAATTGGCAAGCTGGCTTTGCAACTTTGAAATATCTTGTGCTTGCCCTGAAGAAATATTTGTATCCTTTATTTTCTTATCTAATTCATTTATTTTATTGTCTATGTACGCCTTTAACTGGTCAACCTGCTTTTTTAAAAAACCGTATGTGACAAGAGCATTGCTGTCAATTGACTGTGTAGATGCAAATATAACCCCCATGCTCAGCACTCCTGCGACCAGAACAAGTATCAAAAAATTTACGCCTTTTTTAAACCTGCGCCTTCTTTCTTTTTCCAATCATATCCCTCCGCTGTCCATTCTATTAGCCCAAGGCTTATCAGAATTGCCTGGTTTACTTTTTCCATGACCTCATCAGAAAGCTTGCCAACCTTATTTTTGAGCCGCACTTTGTCAATTGTTCTGATCTGCTCAAGTAAAATGACAGAGTCACGGCTGAGACCAAACTCACCCGCACGAATCTCAACATGCGTTGGAAATTTAGCTTTGCCAATCTGTGAAGTTATCGCAGCCACAATCACAGTTGGGCTGTATTTGTTCCCTATATCATTTTGAATTACCAGAACTGGTCTTATGCCGCCCTGCTCAGAACCAACATGTGGAGCAAGGTCAGCATAAAATATGTCTCCCCTTTTGATTTCAAGTGGTGGTTGATTTTGATTTTGCTGTATCACTTTCTCCACTCTCCGCTACCCTACTTTCTTCTATTCTATAAAAATCATACCCAAAATCATCGTAAATTATATTCTCATATTTTAAAAGTCCTTCAAAGTCAAGTGCAAGCCATTCGTTTGCAATGTTTCTATTTAGCTCTGCATACTTTTTATAACAACTTTCAAGTTCTCTTTCAATCTTTTTCAGCTTTCTTTTTTCAATAGCTGTCCTCATAAAACTATCATCATAAGAATTACTTTTATACTGCAAAAGGAATTTCACAAATCGTATTTGCGGCATCTCATTTCCCCCTTGCAAAACAAAATATAAAAAACATGTAGGAATAAGCGGATGAGCTTATTATCATTATACGGTTTTTGAAAAGGATAAATCAATGTAAATTTTTCATAAGATATAGTTTAATATTTTGACAACTCGCCCATCCTTTATATAAACCCGTGGAATTCGCTTGCTAAACGAACACACAACCTCATAGTTTATAGTGCCAATCTGCTCAGCCAAATGGTCAGCCAAAATCTCATTTTTTCCTTGTTTTCCTATAATGACAACCTCATCGCCAATCTTCACATCCTCAATATCGGTCACATCTACCATGCACTGGTCCATACATATACTCCCAACAACCTTGGCAAACTCACCTTTTATGAGAACATGTCTTTGACTGCTTCCAACGCGCGTAAAACCATCTGCATAACCGATAGGTATGGTGGCAATTTTGCTTTTGCGTGTAGTTATATACCTTCTGTTGTAGCTTATTGGGAAGCCTTCCGGCACCTCCTTTACATTGATAACTCTTGCCTTGACAGACATCACAGGCTTGATACTTATGTGCTCTTTCAAGCTACTGTTTGGATAAAGCCCGTATAGGATAAGACCAAGCCTTACAACATCAAGTTGATACTGGGGGAAACGGATTGCCGCACTGCTATTTGCAATGTGCTTATATTTAAAGTATACCCCATTTTTATTGAGTTCTTTCACAAAGTTTTCAAATTTCATAAACTGCTCATGCGTAAAATCATCCGAATCTGGATCGTCTGCAGATGAAAAATGAGAGAATATTCCTTCAAGTTCGATGTTCGGCAGCTTAGCAATATTTAATATGGTGTTTACGCTCTGTTCACAGCACAAAAATCCAATTCTTCCCATTCCAGTATCAACTTTGATATGTATCTTGGCTTTTTTTCCTATCTTTTGTGCTGCCTGGCTAAGATAATATGCCTGCTCATACGTGTAAACTGTTTGGCTTATCTCGTTTTCAACAACCTGCTCAGAAAGTTCAAAAGGAGTAAAACCTAAAATTAAAATTGGAACATCAAAATTGAAATGTCTCAACTGCAATGCCTCGTCAATTATTGCCACAGCAAGCATACTAACACCATTTTTTACAAGTACTCTTGAAATTTCAACCGCTCCGTGCCCATATGCATCAGCCTTCACCACTGCCATTATATGAGTTTGGGGTAAAATCTTTTTCTTGATGTTTTCAAGATTGTACACCAAATTGTCAAGATCAATCTCTGCCCAAACTCTGTTGTAGAGCGACAATTTGTTCATCCCTTTCTATACTTTTTATATTCCGTCAAATAAATGGTTTTCATAAACCTTTTATCCTGGTATATTACTCCTATCTTTTCCAGTTCTCCGTTTATAAAGTAGAAGTGAAGGTACCTTATATCACCTTTCAGCTCCAATGTGACAATTGTTTGATTCTGCTGAACTACAATTGAGTACTTTTCGGCATTTATCAGCTTATCTATATAGTAGTCCAAAAATATGTCCTGGGCAATACTTTTTATGTTTTTGCCATCCATCAAAACATTTCCGTCCTCTTTTGTCAATTTTATTTGTCTTGTGCCTTTTACAAACTCCGCCTCAACCCTCCCATCAATTCTCTTTTCTAAAAACGAGTACTTTGAAACACCATCTTTTGAAGAGATTTCCACATAACCTTTTGCAATATAGTCGGGAAAAATTTTTAAAGCAGGACGTTGAACAGTATTTTTGCATCCGGAAAGTTCAAAAAGCAGCATAACTACTATACACAGCCAGAGTTTTTTAGACAAAAACCTCATTTTTTATATTTAACCTTCAATTAGTCTCCTAATAGCACTGTCCAACCCCTCTATAATATCTGAGGGCAAAATTGTCTGCATTGCCTTTTTTTCAAGCAAGATATCTGCCGAAAGAGAATGAAGATATACCGACAGTTTTGCCGCCTCAAAAGCAGAATACCCTTGAGCAATCATAGACAAAATAATACCCGTGAGAACATCTCCGCTTCCGCCTTTTGCCATGCCAGGATTGCCAAGAACATTTATAAAAACCTCATCTCCGTCTGTTATTATTGTTCTTGAACCTTTTAGTACGCATATAGCTCTAAATTCACTTGCAATCTTTGTGGCAGCATCAATTGGACTTTTAGCAACATCTTTTACATCAACGCCAAGAATCCTTGCAGCTTCCATATAATGTGGGGTTAAAACTTTTTGAGATTTATAGTTTGCCAAGAGTTTTTTTGCTTTTTGGCTTGATGACAGAGTATTTAGTCCATCTGCATCTATTACAATAGGTATTTGGAAATTTTCTAAAATATGAATCAATATCTTTTCAACTTCTTCATTCTTCGTAAGCCCACAGCCAAATCCCAAAACATCAAACTTGGCAAGGTATTCGTCAAATTTTACAAAACCATCAAAAGATATAACACCTTCTTTGCCATCAACAGGCAGCACTATTATCTCCGGTTTTCTTAAATTCTGAAAATAAAGCGCTTCTTGGGGTGTTATTAAGTAGCAAAGTCCACAGCCGCTTTGCAGTGCAGCATTGCTACATAAAACCGCCGCACCAGGATAATACTTTGACCCTGCAACTATTCCCACCTTGCCATAATCGCCTTTGTGAGAGTCGGGAAACCTGTAAAATTTGGATATATCTAAATCCTCGGCTGTTAGAATTTTTACCTTGATATCTTTGATAATCTTTTCAGGGATACCTATATCTTTAACAATTACCTTTCCACAATAATAGCTACCTGGGTACAAAATATTCCCTATCTTAGGGTAAACAAACGTTACTGTCTTGTTAGCCTTAACAGCACAGCCTTTAACTTGAGCTGAATCAGAGCAAATTCCACTTGGAATGTCAACCGAATATACACAAGCACTGCTACCATTTATATACTCAATTGCCTTTTTATAAAGCCCATCAATGTCTTTTGAAAGACCTATTCCAAAGATTGCGTCAACTATTATGTCAAATCTCTGGGTTTTGAGAGATAATAATAGTTCTTCTGACAAAATGCTAACATCGACTTCCAGCCTTTTCAATATATCAAGGAAAACTTTGGATGTCAAAGTCACATTCTCATCGAATAAGAATACCTTTACATTTGGACAAACCTGGGCAAGATACCTTGCAACAACAAATCCATCACCGCCATTGTTGCCTTTTCCGCAAAAAACTGCAATGTTTTTGTCATCAAGAGTTTCAAAATCCTTTCTTATCTCTTCAAAAACACAAAAACCAGCATTCTCCATCAACACAACTTCAGGTATCCCTATTTCTTGCGAAGCTTTCCTGTCAATTTCCCTCATCTGGGATGAGGTCAAAACAAACATTTATCATCCCTTCTTTTTTTTTATTTTTCAGCAATGGCAACTGCAACTGCAACCGATTTTTGGTGAGATATACTCACCACAATATTTTTAATTCCAAGATCAAAACAAAGAGCCTCTGCCCTGTTATAAAGCTTCACCATTGGACAACCAGTTTTTCCTTTTTGTATTTCTATGTCTTTAAAGCAAAAAACAACTCCTGTTGAAAGTGCTTTGGCAACTGCTTCTTTTGCAGCAAAATACCCTGCTATTGTCTCAGGATTATATCTTTTCTGTTTTATATATTCAAGCTCACAGGAAGTAAACACCCTTTTTAAAAATTCATCAAATCTCTTCATATCTTTGAATCTGTCCACTTCAACAACATCAATACCAATATTAAATATCATAAACTATTTTCCCCTTCTAAGTTAAATATTGCATAATTTTTGCTTGAAAAACAGCAAAAAATATAAATGAAAGGAGGGACTAAACATGAGTTTTATAAGCTGCTGGTATCCCTGCAAATATCAAAAAGAAGGATACTGCTTAAAAACTCACGTTTGTCCACCATCAAAATACTGTACTGATTTTTGTCTGTTTTTTGAACCAATAGAAAGTGTTAAAAGAAAAAAAGAGAAAGAAAAAGAAAACCTTTAGAAATTATTTTACCACATTCTCCACAAAGAAAGAATGCCAATAATTTTGAGATGTGAGCTCCGGATGAAATGTTGTAGCCAAGATATTTTTTTGCAAAACTGCAATTGGAGTTTCAAGCTCTGCTAAGACCTCAACATCTTTTGATACTTCAACAATCTTGGGAGCTCTTATAAAAACGCACTCTGTAACTATGTTAAACTTTGGCACAAAAACTTCTTTTTTGAAACTATCAAGCTGACTTCCATAGGCATTTCTTTCTATCAATATGTCAAGTGTGGGAAGAACTCCACTTCCTTGATTTTTGATATTTTTAGCAAGCAAAATTGCTCCTGCACATGTTCCCCAAACTGGCATACCTTCATATATTAAGTTTAAAATCTGATCTTTTAAGCCTGTTTCAATCAAAAATTTTCCAATTGTAGTACTTTCTCCTCCAGGCAAAATTAAACCATCAAGGTTTTTTAAGTCCTCTTTTTTCTTGACAAGCTGAGGCTTTGCCCCAAGCTCTTCTATCTTTTTCACATGTTCTATAACTCCGCCTTGAAAAGCTAATACTCCTATTGTCTTCAATTTTTAATTCCCCCTGAGACTCAAAAGTTCATGCTCAGAAAGACTTCTCAAATCTATACCTTCCATCTCTTCGCCAAGGTCGTATGATATTTCTGCCAAGATTTTTGGGTCATTGTAATATGTTGTTGCCATCACAATTGCCCTTGCTCTTTTCTCTGGATTTTTGGACTTGAAAATACCAGAGCCGACAAATACGCCATCTGCACCAAGCTGCATCATCAAAGCTGCATCGGCTGGTGTTGCAATTCCTCCTGCTGCAAAGTTGACAACAGGAAGACGTTTGAGCTCGGCTGTTTTTTTCAAAAGTTCATAGGACACTCCAAGTTCCTTTGCATATGCATAAAGCTCATCTCTATTTAGCGATGCAGCATAGCTAATTTGTTTATTTATTCTGCGAAGGTGTCTTACCGCCTCAACTACATTTCCTGTCCCAGCCTCACCTTTTGTTCTTATCATAGAAGCTCCCTCTTGAATTCTCCTCAGAGCTTCGCCTAAATCCCTTGCACCGCACACGAACGCAGCTTTGAACTTCCACTTGTCAATGTGATGCTCCTCATCAGCAGGAGTTAAAACTTCACTTTCGTCAATATAATCTATACCAAGTGCTTCTAAAATCTGTGCCTCAACAAAGTGTCCAATTCTTACCTTTGCCATAACAGGTATTGAAACAGCACTTTTAATTTCCAATATTATTTTCGGGTCAGCCATTCTTGCTACTTTGCCTTCTTTGCGCAGATCTGCCGGAACTTTTTGAAGAGCCATAACAGCAACAGCACCTGCTTTTTCAGCAATCTCAGCCTCTTTTGGAGATGTCACATCCATGATGACACCGCCTTTTAGCATCTGCGCAAGGTTTTTGTTGAGCTCATATCTCTCATTTACAACCTCGCTCATAATTTAGCACCTCCGTATCGATATAATTTGTTGAAGTCTTTTGTCCACTTTATTATAATTAAAATAAACTGTGTGTAAAGACGGGATGAATGATGAGTGTATCGATACAGATTGACAAGAATTTAAAAAAGCCTCTTTACCTTCAGCTTTATGAAGATATAAAGCAAAAGATTTTGTCAGGTGAGATTAGTTATATGCAGAGGCTTCCGTCTGTGAGAAATCTTTGCAAGATGTTAAATGTGAATCTTTCAACTGTTACAAAGGCGCTGAGCAAGCTTGAAAATGAAGGCTATATCAAAGCAACCCCTGGAAGTGGTTATTACGTTGTATACAGTGAGTATCAAGATAAAATCATTTTTGAGGAAGAAAACCTTGTAGATGCTCAAGGTTATATCAATTTGGCTTCATCAAAGCTTCCATATAACCTATATCCTATCGAATGGTTCAAAGATTCTTTAAACTGCGCAATTGAAGAGTATTCACCGCAGATTTTCGATTATATTGAACATTTTAAAAATCCTCTAAAGGAGTACTTGGTAGAGACATATCTTAAAAAGCTTGGGATTGTTACAAGCCCTCAAGAGCTCACAGTTGTATCAGGTGCTCAGCAGGGAATTGAGATTACAACAAAAAGTTTTTTAAAGCCCGGCGATACAATATTTTTGGAAAACCCATCGTACCTTGGTGCATACCATATATTTAGCAATATGCACCTGAACATCGTTAGTATTGACATTGACCAGATGCTAAATGTAGAAGATTACATTAAAAAGTTTTCACCAAAGGCCATATACATTATTCCTTTTTCGCAAAATCCAACCGGGGTTTCATACAGCAAAGAGTACAAGGAGTATCTGTGTGAGATTTCACAAAAATATGATTTTTATATCATTGAAGATGATTTTTTAAGCGATATAGGGGTGGATGAAGGAATTTTACCAATCAAAGCATATGACAAATACGACAGGGTATTTTACATAAAGAGCTTTTCAACCGTTACAATGCCCGCACTGAGAATTGGATTTGTTGTGGCACCAAGGCATCTTTCCGAAGAGGTTGCATACTACAAGTCAATGGCAGATATCTCAACATCGCTTTTGATACAGGTATCTTTTTATTATTTTTTGAAAAACTTCTTTGACAAGCACATAGAAAACTTGAAAGCATACATAAACCAAAGACAAAAGCTATTTTTAAGATTGGCAAAAGACCTGCAAATAGACGACAGGCTGTTTACTCAAGATGTTCAGGGAATATTTGTTTCTTTCTACCTTCCACCAACGATATCATCTGCTACTATTTATAACAAACTCAAAACACAAAGGGTTTTAGTGCAGCCCCATACATGTTTTTATCACAAACCTGCCTCTACAAACTTTTTCAGAATAAGTTTTTTAGATTGTAAAGAAGATGAGCTTCAAATAGCCATGCAGAAAATTCAAAAGGTTTTGAATTCAGCTTACCAAAAAGAGGAGGTATGAAAAGTGGAGTTTTGTGCTGAAAAACTTAAAGATACTATCAGAAAAAATATGGAGCTTTTCATTAGCATCAGAAGAGATTTAAATAGACTCGCCGAACTTTCGTACGAAGAGTATAAGACACAAAAATATATCACAGAAAGACTTTCAGAGTGGGGCATTGAAAACTTTCCAATAGCAAAAACAGGCGTTATTGGAATTATAAATAGGTCTGAAGAATGTATTGGAATAAGAAGCGACATGGACGCTATTTTGGTGGAAGGTCAACCAAGACACTGCTGTGGTCACGACTTTCATATGGCAGTGGTACTGGGGACAACAAAGGTTCTTGTTGACATGGGCTTTGAAAGATGTGTCAAGTTTATATTTCAGCCTGCTGAGGAAGGTCCAGGAGGTGCAAAAAGAGTAATTGAAGAGGGAGGACTTGAAAATCCGAAAGTCACAAAACTTTTAGGACTTCACGTATGGCCAGGCATTGATGTTGGAACAATTGAGATTTCAAGTGGAGCTATCATGGCAAGCGTGGATGATTTTGAGATTGAGTTTATTGGAAAAGGCGGTCATGCTGCAATGCCAGAAGTAACTAAAAATCCAATTTATCCTGCTGTTGATTTTATTCAAAGCAGCAACAACTTCTTCAGTGCATTTTCTAACAAACTATCTCCTTTTCACATTTCGTTTTCTTCAATAAACAGTGGAGAAACATTTAACGTCATCTCAGAAACATGTAAAATAAAAGGAACTGTAAGAACATTTGATAGCAATATGCAGGATTTTATCTGCAAAAACATAAAAAACCTTGCAAAATCTTCTGCACAAAAATATAATTGTCAGGTAAATATCAATTATCAATTCCAATATCCACCTTTAATAAATAACCAGCAAATTACAGAAGAATTCATTGATGTAGCAAAAAAACTTCTTGGTCCTGAAAATGTAAAAAAAGCAATCCCAAGCTTTACAGCGGAAGACTTTGCATTTTACTGTCAAAAAGTTCCTTCGGTTTATTTCAGGCTCGGTATAAAAGAAAAAAGCAAAGGAGAAAATCCTTTGCACTCACCATACTTTGATGCATCAGAAAACAGTATCTTCTACGGTATATTTCTTTTGGCAGGGTATTTACTTGCTATTTAAAAGAGCTAACATGACTTTTTGTGCACGTGAGAATTTGTTGCTTCTTACATAGACAGCTATATATTTATTCTCTGTCTCAAAACCATATTTTTTGAGCAATAAAACTTGGTCTGCTTTGATACCATACAAATCTTTTGTTGATCTATCCTTCTCTTTAACATAGCATGTATCATCCACAAATTTATCCAGTTTATTTTTGCTCACAAAAGACTTTAAGGAGTAAAACGCTCCATTTTGGGCATAGTTTGTAAATAGTTTTTTGTCAAGAATATAAATATCACCCTCACCTGCAGCAAGCATAACCATAAGTTTTTGCATAAACGCAAACTCCTGCTCGGATTTAGGAGTGTTTCCTGTGTAAAGTATCTGATCAATGTAAACTTGATCACCAGATTTTTTCTCAAGCTCTGAAATCAGCTTTTGAGCGTTTTCATCACCAATGAAATTTCCAACAAGTACAATTCTAACTTTTTTATTTATGTCATCTTGACTGCTTGAACACCCTGTCACAATAAGCATCAAAAAACTTGCAAGAGTAAGTATCAGTAAAGCTTTTTTGAGTTCTAAAGCAGTTCTCATTGCTCATCTCACCTGCCCAAAAAAGTGTATTTTTTCAAAACAAAAAGGGAAGAGCAAAAAATTCTTCATTTGCCCTTCCCTTATTATTTTACTTCGCTTTAGTTTACTTTTCAATCTTAGCATACATGAAGTAGTTAAATCCAAGCGGAGAAATGTAATAGTTCTTTACATAGTCTCTGAGTACATGACCTTTTACATAGAAGTAAATTGGAATAATTGCATAGTCTTGCATCAAAATCTTCTCTGCCTGCATCATATACTGCATTCTCTGCTTTCTATCTGAGGTCTTCTTTGCTTTTATTACAAGCTCATCATATTTTGGATTGCTCCAGTTAGTGTTGTTGTTATCGCTGTATGATGTGAACAAGTCCAAGAATGTCATTGGATCAACATAGTCGCCAAGCCAGCCGTCTCTTGCAACCATGTAGTCTTTCTTGTGTCTTCTTTCTAACAGAACTTTCCAGTCCATGTTAGAAAGTTTTACCTTTATCCCAAGTTGCTGCCACATATTTTGAATAGCTTCAGCGATCTTCTTATGTCCTTCGCTTGTATTATAGATAATCTCTATTTCTGGGAAGCCTTTTCCGTTTGGATATCCAGCTTCTGCTAAAAGTTTCTTTGCTTTTGCTAAATCAGCTTTTACTGGTAAAAAGTGTCCTGATTCGTCTCTAAAACCTTTAGAAATACCTTTTATACCATATGGCACAAAGCCTGTGGCTGGCTTTTGTCCAAGCTTACCAATATTTTCTACGATGTATGTTCTGTCAATTGCAAGCGAAAGAGCTTGTCTTACTCTCTTGTCATTAAATGGTTTTACCTTACAGTTTACATCATAGTAATATGTGCCAAGGAGTGGCCATATCTTCATTTTCTTTTCTCTAATTAATCTTGGAATCTCGTCAGTTGGCACAGACTCTGCACCGTCAACCTGACCAGCTTCATATGCCATAAGGTTTGCTTTATCGTCCTCCGAAAGCTTGTATACAATCTTTTCAAGTGTTATAGATTTTGCATCCCAGTAATTTGGATTCTTCTTAAACTCAATATATGATTTGTGTACCCATTTTGTCATAATAAATGGACCATTACCAATATACGTCTTTGGATCTGTTGCCCATTTGTCACCATACTTTTCAACTATATCTTTTCTTACTGGGAAGTATGTTGGAAAGTTTGTTAGATCTAAGAAGTATGGCGTAGGTGCTTCCAAAGTAACCTGTAAAGTTGTAGCATTCAAAGCTTTTACCCCAACATCAGACGCTTTTGCTTTACCTTCATTAAATTTCTGACCATTTTTGATATAGAAAAGCTGGTATGCATATTCAGATGCTGTTTTTGGGTCCAAAGCTCTTTTCCATGCATACTCAAAATCGTATGCTGTAACAGGTTTTCCATCTGACCACTTTGCATTCTTTCTTATATAAAATGTATAAGTAAGTCCGTCCTTTGAAACTGTCCATTTTTCAGCCATGCCAGGAACAGTTTCGCCCTTTACATTTACTCTTGTCAAACCTTCAAAAACGTTGATTATAATATTTGCAGCATCAGCGGCAGTATTGAGTGCTGGGTCAAGGTATCTTGGTTCAGCACCATTGATGTAAGTGAAAACCTGTTTTGATGAAGCAGCTTCTGCACCTCTGTAATTTGAGCTCAGAAATAACCCTGTCACAAGGAACACAACCAAAATAAAGGCAGCAATAATACGTTTCTTCATACACACTCTCCTCCTCAAATAAAATTTTTTATATATCTTTACGCAGCCTGCCTTATTTTCTGTCCATCAAATGGCAGGCTACGTAATGACCAGAACCTACATCCTTAAGTACTGGTTCTTCCTCTTTGCACCTGTCAAACGCATACCTGCATCTTGTTCTAAACCTGCAACCACTTGGAGGATTTAGAGGGCTTGGAACATCACCCTCCAATATAATCCTTGTTCTTTCCCTTGAAATTTTCGGGTCAGGTATTGGTATTGCAGAAAGCAGTGCTTGTGTATACGGATGCAAAGGATTACTGTATAGTTCATTACTTTCTGCAAGTTCTACAAGTTTTCCTAAATACATTACTCCTACTCTGCTGCTTATATGTTTTACCATCGACAAATCATGTGCAATAAACAAATATGTCAAACCAAGTTGCTGTTGTAAATCCTCTAACATGTTTACAATCTGTGCTTGAATAGACACGTCAAGTGCCGAAATAGGCTCATCGCATATAATAAATTCAGGTTCAACAGCTAAAGCCCTTGCAATTCCAATTCGCTGTCTCTGTCCTCCAGAAAACTCGTGCGGATATCTGCTTGCGTGTTCACTACTGAGTCCTACAAGTCTTAAGAGTTCTTGAACCCTTTCCTTTTTTTCATTCCCCTTAGCAATATTGTGTATTTCAAGCGGCTCGCCTATAATATCACCAACTGTCATTCTTGGATTTAGTGAGGCATACGGGTCCTGGAAAATCATCTGCATGGATTTTCTATAAGGAAGCATGTCCTTTTTTGTTATATCTTCTCCTTTGAATATAATCTGCCCGCTTGTTGGCTCATAAAGCCTTATGATGGTTCTTCCTGTTGTAGACTTACCGCAGCCGCTTTCACCAACGAGTCCCAGTGTCTCACCCTTTTTTATAAAGAAGCTTACATCATCCACCGCTTTTATATACGCTTTTTTCCCCAATCCCATCTTTACTGGAAAATATTTTTTTAGATTTTTTACTTCAATCAAAACCTCATTCAACTTTTCCACCTACCTCTAAAATTGCAACTTGCTTATTCATTTGCAGCTTTTGCCTTTTCCAGCAAGCTCTGCGGAGCATACTGGTGATTAAGCCAGCACCTTGACATATGGCCATCCTCAACTTCGAAAAGTGGTGGTCTTACTTCCAAACACACTCTCATTGCATATTCACATCTTGGCGCAAACGGACATCCTTTCGGCGGCTTTAATAAATCTGGTGGCTGTCCTTCTATTGGCACAAGCCTTTTTTTAAGCCCTAAATGCATCTTGGGAACAGACCTCAAAAGCCCCCATGTATACGGATGCTTTGGGTTGTAAAATATATCATCAACAGTTCCTTCCTCTACAATAATTCCACCATACATTACAATTACCTTTTGACATATGTCTGCCACAACACCAAGGTCATGAGTAATAAGTATAATTGACATCTTAAGCTGCTGTTGAAGTTTTTTTAAAAGGTCTAATATCTGGGCCTGGATTGTAACGTCAAGCGCAGTTGTTGGCTCATCTGCAATCAAAAGTTTTGGGTTGCACGAAAGAGCCATTGCTATCATAACTCTCTGGCGCATACCACCAGAAAACTCGTGAGGGTACTGCGAAAGTCTTCGCTCAGGACTCGGAATACCAACTAATTTTAACATCTCAACCGCTCTTTTTTTAGCCTGAGCTGTTGAAACTTTGTTGTGTATCTTTATTGCTTCTATTAGCTGATTTCCAATTGTAAAAACAGGATTCAATGAGGTCATCGGGTCCTGAAATATCATACTGATTTTGTTTCCTCTTATGTCCCTCATCTCTTTTTCAGAAAGCTTCAGTATATCCTTACCTTCAAATATAATCTGACCGTCAACTATTTTTCCAGGCGGTGCAATAAGTCTCATGATGGACATTGAGGTAACACTTTTACCGCTTCCAGATTCACCTACAATACCTACAGTCTGCCCCTCATATACATCAAACGAAACATCGTTTACTGCCTTTATTTCTCCAACATGTGTAAAAAATGATGTTTTTAGGTTCTTTACTTCTAACAATTTTTCAGCCAATTCTTTTCACCTCAAATTCTGGAAAATTATGTTTGAAAAAAAGTTACTTTCTCATTCGTGGGTCAAGTGCATCTCTGAGCCCATCCCCAAATAAGTTGAATGCAAGTATAATCAAACACAACAAAAGCGATGGGAAAAATAACCTATATGGATACGATATAAAGCCATTCACACCGTCTGATGCTAAAGAACCAAGCGATGGAACAGGTGCGTCAACACCAAGACCAATAAAGCTCAAGAAAGACTCAGTAAAAATAGCACTTGGAATCTGCAGTGTAGCAGTGACTATAATTGACCCCATGCTGTTTGGAATCAGGTGCCTGAGCAAAATCCTCCAACCACTTGCACCAATTGTCTTTGCGGCTGTAACATACTCTTGCTGTTTTAGGCTGAGTATCTCGCCACGCACAATCCTCGCCATCGAAATCCAGTAAGTAAGTCCCAATGCAATGTATATACAAACAAGTGGTGCACCCACTGTCTGAAGTCCGCTCAAAAATGAATACTTATCAAAAAGATCTTCCAAAGCAGGCTTTAACGATACTGAAAGAAGAATTACGTAAATCATCAAAGGTATACTGTACAGGATATCAACTATTCTCATCATTATGTTGTCCACTTTGCCACCTATATAACCTGAGATTCCTCCATATAAAACACCAATTACAATATTTATAATTGTGGCAACAATCCCTATGGAAAGAGAGATTCTCATACCATACAAGCATCTTACAAACAAATCTCTGCCAAGCTCATCGGTTCCAAATAAATGAGTAAGCGATGGCGGCAAGGCTTCATGCCCTCTAATTTGCTGATCATATCTATATGGCATAACAATCGGACCAATAATAGCAAGCAATACAAAAAATACTATTGCCCACATTGATGCCATTGCTACTTTATTAGCCTTAAGTCTTCTCCATGCATCCTGCCAGTAGCTCATGCTTGGCCTGACAATAGTCTCCTGCTGTCTTTCTTCTTTTGTAACCGGAACAAAAAGCTCTTTTGATATATTCTCCATTATCTTCTTTTCCCCCTTAAAATCAGTCCTCAAGTTTTATACGCGGGTCTATAAATACGTAGATAATGTCAACAATTAGGTTCATAAATATCAAAAATGCTGCATAAAATATTGTGGTTCCCATCACAAGCGAATAGTCCCTGTTAGATATACTATCAACATAGAACCTCCCCATTCCTGGGATTGAGAAAATCTTTTCAACAACAAAACTACCAGTGAGTATTCCTGCAATTAAAGGACCTAAGTATGTTACAACAGGAATCAAAGAGTTTTTCAGAGCATGTTTGTATATGACTATGAAATCTGAAAGTCCTTTCGCTCGTGCAGTCCTTATATAGTCCTGTGATAAACTTTCAAGCATACTGCTTCGAATAAGCCTTGCAATAAAGGATATTGGATATGCTGCCAGAGTCACAACAGGTAGAATATAGCTTCTTGGCTCATCTAACCCCATAATAGGAACAAGCTGAAGCTTTACGCCAAAGATATACATCAAAATCACAGCAAGCACAAATCCAGGTATTGTAATGAAAATTGTAGCTATCACCATCGACAAATTGTCTTGCCACTTTCCTTGATGCACAGCTGACCAAATACCAAGAGGTATCCCTATCAACAGGCTTAAGATTATCGCTAAAATACCTACCTTTGCAGAAACAGGAAATGTCTCTGCGATAATTTCATTGACAGTTCTGCCCTGATTTCTCATTGAGATTCCCAAATCGCCGTGCAAAAGGCTATTTAAATACTTAACATACTGGACTGCAAGTGGTTTGTTGAGTCCATATTTTTCGTTCAGGTTTTGCAAAATCTGCTCAGGCAAAGTCTTTTCACCTGTGAACGGACCACCTGGTATCATTCTCATAAGGAAAAATGTTACTGTAATTATTACGAATAACGATACAATAGACCACAATATCCTTTTGATTATGTATCTTGCCACGTAATATCTCTCCTTTAGTAATTAGTTTATAAAGCATCCTCTGCACATTTATGCAATTGTTTGAATATTTATAAAATTATTTATTTCAAAATTCACGTTGATAATTATAGCACTATATGCTTGTATAATCAATACATTTATGTGCGTTTAATTTTCTGAAAATATCAATTTTTTGTCAATCGTTTGAATTGTATGCATGTATTTGTTTATACTTATTAAAGTTTTTCTTAAATTTCTGGCTGGTGCATTGCTTAAAATGAAGGTTAATATCTTAAAGTCTTCATTTTAGTACATTTGGTTCATTAATATTTATACTCTTAAACGGCATAAAAATTTTTGCTTGTTTTGAACTATCCTTTTGAGGGTAAAATTATGATAGAAAACAAATTGACTTGGGAGGAAAAACTTTATGAGAAAACCGGGTAAAATTGTTATAATTGGAACTGGCTTTGTAGGCGCATCAACTGCTTTTGCTCTTGTAGATGCCGGGCTTGCAACAGAACTTGTTTTAATTGACGTAAACCGTGCAAAAGCCGAAGGTGAAGCAATGGATTTAAATCATGGAATATCATTTGTAAAACCCGTCAAGATATGGGCAGGCGATTATGAGGATTGCAAAGATGCTGATATAATAATAATTACTGCTGGTGCCAACCAAAAGCCTGGTGAAACAAGGCTTGATTTGACTTATAAAAATGCACAAATTACAAAGTCGATAGTTGAAAATATTATCAAATATACGCAGGATGCAATACTTTTAATGGTCACTAACCCTGTTGATGTTCTCACGTATGTAATGTATAAAGTTTCAGGTCTGCCAAAAAATCAAATTATAGGCTCTGGAACAGTCTTAGACTCATCGCGATTCAGATACCTTTTGGCACAGCACTGCCAGGTTGATGTGAGAAATGTTCATGCATATATATTGGGTGAACATGGAGACAGTGAAATTGCTGCCTGGTCTCTTACAAACATAGGCGGCGTGAATTTTATGCAGGAGTGTCTATTGTGCGGGAAAAATTGCTCACCTGAAGTAAAAGAGCAAATATTTAATAAAGTAAAAAACGCTGCATATGAAATAATTGAAAGAAAAGGAGCAACATATTACGCCATTGCATTGGCTGTTAGAAGAATTGTTGAAGCTATAATCAGAGATGAAAATTCTATACTACCTGTATCATCAATAGTTGATGACGTATATGGTGTAAAAGACGTTGCAATTTCCCTTCCTGCAATTGTCAACAAAAGTGGAGTTGTAAAAGTATTTGATATTCCTCTGACAGATGAGGAAAAAGAAAAGCTCAAAAACTCTGCTCAGGTAATAAAAAGTGTGATAGAGTCTTTAAGACTATAATAGGGCAAGGTAAAATCCTTGCCTTTTGCTTTATTTTCTTTGCTACTTTGAGCTGTTGCAATTTTGTTTTTGTCGTGATAAAATAGCAATTAGTCTTAAATTTTGAGTGGAGGTGAAAAGTTTTGGCAAACACAAAGTCTGCTAAAAAGAAGATAAAGGTTATAAGACGTAGAACTATTGAAAATAAGATTCAAAAATTTAAAATGAAAAAGGCTATAAAAGAGGTCAAAAAAGCACTGCTTAGCGGTGACATCGAAAAGGCAAAAGAACTTTACTCAAAAGCTGCAAAGCTCATTGACCAAACAGCTGCAAAAGGCGTAATTCATAAGAACAATGCTTCAAGAAAGAAATCAAGACTTATGAAACTAATCAACAAGTACGCTGCTCTGTCTTCACCACAGCCAGAATCAAAAGCTCAATAATAAAAAAGGGCTGTCCAGTCACTTTCAAATGGATAGCCTTTTTATATTTTATTTTACAATTTGATACAAAAGCATTTCAAGCGCTGTCTCATCATCAATTTGCCCTCTTTTTATCATGTACTCGCATTCTATGGTCTTTTGAATTATAGTTTTTATTTTATCAAGGGTAAAGGTTTCTGCTTGTTTTTTGTACTTGTCAACAAAGAACTCTAGAATGCCAAGCTGCTTTGCAATCTGTTTTTTGTTTGTCTCCTGCATCTCTTTTAACATCCCAAGTATCTTAAAATGTCGCAAAATCAAAGCCAAAATCTTGCTGACACTTGTCCTGAGCTGATACAGCTCTCTTAAATACTTATACCCACTTTCTAAATCTTTTGTCGCAAAAGCATCAAGCATCTGGAATATATGGTCTTGTGGGTTGTCTGTCAAGGTCTTTAATATATCATCATGAGTAACCTTGCTTCTTTTGCCAAGATATGAAATGAGAACTTGTAAATAGTTATAAATAAGCATCATATCTTTGTTGTAATGAAGAATAATCTCCTGGGCCATATTATCTGAGATTGTTTTTCCTTCTTTAGACATTACATTTTGAACCCACTTTACTAAATCTGGCATAGAAGGCTGCACAAACTCCGCAGAAAATGCTATTTGTTTGAGGCCGGAAAATAACTTGTTTTCTTTTGTTTCGTATTCTTTAAAGATTATATAAGTACTGTCACTTTTAAAATTCTTGAGATTATCTATGATAGAAGAAAGATTTAAGCTGGAGTTTGTAGATGCATACTTGAAAAAGTTTTTAAAGATTAGCACTCTTGGCTCTAAATCAAAAGATATTGAAAACATTTCGTTTATTATATCGTTATAATTTGCAGTTTCGCCGTCAAATCTTACTATGTTGTTCAAATTCCCACCAACTATGGCATGGCTAAAACGCTTGGTATATTCATCAATCAAAAATATTTCTTGTCCATAAAAAAGGTAAATCTTCTTAAAATCTTTTTTCAATAGTTGCGAATTTAATTCTTTTATAATCTCTTTTGTTTTCTCAGCCATTTTAAATATTTCACCTCACAATATACGGATTTACCATCATCTTATTTTTGTCAACTATAATGTCTATGGTTCCATTTAAATCTGTTCTATACACCTTAATATTTCTGTCTTTGAGTCTTTGTAAGACCTCATTCGAAGGATGCCCAAAGATGTTGTCTTTCCCTACAGAAATTACTGCAAATGTTGGCTTTACATTTTCCAAAAACTCTTCGGATGTTGCTGTGCTGCTTCCATGGTGTCCCACCTTTAAGACCTTTGTCTGCAAGTTATATTTCTTTACGTATTCCTTTTCAGACTCATATGAGGCATCACCTGTAAATAGCATAGAAAAATTGCCAAGGGTCAGCTTCACAACAACAGAACTATTTTCATCTTCTTCTACCGGTGGGATAAAATAGGCTTTTAAATCCTTGTAGCGATAAACTTTCAAGCTATCTACTAACACAACCTTTTGCCCTTTGAACTTTTGAGCATTTTCAAAATAGACCTCTTTTGATGTTACAATTCTGTCCACTTTCATCTCATCAAGCAGATACTCAAAGTCTCCAATATGGTCACTGTGCTTGTGTGTCAAGACTAAAACATCAAGTTTTGCTACTCCTCTTTTGAGTATATACGGAAGAACAATTCTTTTCAAGCTGCTGAAATCTTCATATTCAGGCCCTGTGTCAATCAGCATTGAAAATTCCTTGTATGTAATAAGGCTACTGTCCCCCTGCCCCACGTCTATCACGTTTATAGTAAGTCTGTTGTAATTTATAAGTGTCTGTAAGATAAATGCTACAAGCAGTCCACAAATACTTAAATAAATTACATATTTTAGTTGCCTGTTTATAAATTTTCTAAAAATTAATGATGCCACAACAAGATAGTAACAAAATATTAGCTTCTCATCCCATAAAATGACCTTTACATGCGAAAATCCAACATGAGACAGCTTTGAAAGGTACATTAGCGCCTTTACAGAGACTTCTAACAGGACTTTAAGCAGTAGTATATTCGCATTGAAAACCAAAAATAGACAATACAGTAGTCCAGCCGGCACAACAGCACCTGCAACTGGTACAGCAACTATGTTTGTCAAAAATGAAATAACTGAAATCTCAGAAAAATAATAAGCCATCAATGGCAATATTAAAATCTGAGCAGAAATTGAAACTGCAATAAGTGAAGATATACCTCTTGGTATCTTTAACTTTGCAAAATATTCATATATCCCTTTATAAAACAGAATTATTGAAAGAACACTCAAAAAAGACAGCTGGAACCCAATGTCAAAAAGAAAAAGCGGATTTACAAGCAGCATCAAAACGCTTGATACTGCCAAGCTGTTGAGCGTATCAGGATTTCTGTAAATAATCCTTCCAGCATAGAAGATTATCGCCATAATCGAAGCCCTAACAACCGATGCCGACATCCCTGTGACAATAGCAAAAATAACTATGACACCTATTATTAAAAAGTTTACTCCTTTACCATATATCTTTAATATTCTTCTGAACAAAATCTCAACAAAAGCGCAAAGCACCCCTACATTTCCACCAGAGACTGCAAGAAGGTGAGCAAGTCCGCTTCGCTGAAAGTCTTTGTACACATCATCTGGAATTGTGGATTTGTTGCCAAGAATCAAACCTTTTAAAAGCGAAGATATATCATTTTCAAAAGAGCTATCTATGAGGTTATTTAACTGTGTAGAAAATCTATTGAGAAGACTGAGAACATTTTTGCCTTGATAGATAACCTCTATGTCTTTTGAGTAAAGTGTATAAATAGCACCTTTGCCTTTCAAATATTCTCTGTAATCAAAACCGAATTTACTTGTCTTTCCCTTTGGAATTTTAAGTTTTCCAGAAACTTTTACAGTATCTCCATAAAAAATACTTTTTTTAGACTCTGTTGTGACTCTAATAGCAACAGCCTTTGAATTTAGCTTTGTTTTAAGGTAAAAGGAAGTCTTTTTTTCACTCGTCTCGGGAAATGAGCATACACTACCAACAATAGAAACATATTTCCCATCCAGATTTTTTTGTGGTTCGTGGATATAGAAAATGTAGTGTGTCCTGAAAAGCTGAATCGTAAGAAAAAGAAAACATAAAATAAACATAAACTTTTCCTTTTTAAAGTACTGAGGAAGAAAATAGTAGGTAGCACACAACGCTCCTAAAATTAGCAAAAAGCAAAATACAAGTACCTCAATTTCTTTTATATTCCTGCCAAGAACAATCCCTATAATCATAAAACTGGCAACAAATAACGCCTTTCTTGTCATTGTTTTTGTACCCTGCTTTCTAACATGTAGAAAATTTCGTCATCTATCTTTAAATTTCCTTTCCCAACCCCTAAACAAATCTCTGGTTTGTTTTCTCCGTGAAAGTCACTACCGCCACTTATAGCAAGCTCAAGTTTTTTAGCAATCTCCAAAAGCACTTCTGTCTCTTTTTGGCTGTGATCTGAGTGGAAAACCTCAAGCCCGTCAAGCCCATATTCTTTTAGCTCCAAAAATACATTTTCACTTCCCTCATCCAGATATAAATACTTATGAGGATGTGCCAGTATAGCAAGTCCGCCTGCTTTTTTTATTGCCTCAATTGCCTCTTGAGGTTTTAACTTATCCTTTTTCACATAAGCAGGTTTCCCAAAACCCAAAAGTTTTTCAAAAACCTCTTTTGTGCTTGAAAAATATCCTTTTTTGACAAGCACCTTGGCAATATGAGGTCTTCCTATCATCTCTCCCGAAGATAACTTTTCTACTTCATCAATCGAAATTTCATATCCCATTTTCCTCAGTTTTTCAATTATCTTAGGGTTTCTTTCTTTTCTGAACTTTTCAAGCATCCTTAGCTTTTGCTGCAAGAATTCATTGTTAATATCTATAAAAAGCCCTAAAATATGCATTTCTATCTCAAAATCAGCGCTTATCTCAACACCGCTGACCACTTTAATCCCAAGCCTGTTTCCCTCATCGATGGCATGTATTACACCATCTGTTGTATCATGGTCAGTTATGGCAATTGCAAAAAGCCTTTTTTCTTTAGCAAGCTTTACAACCTCTTGAGGAGTAAGTGTCCCATCTGAAAATGTTGTGTGAACATGAAGATCAATCATTTTGAGCAGCACTTCCTTTCATTGTTTATTATATCTTAAGTATAACAAAACAAAAAGGTGGTCTTTTTGTTCTTTTAAGACCACCTCAAAAACTTAAACAAATGAACTTATAATTTACTTGCAATCTCGCGGGCAATCAAAACTCCATTTACACTCGCCTGCATAAGTCCTCTTGTAATTCCTGCTCCATCGCCACCAAAATAAAGGTTTTGAATTGTCAAACACTCAAAATTGTTCTTGACTTTTACCTCGTTTGAATAAAACTTAACCTCAACACCGTAAAGCAGCGTATCAAACGATGCAACTCCCTGCACTACATAGTCCAAAGCTTCAATCATCTCTTTTATGTCAAGCATTATTCGGTATGGCAAAACTAAGCTCAAATCACCGGCAACAGCATCTGTAAGCGTTGGTACAACAGAGTTTCTTTTTATCCTCTCCTCGTTTGACCTTCTACCTCTTATAAAATCACCATACCTTTGAACAAGTACTTTGCCTCCTGAGAGCATGTTTGCAAGTTCTGCAATGTATTTGCCATATTTTATACTATCTTTGAATGGGTCTGTAAAATGTTTTGATACAAGCAGTGCAAAGTTTGTGTTGTTGCTCTTTATATTCTTGTAGCTGTGACCGTTAACTACTGCCAAGTTGTCATAGTGCTCAACGGCAACATACCCGCCCGGGTTCATGCAAAATGTTCTTACCTTGTCATCAAATGTTTTTGTATAGTATATGAACTTGCTCTCATACAGATGCTCAGTTATACCCTTCCATATATGATTTGGTGTCTCTACTCTCACACCTATGTCAACCCTGTTATTCTCACACGGGATATTGTACTTTTCTATTATCTTCGAAAGCCAGCTTGCGCCTTCACGTCCAACACATATCACAACATTTTTTGCATAGTATATACTGCCATCCTCAGCAACAACTCCTGCCACTTTTCCGTCTTCTACAATCAAGTCTTTTACAGGTGTTCTGAATTTTATCTCAATGTTATTGCTGAGGAGAAAATCCTGGAGTCTTTTGTATATCTTTTTTGCCTCTTCGGTACCAAGATGTCTTATTGGACTTTCAACAAGCATGAGATTTGCAACAGTTGCCTTCCTTTTTATTTCCTCAATCACCTGACTATTTGTACCATATACCTTAGTGTCTGCCCCATTTTCAAGGTATATGCTATCTACGTACTTTATGAGCTCTATTGTCCTGTTTTGCCCAATAAATTCTTGAATTCTGCCGCCAACATTTGGTGACAGCGACAGCTTCCCATCAGAAAATGCACCTGCACCCGAAAATCCAGTTGTTATATTGCAGGGTTTGCAGCCACTACAAACATTTGTAACTCTCTTTGGACACTCTCTTGACTCGATGTCCCTTCCTTTCTCAAATATTACAACCTTTGCCATATAAGAAGTTTTTACAAGTTCATACGCCGTAAATATCCCACATGGTCCTGCCCCTACAATAATAACATCATACTTTGTGTTCATATTCCTCACCCTTTTGGCCTTTGCAAAATTAAATTTCCCTTTGAAATGTTACACCAAATTATAAAATTTGTCTATTAAAAAATTTACACACTTTTTTAATAATTGAGAAACGAAAAATCTAAATAAATGAGGTAATATAAAAATAGAAGAAAAAATTTACAAGGAGGCAATAAAAAAATGAAAAGAAAACTGATAAGCTTAATTTTAGTATTCATCTTTACTTTTCTCTTATTAGTTCCGGTATATGCTGACCAAGATACATCAGCTACTTCATCTTCTCAGACTGTGACAAGCTCAGCCTATAGCACAACTCAAGTACAAACTTATCAAACTACTGAAAACACTACTTACTCTCAGACTTACAATACTCAAAATTCGACAACCACAACCACAACATATTCTTCAACTTACAGTACAAATTCAACTACTGAAGTAATTCCACCTATTTTAAATGACAATGTAAATATCCAAGAACCACAGAAACTTACAAAAAATCAGAAAAAGGCTATTAATAATCTCATTTTGCAAATAAATCAACTAAGAACAAAGTTTAACAAAATTAATGCTGAGGTAAATCATCTTAGGGCAAAGATAAATGCTTACATTCAAGCTGCTAAAAGATATGATAAGAATTTCTTTACTCAGGAAATGAACAAGATAATTAATGAGGTAAACAAGGCAATATCACAACTTCAAAAGGAACTCAAAAAGAAGAATTTCTCGTCATCCAAAGTAGCAGATCTTAACAATCAACTAACTCAAAAACTCAATGAACTAAAAGTATATGAAGAAGTCTATAAAAACCAGCAGCAACAGGCAGTTGACCAGGCTGTATATCAAATAAAACAACTTGTCGACCAGATTCAACCAACAGTAAGCCAAAAGGTGTACCAGATAAATACCATCGATAAGCAGATAAAAGTCAAACTCTACGAATATCATCAGATAGCTAAGAGCAGTGATTACAATAAAATAGTCAGCTTATTGAATGAAGTTGTAGGCTTGTATCAGGCAAAAGTTAATACTATCTCCGAAATAAAAAGTCTTTACACAGATGTTCTTTCAAAAATTGAAAACATTATTAAAAACTCTCTCAATATGCCCAAAAAGTATGTTCAGCCAATGCAAGAAAAGAAAATCACAATTCCCGGCAAAGGTAACTCTAAAATAGAAATAGAGATAAAAAAGATTCCTCAGCAGCCTCACAAAGGAAAGAAGAAATAAAATTTTAAGCTTATGTTCAAAACAAAAAGGTGTACATCCGAAAAGAAGGATGTACACCTAATTTTTTTCTACAAGATACTTCCAATATCTTTTGGGCATGTTCTGCTGCTGAAGTTTTAGATTTTTTCGCTCTTCGATTACCATAGATTTGAAATACTTCTTCCACAGCATCTGAAACATCTCTTCTTGATGAGTTACTTTTAATTTTAAGGTATTGCAAATTAAAAACTGGACTTTTTTTCTATCGTAAATAGCAACTTTGTTTCGCTTCACATCATGGATAGCCCAGCAAAATTCATTCAGCCTATTTTTAAAAAAATATGCAATTGGTTTTATGATGTCGTTTTTGGGTTCAAACTTGGCATAAAGAAATCCTTCATTTGTCTCACAAAACCTAATAAGCCCCATATACTTTCCTATTTCCCTGCTAACGTTTTTTGCCATCTTTTCAACTGCATTTACTATATCATCACTGTAAAGATACTTTATCTTTTTGCCATGGGTAAATAACAAAAATAGATATCTCAAAATATAACTCTCTTTGTCTTCAGTATCTGACAAAAATGCATAGTAAATCTTTTTGAAAACACTGCAATCAGTTTTTTCAATTATGCCTTTCCTCATTTCTAAAAACGCTTTTAAATCACTTTGAACCTCTCTTACACTGTCTATGAACATCGGTTGGTACTCATTTTTTGAAACAATTATAGCCCTATCTTTATCTATACCTTCAGAAATTATATGAAATGCCGCACACATAAAACCTTCGAATGTTCCGTCATACAAAAATATTTTATACACCTTTTAAATCTCCCCTGTTATCACAGATGTAAATACTTCCCTATCAAAAAACGAAAGCTGCTGAGGTTTTTGTAAAGAATTTTTATCTGTAAGTTTTTGCTTTATTTTCTCAGGTGGCAAATCAATCAAAAACCTTTCAAATGTCTTGCCGTTGCAAGTTATAAAATATTTTGCTCTTTTTAGAACAACACCCATCTTTTTTAAATCCTCAAAATCCAGAGAATGAAATACCCTGTTTTTTATTATCCTCCTTGCACTTTTTATTCCAATGCCAGGCACTCTTATCAGCTGTTCATAACTTGCTTTACTTATCTCAATTGGGAATTTATCAAGGTTTCTCAGCGCCCACATCACTTTTGGATCAACCTCAAGGTCAAGGTTCTCATCCTTGCTTTTAAAAAGCTCATCAGCAGAAAAGTTGTAAACTCTAATCAGCCAGTCTGCCTGATAGAGTCTGTGTTCACGCAAAAGCGGTGGACTGTCCACTTTCAATATTCTTGGGTCGTGATTTACAGGCGTGTATGCAGAATAGTATACCCTTTTGAGCTTAAACTTTTTGTAAAGGTGCTGGCTTAAGTTGATTATTTTATAATCACTGTCATCTGTTGCACCAATTATCATCTGAGTGCTCTGGCCAGCTGATACAAAATTTTTCTCTTCTTCAGCTACTTTTGTTATAAACTCCATAGGCTTTAATATACTCTCTTTTGTTTTATTGGGACACAAAAGCCTTAAGCTCTTTTCAGATGGAAGTTCAATATTGACACTCATTCTGTCAACCAAAAATCCAGTTTTTCTTATTAAATCAAGTGATGCATAGGGAATAGCTTTAACGTGTATATATCCATTGAACTGATATTTATATCTCAAAAGCCAAACTGTTCGAAAAAGCATCTCCATTGTCCAGTCAGGAGAATTTTTGATGGCAGAGCTCAGAAAAAGACCCTCTATATAGTTTCTCTTATAAAAGTTTATGGTCAGCTCAGCTATCTCTTGAGGCGTAAATGTGGCCCGTTTTATATCATTGCTCTTTCTATTTATACAATAGGCACAGTCAAAGATACACTCATTGGTAAAAAGAATCTTCAAAAGAGAAATACAACGCCCATCATCTGTCCAGCTGTGGCAAATACCTGCAGAAAACGTTGAGCCAATTCCAAAATGTTTTTCCCTTTTGCTTCCGCTTGACGCGCACGAAACATCATACTTTGCAGCAGCACCAAGAACCTCAAGTTTTTCAAGTATATCCATATAAATCACTTCTTTTTTTAAAAACTATGTGTAGTTGATTTATACCTATATAATAACCGAATATATATTCTATTTCAAGAAAAAATTAAGAGACCCCCCTCCCTCAGCTATAAAGAGAAAAGGGCCTCTTACTATTCTTTGTGACTTCAATATTGGAATACTTTGGCAACATCCATACACCTGACATCTCTACTGTAAGTTATCAAGAGAGACATCTGCAGTTTTTAATCTTTTAATCTTCTCAGTATCATAACCTCCTTCGGTGCAAGAGTAGCTTTTCCGCCCAAAACCTTCTGTGTTATAAGCTCATAATACTCATCTTTAAGCTCAATATTTACATCATAACCATTGAAATTCAAAAGAAACACATATTCATTCCCATTCTTTTCTCTTTTTGTTACTTCAACACCTTCCGGCACAGGTAATATTGGTTGTATACCAGCCTTTTCAGCGTAGAACTTAACAAGACCTTCTATAAACCTTTTTTCTGGTCTTGTTCCAATATAAATCGCCTTTCCATTTCCATAATTATTTTCAACAACAGCTGGCATTCCGCAGTAATAATCCTGCTCATAGTATGCAAGCGCCCTTGCACCCTCAAGGTGAATAATATCGCATATAAAATCACATTCGTATTTTCCATCAAGGATGCCAATAGGTTTTGCAAGTATAATTGCATTTTTCATATCAGGGAAAAGCGCATCAATCTCCTCAACCCATATACCACAAAGCTTCCTGAACCAACCCGGATAGCCACCAAGAATTACTCTGTCGTTTTCATCAACAAGTCCTGATAGATATGTTGTAATAAATATTCCACCGTTTTTTACATAATTTTCTATGTTCTTTGCACTTTCTTGGTCGAGAAGATACAAAAGTGGTGCAACAACAAGCTTGTACCTTGTTAACTCTTCTTTCGGGTCAACAACATCCACATTTGTTTTCAACTTATATAGAGCTCTGTAGTACGCATCTACATGTTCAAGGTAAGATATATCATTTCTAAATCCCATACTCTCTTCAAGCGCCCACCAGTTTTCCCAGTCAAATAAAAGTGCAACCTCGCTCTTAGTTGTTGACTCCAAAATCTCATCCAAGCGTAAAATTTCGTCGCCAATCTTTTTAAGCTCTTTGCTCACTCTCGTCTCAAGGTGCCCAACATGCGGAACCATTGCAGAGTGAAACTTTTCGCATGAAGCAACTGACTGTCTCCACTGGAAATAAAGCACAGAGTCAGCTCCATGTGCAATCGCATGATAGCTCAAAAGCCGTATCATACCAGGTCTTTTTGCAGAGTTGTACCACTGCCAATTTGTCTGGCTCGGCGTTTGTTCCATCAAAATCCACGATTGGTCTCTTTTGAGCCCTCTCATGAGGTCATGCTTGAAAGCAATAGAACTTGGAGAATCTTTTATCGATGGGTAATTGTCCCATGATACAATATCCATATGTTTTGCCCATTTGTGATAGTCAAGAGGCTTAAATGGGCCCATCAGGTTTGTTGTAACAGGGATATCTGGCATGTATTTTTTGATAATCTCAACTTCCATTTTATAAAGATTCAGAAGGCTGTCTGACATAAACCTCTTGTAATCAAGCGAAAGTCCCTGGAATGAGCTTTTCTGCCTTCCAGGCATATATTCAAACTCTTCGTTCAGATATGATGGAACTTCTATCTCATCCCAATCATAAAATGTATGTCCCCAGAAAGCTGTGTTCCATCTTTTGTTGAGCTCATCTAATGTTTTATATCTTTCTTTTAACCACTCTCTAAAGGCTTTAGCACAGTTTTCACAGTAGCAGTAAGGCCCATACTCGTTACTGATATGCCACATTATAACTGCAGGATGGTCTTTATACCTTTTTACCATCTCTTCAACAATTCTTCTTGCTGCATTTTTGAAGTTTGGACTGTTTGGGCAGTAATTCTGCCTTGCTCCGTGCTTTCTCTTTCTCCCGTGAATATCAACAGGCAGCACGTCAGGATACTTTTTTGAAAGCCATGCTGGCTGAGAAGCCGTAGGTGTTGCCAAGATGACATGAATACCATTTGAATAGAGCTTATCAATTATTTTGTCAAGCCATTCAAATGTAAATTCATCTTCATTTGGCTGAAGCTGTGCCCACGAAAATATTGGCATAGAAACTGCATTTACATTATAGTATTTCATATATTCAATGTCCTTTTCCCACACATCCTCTGTCCACTGGTCTGGATTGTAGTCTCCACCATGCAAAAATTTTTTCAGCTTTATTTTGCCCATTATAAAAGCCTCCTTTTTGAAATCCAAAATTTACAGATTGGTTATTTTAGGATTTATTCAACCGGAAATCCAATAACGCTCAAAAGCGCCATATTGCCAAGTCTTGTGTCAAGCCGTGACATTTGAACAACAATCTCTTTGTCACTTTCAACAACAATAGAATATGGAACTTCTTTTGGTATAATTAGACCTCCTATCAGTTCTGGCTTATTTAACCATGCATGAATTGTTCTTCGGGCTTTCACAACAAAATAGTCACTTTCAATTGGCTCTCTGTCTTCAAAAAACACAGTAATCTTTACTTTTGCGTCACTATCCCCTGTGTTTACAATGCACAAACATTCGTGGCCAGGAATTGACATTGAACCTTCTGATGGAATGTAACCATCCGGTATCACCCAAACCTTTTTGCCAAGGTGTTTCATATTAATTACCTCCTCTCATTTGAAGATTTTATAAATTCCTTGACATAAACTCCAAAGCATCTTTTTGCATATTTAAATTAAATTCATGCCCATTTGGATAAAATTTGTATTCAAATTGGTTACCACAATCAAAATTCATAAAGTAACTTTTTATTCTTTCTACAGAAGACTGCATTGCATCTTTTGGAAAGAGACTATCATACTCACACTGCATAATAAAGAGTTTTCTTGGAGCAATCAAAGCTGCAACATCAGGCAGGTCAAGAACCCTTGTAAAACTAGGAATATGAACCATAAAAGTATGTCTCCCAGTTTTGCCAAGCATTCTTCTAAACTCTGACATGAATGCAATGATGATGCTACATTTTATTTCATTTCTGAGGCTACTTAAAAAAAGTGTCCTAAAACCCCCTAAGGAAAATCCCATGCAAGCAATTCTGTTTTTGTCTACATCCTCTCTTTGCAAGAGATAGTTAAACCATGCCAAGTCTTCGTTTAACAAAATACTTGGCCAGTTTGTACCATATAGATTGATATTCTTAAACATCATAGGTTCAAGCTGTGAGGATATTTTATTGAAAATCCGGATGTACTCATAAGAACCTTTTTCATAATTCAAAAGATCATCTATTGAGTTGTCATCTGTTAAAAGACTAATTAACTCAGCAGGAAGCCTTCTTTTTCCAAAATAAAATGCATCGGGAGAAAATACAGCAAATCCGTTTTTTACAAACTCTAACGCCCACGGCAATGATGAATAAAATTTTTTCTGGTATTCATTGACAAAAGTCTTGGTATTGTCTTGCCTGTATATTCTTTCTTTACCATAATAATAAAATCCACCATGGTCATGCAAAATAACCACCACAGGATAAGGTGGATTCAAATTCCTTGGTTTTAAAAACACAGCTTCTGAGTGAATACCATTTAAATTTCCAGCTATAATCTCTTCTTTAAATTCACCATGGTCACTCTCAAATTTTTTATCTTCCCTGAATATTAGGCTTAAATTCAGGTAAAGAAGCGACACCAATTTATCTACAATTTCTCTTTGCTCATCAAAAGTTTTCTGATTTGAAACTTCTTCTCCCCACTTGGTGTTTTCAGACAAGCTGTTATGCTTTCCAAAGTATTTCTCAAAAATTTCTAACATCCATTATCCCCTCAAGAATATCATTTTTTTATGCCTTGTTAATTAACGTTGAACTTGTTCTTATTATACTACAACTTTTCTTTGGATTGAATGATTTTGGTGTTTTGCAAATTAAGATTAATATCAATATTTTAAGATATTTAAAAAGGTTGCAAATTCATTGATTTGATTTTATAATTTAAATTGTGTTATAAAACACATGCGCCCGTAGCTCAGAGGATAGAGCGTAGGACTTCGAATCCTGTGGTCGGGGGTTCGACTCCCCCCGGGCGTGCCAAGTGGGATGTATCAAGGATTGAAGGTGGTAGTAAAAGTTGGAAATTGGGATTAAAAAGCACCAAGTCCTTTGGTGAATGTATACCACAGGATTTGCACATTGCCACAGGACTACCAAACGGCAAGTCATGACCACCAATCGCAATAAAAATGCGAGAGGTGGTTTTATTATGCCCAAAAGAAGCGTTATTAAAATGGATTGGCGGGAAGCCTTACAGCAATTCCTGTTTTACAAGCGTGCTGAAGGGAGAAGTGAATTAACGCTTAGAGATTATGAATACCATGTAACACACTTTTTTGACCTTTACCCTAACTGTTTTCATGACGAACAACAACTTAAAAAGTGTTTGTATGAGTATCTTTCCCAGCCTATCAAACCAGCAACATACAATTTGAGATTGACTTACCTTAAAGCCTTTTTTAAATGGTGTGTTGAGGAGAACATACTTAAATCCAATCCTTTGGAAGGGCTTCCTAAGAAGAAAGCTGAGGGGCGAATTGTCAACATTGATACAGAAATTTTAGAGAAGCTTTTGAAGTTGCCAGATAAGAATACATTTTGCGGTTTGCGTGATTATGCTTTGATTTTGTTAACGTTAGACACAGGGATAAGACCAAAGGAAGCCTTCTCTCTCTTAATTGAACATTTTGACTTTAAGACGTTACAAGTTTTTATTCCCAGCGACGCAGCAAAAACAAGAGTGTCAAGGGTGTTGCCTATCCTACCAGTTACCGCAAACGCAGTAAAGAAACTGATAGCAGTAAGACATCCTGAATGGGATGAGAAAGTACCTGTTTTTTGTACAGTAACAGGCAGACCACTCACACGTGACATCTGGAATGACAGAATGGAAATGTACAGCAAAAAGTTGGGAGTCAAAATAAGACCTTATGATTTGCGACATACTTTCGCATTGTTGTATCTCAAAAACGGCGGTTATGAGTTAAGCTTGCAAAAGACGTTAGGACACACCACTTTGGAGATGACCAAGCGGTATGTCCACTTCACACAAAACGACCTGCGAGAGATAAACAACACAGCTTCCCCATTGAACATGTTATTGCAGCAAACAAAGAGAGTCAAGAACAAGTTGACAAGATAAGCCTTGTCCTAACAGTTATGGCAAGGCTTTTGTTTTGTGGGAATTGAATTTAGGTCATGTGATGGGGTTAACATTTATTTTACCGAACGTTTTTGGGCATAAACCCTTTGTTTTGCGTTTTTACTTCTACACGTCGGACAATAATTTTTCCTTCCTTTCTGCGGTTTTCGGTCTTTACGTATATATGGCTGATGGCATAAATCACAAACACATAGCTGTTTAGCACTGCTTAAGCATTGGGCAAGTTCAACCCAAACCCTTGAAAAACATCCCCAGCCAGTATCAATATGGAGAGTAGGATAGTTTTCATTTCCCCATTCTAACCACAGAGTTGTACCTGTCGCTTCTAACCAGCCATTAACTGTGGAGATTAAAAAGAAACGCTGTATTGAGATATCCCATTCACTTTCATTTTCACACCAACCTATAGCTTTCCAAAGAGATGGAGGGACAGGCTTCCCTTCAACAAGCAAAGCGGCAGCGTCTAATATAGCTTTCACTTTCTTTGCATAGAAACGATAAAACGAAAGCGGTTCAGCAGGGAACCATAAGCAATAGTCTATATGTCCATCGTATCCAACTTTTATTGACGATGGCAAAGGTGCCCAAATGCATTCTCTATGCTTAACACATAGCCACAATGGTCCCCATTTGGAGGTAAATTCTAATATTTCATCGTCGTTTGAATCTGCTAACTTTACAAAATCATCTAACACACCTTCAACATCCTTTTTTGCTTGCCAACCTATGTCAGCTAATAAATTTTCCCCATTTTCGGAAGCCAGAATAAAAGGGTCATTTTTAACAGGCAATGATTTTTGCCATTCTTCTGGTATAGGGAAAAGAACACAATCTAAAAGCTTATTTTCGATATTTGGCCATTTCCCCAACCTTACAATAGGGGGTACCCAAATACCTGAGGTCTTTTGTATGTAGGCTTTTAGATGAGAATTTTCATCCGTGAAATTTGCCAAGTCCCATTTATCCCATCCCATTTTTCTATCCCCCTTTACCTGAAATTTTACCTGAAGCAATTCTTTTTAGCAAGTACTTTTAGTAACATTAAAGGCAGAAAACAAAAAAGGAGGGGGAGTAAGATGACAAAACTTGAATTTTTAAGACGTCAAAGAGGGCTTACACAAACCAAATTAGGGTTTGCGATTGGAGTTAATCCTAACCTACTTAGTCAGATTGAAAGGGGCTGGAGGAAGCCATATCCGAAATTGTTGCAGGCTTTAGCGACATATTTCGGTGTGCCTATAGAGGAAATCGCAAACCCAGACGGTAGCTTAAAAGAGGTGGATAGCAAAACCGCATAAAAAAAAGTGGCTTGAAGCCACCTAAATGAACAAGTAATTAATCCCCTTTTGATTTTGATTGTAACACAACCAAATGTCAAATGCTTTCTGAAACTGCAATAAGTTTTCAAACATGAAAGGAGGCGTCCTTATGGTCTTCAAGGTTTACAACAAATGTTTAGGACGTGAAGTTACTGCAGGACACTTCAATTCAAAAACAAAAATCTTTTACAAAGCGGTCTCTACTCACAGCAAGTTACTTGTCCTAAATGCGTATGGAATCGAAAAGTGCGTTGTTGAAGAACTCAAGGAAAGAGGTTGCAAGCTGATACAGATTGAAGAAATTAACACGGGTAACATGTATGAAATTGACTTTGACAAGTTTATCGAAAAAGCTATCTTGCGAACATTTGGCAATTCCACCGAACAGTATTATTTGCCGCTGAAATACTTTACAAAGGTTGAAAAGGCTTCTTAAAATCCTTCGCTGCCCTATTCGGTCATCGGTAGGGCGGCTTTATGGATTAGAAAGACATCGAACAAAACCAATTAGGAGGTGTTTTGGAATGCAAATGCAAGAGATTGTCAAAGAAATTAAAAGCAAAATCGACATTATTGATTACATTGGCAGATATTTGCAGTTAGAGAAAGAAGGTAGCAGCTACAAAGCTTTGTGTCCTTTCCATCCTGATAAAAACCCATCGTTTTATATCAAGCCCAGCGAACAGTTTTTTCATTGCTTTGGCTGTGGTGTAGGCGGGGATGTCATCACATTTGCAATGAAATATTACAACGTTGACTTTAAGGAGGCAGTCAAGATGTTGGCTGAGGAAATAGGCTTGTCTACTGGCAGCAAGCAAACAGAAGAAAACACGCAAGAAGAAAAGCTTTCTATTGACCAGATTATAGCATATGTCGAGACATGCCATCAATACGCAAGTTTGACAAGTTACTTTGCTGATAGGGGGATTCCCACTTCTCTAATTGACAAATACAAGATGGGCTTTGATGTGGAAAACAATGCAATTGTCTTACCCATCTTTCAAGACGGGCAGATAATAAGCTATGTGCGTCGCAACCTTGATGATAACAAGCCACGCTATGAATTTCCTAAAGGCAGCAATGCAATACCATTCAATGTTGACTTGCTGAAAGATGACCAGCAAAGGAACGTCTTCATTGCTGAAGGTATATTTGACGCATTGACCATTGAGGCAGCAATTGGGCAACCAGCAATAGCTTTGAATGGTTGTGAAAATCAAAAAGAGTTTTTGCAAGTGCTTAACCTAATCAAACCCAAAAGCAAGAAATTTTACATCCTGTTTGACAACGACGAGGCAGGCAGCAAAGCAGCAAAACAACTTTTTGATAAGATGAAAAACCAGTATGAAGTGGCTATTTGCAGATGGGAAGGTGCACCTTACAAAGACATCAACGAGTTTTTGCAAAACTCTCAAGACGAGTGTATAAAGTTTTTAAAATGGCAGCTTAAAGCGGCTTTTTATCCCTATGCACTCATTAATTTTGCTGCCCAGTATGTTGATTTTCTCAAGTCTGATAAATTCAAAGCTATTTCCACAGGATTTAAGCAATTAGACGATGTGTTAAATGGTGGTTTTGTAGCAGGAAACCTGTATGTCTTTGGTGCAAAGCCCAGCGTCGGTAAAACAACATTCTTGTTGCAGCTTATAGACAACTTCTTACAACAAGGTTATGAATGCGTCTTCCTATCGGCTGAAATGCCCAAAGAAGAGATTTTGACAAGGATTTTCTGTCGTGAATATGGACTCAAAAAAGTTAATGTTAAAGTAGCTGGATTTGATTTTTATCGAAAACTTAGAACAAGGACAGCAACTCAAGAGGAAATGCAAGAGTTCATGTCTGTTATGCAAGACTACATCATGCGTTATGCTTTCAAGCTTCACATTTTAGAAGGACAAAGACTTGATGAGGTCTATTATGTCCTTGACCGCTTGCAAAAGCCTATCCTGTTTGTTGATTACTTACAGCTTTTGCAACCAGCAAAACCATATCAAAGCGATAAGCAAAGAGTTGACCTGATAATGCAAGAGTTGTTTGAGATTAAAAACAAGTTTTTAATCCCAGTTGTCGCTATCAGCAGCTTGAATAGGGAAAGCTATGACGACGATGATATAAAAGCTTTCAAAGAATCTGGGTCAATTGAATATGGAACAGCAGCCGCTTTCCTAATGAAAAGAGATGACGACAAACCTATTCACGATGACTACAAAGGCAATGGTTATACAATCAAATTCAATTGTGTCAAAAACAGATATGGCAGCATAGGAGAAAACATCACAATGAGATTTTGGGGCGGGATTTACTTGTTTGAAGAAATAGACAACAATGATAACAGCTTGTAATCCCCACACGCTGCCTTGTACGGGAATCGGCAAGGCGGCATGGTGAAACAAAAACCACAGATAGGAGGGTTTACAATGATGAACAACCAAAACAATGTGAACTTTTACATCACAGACGCAAACTTGCCTATCAACATCTTTTCCCTACTGGAAGATAGCATACAACCACGGCAAGGGCGAGAATGTAAGCTTGTTTATGAGTATGAAACAAATGACGGCGGCAAAGTACAAATCGGTACAAACTACTACATGCTAACACCAGCCGACATAAACACATTATACATCTTGACCACCTATAGGCAGGAAACGGGACAAAAAGGCGATACTTTTGAAATACCGCTAAAGTACATCATGGAAAAGCGAGGATTGGATGTTACATCATCAGAAAACGTTAAGTTAGTCTTGCAATCACTTGACCGTTTAATGATGACCAAGATTGTTGTCGAAAGATACGGTTTTATCAACGAAAAGACATTTAGGCGAGATATAGCTAAATTCACACTCTTGCCTTCCTACAGGATATCGCAGAAAGGCAGCAAAGGGCGTGGATATAAAACAAAGTTAACTGTCACGCTTGCCAAAGAAATTTGCTACAACCTTGACAACGGCTATGTCGCACGTGGTAATTTGGACATCGCTAAACAGCTTGTTAAACACAAGATAGCACATAGACTTTATCACTTCCTAATGGGCAAATGCACACGCAACAAAACTTATAAACGCAATTTTGCACAGTTTGTGCAACAAGATATTTGCCCAGAACTACCATTAGAGGAAAGTAAAGAGAAGGTGATATCAGCACTCATCAAGCTGGAAAGTATGGGCTTGATAACCTACAAAATCGACAAAGATGTTGTTTGTATAAATATTCGAAAATAAACGCATAAATATACAGACAAAACATACTGGTATCAGCTGGGAAAATCGCAGTATATACCTACAGAAAATCGCAGTATGTACCTATAAAAAATCGCAGTATATACCTACAAAAAATCGCAGGGAAGAAAATGGTAAATGCAGTTGGGACAAGGGTTTGCGGGCACAAAAACGGGTAAAATTAAAATTAAAATTAAAAGGGTGGGTTTAACAACCCACCCTATTAGGAAAAAGTTGGATTTTGAATTTATGCAAATTCCGCTGCTGCATAAACTTGAATCCAGTTTTTGCCTTGCTGGTGGCGACCAACCGCTTGTATGTGGCTTGTCGACCTGTCTAAATGTGGGGGAGGTGTACTTCATGCGACCATGGGATTGGCTTTCCCTAATTGAAGAGTCCAAGAATGTTGCAAACAATGTAGGTAATGCTGCTGATTGGCAGGCTGCTGGTTGTCCATCGGTTACTACTGCTATAATGGACAAGGCAGCTACAACGCTGGTTAACCAAGTTAACCCAGTAAAAGCAGCAAATAAGCAAGTTAACCGCATAATAAGACTCATGACCGACCTTGAGATAAGGGAACTTGCGGCAAAGCAAAAGCCTTCCTACTTTGCAAAGCTGAAAAAGAAAGCTTATGACAAGCAACTTTGCAGTAAGGAAGGGCATTTCTGGGCTATGCTGGAGAGACTATCACAGGAATTTGGAAAGAAGAATCCAAATGAACTTGACCTGCAGCTTTACACAAAGTTTACAAAGTGTGCACAGCGTGAATGGGAGATTGAGAAGCTACACGCTGTCCTAAATGTAAAGTGTCCTGTATGTGGCAGCAGAGATTTTGAGTTTGCCGAGAAAGGACAGGAAAAAGGCTTTGTGTGTTTGTCGTGTTTAAAAGCAACGGGCAGGATTGAATTTGTAGCTTGTGTGTCAATCGAAAATGATGTGCCAGAGTGGAAAAAACGTATAACGTTAGGGACAGGGAGACTTATTCCTAACAGCTTGTGTACACGTTGCGGTGAACCCTTCAAATGGTTTAGCAACGATGAATGGGAAGGTTGGCTATGTAGTGGCTGCGGTGAAGAAGCTTTGCCAGTAGAAAGCCAGTAGAGAAATTTCACAGAAGGCTTTTAAAACGCACAGGAAAGGTCGGGGCATATAAAATATGTCCCTTTCATTTTGCGTTCAAAAGAAATCGGTTTCAAATATGGTATGTGGGTATACCGTGCTATTGCGGACTTTGTGAGGACAAAGACGATTCATCCCCAGCCATTGCAAGGTATTCCCAATATCATGGTCTTCATTGCAAGTTTTGGACGGTATGCTTTATCCTATCCTAATTGCTTTTTGCCTATGACACTTTGTTATTGCACAGTTATAACAACGATATGACAAAATTCGACATGCGGACTTCCCACGTGGTATAATCAAATCAAGAACACAAGTTTGGGAGTGGTTTGAATACGTTGCTATGACTGGGATGAGTTGAAACGTGAATTCATGATAGGCAATTACAAGACGCTAAAGGAGTTTGCACAGGAAAAAGGCGTTAACTATGGAGTGTTGAGAAACAAGGCAAGGGATTGGTTGAAAGAAAAGCAACAAGTTAACAAAGAAAAGAACCAGCTTATTTTTGAGAAGACTCTCCAACGACAAATAGAAAAGGCTACCGATTACAACACATGGCACGTTGAGATTTGGGACGAGTTTTTACGTCTTGTTTGGGCTGCTTTGCATGATGAGAAGACAATAAAGACCAAGGACGGTAAGTATAACGTTTATGTGTTGGAAAGATTAGCTAATGTGATGGAAAAAGTACAGAAGGGACAGCGTTTAGCGTTGGGATTGGATGAGAACAAGGAAGACCACAGCGAACAACTACTCAACAGGATTAGGGAGATTGTCTGTGCCCTATGGGATGACGACCAAGACGACGCTATGAACGTGGAATGCTGTTAAGTGGCAAGCAACTTTTTGCCAAGAGGGTAGCATTTTGCGAGGTGCTTTGTGATGGTTGAGTCTCTAACCAGCGTTCAAAGGCAAATGTTAATTGCCGACAACATTAAGCTTGTCTACCATGTGGCAAACAAATTTATGCCTTGTCCCAAGGGCTATTGCTATGAGGTGGACGACTTGATTAGCGAGGGCTACATTGGTCTTGTTGTGGCGGCAAAGAACTATGACCCTGCCAAAGGCAGCTTCTCTTCCTATGCGTGCAAAGTGATTGAAAGCAGGATAAAAAGAAGCTTGCCAAAGTACAGGCTTACTTTGGTCTCACTGGATAGTCCACTAACCAAGGATGAGGAAGAGGAAACAACAGTTGGCGATGTAATTGATAGTGGCTTTTCTGTTGAAAACGAGGTAATAAGGCGTGATATTGTAACGAGGTTGCAAAAGTACTTGGCAGAGTTAACCGACGATGAGAGAGAACAAGTTTTAAGGTACATCCACACAGGCAAAGTAGAAGATGACAAGCTGTTTAAATCAGCAAGAAAGAAGCTATTGCGGGCGATGAAACAAGACCAATTCGAGGCAGACCTTGACGACTTGACAGTTTTCATATCCTGCCCTGCGGTGCATGTGGTAGCAGGCAATGGCTACTTCTCATCCCCAGTAGAAACCACAGTGTTGACGAGAGAGGAGAAGAGAAAACAGCTTGAAGTTTTGTCTTCAATACCCCAATTGGACAAGCTGAGGGTTTTAAAGCAACAAGGCGAACAGGACAGAATGAAGCTTCTTGCTGCCAAATGGGAAGTTGAAGAGTTTATTGAAAGGCACATCGACAAGCTGTCAATCAACCACATCAAACTTCTTCAGGACTACTTTGTTTGGTGCTATTCACATTTGGCGATGGTTCAGAAGTATGGTAGCGGCTACAAAGTACAAATCAAGCGTGCGGTCAAAAAGTTGATGGGATGAAAGGGCATTCCAACATCGAACACCCACAAAGCATGGGCTTGGGATTTGACATTTTTTGACGATTTGAACCACATCTAAAAGCTTCTCATCTATTGAGAAGCCTAAAGTTGCGGGCTTTGAACACCTGCAGAATGTAAAATGCGGGCAATTGAAGGGGGTCGACAACTTATCGAGTCCTAAAAGCTACATGGTGGAGTTTTGAAATGCGACATTTTGCAACGTTTAAGAAACCTTTTAACATACAACCAGCACTTGTGGTTACTGATTTGGCAGGCTTTTGTGCGTTAAAAAATGTTAACATTTTTGTCCTCTCTTAGCTTGTCAGTCCTTGCAAGTCGTGATGTTGCAGGCTTGGGATTTTAACAGGGTGTAAAATGCATGCAAATTAAAGGGGTCGACAACTTACCGAGACCTAAAAGCTACAAAGTGGAGTTTTGAAATGACACATTTTTGCACATTTTAGCGACCCTTTAAAAGCCAGCAAAGCGTTAAAAATTCTAACGTGGAAGGCATTCAGGGGTTGTGAGAATGTGACATTGGGCGAGGTGTCCCCTATTTTGTGGGTGTCTTGCAAGGGTGCGGTAAGTTACCGCATCACAAACATTGACAGCATTCCCATTGTTTTCACTTCTAAAAGTTCATTTTGAACTTTTGAAAACAAAGCAATGGAAATTTGTATGTTTGAATATGCTAAGAAATGCTAAAGATTAAATATTTAAAGCATCAAAGAGAACATGCTAACAAATGCTAACATCTCATGGTGTCGGACTTCACGACATCCCTATAAAAGCTTTCCTCAAATTGGGGAAGCCTATTTTCGGACACCTTTCATTTCGGGAAATTCTTTTTTAAGGGTATTCCAACTTAGAATATCCCAACAATTTTCAAAAGGGATTGCAAAAGTACAACTCCTTGCAGCCAGCAATAAAGAAAAAGAGAGTGTTGCAATCTCACAGCTTAGTAAAACTTAGTATCCAAACCTCAAGAAAACTCAAGTTTTTACATCCCAGAAGCTTGTAATCATTCTATCAGCCAAATACAAACATATTTCCCATTTTTACCGTCGCTTATAAGCCACATCTGAGTGGTGGGGTGGTATCTTTATATTCCCCACGTCGTTTTTGCACGTTGTAGGGGGCTTTTAGAGGGCTTTGAGACAAGGCAAAAGGTACAAAAGCAGAAAATACACGACTTTGACCGCAGCGGTCAAAGTTTGAAAGCACATATCTTTTAAGCTTTCCCTAATTGTATGTGGCAACTATTTAGGAGAAGCAAAAATTTGGCAGGGACATAGAGAACACATTATTGGTATTGACTAATTACTTGTTGGGGATTATGATAATTGACAAGTTTGTACCAAAGGATTGAGATGTCTTAAGTACAAAGTCCTTTGGTCAATTTTAATGTCGAATTGGTGGACATGGCTTGCCTAAAAGCATTTGTTGGAATGTTTGACATTCTTTGGACTTCGAATCCTGTGGTCGGGGGTTCGACTCCCCCCGGGCGTGCCAGATAAAATCTAGGGTTAAATAGCACAAAGGATTTTGAATACTGTGATTTTGCAAACATTTTGCTAACATACAATATGATATAGAGCTATAAGCAATTCTATAAAACAAATCAGGCTGAGCGGTGGCTCAGCCTTTTTATATAGGCAGTCAAAAACAATTTTTCGTTTTTATCCATCAAATGTGAGCTAATGTATCTTAAATTTTTTTAACGGTCTTAATTTTATTTTTAATTTTTTTCTAAACTTTATTCTAATAAAACGGGTTCTCATTTTAAAATAGGTTACAGAGTCTAAAGCTGATACAAATACAGATAACAAGGAATAGAAAAAGAAGAAAATAAATATAATCAATACTAACTTGTTTATATAATAACCTGAAGAAGATTGAATAGAAAAGTATGCTGTTATTCCATATAATATTGATGTCAAAACCAGTGAGAAAAAAGTCACAACTAAAGTAACTTTAAACGTATCAATAATACTCGAATACATTTTTTCTTTTTCTAAAAATTCTATAAATTCATTATCACTGGAACTAATAATTATCGCCAATGCTGCCAAATATATTGAGAACACAACTGATAAAACAGTTAATGCACCTGCAAAGATATCTTTTGCAAATAGACCGTTTATTCGCCAAGGAAATATGAAAAACATAATAATTGCAACTAAAACAGATATAATAAAATCCCATGAAATAAATATGTTTTTAATCTTCATTTCTCTTAAACCTACCTTTGATTTGGTCAAATGTCGACTTCAAACTTTTAATAATTTCTATCTTGTCCTCTTTAGGAGCTAAACTTTTTATGGGATTTTCTTTTGTACTTGCTGTTTTTTCTTCATTCTTAATGGTCCCCTTAATTTTCGCCTCACCATAACCATCTATTGCCATAACAATTCCACTAAACACTTCATCATTTTCTTTTATTTTTATTCCTTTTTTACTTTTGTATATTCCAACATAGGATTCTACTTCCATTTCACGAAGTTTTTCATCCAATCTTTTCCATATATGTCTATTACTTGGATTTGATGGGTGTAATTTTATTTCTATAAATTCTATTTTTTCGAAGTTTTTTATCGCAGTAAATATTTCTACTTCGTCACTGATCGATTGTAAATCAATATCAACAAATATATTATCATTTGCTTCTTTTATAAGTTTACAAAAAAATCGACTAAAAGCACTTGGAGTTATATCTTTTCCAACAGGATGATAAGCAATTATTTTACTATCTAAATCTAATATAAAATTGCTTTTCGCTACTGCTTTATCAGTTATTAGTGTATTCAATAAAACGTTGTTTTCTTCATCTACTATTTCTTCTTCATATGTACTTCTATATTTTACTAACAAGCCATATATGTAATCAGTTTCCTCATACCGGAATTTTTCTACATTAAAAAAACCCCATTTATAATCACGAAAACTAATTTTTACATTGCTTTTTAAACTATTTAGCAAAAATTCATTCTTTTTTTCTCCCTGATACCAGCAAATAATATTTAATCTCCCAAAATAATAATATACTTCGTTTTTATTTATCTTCAAATTTTCCATAAGAAAATTTCACCTTCTAAGAAAACATTATTTTGTATTATATTTTACATCATATCGAACCAACATCGCAAGTATGTATAAAGGCCGGGATAGTGTCAAGAGTTTGTAAGTAAATTTTTTTTAAATACGAGTGCATTTAAGAAATCTCCAGTACTTAGGCCTTTCAATACTCTAAACAACAAACCAACTTTTCCTCTTTCCAGAATTGGTATATTATTCTTTGTCTTCTCAACCTGTTTCTTTACCCTCTTAATACTTTTTCTCATAATCTCTTTTACCGCTTTTTCACTTTCGTTTCTCTTTTCTGCTTTCCGACAAATCTCATTTAAATATGCCTCTCCTAAGTTTACACCATTATACTTCAAACTCAATAACTTTATTCATTACCTCTACTCCTTCTTTGCTCCATCCTCTTGGTCTTGAACTCATCCTATCATCTAATACATGGCTTACATACCCTTCTGTACTACATCCTTGAAACATCCTTGTCGGGACTTAAAATAAAATTGTGTCCACTGTATAATTGGTATTGAAATAACCACCAAAGGGGGTTTACGATTATGGGGAAAAATGAAATTTTTGAAACCGCTAAAAATATGGCTATCGAACAAGTGCTGAATATGTATTGTTCCAAGAACGACCCTACTCGCCCAGCTCTAAAACAGCTAAAAGTAAAACTTGCTCGATTGCTTTATGTTATCAGAAAGAACTGTTTACCTTGCTAAACGAAAACGACAAAGGCAATGGCTTCTATGAGAGAAAACTTGCAATACCTGTTGGAAGTCTTGAAATTTCTGTTCCTCGTACACACACTTAGAACCTTTCGACCTTCTATCCTCCCTGACCGCTATAAAAGAGTTGATAGTTTACCTACTTACCTGCTCATGTCTTTAGTCGCCAATGGTTACTCTTGAGCGTTCTCTTGTCCAAACTCTTAAAAGCATAAATCTGCCTTATCCTGAAGACGAAATCGAAAAAATCAAAAGCGAACTTAAAAACGAGTTTCAACTTTTCAAACAAAGAGAACTTCGATGGTTGTGCTTTTGCTCTTATCATTGACGGTTATTCAAAAGCGAAATTAAAGATAACTCAAAAGTTAAACAAGCTACTTGCAATGTCGTGCTGGCATCGATTTGGAAGGTAAAAAAAAGACATCTTTGGAGTTTATACCTTTTTCGGCAAAGAAAACAAAGCCGATTGGATGAGAGTCTTTGACGACTTAATTACAAGAGGTCTTAAAAAAGTCTTAATAGTCGTAAGCGATGATTTCCCAGGCATAATCGATGCTGTTAGACTCGCTTATCCCCTTGCCGACCATCAACTATGTTTTGTTCACCTTCAACGCAACGTTAGAAAACAATAAACTTGAGATGATGCTTCTGTTTTCAAAAAAGAACTTGATAAATTAAGAACTTCCTCTTCTGATTTCGATGAAGCAGTTTTAAAGTTTAAAGATCTTTGTAATCAATATTCCTCAAAATACCCCAGATTCATAAAGGCTATTTGCGAAAAAGCCGAATTTTATCTTGCACATATGAAGTATCCTGAAGATTTAAGAAAGCATATCTATACTACCAATGCAGTAGAAAGTGTTAACAGTATAATTGAAAAAATAAAAATAACTTAGGGGCTTATTTTCAGACTGTAGAAGTTTTAGAAACAAACATCTATTCACAAAAAGAAAACTTACATCGGGTCAAGGGGAAAATGGAGTACCTACTCTTAAAAAATGTAGTTACAATATATTGCAGCTCTACTATATGCGTTATGAAATGGAAACACAATATTCTTGACAAGCTCTTCGGGTCTGTAAATAATTTTGTGTATTTAAATTGAACCATCCCTCTTGGTAAGAAATCATTCAGGATAATCTTGTCTACCTTCTATTTTTTAGTATTACCATTTTAAAAATTTTTATGCATAAATTTTTTAAAAGCTGGACAAAATTTAATACTGGGATATATTGCTCTGATTTTTCTGGTTCTAATTTGTTTTAGATTGCTTCCATGGAAGAAATCTAAAAGCGAACTGAGGTTTGTTATTAATTTATATATCCACTTAAACGTTCTGGATACATTATCAAAAGCTGATTTAATATTATATCCCAATTTCTGTACCTCTGTGTCCACTTTCTTACAACATTTTTTGTTGCAAGATAAAGCATTTTCTCTAACGCTGTATCGTTTGGAAATACTGATTTTGTCTTTGTCACTTTTCTAAATTGTCTATGAACTCCTTCTATAATGTTTGTTGTATAAATTATCTTCCTTATTCTGCCGGGGGAAACTTAAAAACGATGTTAGTAGCTTCCAGTTGTTTTCCCAGCTCCTAAACGCATAAGGATACTGTTTCCCCCATTTCTCTTTTACCTGACAAAAATTGTCCAACGCTTCTTCTTCATTAGTTGCCTGATACACTTTTTTAAAATCCTTTGAAAATTCTTTTATATGCTTGTATGAAAGATACTTGAACGAATTGACTTGGCTGATGAATAATACACCTTTGAATATCGCTTTTTGGGAACACTGCTTCTATTGCTTCCTTTAAACCTGTCAACCCATCAACACAAAATAGTAATACCTCTTCCACTGGTCTTGTTTTCAAGTCATTTAAAACACCCAACCAGAATTTAGAGCTTTCACTTTCTCCAATCCATATTCCTAAAACATCCTTATATCCTTCAATGTTAATACCTAAAACAACATAGGCAGCTTTATTCACAATTTTACCCTCATCTTTTATCTTGTAATGGATCGCGTCCATGAAAATAAACGGATACATCTTTTCCAATGGTCTATTTTGCCATTCTCTTATCTCAGGGATAATTTTCTCTGTAATTTTGCTAACCATTTCGCTAGATACTTCAATACCATAAATATCTTTAATTTGCTCATGAATGTCTCGTGTTGTCATTCCTCTTGAATACAGGGCTATGATTTTGTCTTCAATCTCTGAAATATCTCTTTTGTACTTAGGAATTTTCTTGGGTTCAAATTCATCTTCTATATCTCTTGGAATATCAAGCTCCATTTCACCAAACTTGGTTTTGACAGTTTTTTGACTATAACCATTTCGGGAATTTGTTGTCTGCTTGTTTTTGATATCATATTTTTCGTACCCTAAACTTTCCTCAATTTCTGCTTCTAAAAAACTTTGGAGTAAGTCTTTGAATAGATCCTTCAAGCTTTCATAAATGTCACTTACACTCTGGATGTTATTTTTCCTTATGAACTCAAGCAATTGTTCTTTTGTTAAAACATTTTCCATAACAAAAACCTCCCCGTATAATATGATTATCAAATCACTTAAAACTTCATATCTCAATTGGTACATTAAATTATCAGTACCAATTAATTACTGGAAACTCACCTTGATAGCAAACTTTTCTTAAAACACTCACTTCTCAAAAATTGAATATTAAAATTGACTGCTACAGTTTAAATTTGCCCTTTATTTTTGGTAAACTAAAATCAGAAAAAGTTTAAGCCTGATTTAGTTTATTTGGATATTTTTGATCACCTCCTGCTGGACGTGCTTTGATATCTGCACTTCACAGCTTGAGAAAGACTGAACCCCAAAGGATTACATGAGTAATGTTTACTCGTTTGCTGTGCACTGGCAGTTTACCACATCTGATTTGAGCATGTCAGATGTGTGCACCCTGTAAACTGCTCCGTAGCTCTAATATCGGCGAGGCTGCATTACGTGTAATCCCCAGGGATAAAGGGCTTAACACTTTTTCTTACCACTATTTGCAAAAAGGAGGTCTTCAAATTGCCAAATACTTTAATCGTGGGCATTGATATCAGTAGTCAGTCAAATTCTATCTTCTTCATCGATGATGCCGGAAATCACTTGATTAAAAAACCTTTTTCCTTGCCTAACGATCAAGAAGGCGCTAACGAATTAATCAAAAGAGTTATTGATTGCCTCAGCCAGTATAATCTATCCTGTATTAAGTTTGGCATGGAAGCAACTTCACATTACGCTTGGCATCTGCACTTGTATCTTGCTTCTTCATCTGAACTGCTGCTATATAAACCAACTTTTTATGTTCTCAACCCAAGCATAGTCAAAGGCTTTAAAAAAATCTACACTTTCTTGCCTAAAACAGATAGCATCGATGCAATTATCATCGCTGAATGTGTCAGGTTCAGCAAACTCAACCCAACACCTTTACCTGATTTTAAATATGCTACACTACAACGCCTTACCAGAATGCGCTATCATCTTGTTCACAATTTGACACGTGAAAAAAACAGAGCTCTCAATCTCATATACCTTAAATTCTCTACTTATTCTCAAGACTGCCCATTTTCAGATATATTCGGTAAAGCTTCTTGTGCTATCATCGAAAACTTTACACCTGACGACATTGCCTCCATGCCTTTAGAAGATTTAATTAAATTCGTATCCGATAACGGCAACAATAGACTCTCAGATGTCAATAAAATCGCTGAAATACTTAAAACTGCTGCTAAGCGTTCCTTTAGATTACATCCTCTGTTGGCTGAGGCAAATGACTTAGCTTTGTCTATGACTCTTGAAAACATCAGATTTATGCAAGAACAACTCAAAAAACTCGACAAAGAAATCTCTAAACTACTTAAAGCTTTCTCTCAAACCCTGACTACCATTCCTGGCATAGGAGATGTTCTTGCAGCTGCTATCTAGGCTGAAATCGGTGATATTAAACGCTTCAAAAATGAAGCTGCTTTGGCAAAGTATTCTGGCCTGGTTTGGACTCAGTACCAATAAGGCAACTTCAATGCCCAGGAAACCTCATTGGCTAAGTGTGGTAACCAATATCTGAGATATTATCTTGTTGAGGCTGCTAACTGTGTTAGGGTGCACACAGTACGCTACAAAGCCTTCTACAACAAGAAGTTCTCAGAGGTTACCAAGCACCAGCATAAACGTGCCCTCGTCCTAACCGCAAGACGCTTAATTCCTTTGATCTTTGCCATGCTCTAGCCTTGGTCAAATATATCAAGAAAGAGGTGATGTTTACAATACTTAGTTAGTCCCAATTTTTTAATTTAATAGTCCTTCCCAAACAAGCTGCCAGTTAAATTTTTCCATGCTGAGCGGCTCGGTATTCTATTGTCTTTTTTGCCCTAATTATCTAAAAAAAATTCTTTAAAAACCCCCTTGACATTATACCGTTTGTCTTCTTGGATATTTTTGTTTATATTCTGATTCTTACCAAGAAGGAGGTCCTTATACTTTACACAAAATTATTTATAGTCTCGTCTCTTCAATTCCATTGAATACTTCGCTATATCTTTCTTATAACTTGCTATCTCCACTATGCCTTCTCCAAACATATTTGAAAGTTTCTCTATCTTTGCTATAATATTATCAATTACTTTGCTCCCTCATTTGGTCCGTTTTCCTTTTAGTTTTTTTATTTTCACCACATTATTTTATATCATTCTTTCTTTTCTACCAAGAGGAGGGAGCTATTTTTCTATCTCAAATCCTATAAATATTTTACACTAAGTTATGCTGCTAACTCATCTATATACTTCTTTCTTTCTGTCCATTTTATAGGTGTTATCTCATACTCTAAAAAAGCTCTTATTATATCTGATGAAACATCGTTGTCTTCATCGTTTAAGATTGTATACAATTTTGTTTCACCAGTTCGCGTTACCTTTGTATCATTCCATGCAAATATTATTGACTTTGTAATATCTTTGGTAGGATTATTTACAGCTTTTATAAACCTCTCCGGAGCATTTTTAGAATATGGTATAACAAAATCAAATCTATAATTAAAACCACTTTTTCCAATTAAGCTAAAACCTGGGACATACCTAATATTATTTGCTTTTAGAAAATTCTCTACATCTTCTAAAAATATCGACATTACATTCTGGCGCGACAACATGAACATATCATTGATTGCTAATATTGCCTGTATTAAGTTATGCTTGTACAAAGGAAAAGTCTTTAAATCGCACTTAACTACCAACGCTTCCTTTTCTAGACTAATACCAAAGCCATTTAAAATAGTTTTTAGAATTTGTTTCCTTCTTTCTGTGTTCATTTCCATTCCTGACATGGCTAAATCATTTAGCGTATATCCACCGTCGGTCAAGGTCAGTTTGTCACCTTCTTTTACCACATAAATTTGGATATAGTCGTTGTGTCTATCAAGAAAGGGAGTAGTCAGTTCAAAAACATTATTCTCTAATTTTTTTATATCAGTATTCTCTTTTAACCATTTTAAATAAGAATCGATAAAAAATTTTGCTTCTAACACTTCACTCATCTATGTCATCACCGCCTGAACGGTAGGAATTTCTATGATATTGCAAAATCTACAAAATTCTACAAATGTTTGTATTAGGTCTTTAGGATTTTTGAAACACTTAAAGTCCTCTAATGGATAAGCCCACTTATCTCCATATCCTTCTTTGTATATATGTATGTGGTTAGGTCCAATAACTGTTCCATCTGGATTCCTGTGAGGTTTTGTATCAATATCCAATCTTACTAAGGTTATAACTGTCTGATATCTTTCGTTGTATGTACAACGTGTTAGTTTAAACGTACCCTTTCTATTAATATCTATTAATAGTCTTTCCGAAATATTATCTAAACAAACTACGTTTAAAGTTAACGAACTATCTACCATAGGAAAAACAATTTGTTTTTCAAGGATTGCTTTTTTGGTTTAAATCAAGTAATTAGCTAACTCCTGTTCAAGCAAAATAATTCCTCCTAAAACTAATACCATTACTCAAGATTATACACTAATCTTCTCACATTTTCTATAAATTCTTTGCTTGCCAAATAAAAGTTTTAACAATTCGTTAATCGTGTTCTGCACCTAAAATTCCTGTCTTCCTACTTAGCCTTCTTGCTATTTGCTTTAATAGCTTCAAATCTTCCTCCTACAGATTTTGAACCAGCAGCAACAACTCTTTTATATCGTCAGAGGCAGTTTCTTTGTTTGCATCTGATGGAGTTTGCAGTTGACAGTTTTTTGTGTCTTACTTTTCAGAAGAGCGCATATCAGTCCTGCATAGCAGATAATATATGTTTACTAAAAAGAAATCAGCAATTTTATTTAAGGGTGCTGAGGTTGGTTCTATGGATACCATTTTCACTATTCCTAATCTGTATTTAAAATTTCCATATCAAGTCTTGAAAAATGTTTCTTATCAAAAGTGAATATCTTGTTGTTCCCCAACTTTGCCATGTGATGAGAAAGATATGCATCAATGAAATCAACATTGCTTTCTTTGTAGCTTTTGAGTGCAAAAAGAACAACATCCCCTTCTTCTGCTTCAATACCATCAGAACATATGAAAGCACTTAAAATATCAGCTATCTCCTTCCTTGGTACCTCTTGACTTTGTCAATTAGGAGTGGTTATTGAGCTAACAAAAAATGACAAAGTCTTAATTTATGCGGGTTTTGAAAATAGAAAAATAAAAAATTTTAAAAATTGTAGTGGCAAATTAGAGTCTGAAATATGCTATAAATACTTGACATTTTGAATATTTTGTGGTACAATTATTCAAAATACCTTTGAGGAGCTACCATATGTTTGTCAAAATAACTAATGCTGGCGGTTACCAGTATGTTAGATTAGTCGAAAACTATCGTGAAAATGGCAAGGTTAAGCAAAGAGTGCTATTCAATTTTGGTAGACTTGATCTCCTCAAAAATGATCCTGCTTTTAGAAACATTGTAAAAAAACTATCTGATATTGTTGAAAGAACAACTACTGACAATACAGAAGCTGTTACTATTGAATCTGAAGAGGATGTATCGGATGCAGTTATAAAAAATTGGGGGTACATTGTATTCAGAAAGTTATGGGAAGAACTTGAAATAGATAAATTTTTAAAAGAGAGAGCAACAAGGGGGAGAAAGATAAAATTTGACGTAGACAAAGTAAGTTTTTTAATGACCATACAGAGATTGATAGAACCTATGAGCAAACTGAGAACTTATCATGAGAAGAATAGATATTTTGGATTTGAAGAGGATATAGATTTAAATCAATTATACAGGTGTTTAGATTTTCTTGACAGTATAAAAGAGGATTTAGAGACATACCTGTATCAGAGAAATAGGGATTTATTTAAGATGGTGGTTGATATAGTTTTTTATGACGTGACGACAATATACTTTGAGAGTTGTAGAGCCGATGAACTTAAAAATTTTGGTTTTAGCAAAGACAACAAGATAAATGAAGTACAGGTTGTGTTAGGGCTTTTGGTAGACAAAGAAGGCAGGCCGATAGGTTATGAACTTTTTCCTGGCAATACAATAGATAGCAAAACAATGGTAAAGATATTGAGGAAACTGAAGGAAAAATTTAGTATAGATAAGATAGTGATAGTAGCAGACAAAGGGCTCAACAGCAGATTAAATTTAAAGATGATAAAAGAAGCGGGATATGATTATATAGTAGCAAGCAGATTAAAGAATGCAAGTAAAGAAGTTTTAGATGAAGTATTTGAGCAAGAAGGATATAAAAGGCTTGATGGAAAAAGTTGTTTGAATGCTGAAGAAATTTATGGAGATGAATTCAAATATAAGGTATTGGAAAGAACAAATGTTATCAAGGATGAAGAGGGTAAAGAGTTTAAAATAGAAGAGAGACTGATAATAACGTATTCAAGCAAGAGAGCTAAGAAAGACAAAGAAGACAGGGAAAGACTTGTATCAAAAGCCAAAGAGCTTTTAGAGAACAAAGGAAGTATAACATCCTTAGAGAAAAAAGGTGCGAGGAGATATTTGAAGAAGAAATCAAAGACAGAAGAATATGAATTGGATGAGGAAGCGATAAAACGAGATGAGAAGTTTGACGGTTATTATGCAATACAGACGAGTAAAAAGGATATGGATGTAGAAGAAGTTTTAGGAGCATATCACGATTTATGGAAGATAGAACAGTCATTCAGAGTAATGAAAAGCTGTTTAGAAGTACGACCGATATATCACTTTACAGAAAGTAGAATAAAAGGACATTTTGTGATATGTTTTTTGGCATTTTTATTACAACGGACATTGGAATATATTTTGAGGAAAAAAGGTAAAGAGATAAGTAGTGAAAGGATAATGGAAGCGATAGATTCAATGAATTTTATTGAAATAGAGATAAAAGGGAAGAAATATTTGATAAAGCAAAGGACAGAAGGAGGAGCTATAGACATCCTGAATGTGATGAAGATAAAGGGGCCAAAAAATTTCATGACATATGAGGAAGGTTTAGGATTTATTGGCATTAACAAATGATGTAGTGACAAAATTGAGGTCCAAATTTTGTCAATCCCAGTCCTCCCAAGCTTTTTGAGTTTCAAACTGACAAAGTCAAGAATACCATCAGAACATATGAAAGCACTTAAAATATCAGCTATCTCCTTCCTTGGTACCTTATAAAACGATTCAAGAGTCCATACAACCTTCGCAATTGTAATTGGTGCAACAAGCAGTTTTAACTTCCCTTGCTCCGCCTCAAGCATAATCTTTTGAGACTTCTGAAAAAACTCCTGGTGGTCTTGCAAAAGATATCTCAAAATAACATTTGTATCAACCCAAACTTTTTCCATTATTGTGGCCCTTTCACTCTTTTTTCCCAGATCTCTTTTGTACTATTTGCTTCATGTTCCAAATACGTGAACGCAACTGATGACTTCAAAGACCCGCCAAGCTCTGATAGTTTTCTCTTCTTATTACTTCAATTACAACTTTGCCATCGTCCTGCATCGTGAAAAAGTACGGTGTTTCCTATCTCCCCACCAATAATTTTCCATATCTAAGCTGGCAGTTATACCTGACTCTTCCAGTAATCTTTGACGTTGCCTGTATCACCTAAAACATCTCTCTACAAAATTGTTCTGAGTTTATTATAATCCATGAAGTTAAAATCTCAATGAGTAGGTACATTGTTCATTGAATGCTGAATAATGAATAACTATATAACAAGAAAATAGGGTTCACCAACAAAAAGTTCAGCCATAAAAATAACCAATTTTTTATAAAACCTTTGCACAACCCCCAAACATACAATCAACTTACAAAAGTTTTCATGGGTTCTGCATAATTCACGTCATCTGTACCCTTTTTAAACCTCCAGAACATAAAATTAGGGAACCTTATTGTATTCTACAAGCTCGTTTACTCTGCAATAGCTTCCAGAATTATTTTCTTCATTGGTTGTTTGAACTGATTATTATAAGAATTTGAGAAAATTTTTTATCATTGTTGCAAGCTCTATAACAATTTCTTGGTGCACTCTTGAAGGTGCAGGGTTCACATCGTAAATAACGCCATTAATATTTTTATTTTAACTCTATTGACAAAAAAGTGTCAATCTTGTATTATATATGAGTGTAGTTGCATATAATCATAGAATGAAGGGGGTAATTATGAACTTAGCTGAAATTTTAAAAATTCTTGGTGATGAGTGCAGACTTCGAATAATCAATCTACTTTTGGAACAGAGGCTTTGTGTGTGCGACATAGAAAAAATATTGGGCACAACACAGTCTAATACTTCAAGGCATCTAAACAAGCTGAAAGTAGCTGGTGTTTTATCTGCTTCAAAAAAATCACAGTGGATATACTACAGTATGAACGAAAGGTTTTTACAAGAAAATGAAAAGTTAATTGAATTTCTAAAGGAAAAGTTTTCTCAGCAAGAGATTTTCAGAAAGGATCTAATTCGGTTAAAAGAGTTGAAAGAAAAAGGCGAAGAGTGTGAGCATGTTTTAACAAAAGTGCAAAGGAGTGATATTTAAAATGAAACCAAGAGTTGCTTTTGTATGTGTTGGCAATTCATGCCGAAGCCAGATGGCAGAAGGTTTTGCCAAACACTATGGAAAAGATTTGATTGAAGTATACAGTGCAGGAACAGATATCGCAAAAGAGGTAAACCCGCTTGCCATTGAGGTCATGAAAGAGGTTGGAATTGATATCTCTTCACATTTCCCAAAGACAATATTCGATATCCCCAAAGAGGTAGACTTTTTAATCACAATGGGCTGTGGTGTTGAGTGTCCGTTTATCCCATGCAAGGTCAAAGAAGATTGGGGACTACCTGACCCAGCAGGAAAGCCTATTGAAGAATTTAGAAGAGTAAGAGATGAAATAGAAAAAAAGGTATTGGAGCTGCTTGAACGAATTAAAAAAGAATATCATGGGGAGGGAAAATAAAAATGGAGCAGAAAAAAGGTTTGTCGTTTTTAGATAGATTTCTGACAGTTTGGATTTTGCTTGCTATGATTGTAGGTGTTCTGGTAGGGTACTTTTTCCCAAACTTTGCAAATGTGCTAAATAGGCTTAGCATTGGAACAACATCAATTCCCATTGCTATTGGGTTAATCCTGATGATGTATCCTCCTCTTGCAAAAGTAAGATATGAAGAGATAGGAAAGACAAAAACTGGCAAAAAACCTTTTGGTATTGCAATTTTATACAACTGGTTTGTTGGACCTGTTGTCATGTTTTTGCTTGCCATCTTGCTTTTAAGAGATTATCCGCATTATATGATAGGAGTAATATTGGTAGGCTTGGCTCGATGCATTGCAATGGTCCTTGTGTGGAATGACCTTGCAGATGGTGACAGGGATTTTGTTGCAGGGCTTGTTGCTCTCAATGCAATCTGGCAGGTTCTGACCTATTCAGTACTTGCATATGTGTTTATAAAGATACTTCCTCCACTTTTTGGAATAAGCACATCTGCAATTGCTCTGCATATTTCAATGAAAGAAATAGCAATTTCGGTGTTTATTTATCTTGGTATTCCTTTTATAGCTGGAGTATTGACAAGAATTTTTTTGGTCAGAAAAAATGGCAGGGAATGGTATGAAAAGAGTTTTGTGCCCAAGATAAGTCCAATAACTTTGGTTGCACTGCTTTTTACAGTCATTGTGATGTTCTCATTAAAAGGAAAGTATATTGTTACACTTCCACTTCATGTATTGAGAATAGCAATACCCCTTTCGCTGTATTTTGTTATAATGTTCTTGATAACATTTTTTACTTCATACAAAAGAAAGTATGATTATCCTGAAAGTGCGACTGTTGGCTTGACAGCAGCAAGCAATGACTTTGAGCTTGCAATTGCAGTTGCTGTTGCAACCTTTGGTTTAGGGTCTGGTGAAGCATTTGCAACAGTTATTGGTCCTCTGATTGAAGTTCCTGTTATGCTTCTTTTGGTAAATGTTGCTCTATTTTTGAAAAAGAAACTTTATGCTAAATAAAAGAGGAATTATTAAAGTTAGTGACATCCCTACAAACAGTAGGGATGTTTTTATTTTGAAATTCAAAAAATAAGCTGTCCGCACTTTTTTCGGACAGCCTTGAAAATATTTTTTATTTATGCTCTTCAACAGCCTTTTTAATTGCATCAATTGCTTGTTGAGTATCCATATTTCTGATTTCAACACCAATATGCTTTTCTTTTGGAAAACCCACTGCCTCAAAAGCATCACGGTACATTTTCTTTTGCATTGTTGGATCGCAGCCTGCCACATAAAGCTGATCTATCTCGGCACCTTTGAGTAGTTCTCTCAAATACTTATCACCATCATCAGAGCAAAGCTGTGGATGCAATCCTACCCATTCAAATATGCCTTCTCTTCTTAAACTGTTTAACACCTCGAAAATATCCATCTTATGAAATGAAGGACAGGTCCCCTGACAAACACATAAAAGCAATCCTCTTTTCATATTTTTCACCTCTCCTCTCCAAAATACTTTATAGCCTCATTAGGGCAGATTTTTTGACATCCTCTACAAAACTCAACACAATTATCAGGATTTTTTACATTTGGATATCCATCTTGACCTATCTCATAGACATCATGAGGGCAAAAATTTACGCATTGATAACACTGAATACATTTTTCTTTGTCTATGATAGGATACCAATTCTTAGCCAAAATTATCACCTCCCTTCTAAAACTTAAAAATTTCTGAGTTTTTAAATATGCGAATTATAAGTATATTTGAATAATCAAATATATTTGTCAAAAAAAAATCACGGCTCTTTGTCAAGAGTTGGGGTGGGTACTCTGAATGCCCACCTTTTTCAGTTTTATCAACCAAGCATTAATTGTAATATATGCCTATTACAGGTAAATAATTTTAAAAACCTAATATTGCCTTTCCCCGCGACTTTTGCGGGTTTTAAATATTCTCTTTCTAACTCCTAACTACCACAACTGTATAAAATCCTCTTTCTAAATCTCTCAAAATTTCTATATCCAAATGCATTTCTCTTTAAAACTTTTATCTTATTGTTAAAACCTTCTGTTACACTATTTGTATATGGAACATCAAATGAATTTACTATCTCTGAAAACCAGTTCCTAAAAACCTTTATACATCTGCAAAATTCAGAAAGGCCACTTCTCTCTGCTGCCTCTATCCATTTTTTTAATTCAACTTTTGCTTGTGCTGAATTACTGCTTTCCAAAACTTTTCTAAATTCTTCCTTGAGTCTATGCGCTTTCCTTAAATCTCTACTGTACCAAAACATCACTTCTAACTCTTCTCTCTGCTCCGCTGTAAGTTCTTCATAAGACTTTAACAGTAGTTTCCTGCTTCTCTTGAAATACTTCCTTAAATTATCTTCTAATTCCTTTTGTACTCTCTTCCTTACATTTTCTAACGCCCAATACACATATCTTGTAAAATGAAATTTGTCTATTACTATTTTCGCGTTTTTAAAATATATCTTTGCTGTCTCCACAAATTGTCTCCACATGTCACATACAAAATATTTTACTTTATCCCTATCCTTCAATCTCTTAAAATATTCAATCAAAACATCTTGTCTTCTGTCTTTTAAAATTTCTACTATCTGCTTTTTCACAGGGTCCACAATTATACACTGATATTTAGCTCCACCTACATTTCCTTTGAATTCATCTATGCATATCGCCTCAGAAGAAAAATCCTCTATTTTCTTGGTAGGACTTACCTTATCAAATAACCTCATAACTGTTGTAACTGATACATTTGTCTGTCTTGCCACTTCTTTCATACTGCTTAAGCTACTGAGCTGACTTATAATGTATGCTGCTAATCTATTTGTCATTCTTTGTCTCTTGCCTAAAAAATTTATGTGTTCAAAAAATTTCTTTCCACATTCTTTGCAAACATATCTTCGCTTTCTTAAAACTAAATATGTTCTCTTACCCATTATTGGTACGTCCTTTACTCTTTGGACACGATAATCATGTATCTTGCTTGTGATACTACCACACTTAGGACACTCGTGAGGTTTTTGCGTCTGACTTATGTGCAGTTCTACCTCCTTTTCGCTTTCTACTACTTGGTGGAGAATGATATCTTTTGATTTCAAAAGTTCTGTGATATAATTATGATTGAGCACTTATTCTGGATGCCTCCTTTCTTTTGTGTGTTTTTTTTATCTCTAAAAACAATTTTAATTATAGCAGGCATTCAGAATAAGTGCTATATTTTTTCTTTTCTTACCACCCCAATATTTATTATAGAGCCGACATACCTGTATCAGAGAAATAGGGATTTATTTAAGATGGTGGTTGATATAGTTTTTTATGACGTGACGACAATATACTTTGAGAGTTGTAGAGCCGATGAACTTAAAAATTTTGGTTTTAGCAAAGACAACAAGATAAATGAAGTACAGGTTGTGTTAGGGCTTTTGGTAGACAAAGAAGGCAGGCCGATAGGTTATGAACTTTTTCCTGGCAATACAATAGATAGCAAAACAATGGTAAAGATATTGAGGAAACTGAAGGAAAAATTTAGTATAGATAAGATAGTGATAGTAGCAGACAAAGGGCTCAACAGCAGATTAAATTTAAAGATGATAAAAGAAGCGGGATATGATTATATAGTAGCAAGCAGATTAAAGAATGCAAGTAAAGAAGTTTTAGATGAAGTATTTGAGCAAGAAGGATATAAAAGGCTTGATGGAAAAAGTTGTTTGAATGCTGAAGAAATTTATGGAGATGAATTCAAATATAAGGTATTGGAAAGAACAAATGTTATCAAGGATGAAGAGGGTAAAGAGTTTAAAATAGAAGAGAGACTGATAATAACGTATTCAAGCAAGAGAGCTAAGAAAGACAAAGAAGACAGGGAAAGACTTGTATCAAAAGCCAAAGAGCTTTTAGAGAACAAAGGAAGTATAACATCCTTAGAGAAAAAAGGTGCGAGGAGATATTTGAAGAAGAAATCAAAGACAGAAGAATATGAATTGGATGAGGAAGCGATAAAACGAGATGAGAAGTTTGACGGTTATTATGCAATACAGACGAGTAAAAAGGATATGGATGTAGAAGAAGTTTTAGGAGCATATCACGATTTATGGAAGATAGAACAGTCATTCAGAGTAATGAAAAGCTGTTTAGAAGTACGACCGATATATCACTTTACAGAAAGTAGAATAAAAGGACATTTTGTGATATGTTTTTTGGCATTTTTATTACAACGGACATTGGAATATATTTTGAGGAAAAAGGTAAAGAGATAAGTAGTGAAAGGATAATGGAAGCGATAGATTCAATGAATTTTATTGAAATAGAGATAAAAGGGAAGAAATATTTGATAAAGCAAAGGACAGAAGGAGGAGCTATAGACATCCTGAATGTGATGAAGATAAAGGGGCCAAAAAATTTCATGACATATGAGGAAGGTTTAGGATTTATTGGCATTAACAAATGATGTAGTGACAAAATTGAGGTCCAAATTTTGTCAATCCCAGTCCTCCCAAGCTTTTTGAGTTTCAAACTGACAAAGTCAAGAAAATATAGCAAATCTTTTATGGAGGTGCAGCATTTAAATGAACAGAAGTGAACTTGCCAAGGAAAAATTCCTAAGTGGATTTACCTGTTCTCAGGCAGTCTTTTCCACTTACAGTACTGAGCTCGGCTTGGACGAAAAAAACGCAGCAAAGATTGCTTGCCCTTTTGGTGGCGGTTTAGGAAGCTTAGGCCATGTATGCGGAGCAGTTACAGGCGCTTTGATGTTGATTGGATTAAAATACGGAAGTTCGGAGCCTAAAGACAAAGAATCAAAAGCAAATGCATACTCAAAGGTTAGGGAATTCGTAAAAAAGTTTGAAGAAAGAAACAAAACTATAATATGCAAAGAATTATTGGATTGTGATATCAGCACACCTGAGGGAAGAAAGTATGCAGAAGAAAATGGTTTATTTAAAAAGGTTTGCCCCAAATTTGTAAAAGATGCAGCTGAGATAATTGAGGAAATGTTATTTAAAAAAGAATAATGGCAGGGTTGGGATTTCTTGGTCCCAACCCCTTTTATATTCTAATTTTAAGCCAATCCTATTATATCCCTATAAGAAATTTATTAAATTTTAATGTAAAATCCCGTCCTTTCAAAAAATTCATCTGATATTTTTTTTAAAATTTCTTCCTGTACCCCTTCACTTAGTTTTATCTTTACCTCTCTTGTTGAAGGATAAATACTGGGATTTTTTTGAATCTCTACATTATATTTTGACAATATCTCTTTTAATATGTTTATCATCTCAACCTGATTTATTGACTGAGACACTTTTATATCCCATCCAGTTTTCTCTGATAGTTCCTCAATCTTGTCTTTATACCTCTCACCCACAAAAGGTGTCACAAACGAAAGTTCTATATATTTTCCACCTTCTTTAATGCTTTTTTTGTAAATTTTATCTTTTTCATTTTCAAAATAGAGGTCAATCAAAAGAAGTGCTTTGTTTTGCTCCATCCTTGGCTTTTGTAAATCTACAATTTCCTCTTGCTTTTTGCCCTCTACATCAAATATTAGATTAACTCTAGTTTCTTCCAAAAATTTCTCGGATATAGTCTTCATTGCTTCAAAATCTTCTTTTATTCTTACCACAATAGCATTTATTATAGGATTATACGAAAATTTCAAAAGCTTAACATTATAATCTCTTAGAAGATTTTTAACATATTCTGAAGCATATGTCAGATTAATATTGGGATTTATGTCAACTTTCCAGAGTGTCAATTTTTCAAATTCCTTTATTTTTTCTTCAATCTTTTTTGAAACAGCTGGAAAGTGAAAGTAAAATGTAACCACTTTGTTTTCAATATCCATACCAACCTTATACAGTCCATATTCTGAAAACATTCCAAATGCAAGCTCTCGCATTTTGTTCTGCTCCATAGGCTTTGGCTTTAACCTTTCTTCTACCTCTTGGGCAGATAAAATTCTAAACAAGTAGGGTTTTCTGGGATTTTGTTCAAAATAAACCGACTTCTTTAAAAGTTCAAATACTCTATTTACTTCCTCTTTTTCTAAAAATTCTTTCCCATTCCAAATCAAAATGGCATGTTCAGCAGTTATATGATTTGACTCTTGTTTATTCTCTACAAGGTACTGCCACAAAAGTTTCAAGTCCTCTTCATTTAAAAGTTCTGGATTGTTCAGTTTCTTAACATTGAAAAATGATAGCTGCTTTCTTGGCTTTTCAATTGAAATTGAATTTATCTCACCATTTTGTGGAACAATTATATTTGCTTCAAGCTCCTTTACTGCCATATCCGAAATCTGCGAAATTGCATCTTCACTGCCATGTGCAAAAATGACAGTCCTTGGTCTGAGCGTTACCAAAAATCCAAGTATTCTATCTCTGTCGCTATGTGCTGAAAGCCCATACTTTTCAACCCTGCACTTTACTTCATATTCTTTGCCATTTAGATCAATCTTTCTTTCATTTTCAGGCAGTTCTGCAAGCTCTAAAAGTTTTCTTCCGGGTGCTTCTTCGTCCTGATACCCTGTTATTGCAATCAGTGCATTTTGATTTTGCACAATCTTTTCAGCATAAAAAACAGAAGGTCCACCTGTGAGCATACCAGAGCTTGAAATTATAACACATGGGTCTGAAGAAGAAATTATTTCCTCTCTTTGTTTTTTATCAGATATAACATTTATGTTATCTGCTAAAAATATTTCTTCACCTTTTAACACTCTCTTGTAATATCGCGAAGACAAATAAGTAGGGTTATTTCTATAAACTCTTATAACTTCCCTTACCATTCCATCAATGAAAACATTAAAACTAACCTTTCTTTTTTTCATAAAGTTTCTGAGGATAAGAATAATCTCCTGAGCTCTTCCAATCGCAAAAGCAGGAATTAAAACCTTTCCACCTTGTGATATAACCTCTGCTACTGTGTTAAAAAGTCTTTCTTCTTCAAAATTTCTGTTTGTGTGAAGCCTGTCACCATAGGTTGATTCACATATGACAACATCAGGTCTAATTTTGGGAACTGAAGCTTTGTCAACAGTCAACTGTCTGTCTGCTGAAAAGTCGCCTGTGTAAAGTATGCTGCCTTCTTGAGTCTGAATAAATATCATGGAAGCGCCAAGGATATGGCCTGCCGGGAAAAATGTTACCTTAATTCCTTCAATGGGTTCAAATGTGTAGTTAAATCCATAGGTAAGGGTTCTATCAAGCAAATCTTCTACATTCTTTTCAGCATAAATAGGTATTTCATCCTCTGCAATCTCCATTATCCTCAAGCTATCATACAAAAGTACTTTTATCAAATCCTTTGTTGGCTGATTTGTATAAAAGAAAATATTAGGATATTCTCTTGCAATAAGAGGAAGGCTTCCTATATGGTCAAGGTGAGCATGCGAAATAAGACAAACATCAACACCGCCAAGCTCGCGAAGAAGTTGCAAGTTTGGGAGCTTGTCTTCTTTCATTCTTATACCAGAGTCAATTAAGATGTTCTTGCCACCAGCTTTTATTAAAACACAAGACGCACCAACCTCTTTAGCACCACCTAAGAAAACTATCTCCATTTTTTAACTCAACTCCATATCAAGATTTTTGTCAAAGTTCAGTTCAGCTACAACCATCCCAATTAAGATTAAACCACATCCTACATAAGAAATCAAAGGTAAAATCTCAGTTGTGTTGTTTGGTCCAGACGGTATTATGGCAGAAAAAATTGCACCAAAAACAGGCTCAGCAGAAAAAATGAGTGCCGTATGAGTGGGTGTTGTGTATTTCTGGACAAACACTTGAGCAGTAAACGCCAACGCTGTCCCTAAAATACCTGTTATCAAAATAGTAACAATAGCTATTAGATTTATTTTAATATTTGTAAGGTTGAGACCAAATATCATTGAAAATATTATATATAAAAAAGCTGCGCTCATCAGCTGAAAAATTGCAATGTTTATTGTATTTATATTATCTTTTGCGGTGAATATGTCAATAAAGATAATTTGAAACACAAACCCAAGGTCAGCAAGAAGGGTAAGAAAATCACCAAAATTAAAATTTGAAAATTTTGTACCACTTAAAAGCCAAAGCCCAGCAAAAGCCAACACTACCCCGGCAGTAACATTAATTTTGGGTATCTTTCTCTCAATCAGAGCTACAAATACAGGAACCAAGATGACAGTCAGCCCAGTTATAAAAGCTGATTTTGATGCATACGTATATTTTAGTCCTATAACCTGCAATAGCATCCCACTAAATAGAAAAAATCCAATGATACTACCATAAAGAACTTCCCTTAATTTCAACCCTCTTAGATTTTTCCAGAATATTACTAAAACTATCAGCCAGGCAAGTGTAAATCTGACAGCCAAAAATGCCACTGGGTTCATATCTAAAACTGTGTTTTTCATGAGTACAAACGAACTTCCCCATACCATTGTAACAAAAAGCAAAATGGCATCTGCTAAAATCTTTCGTTTCCCACTCAAGTTTTTTCTTCCTTTCTGTATAAAAATCTTTTCTATCAAGCTAAAAAGGGCTGCCACTAAAACCCAAAAGACAGCCCTCTTATTATTTCTATCAAATTTTAAACATTTTAACAAAACCATAATTACAGTATCTTTTGTAAAAACTGTCTTGTCCTCTCTTGTTTTGGATTTGTGAAAATTTCTTCAGGCAATCCTTCTTCCACAATCTTCCCTTTATCCATAAAAACAACTCTATCTGCAACCTCTCTTGCAAATCCCATCTCATGAGTCACAACAAGCATTGTCATACCTTCCCTTGCCAGCTCTTTCATAACATTCAAAACCTCACCCACAAGTTCAGGGTCAAGTGCAGATGTCGGTTCATCAAACAGCATTACTTTTGGTTTCATAGCTAAAGCTCTGGCAATTGCAACTCTTTGCTGCTGTCCACCAGAAAGCTGAGCAGGGTATGAATCTGCCTTATCTTTAAGCCCCACCTTTTCAAGAAGCTCCATTCCAAGTTCAACAGCTTCTTCTTTTTTCATTTTATTTACAACAACAGGTCCAATTATAACGTTCTCAAGTGCTGTCATGTGAGGAAATAGGTTAAATCTTTGAAATACCATGCCTATCTGTGAACAAAATCTTGCTATCTCTTTCGAGCTATGTTTTTTATGTTTTTCATGCAGCCCCTTGTCTTCGATGACAAACCCGTCAATTTCAATATACCCTGAATTGATTCTCTCTAAATGGTTAAGGCAGCGCAAGAAAGTGCTCTTGCCAGATCCAGACGGACCTATTATAACCACAACCTCTCCTCTGTTTACCTCTAAGGACACCTTGTCCAGCACAAGATTGTGCCCGAAATATTTAACAATCTCTTTTGCAATTATTATCTTTTTACTATTGTTATTTACTGCATTACCGTTGTTCATACTTCCCCAGCCTCTTTTCAAGCCAATTAAATATTGTAGAAAAAACTGTAGTAAGAGCCAAATATATCACAAGTGCAGCTAAATAAATTTCAGCGTCCCTTCCTGTTGCAGACGCTTTTAATTGTGCAGCGCGCATAAGCTCAACCATTCCTATTGTTGACACAAGTGAAGAGTCTTTCAAAAGCGCAATAAACTCATTGCCAATTGGTGGTATCAATCTCTTGTATGTTTGAGGAACAATTACATATCTCATGGTCTGAAGGTATGTCATACCAAGAGCCTTTGCAGCTTCATATTGCCCTCTGTCAATTGACAGAATTGCTGCTCTTATTATCTCTGCAGTGTAAGCACCAGAATTTATAATCAGAGCAATTGCACCAGCTAAAAACGCTGGCAGTGTCAGAGCAGGAACAATTTTGGGAAGACCATAGTAAATAAAGAATATCTGCAAAAGCAGTGGTGTACCTCTGAAAAGCCATACATAAAAGCTGCCAATATAATTCAAAAGCTTTATTTTAGAAATTCTAAAAAGAGCTGCAACCAGTCCAAACACAAGCCCAATTGTAACTGCAATCGCAGTAAGTTCAATTGTAACAACGCTTGCTTTCAAAAGAACAGGAAAGTATTTTATTATGACTATTTCGGTCAATTCATGCCACCTCTATTTTATTTTGTTATGTCTTCTCCAAACCATTTTTCAGATATTTTCGCAATAGTCCCGTCCTTTTTTAACTGGTCTAAAATCTTTTGGATTTCATTGTACAGGTCCTTGTCCTCTTTTCTTAAAGCTATTCCCACAGGTTCTCTTTCAAGCTGTGCAGGTGCTATGTCAAACTTTTCAGGATTTTGTTTTTTATAATAGTAAGCAACAACACTGTCTATCACAACTGCTTTTATTCTCCCAATGTCAAGGTCGTTGAAAGCATCAGTTATTCTTTCGTATCGTGTGACATCCTTTTCATAGTTTATAAACTTCATCTTTTGAACAGCATTGTCACCTGTTGTGTTTGCTTGAACGCCTATCTTAATCCCTTTTAAATCTTCAAAATTTTTGATGGAGCTGTCACCCTTTTTCACAGCAATAACCTGACGAATGTAAAGATATGGCCCTGCTAAATTGAAAGCTTTCTTTCTCTCATCTGTTATACTAAAGCATGAAATAATTGCATCAAACTTTTTGGATTTTAATGCGCTCTGGATTCCACTCCAGTCAACAGCAACAATCTTTAGCTTTGCACCAAGCTTTTTTGCTATTTCGTTTGCTAAGTCTACATCAAATCCCACTGTGTTGTTGTTATCATCAGTAAATTCCATTGGTGGAAATGTGTTGTCCATACCAACAACAAACTCTTTGGTCTTTTTTATCTTTTCTAAGGTTGTCATGTTTTGGTCATTTGAAGCACATCCGCTTAGAAACGGAATGAAAAGAGCTATTAATAAAACCAATGCTAAGGCTTTTTTATACATTTATAAATATCCCCTTTCGTTGATTTAATTTATAAACATACCTTAATAATTATACATCTATTTTGAATTTTATCAATATCAAAATTATGCAAAGTTACTGTTTCTATTTAAATACAGCCTTGCTCAAAATGTATGCAACCCACTCTCTTGTTGCAAAACTATTTAATTTTAAACCTTTTATCTCGTCGGCATTTATAAGTCGATTGTCCACAAAAGCATTTATATACTGATTCGCCCACGACTTATAATCATTTTTTGAGGTAGATTTAAGTTTAAGATACCTTGCCAAAATTGCAAATGCCTGCTCATACGTAACTCCATCGTTTGGCTTGAAAACGAGCCTATTTTGTTTATCTTTTATCCCTGTGATAATTCCCATCTTATAAAGAGTTTCTATCTCAGATTTTGCCCAGCAGTTTTGAATATCTGAAAAAGAATACTTTTTGATGTTCTTTTCTATTTTTATATCAAATACATTTACAAAAAACTTTACAAACTCCTGACGGGTAACAATATTTTTCGGTCTAAAAGTACCATCTTTATATCCATCAATCTTTCCAATACTTGCAAGATATAAAATATGGTCTTTGTATGGTGAATTTTTAATGTCACTAAACAGCAAAGAACCATCAGAAGGCATAAGAATTACTCTAACCGGCAGGATAAACATGCTCTGCGGAATCAAAACCGAATTTGACTCAGACGAAAAAGTTTTTTTGTCAGAAAAATAAACTGTTAGCTGTCTATCTGAATCTCTTGTAAATCCCTTTACATAGTAGCTCTTGTTTGTCTTTGAATATAGCACAACTTGCATATTGTTCGTTCCATTAACGTAGTATTCAACCCTACAAAATACATCTGCTGCAAAAATTTTTTGTTGCCATAAAATGACTGCCGCTAAAATCAAACAAATTAGAGCTTTTTGAAAACCTTTCATCTTGCTTTATCACCTTCTTGTCAACAATATTTTTTATTACATACTTGAAACAACGTAATAGAAAAAGGCTAAAACATATTCTCTTGTGGCTGTTTCTTTGGGATTGAAGGTAACATAATCAAAAAGCCAACCCATCTTGTATGCTTTTTTCAATGACAAAATATATTTGTCGCTGGCAGAAAGTTTTGTCCATGTAACATTGTCTGCTGAGATTTCATTGCCAGTGTAAATCTCATAAAACTTTACTATCATATCTACAGCAGCTTCTTTTGTCAGAAAAGAATTGTCCTGAGTATTTTCAATTAGTCCTGCCTTGTACGCTTTTTTAATATACTCATCAATTATCTCAAACCTGTAGAGTCTCTTCTTCTCTGCAAAATATACCAAAAAAGAGGCAAGTTCCTGTTTTGACACAGCGTTTTTTATTCCTATTGTATCGCTTGTATCATCGCTGGCAATAGTCTTAAAAAGATTGTAAAGTTTTGTTGCATAGCTGCTTGAAATTATATCTCTGTAAAAGCCTTTTCTTACAATCACAACTGCCTGAGGTGTTTGCAAATTAAAGGTCACACTTTTATTGTCACTTGCAAACACAGCGTTTTCTGGTTCTTTCCAAGAAAGAGAGGTCAAATCAAAAACATATGGTATCGCAGCAGACCACGGCTCTCTGTTTATGAGTGAAATTTTAATTGGCATTGGAAAATATGATATTCCAATCTGCTTTGTCAGGCTTGAAGCTGTGTATCTGATATCATACACTTCAGAGATAGCATCTTTAACGTTATATTTGTCAGATGCTCTTATAAATATCAGTTCAGTATAAATACTTGAGGGTGATACGCCAGACACTGTCAGTTTATTTATGTCGCTACTGTCGATGGAAGCAAAATTGAACTGCGAAGACGCTCCATCTAATGTGACAAAGCAATCTTTATTGAGCTTAACAAGTGCTTTTAAAACATCGTATCTTATTTTTATCACAAACTGAAAAATAGATGAACTTGTTCTCTTTGTAAAATCAATTAAAACAGGCTTTGAGTCCAAAGACTCATTGACATATCTATAGGTAATCTCTATTATCATCCTGCCACTTGCAGGGTCCTCTACTGTCACAAATGGCGGAGTTGTGTCCTGTACAGTATCAAACACACCTGTGTACTCGCTCACATCCTTTTTGGTTACAAAAGAGATAATTTCAGTTGACTGGGATAGCTGACCGTCAGAAGCTATAGCAAAAAGTCTTGCCCAGTACCTTGTGTTGGGTTTCAAGCCTGTTACTTTATACTCTGTCGCATCTGTGTCGGTTGTGTATTTCTGGGAGTTTGAAAATGAAATATTGTCAGCTATCTCTATGACATATTTTCTTCCTGTCTCGGCAATCTCCCAAACAAAAATGGCATAATCCTTTCCATACTCTTTTATACCAAAAGCAATTGGTGTTTTTGGAGGTGGTACCTTTTGTGTCCTGGCAAAAACAGGACTGCTAAACTCTGAATACACTTTCTGATTGTCTTTGATTATATATGCTCTTACCCTAAAATAGTAAAGAGTATCAGGTTTCAAGTTTTGAACTGTGAAATAACAAAGGCCGGTGGTGTAATCAACCTCTTTTATAGATGGTTTAAAACTGTCAGATACAACCTGCCAGGCATTTGCGTTTTTGATGTCTTCTGATACCTGAATTTCAAAATATACATTCTCTATGTAGCTCCATGAAAGCAGGGCAGAGTTATACGTTGTTGTCACAACGTTCAAATTTTCAACAACTGGAACAGTAGGAGGCAGCGGCACTTTATACTTTATTAGCGTTGTTGCCATTACAACATTAGATGGTAGTGAATAATAAACGCTACTGTCAATCTTTCTCACCGCTCTTACAAAAAATACATACCTTGTGTTTGGCAAAAGACTGCTTACCCTGAAAACTATCTTGCCCGTTTGATCTACCTGATAGTCAGAAAGTATTATCTTTTGAAAACCTGTTATATCAAGATTTTCTGGATTAGTAATATCCATTCCATCCTGGTACACTGCATAGTTGACCTCATAAAAGATGCTCCTGTCCACAGTCGGTGGCTGGACACCTGCAATATTTATAGGCTGCCATGACAAAATTACAGAGTCGTAAGTTGTATACACAACAGACAAAAGGGTTGGAGTGGTTGGCGGAGTTATGTCGCCTGACAGTGTATATGAAATTGTCAAAGCAGGGGTTGATTCCTTGTAAATGTATGTCCCCTGTTCATAATCATAAAACCTCTTCTTCACCACAACCTTCAAAACATAAACAGTGTTTTTTTCAAGACCTGTGATGTCAAACCTATAATATCCTGTGGGAAGATTGTTCTCATCCTTTTCCTCATCAGAACTTTTCATCTGATAATTGGATACATAGAGAGAAAAATCAGCATTGCTATCCGAATACTTTTTGTAATAAAAATCATACACAACCTCTTTGTCGGTTGGTATTTTGAACCGCAAAGAGATTGTATCTTGAGATTTTGGGAAAGCTGTTAAATTTTCTGCTGCAGGTGGTGCAAAAGGCAGTGTATATGGATGAACATACAGGTCTTTTGACCTGATAGACACCTTTCTGCCGAAACTATCAAAGACATCAACCTGTATCCTGAAAAATACATCGTCTGTTAAGCTCACAACAGCAAAAAACTCGTTTGCCGAAACCGTACCAATCAAAGTAGGTATCTGGTCTTTGCTACCTTTGTAAATCTCATAGTCATTCTCAGCTATTGACACTTTTGCCCATCTGAGCCACACAACATTGTCAGCAATCCTCTGAGCCTCTGCCTGAATGTATGTTGCCGCCTCACCAATTACCCTAATATTTGGTGGTGTGTATGTCTGTGGGTCACGCCAGATTACCTCTTGAGGCAAATTTCTCGGTAAAACTTTTACATAGTAAAGGCTGCTTGGCGAAAGTCCTGCTGCTGTATATTTGAGTTTCCTGCCCGGCAGAATTTCAACTCTTCCACCCGGTTTTTGGCTTTGAAGAAGGGTTATCCTGTCACCATCAATCTGATACTTTGTTGGTGTTGTAAAACTTATGTCCTTTGATAAATATATGTCATAATCTATTCTCTTGCCAGAATAGTAAACATCGTCCCAGACTATGTCAATGGCATCTTCAGCATTTGTATAACATTCAACAAAGATAGGTGTCAAAAACATAATAGTGTTTGAATATGAAGAGTAATAAACAACACTTCCCGTCTGCTCCTGCAAAACCCTCACACTTCTTATCTTGGCATAAAAAATTGTCCCGCTTGGAATCTTTTGCCCGTTTGGAAGACTTTGAACCTTATAGGTATAGCTCCCGTTTGAGCCTGTGAGGTTTGGGTCGTTTTTGTATATGGTATATCCATAAGGAAATCTTGTAGGGTCATCACCAAGATACAGCTCAAAGTAATCAAAGTCAGAATAACTGTATTGCCAAGAAAAATAAAGTGTTATAGTTCCATCCTGAGCTACTTCCATCCTCGGAAGATTATTTACAACTGCTATATTCAAACCCTGAGGTGCAGGAAGAACAATTGCAGGCTGTGCTATTAGATTTTGGGGAACCAAAGCAATCAAAAAAGATATTAAAAGGAAAATCGAAACTACTTTAATTGCGATGGATTTCATCTTGTCACTCACCCATTTTTTAATATTTCAAAATCTTTTCAAGATTAACTATATAGTGAACAAACTCATCAAGCTTTATTGTCTCATAAGGGTCAAAATCGTTATCTACAATCCCAAGCGACATCATAGCAAGGATAAACTTTTTGTACCTCCCATCGGGCACAAAGCTTGTTGACTTTGTAATAACAACGTTGTCAATCGAAGATGATGTCTTCTGTTCATACACCCTCGCCAGGATATATATCGCTTCTTGCCTTGTCAGATTCCCGTTTCTGACTTTATCAACATCAATACCAAATACTCTTGTTATAAGTTTGGTTGCATAATCCTGTGAAAGGTTCTTATTAAAGTCATTGTAAAGTTCATTTAAGTTGTATTTTTGAACAACATATGCTATATCATCTTTGTACTTGCTGAGAGTGTAACTTGACACAGTCTGAGTTTTCAGCACTCCAAATGTGCCAGGCTTTTCAACATTAAAAGTTATACTGTTTGAAAGACTGTCAGTTGAAAAACTGGTTACAAAGCTGCTATTCGAAAAATCATATACAGCCCTTGTTTGGTTTGCTTGACCAGACAAACTTGCAAGCTTCAATGTAATATTCACAGGTTTTGCAAAGCTTGATACAACTTGTTCATCATTTTGGTAATATCTGGCAGTTACCTTAAATGTCATCACATCAGAGTCAATGTCATACCCATATGAAGGTGGCAAAACAGAAACTGAAGAAAGTTCTATTAAAATCATCACCAATCCTTTGTCAATTCCATATCTTTTTGAAATATTTTCAATTTCAGAAACATTCAAAGCACCCGGTGGAAGTTTTAACATACTACTTTTGTATCTCAAAACAAAATTCTTCTGCAACTTCTCAAGCGCATCTGCTACCTTGTATGAAAACAAAACCTGCCCTTTAGCAGAAGAATAAAGAGCTTTTGTAAAGTCTATAACAAACTCGTTCGAATTGATTCGCTGAATTTCATCCAATGCGTTTTGGTCATTGATATAAAGATAGTACTTATCAGAACTATTTTCAAGTACAATAGTAACCTGTTTCTGATTTTGAATATCCCTTATTCTGTTTTGTTCTTCTTCTTTGAGCTTTTGCTGCTGATTTTCAAAGTCGCTCTGGTTAAAAACTGTTCTCGCTAAAACCTCTGCAAAAATTGAAACCTTTCCACTTGGAATATGAATGCTTCTTACTCTGATATAATACAATGTATTGGAGCTTAAATTACCAATGTAATATTTATATACAGCAACTTTTGACGACACTATAGAAACTGGCGAAATCGAACCAGAATATACCAAACTATACACAGTGGTATTTTCTTGTCTTATAAAAATCTGATAACCATAATTTGGATTGCCATTCCATTGAATTGTTAGTCCATGTCCACTCGAATCTCTTGATATTATCATCAAATTTTCAGGCTTTTCAATTGATGATGTTGTCACGGCAATGCTTCCCCAAAGCGACTCTCTGCCATTTTCTATAGCTTTTATAGAAAAATAGTATAGTGTGTTTGGAGCAAGGTTTTTAAATGTCACCGGAGTTGTGACATCAATATATATCTTTGCACCAACAGGCGAGTTTTGCGAATATACGTCATACACAACCTGTTCAACCACAAAAGCTGAATCAGATACCTGCCTGTAGATTTCAACCTTTTGCCTGAGTATTTTAACAAAGTAATCCTTGACCTCGTCTATACTGAGGTTATTGCTATCTAAAGGTTTTGAAGTTTGCAAAATGACATATGACTGACCCGGTTTTGTATCCCATCTGAGTTTAACAGAGGTTTGTGTTACAGCATCATCCTCAGGTGCAATCATGAAATTTTTAGGAATCTCTGGCTGTGAAATAGTAGGTGGCACCTGTTGAGGTTTTGTTAAAGCAACATATGCCTTACTAAATTCTGAAAGATAGTCTTTGTCAAGATAAACTCTTACTTTAAATCTGATATAATAAGGAGTATTACTTTTGAGGTTTGATATATCAATGTAATTTGAAATATTCTCTGATGGCAGCTCAAAATAAATCTTCACATTCTTTTCGTCCCAAGATGACTCACAAACATATACCTGATAGTATACCTTTTCGGAGACTGTAAGATTCCCAGAAAAATAAGCTGATTGCGACACATAATCCACTACAGCTTGATGAACTCTTGATAACAGGTCGTCCTGATACACATAAATTCTTATACCTGTCTCAGAAGTCACAATTTGTCTTACAAAATTGTCATCAACAGGTGGCACGTTTAAAATGGCAACAGGTTTTGTTGTCCCAACAAATATAAGTGAAAAATCAGACTTTTTCTGGTTAGTAGTATTTATTATTCTAATCTTGAAATAGTAAACTGTATTTGGTAGAAGATTTGATATTTTATATCTATACCTTGTGCCATCTAAAATTAAATCACTTGGCAAAAAACCATCTGTGTTTGGGTCATATGAAGAAGTAGTGTACACAAGCTTGTACACAGTAGGATTTCCACTTGCATCAAGAACATCTTTATATTCTGTTGAAATCCAAATCTGATATACATAACTTGAGTCGTCTGAAACTGGTTTATCAAACGAAACCTCAATCTCTGTCTGTGAAATAGTTTCAGCTCTGCAGTTTTTAGGTGTTGGTGGAATATCACCAAGCTCTGTAACAGAAACTTTTATGAGAGCAGAAGGAATTCGTGTACCATCTGCAAAAATGGCTTCTACTCTTATGTAATAGTATTTTGTGGTCATAGAAAGACCAGGAATGTATGCTTCGTTCTGGTTATATGAGGTTGTTGCAAATATGTTTTGTGGTGGAAGGTTGTCCCTCGGAAGCTCATTCGCGCTTGTCGCATAATATGCACGATATCTTATCTCATCTTGTTTGTAGTTTCCAGGGTCAACACCTCGCCACTGAACTCTTACTAAAGCTAAAGTCTTCCCATCTTTTTCTATCTCACCTATCTTTGCAGCACTGACCTGCATAAGCGTAGGACATGCAATGTTTGTAAGAGGCTTGTAAATCACTTTTGTACTATCCATTTTCGGATTCATAAGAATGTAATACATCGTACCTGGCACAAGTTCATATGTGTCAATTCCGTCATACTTGTCATAAACAGTCATATTTACTGTTTGGTTGATTTCCTGCGCAAATTGCTGAACACCTTCTTTATAAAGCTTTATAGGAATTGTAATATTGTTTTCCTTTTGATACTTGTAAATTTCATTTGTATTATTATCAACATAATACTGATTAGCATCTGATGCTGTTTGGCTTTTTCCTACAAAAATGTTGTAACCCCTAAATCCAATGTCTGGTTGAAAATCATCCGATACATTGATTTTGTTAAAGGTTATTAAAAGTTTTGGATGTTCACCGCCTGAGCCAAGAGGTACATCCTCTTCTTTTTCTGGGTCTGGTTCTGGCTGAGCATAAAGTTTAAACTCTGTTATAACATAAATTGATTGCGAAGTTATAATCTGTTCATCTTCATTTTTGGCAACTACAGTTATTTTATACACTGTGGCGCTTTTGAGCCCTGTTATATCGCAGTATGTATTCTGGGTTACCGTTTGAAAATCTACCTGGGAATTTGAAAATGCAGCGTAAACTTCATATAATACTGCATCTTCAATGGGATTCCATATTATAGAAATAGAATTTCTTGTTATTTTATAAACTCCACTATTATCTCTTTGCACAGTTATATTCAAAGATGTTGAAAGGGTTTGTGAAAATGATTGAATGTTAAAGTTGGAAAATAAAAATGAAATCAAAATTAAAATAGAAACCACTCTTTTTATGTTTTTAAACATTTTTTATCCCACCTTAAAACACACTTAGAATTTGTGTTTTTCAAAGATATAATCGGCAACAAATTGCCATTTTTAAAGCACATTTCTTACACAAACTTATCGCTTCCACAAAATTCCTCAGGTTTTTTACTGCTTTTCCCAAAATAAAATAAAAGTGCTTCTTTTATTCTTTTTGAGGCATTTCCATCACCATAAGGGTTTATAGCTTTTGCCATCTTAAGATACTCTTCTTCATCTGTTAAGAGTTTTGTAACAATCTGAATTATCCTTTCTTTCTGTGTCCCTGCAACTACAACTGTGTTTGCTAAAACAGCTTCTGGTCTTTCTGTTGTGTCGCGCAGAACAACTACGGGTTTCCCCAAAGACGGTGCTTCTTCCTGAAGCCCACCAGAGTCTGTTAAAACCAAATAACTTCTTGCAATGAGATTGTGCATATCATCAACATCAATCGGATTAATCAATTTTATCCTTGGATTATCTTTTAAAATCTTGTGAGCAACATTTTTGACATTAGGATTTAGATGTACAGGATATACAAAAACTACATCGTCAAACTCATTTGCAATTGTCAGGACAGCCTCAAAAATATTCTCAAGCGGTTTCCCAAAGTTTTCTCTTCTGTGGGCAGTGAGTAGAATTATCCTTTTTGAAAACTCTATATTGTTTAGGCTTTCTTCCTTGAAAACATAATCTGACTTAACAGTAATTTTGAGTGCATCAATCACTGTGTTACCTGTTACAAAGATGGTTTCTTCTTTTACACCTTCTGCCATCAAATTTAACTTCGCCTTTTTTGTGGGGGCAAAATGAAGGTCGCACAGCGCTGCCGTGAGCTTTCTGTTCATCTCTTCTGGAAAAGGTGAATATTTGTTATATGTTCTCAAACCCGCCTCAACATGTCCTACCTTTGTTTTAAAATAAAAACTTGCAAGTGCTGATGCAAATGTGGTTGTTGTGTCGCCATGGACAAGCACAATGTCTGGTCTTTCTTTCTCCAAAACCTTTTCAAATCTCAAAAGCACATCAGAAGTTATAGAAAATAAGCTTTGGTTGTATTTCATTATGTCAAGGTCATAATCAGGCTTTATATCAAAAATCTCAAGTACCTGGTCAAGCATCTGTCTGTGCTGTGCTGTGACACATACTTTAACATCAAAATTAGAATCTTCCTGTAATTCTTTTACAAGCGGTGCCATTTTTATTGCCTCAGGTCTTGTCCCAAACACAATAAGTGTCTTTATCATTTTTAAGTGCCCTTCCTCTCTTGTAATTTTCATATGTCTTCTAAGTCAAATTCGGAGATGTATTTGTCTGTTGCCACTTCTTTGTCCTGAATGTATCCATAGTCAAGACCATTTTCGAGCGCAAAGTTGACAACCTTCTGATATTCTCTTGTTGTAATCCTTCTTGAAATTTCTTTGAATTCCTTTGCTTTGTACATTGGATAATACTGGCTCATAAGGCTCAGCATAACTTTGCCTTTCAAGTTATCCTTAATCCAGCTCAAAACCTTTATAGAATCATTTGCGTGCATTGGAAGTACCAAATGGCGAATTATAACACCTCTTTTCATTATACCATTTTCTATTACAACATCTCCAACAAGTTCAAACATTTTTAATATTGACTTTGAGGCAAATTCAAAATACTGAGGAGCATTGGAGTATTTTTGGGCAATTTCATCATCAAAATATTTAAGGTCTGGCAAGAATATATCCACATATCCTTTCAAGAGCTCTATGGTCTCTGGTTTTTCATACGAAGATGTGTTGTACACAATGGGAACTCTAAGACCATTTTTCCTTGCAATATCAATTGCCTCAATTATATATGGAACATAAATGGTTGGCGTCACAAGGTTAATATTATGAGCACTTTTTGCCTGAAGGTTTAAAAAGATAGTAGCAAGTTTATTTACATCTATGAATGCTCCAAACCTCATCTGGCTTATCTCGTAATTTTGGCAAAATACACAGCCCATATTGCACCCAGAAAAAAATACTGTGCCAGACCCGTTTTTGCCCGAGATACATGGTTCTTCCCAAAAATGCAAAAAAGCTTTGGCAACCTTTATACCACCTGCAATTTTACAAAAACCACTCTCACCTTCAATACGATTTACACCACATTCGCGCGGACATATTCTGCAGCTTTTTAAAAGCTGTTGGGAAAGCAAAAAGTCACTCCCCTTTTTTCAAATATCAACATTCAGAATCCTTGAAATGTAAAGCTTTATGTCAGCAGGATTAAAAACTCTTTCTATCCTGTCTCCTTCATACACAAACTTTGACACAGCTTTTGCGCCACATGCATAGATATTATGTTTTTCCTGCATTATCATCACATTGTAAAGCCCTTCAAATCCCCTTTTGCAGTATCCAACATTCTCAAAATTTCCTATCATATTTTTCTGCCTATACATGTAATATGGGATATAACCGTGTTCTTCTAAAACATATTGTGTCCAGTCAAGAAGGTTGTTTACAGTCTCTTCATCCATAAATTTATATTCATTCCATTTGAATCTCAAAAGGCTTGCCCTTTTTATTGAAAGTGTGTGAACGGTAATTGAAGCAGGTGAAAGTTTTAAAACATCATCAATTGTCTTTTTATAATCATTTTCATTCTCACCAGGAAGCCCTAAAATCACATCACTGTTTATATTATTAAAACCATATTCCTGCGTCAATGCAAATGCCTTTTTTATGTCCTCAAATGTGTGATTCCTGCCTATTATTTTCAAAGTGTTGTCATTCGAAGTTTGAGGGTTTATACAAAGCCTGATATTTAAATATCGATTAAGCTCAGCTAAATACTCCAATAAATCTTCGCTAATTGTATCGGGTCTTCCTGCTTCAAATGTAATCTCTTGAATACAGTTTTTTTCAAGGTTATCAAACAGATTTGTGAAAATCTTTTTTATATTTTCTATCCCTAACACTGCAGGACTTCCACCGCCAAAATAGATTGCAACAATTCTATTTTTATTTTCATCTATTTTCTGATATGTCTTTTCAAGTTCACAGATAATGCTATCTGTATACATTCCTAATAAACTTTTTATCTGCCTTGTCATCTCGTGGCATGAAAAAGAACAGTAAAGACACTTAGTCGGGCATATTGGAATACCTATGTACAAACAAGCTGAAGAAGGCTCAAGTTTATTCAAAATGTTAATTTCATTCCTTGCAACCCTTAAAAGAAGCTTTGATTTTTTATCAGAAATATAATATCCTTCTTGCAGGAACTTGTATATCTCTTCCTCTTTCAATCCCTGTTCCAACAAGGGGTAGACAATCTTTGTGGGTCTTATTCCTGTTAAGATCCCCCATGGAAGATCTTTTTTTGTCTCCTGTCTTAAAAGGTCATAAAGGTTTCTTCCAAATATCCTCTTTGACTCGTGTTCATCATACACAAGAATAAAATCTTTTTGAATTGTTTTATCCCGTGTTTGGAGTTTTAAAAATACTCTCATTTCTTCAAAATACGCCTCAAGATGAATGTCTCCGCCATGACCAAATTTTACCTCCGCACCAGGGTAAAATGCCCTTATTATATGCTGAAAATCATATAAAAACTTTTGACTGTTAGAAAAATATGTTATTTTCAAATTGTGCTCTACCCCTTTTGTAAAAAATGATTTTTCGCACAATATTCGCACAATAAAAATAAAAAACTTATAGCATTATTTTGTGCTATAAGTTAAAAATGTATTTATTAAAAGTTTTTCAGCTCATCACTAATGGTTGTTGGCACACCGTGACCTGGATAAACTTTTGTATTCCTTGGAAGAGTCAATAGCTTTTCTTTTATTGACTTATATATCATATCTTGATTCCCAAGCGGAAGATCAGCCCTGCCATATGAGTCTTTAAATAACGTGTCCCCTGAAAACAAAATATTATCAGACAAAAAACAGCTCGAACCAGGTGTGTGTCCAGGTGTATGTAATACTTTCAATGAAAAATCAGTAAATTCAAACACATCTCCGTCTTCAAAATATCCATCACATATCATCTTTATCTCCGAACCAATAAGGTACGAAAGGTTATATACTGGATTTAACAATACTTCTTTTTCTTCTCGGTGCGCGTAAACTGGAAGCTTAAACCTCTGCTTCAGATAGCAGCAGCCCAAAAAATGGTCAAAATGTCCATGCGTCAAAAGTATAGCTCGTGGAATAAGGTCATTTTCAACAATAATGTTTTCAATTTTTGTTGCATCATCTCCCGGGTCAATAATGACAACCTCTTTTTTTCCAAATACATAACAGTTTGTCACCACATCCCCAACCTCAATGCATTTAAAAAACATCAAATTTTTACCCCCTCTACTTTTTCAAAAAATCTGATCAGAAAATCTTCTTACTGTCGAGTAAAACTGTCACAGGCCCGTCATTTAATATACTTACCTCCATGTGTGCTTGAAAAACTCCACATTCAACCTTTCGTACTTTCTGTTTGAGCTTTTCAACAAAATAGTTATACAACCTCTCTGCCTTTTCTTTTTCTGCTGCAAACATGAAATTTGGTCTTCTTCCCTTTCTTGCATCGCCCATTACTGTAAAGTTTGAGATAACTAAAACTTCACCACCTATATCCATCAAAGAAAGGTTAAACTTCGAGGTTTCATCCTCAAATATTCTAAGGTTTGCAACCTTTTCACAAAGATAATCAGCATCCTCTTCTGTGTCATCCTGTGCAACCCCAACAAGCAAACAAAGACCTCTTTGAATTCTTCCAACCTCTTTGCCGTCAACTATTACAAAAGCTTCCTTTACTCTTTGAACGACAGCTCTCAATGTCTTTTAGCCTCCTTTTACACGCTGGACCTCAAATACACTGTCAATCTTCCTCAGCTTTCTTATAATCTTCTCAAGCTGCTCTGTTGAACTTATTTCAACAGTAAGATTGATATTGGCAATCCTATCTCGTGTGGTCCTTCCCTGGATAGCCTTAACCGAAATCTTGTTCTCACCAAGCAAGTTTGTGATATCCATAAGTATTCCTGTCCTATCATTTGCAAGAACGTTGATTGTAGCGTCAAACTTTGCATCTTTCGTAACGTTCCACTCAGCCTCAACAATCCTCTCTGGCTCTTTTAAATACTGTTCAACATTTGGACAGTCACGCCTGTGGATTGAAACGCCTCTTCCCCTTGTGATGTATCCTATAACTTTATCGCCAGGTACCGGGTTACAACATTTTGCAAACCTCACAAGAACATTTTCAACACCTTTTACAAGTATTCCGTTATTTGAAGAAGTTTTCGCAGGTTTTGGCTTTTCAATCTGAAATTCTTTTTGCTCATCTTCTTTAATGTATTTTTTTATCTCTTCTTTTATCCTCAGTGCTATTTTAGTAGCTGTAATACCACCATACCCAAGTGCAGCAAACATGTCCTCAGGGGTTCTATAGCCATATCTTTGCGAAACCGTCTGCAGCACATCCTCTTTTAGAGCAAATTGTAAAGGAAGGTTGAGTTTTTTGAGTTCCTTTTCCAATATATCTTTGCCTTTTTGAATATTCTCTTCTTTTCTCTCTTTTTTAAACCATGCGTTTATTTTGCTCTTTGCCTGAGGACTTTTGACAATCTTGAGCCAGTCCTGGCTTGGACCATGGACATTGGGTGATGTAATAATCTCAACAATATCACCATTTTTAAGCTCATAATCAATGGGAACAAGTTTGCCGTTTACTTTTGCACCTGCCATCTTGTTGCCTATCTCACTGTGAATTGCATATGCAAAGTCTATCGGCGTTGAACCCTGTGGTAGACTTATAACATCGCCTTTCGGAGTAAATACAAAAACCTCATCAGAAAACAGGTTTATTTTTAACGACTCCATAAACTCTTTTGCATCTTTGAGCTCTTTCTGCCACTCCAGAAGTTCTCTAAGCCAAGCAAACTTCTCATCTTCATCAGTTGATTTAATTCTTCCTTCTTTGTACTTCCAGTGAGCAGCAATACCATACTCGGCTGTCCTATGCATATCAAATGTTCTTATCTGTACTTCAAAAGGCTCACCTTCAGGTCCTATCACGGTTGTGTGAAGTGACTGGTACATGTTCGGTTTTGGCATTGCAATGTAGTCTTTAAACCTGCCAGGCATGGGTTTGAACAATGTATGAATTATTCCCAGAACTCCATAACAATCTTTTACTGAATTTACAATGATTCTAATAGCAAAAAGGTCATAAATCTCCTCTAAAGTTTTACCTTGCTCTTTCATTTTACGATAGATGCTGTAAAAATGCTTCGGTCGTCCGTCTATCTGACCAACCTCAATATTTGCCTCTTTAAGTTTTTCTGAGATAAGCGAAATAATCCTCTTTATATACTCTTCTCTTTCTACCCTCTTTTTTGCAATCTTTTCAACAAGGTCATAATATCCCTCAGGGTCAAGATAGCGCAGTGACAAATCTTCAAGCTCCCACTTTATTTTTGAAATTCCAAGCCTATGAGCAAGCGGAGCATATATGTCAATTGTTTCCTGAGCTTTTTGTCTCTGTTTTTCAGGTGGAAGATACTTTAAGGTTCGCATATTGTGGAGCCTATCTGCAAGTTTTATCAAAATCACCCTTATATCCTTCGCCATCGCAATGAGCATTTTTCGATAGTTTTCTACCTGTCTCTCAAGTTTACTGGTAAATTCAAGTTTGCCAAGTTTTGTGACACCATCCACAAGCTCAGCTATTTCCTTTCCAAACTCTCTCTCTACATCTTCTAAAGACGCAGAAGTATCCTCCACAACATCATGCAACAGTCCTGCAACAATTGATGGAATATCAAGTTCTAAATCTGCTAAAATTAATGCAACCTCAAGAGGATGCAATATATATGGTTCGCCAGAGTTTCTTGACTGTCCATCATGATGCTTTTGTGCAAATTCAAATGCTTTTTTAATAAGATTTATATCTTCTTCTGATGCATACTTTTTTACCCTTTCTATAAGCTCATTTAACTTGTCGCTCAAATCTAAATTCACCTCGATGGACCTCTATTTAGGTCCACTTGTTTTATATCAAAGAAGATTCAAACTGTACAACAGACCTGACGTCGTATCCTTTTAAATTCTCTCTTCCACCCAAGTATGTGAGTTCAACAAGGTATGCAATACCCACAACCTCACCACCAAGTTTCTCAACAAGCTTTATATTTGAAAGTGTTGTGCCTCCTGTTGCCAAAAGGTCGTCAATTATCACAACCTTCTGACCAGGTTTTATAGCATCAATGTGCATCTCAAGTACATCTTTTCCATATTCAAGCTCATATTCAACAGAGACTGTTTTGTAAGGAAGTTTACCTTTTTTTCTAACAAGAACAAGCCCTTTGTTCAGCACATACGCAACAGGTGCTCCAAATATAAAACCTCTCGATTCTGGTCCAACAATAAGTTCAAAGTCAAGGTCTTTAACCAAATTTACTAAAGAGTCTATAGCGTATTTGAACGCGTCCTTGTCCTGCAAAACTGTTGTTATGTCAATAAAATCTATACCCTCTTTGGGAAAGTTCAAAACATGTCTGAATTTCTCTTTCAAGTTCATTAAATCTTCCTCCTATTACTTTGAGATTTTTGATTATTACGTTATTAAGTATATCAAAAAATACTATATTTTTTAAATACTCTAAATGTCAAAAAATAAAAAGCTCCTTCAGCAAGCTTACAAAAAGCTTTGCCAAAAGAGCTTTCCGAAATACTATATAATACTGTAATCTGAATTCTATATACTTCTAAAGATTCGTTTAAACCATGCCTCTTTGTAAAATTTTGTTTTTAAAATCTCATATATTTTGAGTCTCAGCTTTACAGGCATCTTATCTATGCTTCCATAACTTGTTGCAATCAAATACTCTTTTCTGGAAAGTGAACTTTTGAGCTCTTTTTTAGCCTCAGTTGGAAGCTCTAACTTTGCCTCGTCTACTATGCAAAGAGGCGGAAATATAACACACCACCAGTTCTTTCCTTTACCATCGCCTATAAAAACTCTAACACAGTCATATATGCCAGAGGGAAAAAGAAAATTGCTATAAACCCTATTTGGAAACAGATCTCTTTGAATACTTACCTTCACATCATAATTTTTTCCTCTTTCCTTTATAGCTTTCTCAATGTAATCTTCAATCTGCAACTTTTTATTACTGATTTCTTTTATAACCTCATATTTACTCTTTGAAAAATCAATATTTCTTGATAAAAATTCTATAAGTTTATCCCGCACATAAATTTTTAGTTTCTGGTCTTCTTTTGAGTTACTGTTTGCTAAGATATGAAGTCTTAAAACTGATTTTGATAGATTTCTTTGTAAACCATCAATTTGTTCAAAGCTCAAATATCCATAAATTATTGTAAATATTATTATCGAAAAAATTGTAGGCAAAATATAATGTTTAGAAAAGAAAAATCTTTTTGACATATATTTTTACCTCTCTCAGTTTTATTTCTATTTTTAGCATTTACTCTAAAAACACTTTTTATACACAAAAATTAAAATACTGTTCCACTTCTTCGAAGTCTCACATCCGGTATGACTTCTATTTTAATTTTCTTTAGCTCAGTATCCCAGTTTTTCTTTAGCTTTTCCCATTCTTTTGGTCTGTGTTTAGATATGAAATCACCTATTGCCAATACATCTGCATTGTATTTTACATTTAACATATAACATAGTTGTTGTGACCTTTGTTTTATTATTCTATTCAGTTCAGTTTGTATATACCTTCTCATAGGATCATCCAAAACTTTATAATCACTTTTGAAAACAAATTCAGTAACTTCTCCTTCTATCCTTAAGTTATATATAATCCATAATTTACCTTTATTTTTCTTTATTTTTTTCTTTACCTGTATCTCTGTTGTCACAAACGGAATATAGGAAGATTTGTATTTTAAATCGTCAATAAATGTATGCTTAGCTTTTCCCATCAGAAGCTTATAGACTTGAAGCTGCTTTTCATCCATCCACCCTACAAATTTAAAGTTTTTAAATACAGCGGCACCAGCTATTTTCAATGTTTCAATTCCAGGCTCTACTCTTGAGATAACTGCACAGTTTGAATTTATAAAACTATTTACAACTTGACTCAATGGGGTATCAATAACCCTACCATAAATTGAAGCGCTTTTTGATATCTCAAAAAGATGAATACCAGTTACAGGTTGGACAAGTGGCATGGTATTAAGGATATCCCTTGCTGTTGTTTCAGAAACAAGTAAAAATGTGTTCTGTGGAATATCACTTTCTCTATTAAGTCCATCTAAAGCCTCTCTTACAAGTGCAGGGTCTTTAGCAAGGTCTTTCCCAAAAACAACCACTTTTAAATATCCATAATATAGCCTTTTGTTTATCTCTCTCTCAAGATAGTTTCTAATTCCAACAACATTATTTGTAGGTCTTACAAATAAAAATCTCATTTGTTCATCTGGCTTTGAATCCTTTCCTATAGTTCTGAGGTTTGGGAAAAGTACTGTCACTGCAAACTTGTATTGATTTTTACTACTTGGAAGAGGGGGTTTTACCTTTCTTTTTGTTTGCGGGTCAATACCCTTCTGGTTAGTCTTTATATCTGGCTTTTTTTGTTCTGGAGAAAATTTTTGAGTGTTTCTGTCAAGATTAATATATTCACTTGTTTCGTACTTGTTCAAATCACTTGGGTCATATTTGTCAACACCAAGTGCAAGAATGTAACCTCTGTCTTCTATCTCAACCCTATCCCAGCAACCTGACAAAAAAAGTATTGAAAAAATAATTAAAGTACCTAATACTACTTTTTTGCTATGTTTCATATTTTTTCACCTTCTTTTTGATTAAGAGAGTAATGAGAGTTATTAAAGGTAATAACAATACAACAAAAAATGCAAAAAAGTAGCTAAAATAATCCATAAATTTTTGTGTCTCTGCTATATTTTGTGGTATCAATGATAATATATAAATAAATGGCAGCTGAATGAATACAAAGAAATTATGTTCTTTCGTGTTAAAAATTCTTGCCAAAATCAACCCTGTTGTCATTAAAAATATAATCTCTGTGGTGTAGGTTGTAATCATCCATAAGGAAACAACAATACTTTCAGGTCTTTCAATAACTATTTCCAAAACTGTCACATCTCTAAAAAGATTTAGTGTCGGCCATACCATGGTTTGTACTACTTTTGAACCAAAATCAGCTGTCGCAAAGATTACTATAACCTCGTAGAGCAAAATCGTAACAAGAAATCCAAAAAAAGCACTCTTGATTAGCTTGTCCTTTCGCCTCACATATGGCATAAAAAATAAAAATACTTCAAAACCAAGAAAGCTAAAAATTGTTGTACCAATACCCTTAATAAGTTTTGTAAAAGGAATGTTTAAAACAGGAAGAAGATTTGAAAAGTCAAGTCTTTGGTATACAAAAAAGCTCAAAACAATAATTATAAGCACAATCCCCGGCATTAAAACTTCACACATGCGTGCAATTACTTCTATTCCATATCTTGAAATATAAGCACAAGTAAAAAGAAATGAAATAATCAAAACTTCATTCGGTGTGAGTGTAAATAAAAATTCCTTGGCTGTCTCTGCAATAAGCCTTGTTTCAAAAGCAGAAAATATTACAAAGTAAACTACATATATAAATGAAAGTACAGTTCCTAAAATCTTCCCAAACGCTTTATTTAAAAGTTCAATAATAGTCAAATCAGGGTTTATCATAGTAACTCTAAATATTAGAAGAAAAACTAAAAAAGATAATATTCCACCAAGCACCACAACAAACCATCCATTTTGTTCTGATGCTTTTGCAACAGACGCAGGCATAAACATTATACCAATTCCTATCATGACAGATACCAACAACACAAAACACTGGAAACTGGAAATTTTGTCATTGTCGTTTATTATCATCTTTTATCTTCACCTGCCGATGCATAATCTGGGGTTCTTTCATAAAGCATCCTTATTTTTTGCTGAGTTGAGGCAAATATTGGTCTTGACCAAAGATATCTTGTTGGAAGTCTTACAATAGCGTCCTTGTAATCCAAAATCTCAAATGAGACAAAAGGTGATAAATATGGAATTCCAAAACTTTTTGTTTTTACTAAATTACCAATAATTATTAAGCTCAATAGTATGAATCCATAAAGTCCCAAAGCGGCGCAGACAAGAATATAAACAAATTTAAAAAGCCTTAGGGAAATAGAAAAATTATATGCCGGGATAGCAAACGATGCAATTGCAGTTGTTGCAACAAGTATGACCATTATAGGCGAAATAATTCCTGCTTGCACAGCAGCTTGACCTATTATAAGCCCACCTACAATGCCTATTGTCTGTCCTATTGGTCCTGGAAGTCTCAAGCCTGCTTCTCTTAGAAGTTCAAGCATAAACTCCAAAAAAAGTGCTTCTAAAAATACTGGTATTGGCACACCTTCTCTTGTGGCTGCAATAAACAGACCTAAGTCAGGTGGTATCATACTTGGGGTAAATGAGGATATCGATATATAAAACCCTTGTAATGTCATGGCTAATACTGCTGCAAAAACCCTTAAAATTCGTATAACTGTTGCAATATGCCATCTTTCATAGTAATCCTCAGAATGTTGTATAAATGTAGCAAATGTCGCGGGAACAATAAGTGCTAAGTTTGTATTGTCAGTTAAAATTACAATCCTTCCTTCATAAAGAGCAGCAACTGCTGTATCAACTCTTTCTGTGTGTTGAATTGTTGGGAATAAGCAAAATATGTCATCTTCTATAAGTTGTTCTATCATGCCAGACTCCATTATTGCATCAATATCAATTTTTGAAAGTCTTTGGTTTACCTCATTTAAAATGTCCCTGTCCACAATGTCATCTACATATATAAGATACACATCAGTTTTCGACCTTCTTCCCAGTTTTAAATTCTTTACCCTAAGCCTTGTATCCCTTACTCTTCTTCGGATAAGAGCTGTCGAAAATCTCACAACCTCATTAAAACTATCTCGAGGTCCTCTTACTGCATTTTCAGATATTGGTTGTTGAATTCCTCTATTTGGAAAATTACGTGTTGAAATTCTAATTATTTTGTCAGATTTGTCAATAAATAGAAGCGTCTCTCCACATAAAAGGTCTAAAATAGCATCTTTAAAACTTGTTACCTCTTTAATATCAGATGTAGCAAGAAGGGTATTTAGTATCTTACTGTAGGCTTCATTCTGAGAAATATTTTTATCAAATAATTGTACCTCTACCATAAGATGCTTTATCACATCTCTGTCTATAATTTCTCTATTAACAAGCCCATCGATAAACACAGTTGCACATTTTATATCAGCTGCAAAAAATTCTCTTATAACAATATCATCATTATCATTGAGTACCTCTCTTAAATAATTTAGATTATCATCAATAGATATATAAATTTTTTCCTGCGCGCAAATATATTCCTTTGTCTCTTTCTTTTGGCTATTTCTAACCCTTTCCTTTCTTCGCTTTATTATCTCAATAAACCCCATTACTCTCACCACTTTCAGATAAAAACTCTTATTATAAACATCAAAACTCCTATAGCTATCAAAATTACTGCTGTTGTTTTAGCAAGCTTGACTTCTCTTTGTAAATTTTTTGATTTTAACTCTTTTAAGTCAAGTACAAGTATTAAGATACCACTGAGCACAAACATCAAAATGCTATATTTCGTTATTATATCTGAAAGCTTTATCATCTTATCCATATTCTCCTTTCTAAAAGTTAATATGCAAAATAAATTTTATTTTTATACTTGAATTTTTTAAAAGCATATGTTAAAATCCATTCCATAAAAACATTTGTCTTTTATAGGTGAACAACAATTATGTTAAAGAAAGATGCCACGTACTATATAGTTGAAGAAAGTGTTCTGCCAGAAGTCTTTTTGAAAGTTGTCAAGGCAAAAGAGCTATTAGAAAAGGGTGAAGTGAAAGCTGTAAACGAAGCTGTAAAGATGGTGGGTATTTCAAGAAGTGCTTTTTACAAATACAAAGACTGTATATTCCCCTTTTTTGAAAGCTCCCGTGGCAAGATTATAACTCTTGCTCTTGTTTTAAAAGACATTCCTGGGATTTTGTCAAAGATATTAAACATTATTTCTGAGACAAATGCAAACATTCTTACAATCAATCAAAACATCCCTCTTGGCGGGATTGCAACTGTCTCAATTTCTATCAGAACATCAGGGATGACAAAGTCTGTTAAAGATTTGATCCTTGAGATTGAAAAGGTTGATGGTGTTAAAAAGATTGAGATTTTGGGAAGAGAAGAGTACTAAAAAGGTTTTGAAAAAGGAGGGAAGCTAAAGTGGCAAAGGTTGCAATAATGGGATTTGGTGTTGTTGGATCAGGCGTTTGGGAAGTTTTGACGAAAAATGCATCATCAATTGCAAAAAGAGCAGGGGAAGAAATATCAGTAAAATACATTCTTGACATTCGCGATTTTCCTGACCATCCCGCAAAAGATTTGATGATAAAAGATTTTGATATTATATTGAACGACCCCGAAGTTTCAATTGTTGTTGAGACAATAGGCGGGCTTGAACCTGCATACACTTATACAAAAAAGCTTCTTTTAAACGGGAAACACGTTGTAACATCCAACAAGGAACTTGTTGCAAGGCACGGTCCTGAACTTTTAAAGATTGCAAAGGAAAACAATATAAACTACTTTTTTGAAGCAAGTGTTGGTGGCGGAATACCCATTATAAGACCTCTTCAAAACTGCTTGGCAGGAAATCAAATTACAGAGATTGCAGGAATTTTAAATGGTACAACAAACTATATTCTCACTCAGATGAAAAAGTATTCACTTTCGTTTGAAGATGCTCTAAAAGAAGCTCAGGAAAAAGGATACGCAGAAAGAAACCCAAGCAATGATATAGAGGGTCATGACGCGTGCAGAAAGATTGCAATCCTCTCATCTATTGCATACTCTCATTATGTAAACTATGAAAGCATTTACACAGAAGGGATATCAAAGATAACAAAAGAAGATATGGAGTATGCTGAAGAGCTTGGCTGCACAATAAAGCTCATTGCAATGAGCAAAAAGATTGATGACAAAAGAGTGTTTGCAAGAGTTTCGCCCCTTATGATATCTTACAAAAGCCCGTTTGCAAACGTGGATGACGTGTTCAATGCAATTCTGGTAAAAGGCGATGCAATTGGTGATGTGATGTTCTATGGCCAAGGTGCTGGAAAGCTTCCAACAGCAAGCGCTGTTGTTGGCGACATCATAGACATTGTTAAACACATTGACAAGTCTTATGTCTACACATGGGCAATCTCAGGGGACATTGAAGTTGTGGACATTGAAAATACATCCTGCAGATTCTTTGTAAGAGTCAAATACAAAGACTACACCAAGGCAAAAGATGCTGTTTCTCTCATATTCAATGACTGCATGATAGTAAACACACATAGACCAATAGGCACAAACGAATTTGCGTTTGTGACACATGAGTTGAAAGAAAGTGAGTTCAGAGAAAAGATTTCTCAGCTTGAAAAGATTTCTGTTGTAGAAAAGGTCTTATCTATTGTTAGATACGATGAAAATATATAAGCTAAAATGTCTGGAGGTAAGTTGAAAAAATGATTTCTGTAAAGGTTCCGGCATCGTCGGCAAACCTTGGTGCCGGATTTGACTGTATGGGTGTTGCTCTAAAGCTTTACAACATCATTGAAGTTGAAGAAATTGAAAAAGGACTTATAATTACTTCATCCCCGGATGACCCATCAATTGCAAAGGATGAAAATAACCTTGTGTTCAAAGCTATGAAGACGGTGTTTGATGAGGTTGGCTGGTATCCAAGAGGGCTTAGGATAAACCTTATAAACGAAATTCCTCTGACGCGCGGGCTTGGTTCTTCTGCCGCATGTATCTCAGGCGGAATCTATGCTGCAAATTTACTCAGTGGCGGAAAACTTTCTGAAGAAGAGATGATTTACTTGGCTGCAAAGATGGAGGGGCATCCGGATAACTCAACACCAGCAATGATTGGTGGACTTGTGTTTGCAGTGCTGGAAGATAAAAAGGTAAATTATATCAAGTTTGTTGTACCAGCAAGACTCAAGTTTGCAGTGTTCATCCCTGATTTTCAGCTGTCAACAGAATATGCAAGAAATATTCTGCCAAAATACATTGAGTTCAAAGATGCCGTGTTTAACATTGGCAGAGCAACGCTTTTTGCAAGTGCAATCACAACTGGAAACTATGAGCTTTTGCCGGCTGCAACACAGGATAGGCTTCACCAGCCGTACAGAAAAAAGCTCATTCCTGACTTTGATAAAATTGTTAACCTATCTTTAGAGTTTGGCGCAAAAGGAGCGTTTTTGTCTGGTGCAGGACCTTCTATAATAGCTCTTGTTGATGAGAATTATGAGATCTTTGAACAGAACGTCAAAAACGCACTTGCCAACATGGAGCTTGCGGCTAACTGGGACTTTATGATTTTGGAAGCTGACAATAGCGGTGCAACAGTTTTTTCTGTTCAGAGCACAAGTTTAAAAAGATAAAGCAAACTACTCAAAAGTGTAATATAATAGTATCAAAATGGTCTTGTGAAATTTTATTTTAGACCATTGACATTACTTACATGGGAGGGAAATATCTTGGGAATAGTTGTCCAAAAGTATGGTGGAACATCTGTTGCAGACAAAGAAAGAATATTTCGGGCAGCAAGGCGGGCAATTAGCGAGTATGAGAAAGGAAACAAGGTTGTGGTTGTTGTCTCAGCTCAAGGCGACACAACAGACGAGCTTATTGAAAAGGCAAAAGAGATAAACGAAAACCCTTCAAAAAGAGAGATGGATATGCTTCTTTCCACAGGTGAGCAGATTTCAATTGCACTCATGGCAATGGCAATTGAAAAGCTTGGGTATCCTGTCATTTCGCTGACCGGGTGGCAGGCAGGAATAAAGACAGACAGCCACTATTCAAATGCAAGAATCATTGAAATTGACTCAGAAAGGCTCCAAAGAGAGCTTGATAAGAGGAACATAGTTGTTGTTGCAGGTTTTCAGGGAATAAATAAGTATGACGATATAACCACGCTGGGGCGTGGAGGTTCTGATACAACAGCCGTAGCTCTGGCTGCAGCTTTGAAAGCTGACAAATGTGAAATATATACAGATGTTGACGGTGTTTATACAGCAGACCCAAGAATTGTTCCAAACGCATCAAAGCTCAAAGAGATTTCCTACGATGAGATGTTAGAGCTTGCCACACTTGGAGCAAAGGTACTTCATAACAGGTCTGTTGAGCTTGCAAAAAAATACAATATTCCCCTTGTTGTTAGGTCATCTTTCAACGACAATGAAGGAACAATTGTAAAGGAGGTAAATTCGGTGGAAAAGCTTTTAGTATCCGGTGTTGCGTGTGACAAGGACATTGCAAGGGTTGCAGTGATTGGAGTTGAAAATGTTCCGGGCAAGGCATTTCAGATATTTTCACTTTTGGCAAAAGAAAATATAAATGTTGATATAATTTTGCAGTCAATTGGAAGAGAAAAAACAAAGGATATATCGTTTACAGTATCAAAGAGCAACTTAAAGCAGACACTTGATGTTTTGACAAAGAATCTGCACATAATTGGCGCAAAGGATATAACATATGCTGACAATGTTGCAAAGGTCTCTATAGTTGGTGCTGGAATGGTCAACAATCCAGGCGTTGCTGCAATGATGTTTGAAGCTCTTTATGATGCAGGTATCAACATCGAGATGATTTCGACATCCGAGATAAAGATATCAGTCTTGATTGACGAAAAGGACGCTGAAAAAGCAGTAAGAGCTATACATGATAAGTTCAAACTTCACCTTTTGAACAGCAATGGGAAATAAAATAAGCAAGAGGGGCTGTCCAAAAAAGTTATGGATAGCCCCTTGATTAGTTACATCTTCAAATTTCTACAATACTTCCATTCTGAAACCTTAAAATCTTATCTGCTATTGATAACGTAGAAGCTTTATGAGTTATTACAAGAATTAATGAGTTTTTCTGTTTTAATTTAACGATTGAGTTCAGAATTATTTCTTCTGTTTCAGGATCAAGGAAAGATGTCGGCTCATCTAATATTACAATTTTAGGTTTTCTTAGTAATATTCTTGCAAGTGCTATACGTTGAGCCTCACCTAAGGATATTTGTGCTCCGCGAATACCAATATCCATATTTAGCCCCTTTGGATCTCTAGCAATTAAATCAGTAAGTCCAGCTTCAGCAATAACTTTTTTTACATCATCTAATGAGTAATTGTGATTTCCAAGGGTTACATTTTCATATAATGTACCATTAATTATAAATGCATTTTGTAGTAAAAATCCAACATTTTTTCTGAAGTCTTCTATGTTGATTTCTTCGATATTAACTCCGTCTATCAAAATTTCCCCCACTTGAGGTTTGAGTAATCTCGAAACAATTCTTGCAAATGTGCTTTTACCTGAACCACTCTTTCCTGTTAATGCAACAATACATCCTGGTTTAAGAATTAGATTCACATTATTAAGAACTGGATAATTGTTTTCATAAGCAAAAAAAACATTTCGCATTTCTAAAATTTCCTCAAATCTAAATGGCTTATTACCACCTTTTTCTATTAAAACAAACGGACTTTTATAATACTCTTCAAATCTTAGATAAGCAACTTTTAATTCTTGGCAGCTTAACACAATACCGGTCATTGACACGATTGGTTGATATAAAAGTCCTGCAAGTATATAAAATCCCATAAAGGTTCCAACAGTTATCTTACCTGAAAATACAAGATTTGCCCCAAACCATAAAGTACCAAATGACCACAATTGGTTCAACAAACTGGTTCCTGTTTGATACATTGATTGAATAAATACTAATTTAACGATAGCATCAATAAGATTCTTCATATTGTGGCTTACCCTTTCAAAAGCTATTTTTTCTAAACTTAAAGTTTTAATTAACTCTATTGCATTGAAATGCTCGTTAATTTCTGAAACAGTATTTTGTTCTATATTTTTTTTATTAAATACTGCTTTCTTTACTGGTTCTCTAAACCTCACTATAAGTATGACCTGGAACATAAATACTATTACTACTAATGACATTAAAATAGGTGACCACTTATACATTAAATACAAAATCAATACTACCCAAATTGTATACATTGGCATATTAATAATCAATTTCAAAAAATAATCTACCATAAATTCGGTATCATAAAACATCCTGTACTGGATTTCACCACTTTTTTTAGACATATGAAATACCAATGATGTGTGTTGAAGTTTATTAAAAAAATCCATTTTGATTCTGTAATTTAAAAAAGCAGTTAATCTTGCCATTAAATAGCTATTTAAAAGGTTTATAGTTGCAATTATAACAAATGCTAAGCTCATTAAAATTAACAATTTTATTAATAAATTCTTGTCGTGAGCAGCAAATATTCTATCAACAAGCATTTTACTTATTGTTGGGGATATTAAATTCGATATTGCTAATAAAGATGAAAGCAACAATACTAAAAAGATCTGAAAACTATATCCCTTAACATAAGGAAACATAGTTTTTAAATATTCAACAAAAACTTTTTTAGCCAATTTTTCTCCAATACATCTCATATTCAACTCACTCTTTCCATAACTGTTTTCCCATCAGTATAGTAAATTAAAGAGTAATCATCCTTACTATATTCGCAAATTGTGTAATAAGGTTGCCAGAGATAATATTTTAATAATTTGCAATTATTTGCACTCGATGTTTTGACTATAATTTGACCAATAGCAAACATTTCTGGAATAAATATATACAATCTTTTCATATTATATGAAGTTAAATTTTCGTATAAATTCTTTAATAAAAATAAGATCTGAAGCTTATCATATACCTTACCTGTAAACCACAAACACTTTTCTTTATAATAATTCTCTTCTACTAAAATCTTGCCTGGCGTCGTATAAGTAATATTAATTATTTTTTTATCCTGTCCATATTCTTTTTTAGTATGAGCTGAAAGAGGCAAATAATTATTCCCATTTATAATTAACCTTGTTTCTTCGATACCTAAAAGAGTTTCAATCTTTGAGTCAAAAAATATACGTTGATCATTTTGAAACTTGAGGTTAATAAATTGTTCACCAATTTTATGTCCTTGATTATAGATTATATAATTGTAACTTACATTTCTCAAAAGTATCCCTCCAAAGTTCGTATTTTATTAAGTATAATATTTACAAATATAATTACAAATATTGCAGGCCAAAACATTAATAAAAATTCATCCATTTTCTCATTTATTATGCGAATCTTCAGCTGATACGTAAAAGCACTTATGTTTACTGCTGTATGTAACAAAATAGCAAAAACTAAATTTAAAAAAGAAAAACTTTTTATATCTTTCTTCAAGCCAGTTAGTGCTACAACTGTAAGTCCAGCATGAATTATAACACCAAAAAACCTCTCAGTTGCAAAACCACCAAATAAAAAAAACGGATATCCTGCCATAGAAGGATTTTTTGTAATACCATGGGCAATATACCATATCTCGCCAATACCAAATCCAAAACCCAAAATATAGGCAATCCTTAGTAAAGTTTTTGAATCAACATTATAAAGTTTTAGAAAAAAAGAAGGTAGAATTTTTATTGTTTCTTCTGTTATACTTGGAAGAAATATGAAAATTATTAGATATCCAATTGGAGCTTTTAAAGTTGTATTTCCATGAATATTAAAAACCTCTTTTAAAATTTTAAGTAATGGAGCTTTTACTAATAAATTTACAATTGGACAACTCAAAGCACTTATTATACCTAAAAAAATATATTTATCAAGCTTTTCAAAAAAGTAATAGTAAATAAACCCACCCCAAAATACAAAAGCCATTAATGTAGAGATAAAAGCTGCAATATAAATGGAATACACCCTTATTCCTCCCTATTTTAAACCTGCCTTTTCAATTAAAATATTTTTAAATTCTTCTAAATTCTTTGGAGTAATACCCACCTTTTCACCGTTTTTTAAATAGATTACCAAAATATTCTTGTTTACTCTTGTTGCACACATGTATATATAACCCTTACCAAAATAATACACTTTACCTATTGCATAGCCTGGCACTTTAAAAACACTTTGAGTATCTGCAAGAAAATTGGCTTTTAAATTTTCAATAGTTACTTTTTCTATTTGGTTATAATAAATTGTTTTTTTATGCCATCCACATTTTAATATTAACTGCTCTGGAGTTAATTTATAATTCATGGTGAAGAAAAAAATAGTATATAGTATTCCTAAAGTTGCAATTAAACAATTTAATATAGACGCTATTAATATTGAGATAAAAATATAAGTCTTTTGAGGTAATCCCTTTACTATAGGTAGGTATACGCATGATAGAAACACAAAAAATGACAACAAGAAAACATGGAAAGGGAATAACCATCCCCATGAAAATGAAGGTTTTATTTTTATATAATTCATTCTAACTTGTTCCTCCTATAGTCTTGATTTCTAACAATTAATTACAGAAACTTTACTTAGTATTTTTAAAATAAAAATCCTAAAAATACTTCTCAAACGAAGACATTAGGTAATACAAAAAACTTAATGCCGACATTCTCCTTTTGTTTCCTTTGTACTATTAACAATCGTATCCTGCAGTAACATAATTAAGTGCAACACCCGCTACATGTACAACTGCTCCTATATTATTGTGTAGCCCAACAACAGTAAACCAAACTGCCACAAAGCCAGCATATACTGCTAAAACTGGCACAGATACTACACAAGTCATTGTATGCTGAACATCTGAAACTGGCGAAATTGTAGGTGGTTCATATATTTTATTCATGATTTTCACCCCCTTTCCTTTTTTATATCAAAGTAAAAGATTCTAATATAAGGAGAATGTCGGCCAAGCTCTTCCTTTAAGGTACCAGCATATTTAAAACTCCAATCTTGAAGTTTTTCAAATAGTATTTCATTATCATCTTTTAAATAAAAGAATAATCTTCTAATATCACGCAGGAGATAATTAATTTCACCCATTTTTTTAACACACCATTGGAGAAATTTCCTAATTATTTCACCTTCAATCGTATAATCTTCACAATAAAGATATCCAACTTCAGCAGAATTAACTTTAATTCTCAAAAGAGGAGAAAGTGAAAGAGTCAAAACATTTTTTCCTTCAGCAGTTAACGAAAAAAACATTTCAATAAACATAAACACTTTTTGCCGCAGTAACATTTCAGCATAAGATATATTTTCGTCAATATAAGGATTAACAAAGTGTGGTAACTCTTTTAATATTTGCAATACATCTATTACTTCATCTTCATATAACATTTTAAAAACATAATTTTCATATCTTTCTTGATAAAAAAAATCAAGTAAAGGATTTTCATTGAGCCATCTTATTAGACCAAATCTCCATAAACTGTGCAATATGTTAATAACATCTTCTAACACTCTTTCTGTGGTCGCACCTTTATATTCTTTTAATATTTCGTTCACAATTTCACCTATAGTATGATAACCATCACATTTGTCTAAAATAAATCTTGCTGTTTCATTTAGCTTCATTTGCTGAGTTTCAGGATGCTTTTTGCTCAAAAATGTAAGACTACCATCTTGTTCTAACCTTTTATAAAGAAGATTCTGCTCATCAAACTTCGGAATACTTTTCATAATATCTATCATCTTTAGCTCCTCCTTACCATAATAAAATTATCAAACACTAACGGCTCAATAAAATTTAGTAACATCTCGTAATTTTTAAAATCATATAACAATTCCTTTAAGCTTATCTCTTTAAAATTAAAAATTTTCTGCAAAGCATTAATCTGCAATGGCTCAAGTTCATATTCTTTTCTGTATACTCCACCTTGTTCATAATACCTTGTTAAAGATACTTTTTGATTTTGAACCGTCAACAATGTATTATCTCTAATTGAAAGATAATACTCATCAAAATGTCTTCTAATCAAATTAAATATTTCTTTTATTTTTTCCTTAGCTCTTGAACACCTTATTGAGATTTCTTCCTTAAATTGCTGTTGTATAATGTTTACTGGACAAGGCCTACAATCCTCTTTGTAATAACATTCACGACAAACATGAGGCCTATTTTCTTTTATCAAATTTTCTAACTGAATTTTAAAGTTTTCCAACTTGTTGATTTTCTCTTCATTCAACATTTTATCAAGAATATTTATACGTGGAAATTCTCCAACATCATTTATCTTGTCTAAAAGAGCTACACAGGGGACTATATCGCCATTGGGCAAAAGAGAGTAGTGTTCTTCTAATATACCACATTTTGGTATTACTGGGCAAAAGTCAGAGCCAAACATACAATTATAATACACTGCCTCAATTGGAAATAAAGATTTAGATGTAAGATAATATTTTTTATCTTTTAACTTTAAATAATTTACTAATATTACATCCCATATTTGTATGAATTCCTCTGGAGATAGTAATAAATCACTATTGTTTTTTGCATTCCCATCTAAAGAAAGTCCACCAATCACAAGAATATCAATTGGCAGATGATTAAAAAATTCAGGTACGTGAGCAGCTTCATTTTTATTCTTTCTATTTAGTGACATTTGAATTCCAATGATAATTTGCCTTTTATATTCCATTATATTTTTTAGATTACCTAATGCTCTCAATACCTGATCTAAGTTTCCTTCTCCCCTAATGTAATCGTTTGAATCTTTCGTAATACCTTCTACGCTAATACTGATAGTCCCAACACCACTAGATATAATTTTTTCAGCAAACAAAGTATTTTGTAATAATGTTCCATTAGTGACCAATTCCGTATGTATTCCTTTCACATTACAATAAGAAATAAGCTTATCAATATCTTTATACATTAAAGGTTCTTTCGATGAAAAAATTATTTTTTTTATTCCGCAATCACTTAATATATCAACAACAACTTTAGCTGTCTCAAAATCCATTTCCTTATATTTATCTAACTTTGATCCTACAAAACAATGACGACAATTTAGATTACATTTTGGTTCTATTTCCCATCTGATATTTGTAATTTGTATTTTTCCATCCATACTTGTCACCTTCAATTTATAAAATACGAATATATTAATAAGTCCGCATCGTCGAATTCTTCTTTTAATTCAATTTCTTTCTTAAATCCAATATCATTCATCAATTTTAACAACGATTTTAAATTTGGCATATTACTTTTTATATTGATTTTAATTTTACTTATATCAGGAAATACCTTTGTCAAGTTCAAGATTGAATTATATAAAAACATATTTATTGGTGTGCTTGTATTCTCACATCCTAACAAATACAATGTCGCACTCTTTGACAAAGTTGCTACATCAGGTAATTGATAATATGCAATTTTACTCAGTTTTTCGTCAATAAACTCACCATATACAAAAATTGTATAATTGAAAAAACTTTCTCTTAATATGAGTTCATTAAATGTGTGTTTGCTTATGAAAGGATTCAAATAATTAAAATTCTCTTCAAAGTTTACTCTCCTGAGAATCTCAATTATTTCATTGATATCAGAATCAGTAAGAATTCTTTCTAGAATTTTCATCTTTATTTTGTCCCTCCAAAAATTATTAATTTTTTGCAAAAAATTGTTCTGGCTTAACTTCTGAAATATCATCTTCAATAAGGTCAATATCTACACTCTTTTCCCAATAAACCTCTTTAAATCCTTTAGAAGAAAGATCCAAATCTTCTGTAGCTCTAATTTGCTTTGAAATCCACTTAACGATTGGTAAATTCCAAACATTTGACAAACCACTATTCCAATACTCTAAAATTCTATGTCTTCTTATATTTCCAAAAGTCAATGGTAAATAAGGAGATATTCTCAAATATCCATATGCATCTATCCCTATAAATGGATTATAACCACTTTCTCTATAGTTCGATCTTATAAGGTGATCTACCGGATCTCCCCATTCTACATTCATTCCTTTCTTTGCTATTTGTTGCAATTGTAACCATTTTAGCTTTGTTGCAAGAATTTGATAATCTCTATAGGTTGGAATATACCCATTTAAATTTCTCTTCGCTCTTCCCATTACCATTAGAGGCTGAACGCGAAATTCACAAACACCTAATTGCTCGCATAATTTTATCGCTTCATCGATTTCTGGAATATTTCTTAAAGTTGGTGTAAAAGCAACACCCACGTATAACCCAGCTTCCACAAGACATTTTATAGCATTGACAGCCTTGTTAAAACTTCCTATCTTATTTCGGAGCCAATCATGTGTTTCGGGTTTTGCACCATCAAGGCTAACCTGAATAAGATTAAATCCGGCTTTCCGTAAATTTCTTGCTACCTCATTATTTACTAATTCACCATTTGTAACTATATTCACTTTTGTATATCCATTAGTTCCCTTGACTATCTTTTCACAACACAAATAGAGAATTTCTCTTCTAATAAGTGGTTCACCACCACAAAAACAAATCACATTGGGCATTATATCTATAATCTGATCTGCTAAATAAAGTAATTCTTCATCTGTTAATTCTGATTCTAATTCATTTTCATTACTTCCGTTGAAACAATGTAAACACCTCATAGTACACTTGTAGGTAACATCAATTGACATTATTAACGGTTTAGGTACATTACAATTCACAAAAATCTCTCCTTTCCTCACCAAATAATTATTTGTTGACAAACCTAAAGTACTTAGAATTATAAATACTGCTAAAATTGCAAATCTTCCTGCTGACCATTAATCTTTATTTGTACACATTTATTCAACTATCAGTAAAAGAATCATATGAGAAGAAAGCAAAAGTAAAATGGATTGTCGATAAAAAATATATTTTCTCCACATGGTGTCAAGAATTGTTGTTAAGATTTTTATCACTGACTAAAAAAACTATTTGGGTGATTGCTTTACCGCAATCAATGAATGCTTATATGGAAATAGAAGAATTAAAAATTGAAAATAAAAATGAGGTAATTTGCGATAACACTCAATCATTGAATTTTTCAATTTTATTATTTTCGTTACGAAAAGAAATATAAAGCTCTTGTCAAATCTTCCCCACTGTGCTATTCTAAATAATAGAAGCTTTTTTTCATTAATTTACATTTTATCGCCTACAAGCGTAGCGAAGTTCTATTTATTATAATTCAATACTGTAAATATGTAAATTTCCATTTCTTCAATTCAGTTTAGCTTTATTCTATTTTTTTTTTATTCTCGTGTCAAAGTCGTTTTTTTTTTTTTACTCAATAATTGCTGATTTTTTAAGATAAACTTGTTTTTTCTCTTAATATCTTAATCTTTCTTTAATTTTCTTAAATTTTTAAAGTAACTTTCTAAGCAAAAAGATGTAAGCACAATCTTCCTGATAATTTACTAAAATTTGGGTAATTTTTTCAATTTTGTTTTATTAAATCTTTTAACACTTTTATTTAAAACCTGTTTGCTTTTTTAAAAGTAAAATACACTTCAGAAATTAACCTAAAACAAAAACCTCCTTTTTAAAGCCTTTATTTTTGGGCTTTTGTAAGGAGGCTTTTATTTTTTATTTTACTATTTTCTTAATCTTATCTATAAACTCCAAAAACACAATCCCCGGCTCTTCAAGGTCAGAAAACCATCTTTTTACCCATTCAAAAGAAATATAACCGCTGTAACCTTGCCGCAAAAGAAGATTTATCACCTTTTCAATAGGCACATCACCCTCGCCTATCATTTTAAACACAAGCTTGCCATTTTCAATTTTTGAGTCTTTTACATGAACATGTTTTATATACTCTTTCAAATTGCTAAAGGTTTTCTCAACATCCTCCTCAAAAAACCTGAAAGGATGGTGAATGTCCCACACAACACCAACATTTTTATACGGCACCTTTTCAAGCAAATCAGCAAGCCTTTTTGATTCTGCCCACACACCATTTGTCTCAATTAAAACGTCAACACCATACTCCTTTGCCATGTCGCACAAATTGCAAAGCATGTCTTTTACAAATTCTCTATCGACATCCTCCCCAGGTGTTATCCATCTGTCTCCCAAAACTCTTATGTATTTGCAAGAAAGATCCTTTGCAAGTTCAATGTGCGCTTTTGCAGACTCTAATGTATTTTCCTGGTAAGATTTATCAAATATATAACATGAGGTTGCCAAACATGAAATCTCTAAATTCAGTTCTTTTAATCTCTTTTTTGTCGATGGCAAGTTCTCAGGAGAAAAAGGTTCTGCTCTATATACTTCAAGTTCATCTCCAAGTCCTCTCAGTTCAATACCGTCATATCCAAAATCTTTTGCAGCAGCTAAGATCTCATCCCAGGTAAAGTTGGGACATCCTACTGTTGAAAAGCTAATCTTCATTAAAATGTATTTCCTCCTTCGCAAAAATGCTGTTTTTAATATTTTACTACTTTGTTTTTGTTATGAAAAGCCATCTTTAAAATTCTATTGACATTTGATTTTGAAGAAATTTATAATTAAACTAAAGTTGTTTTTTAGGAGTGAAAGATGTTGAAGGATATCTTTATAGACGATTTCCAATATGTCGTTGATGAACTTTTGATACGAAACAAAAGTATACTTGACAGCCTCACAAAGTTTTCCGAATCAGCAGCACGTGTCAACAGAAGCATAATAAAATCGGTCACAAACTGTGGATGCATAAGAATAAATGCTAAAAAACAGGAGATTCCTATAGATGTGAGCTTGAAAGAAGCAAAAAAGTACCTCAAAACACATGTTGAAGGACAGCTTTGTGAAAATTGCAGAGATCTGATTGAAAAAGAGATTGGAAGCACATTATTTTATTTAGCTTCAATCTGCAACACTTTAGATTTGAACTTGTATGATATCATAATCAAAGAAATTGAGAGAATGAAAACACTGGGAGAATTTAACCTCAGATAAGATGCCAGTTTTTAAAAAGGACAAAAATATACAAGCCGCCATATTTACAAACACGATATGGCGGCTTTAAAAGTAAAAAAGGAGTGGAAAAAGATGTCTGATGAATTCAACGAAATACATACCCTTGCCCAAAACAAGCTTATACTTTTACTTTTTTTGAGTAAGATAAACATCCCCATTCCTATCCAGCAGCTTGACGAGTTTGTCCTCTCAACAAAGTACATGAACTTTTTTGAATACCAGCAGTATCTCAAAGAACTCGAGGCTCAAAAGCTAATCCACAAATATGATGATGAGATTAGAACATACATTGAGATATCACAAACTGGTAGAGATGTTTTAAACATCCTTTTGGATTTGCTTCCAAAAGCTACAGTCGAGGAAGTAGAAGAATACATAAAGAAGAACTATAGAAAGATTAAACTTAATACAGAAATCTATTCTGATTACAAAATACTCAGCCCTACCGAATACATAGTTATATGCTCTCTGCGTGAAGGAAATAGTGTCTTGTTTGAAATAAAAGTAAATGTACCGCACGTTGAGATTGCAAAAAGGATTTGTAAAAATTGGAGTAAAAATGCTGAGACGGTATACAGACTACTTTTTGAAAATTTAGCACGAAATCATGAAGAGCATGAAAAAAATCAAGAATAAAACAAAAAAAGCAAGTCTTTAAAAGACTTGCTTTTTATTTTTGAAATTGGTGGGCCCTTAGGGATTCGAACCCCAGACCAACCGGTTATGAGCCGGCCGCTCTACCAGCTGAGCTAAAGGCCCTTAATAAAATTGGCTCCCCGGGTAGGATTCGAACCTACGACCCTCCGGTTAACAGCCGGATGCTCCACCGCTGAGCTACCGAGGAACCTCTCTTTCTTTTTGTCTTCGGCGTCTTCTGTCTCCCGCCGTCGACATTATTTATTATACTTATAAAAGATTTTTTGTCAATATCCTTTTTAAAAAATTTTTCTGTAATATTTTGGTAAGCAACCTCTACAAAACTCTTATTTTTCTTTCTTTCTTCTTTAAAAACGGCTATAATTTAAATAACAACACTATCAAAGCATTATTAAAAAGATTTATTATTTTCAGCAAGGTGAGTCATATGATAAGATGTGCAAAGTTTTCTGACCTTCCTCAAATCGCACAAATTTTCAGAGAAGCTTTTTCTGACAGCATTGAATTCTATTTTGAGAACAAAATCAAAAACTCTGCTATAGAAGACATATTCAAAGTGGTGCTCATTGCAGAGCCTCATGGTTTTTTGGTCTATGAAGATGAAGAAAATAAAAAGATCGCAGGGTATATATGTGTTGTCAGAGACATCAAAAGGGTGTGGATAGCTGCAATCTTGACCCTTTCGTTTTTAAAATGGACCATCAAATGGCTTTTGGGACTATATGGTTTTGGCATAAGACCTGTATGGAAAATACTTACCAACAAGATTGACTTTTTTAAGTTTCAGACAAAATATGCAAGAGAAATATCTGCACAAATTCTCTCTATTGGTACACTAAAAAGCTACAGAGGAAAAAGCATTGGAACAAAACTTGTTGAGGCAGGACTTGAATTTTTAAAATCAAAAGGAGTAAAAGAAGTAAAATTAGAAGTCAGACCAGATAATCTACCTGCGATAAAACTTTATAAAAAATTTGGATTCTATCAAATTGGAATGTCGCAAGACCCTCAAGGCAAGTGGATTGTCATGAAAAAAAGTTTTTAAAAATTCAAAAAGGGCAGACTTTAGAATAAACTTGCAGGTCTGCCCTTTAAACAAAGGTTTTTACATCGAAACCATTTGGATATTGTTCTGAATTGTTTGAACATCCCTTTGAGCCTTTGTAATGTCCTCTTGCTTTGCCATCTCAACAGGATACCAGCCCTTTTGCGAGAGAAAGTCAAAAACTTGTTTTTGATGGTCAAATACCCTGGTCAAAACTGACATAGCTTCTCTTCTGAGAGCATTGTTTGTGCTCTCTAAAACTAAGTTTGTCAAAGCTGTTGCCTGAAGCTTTAAAGAGTTCAAAAGCGAAAAAGCAATATCTCTGTCTGAAAGTGTCTTCATGACTATCACTCCCTTTTTTGTTATTGAATGTTTGGATTTTCAATAAATCTTGACAATATGTTTATGTCACTTTTGTAGTGGTTTACACATTGCTGGCACAGATTCTTTAAAGATACATCTGTAATCTGATCAGATACACCTGCAATAAAGTTGATAGAATTTTGCATCATCTTAATATTGTCTTCTAAAAACATGAGCTCTTTTGAGGTAATATTAGCCATTTTCTTTAAACCTCCTTTTTTTAAGTTTTACATCTGTGTTTTAAAATCTACACAGATTATTTTTTTATTTTTAAGCCGCTTTTATTCAAATAAATAAAAACCCATTTTCCTTAGCAAATAAGGCGTAATTTTGTTGGTTACAGGAAGTTTATTTTTCTTTTGGTATATATTTACTGCATATTCAAGTGCTGATCCATACTTGCCATCGATGCTCCCTGAATAAAATCCAAGTTCTTTAAGCCTTCTTTGAACTGCCATAACATCCACGCCAGTATCACCAGGGTAAATTGTTCTAAAACCGTTTCTAAACTCTCCATATATACCTTCTGAAATTACTACTGTTGTTCCAATAGGAATATATAAAAAGAGTTCCTTTACGTCCTTGTTCAGCATTCTGATACAGCCTTTGCTTACATGAGCTCCTATGTAACTTTCATATATTGTTCCATGAATTCCATATTTGCCATAGGGAACATTTAGCCCCATCCACCTTCCTCCAAACCCTTCACCCCAGTAGTCTTTTGATATAATCTTAAATGTGCCAACTGGAGTAGGAGTCGAAGTTTTCCCAGGTGAAATTGGATATGACTTGTATAAAATTCCTTCTTTAAATACATATAATTTACTGTCATCTATTGAAACATAAATAAGATATGGGTTCTTATTATAGTTTGATATGCTTGAAATAGTTACCAAAGATGTAAAAATAATAAAAATAGAGATTATAAACTTGAGAAAACTTTTACTTCTCATTTTTGCAATTTATATATTCGCACTTCAATAGATATAGTTTATGCAAAAGATAGAAACTTTATTAAAAATTAAAGGCGGGGATTGAAGATTAGTTTTTCCCCACCTCTAACAAACAAAAATTAACTTAACAGATACATTCTGATTGATTTTCTTTATCCGATAATCTTATAATTTTATTTTTATCATCCACAAATACAATCTTCGGCTTATGGTTATAATACTCTTCCATGGTAAGAAGGCAGTACGCCATTATAATTATTTTATCGCCTACTTGAACAAGGCGAGCTGCTGCTCCATTTAGACAAATGGCTCCGCTGCCTTTTTCCCCTTTTATCACATAAGTTTCAAATCTCTCACCATTGTTTATATTCACAACCTGCACCTTTTCATTTTCATATATTCCAGCTGCTTTCATCAATTCCTCATCAATTGTGATGCTACCCACATAGTTTAGATTTGCTTCAGTGACGGTTGCTCTGTGAATCTTAGACTTTAAAACTTCAATGAACATCTTTTCTATTTCGCCTCCACCACAATGTTGTCTATAAGTCTTGCCTTTCCAACAAAGACGGCAAGAGCTATCAAAACCTTTCCCTCAACTTTTGAGATTATCTCAAACGTATCATTGTTCACAAACTCAATGTAATCAATCTTTGTGTATTTCTCCTTTAAAATCATCTCTTCCATAGCCCTTTTTATGCTTGATACATCCTTTTGGCCTTTTTCAATCATCTCTTTTGCCAAATTCAAAGCTCTATACAAAACGGTTGCAGATTTTCTCTCCTCTTCAGAAAGATATACATTTCTTGAGCTCATTGCAAGACCATCTTGTTCACGCACAATCGGACATGGAACTATCTCAACGTCAAGATTTAGGTCTTTTACCATCTGCTTTATAACAGCAAGCTGCTGAGCATCCTTTTGTCCAAAGTATGCTCTGTCCGGATTTACAATGTTAAACAGCTTTAATACGACTGTTGCAACACCATCAAAATGACCCGGTCTCGACTTGCCGCACATTATTTCTGTTATTTTTTTCACTGACACAACTGTCTTAAAATCTTCTGGATACATCTCTTCTACCGACGGATAAAATATATAATCAACACCTTCTTTTTCGGCAAGGCTTTTATCTCTTTCAAAGTCGCGTGGGTATCTGTCATAATCCTCATTAGGTCCAAATTGAATGGGATTTACAAATATGCTCATAATGGTAATATCGTTTTGCTGTTTAGAAAGCCTTACCAAGCTCAAATGTCCTTCGTGCAGATAACCCATTGTTGGAACAAAACCTATTGATTTGCCTTCTTTTTTAAGTTTCTTTATAATATCTTTCATTTCCTGAATTTTTTTTACAACAAACATCAGTAACTATGCTCCTTTCCTGGAAATTCTCCTTTTTTGACTTCTTCAATGTACCTTTTCACAGCATCTTTAATTATGTTCCCAACTTCAGCATATCTTTTTACAAACTTAGGCTTGAAATCTTCATACATACCAAGCATATCATAGCACACAAGCACCTGACCATCACAGTATGGTCCTGCCCCTATCCCAATTACAGGCACGTTTACGCTTCTTTGAACTTCTTTTGCAACATGAGCTGGTACCTTTTCAAGCACAATTGCAAATACTCCCGCTTTCTCAAGCTTTTTAGCATCTTCCACAAGTTTTTTGGCTTCAGCTTCTTCCTTTGCGCGAAGGTCATAGCCACCAAAGATGTTGACAGACTGGGGTGTCAGCCCCAAATGTCCCATAACAGGTATCTGGGCCTTTATGACAGCTTCTATCTTATCATATACATCGTCGCAGCCTTCCATCTTGACTGCATACGCCCCTGCACGAATTAACCTTCCTGCATTTTTCACAGCTTCCTCAACTGTTGTGTGGTATGACAAGAACGGCATATCAGCAACAACCATAGAATATTTTGCCCCTCTGCTAACTGCCCTAACATGGTGCTCCATATCATCCATTGTGACAGGAATTGTAGAGTCATAGCCAAGGATCACCATGCCAAGAGAGTCACCAACAAGCAGGATATCTACCATGCAGCTGTCAAATATCTTTGCAAATGTGTAGTCATAAGCAGTAATCATGGTGATCTTTTCGCCCTTTTGCTTTTTTTCAAATAGCGTCTTGGTTGTCACCTTATTCATTTTTTTCACCACCTTTTACATTTATAAATTGTTGAAGTTTTTCACAGACACTTTTATCTCCCTTTTCAAATATCAGATCTGCCGCAAGCTTTAAAAGTTCTAAAAAAGTAGTTTTCTTTTCATCTGGCAAAGCATTGTAGTGTTTTTGAAGTGTCAAAATATCGCCTCTTGCGGCAGGTCCTGTCAAACAGTTAAGTCTATCCTTTAAAAAATTTTCAAGTGATGCAGAAGAAAGAGACTTTATTATAGAAAAAATGACCTCATCTTCAAGTCCAATTTTTTTATAAAGCAGATACGAAAAGTTCAAAAGAGCCACAAGGTAATTTGAAGCAACTGTTGCTGCAAGATGATAAACTACTTTATCCTCTTTTTTGAGCTCTATATATTTATTCCCTATTTTCTGCAAAATTATCTTGGCAATCTTTTCGCCTTCATCATCCCCTTCTAAAGAAAATACTGCTTTTTTTAAGAGCTGAACATCTTCAGGCTGCCCTCTTAGAGTCTGAATAGGATGAAGAGAAAATTTCCCTTTGCACTTGGCTTTAATAGCATCAGAGGTCAGTGCACCTGATAAGTGTCCAATCACTTTTTGTGACAAATGCAGTGAATAAAGGTTTTTGGAAACTTCTTCTATAAATGTATCAGAAATAGCTATGAAAATAACATCAGAAGCCTCTATAAGATCTTCAGGGGTTTCAAATACCTGCGTTTTTGTCATGGAAGAAGCTTTTGAGGCTTTTTCATATGTTCTGTTATAAAACCCTGTAATCTCAAGCCCATGCTCTTTGAAATAAAGCGCAAGAGAAATTCCAGCTTTAGATGCCCCATAAAAACCTATTTTCACTTCAAAATACCTCCACATAAAACTAAAAAAGGCAGAACAGAGTCTGCCTTTTCTTTGCTTGAAAAAATTTTGTCTTCAAATTCATATGCAGTCCCTGTTCTTTAAAAATCAGGGCAGCTTTTTAATTTTTTTAGTTTTAAAGTTTTAAATATTAAGAATCTTAAAAGTATGGCTCGACAATCTTGTCGATGCCATCTTTCTTATAATCAATTATACCACAACTTAGCAAAAAATATAGTGTTATTTTTTATATTTGAAAGGGTATCAATATGATTGAAAATTAAAATTTAAAATATGAGAGGTGTAGTCTAAATGAGAAGTGAAAAAATTCTTGAGATGTTAAATGAACAGTTAAACAGAGAATTATTTTCGGCATACTTTTATACAGCAATGGAAGCGTATTTTGCTTCACAAAATTTAGACGGTTTTGCTCACTTTTTCATGGTCCAAACAAAAGAAGAGCTTGACCATGCAAGATTGATATTTAACTATATAAACAAAATAGGTGGAAGAGTAATTTTAAAAGAACTCAAGCAACCAAAGATAGACTATTCATCACCTACAGAAGTTTTTGAACTTGCACTTTCACATGAACGGTTTATAACCTCTTCCATTCATGAGATTGCAAAGGCAGCTTTGGATGAAAAAGACCTTACCACCCACAACTTTTTGCAATGGTTTATAAACGAACAAGCTGAGGAGGAAGAAACAATGGACAAGATTTTGAGAAAGCTAAAATTCATAAAAGAAGACCCAAGCGGACTTCTGTTTTTGGACAAAGAACTTTCAACTAGAGTGTATACACCGCCATCTATTATGCAGGAAAATTAAAATACATCAAGTTTTTAGTCCTATTGATTTTAGAGCACTTTTGCACTATACTATATTAGATGATAAAAATTTTTGGATGAAGGTGACCAAAGAGATGTTTTACACATTCGTTTGCAACAGCTGCCAAGAAGTTTTTGAAATAAGAGCGTCCATTTCAGAAATCTCTAATGGTCTTAAAATCAGTTGTCCAAAATGTGCGTCAAATAATGTCACAAGAGATTATTCAAAAATAAACATTGGGCTATCTGCAGGAAGCGGTGCAAAAAGTAGCAGTTGTAGCACCTGTTCAGGCTCAAGAGGTTGTTGTGGAAGTTAAAGATACATCCCAACTCTGCAAAGCGGCTGAGTAAAGTACAGAGCAAATTTGAAAAATGTTATTGACAAACTCAAAAGAGCTCTTTATAATATATATTGCAAAGTCAATGAGGTGCCGAGATGGTGGAATTGGCAGACACGCTACTTTGAGGGGGTAGTGGGCGTCATGCCCGTGCGAGTTCGAGTCTCGCTCTCGGCACCAGTTAAAAAGCAAATAAGGCCCTGTAAAAAAGGGCTTTATTTTTTATTTAACAATTGAAAAGCAGATGCGCGCCCATAGCTCAATTGGATAGAGCATCAGACTACGGATCTGAGGGTTGGGGGTTCGAGTCCTCCTGGGCGCGCCAGTTGTTTTAAATAGTTTTGGGCTTTGTAACAATATTACAAACTCATTTTCTACAGCTACTTCACAGCTAAACAAGAAACTCTAAAAATTTAGGGTAACTCCTCCATCTACTCAGGAGTGGTTACCCTTTGTTTTTATATTCTCAAACAAATTGTTCAATTTCATTGCTGCAGCTTCCTTTACTTACAACACCTCTTTGATTTGTGAAAAGTCTATTATAAGGTCTTCAAAAATACCAACCTTGACCTTGTCATTGAAGGTGTAAGCTTCTGGTGGCAGGTAATCTTCATTGTCTTTAAGCCTGTATACAAGTATTGTTTGATTATTAGGGTTCACAATCCAATATTCTTTAACTTTAAACTTATTATACAGGTTTAGCTTTCTTATATAGTCGTGAGATGGATTATATTCTGACACAACCTCAATTATCATCTCAGGAGCTCCAACACAGCCTCTTTCGGTAAGTTTTTTCTTATCGCATATGACTGAGATATCAGGCTGAACAACGTTTGTTGCTTGCTTTTCGTCCTGCCCTTCCTCTATTAGAACTACATCAAATGGAGCTGTGTATAACTTGCAGGACTTATTAGAAGATTTGAGATAATTCTTCATCAATGTTGCAAGCTCTATTACAATTTCTTGGTGCACTCTTGAAGGTGCAGGGCTCATATCATAGATAACACCATCAATAAGCTCTACTCTTGCGTCTTGTGGTAGTTCAAGGTAATCTGCATATGTGTAAACCTTAGGTATCCTTGCTTCCATCTGAATCACCTTCTTTGTTGTATTATGTAAGTGTTATGTAATAAACTTGATAAGCCATAAATGAATTCCAGTTAATATTGATAACGCTTTCTTTTTGCATATTATACCATTAAATAAATATAAGCAAAACTCTTTTTTGATTTTGTCAGATTTGAAGAGTTATTAGTTTAGAAACTCAAACTTTAAATATGACAATAAAGGGGCTTGTTATGAGACATCTTACAAGCCCCTGATGGTTATTTCTGAAATTGATGTAATCTTTATAAGCCTAAATATGCCAAATACTTTTTAGTGTTATTTATCATCTCATCAAAAAGCTGCTCAGCTTTGCTCTGCGGTAGTCTTTCAACTGCAGGGTCATTTAAGAATGCTCTTTTTGCAAGGTTCAAATCCTTTTCTAAAGCTGCTTTAACTATAAGTTCCTGATTGCTGATGTGTCTAATCATTATACTTGCCAAATCTGAAGGCAGCTTTCCTGCATAAACAGGTCTGACATCATCATGAGTAAATACTGCATTCGTCTCAACTATAGCTCCTATTGGAAGGTTTGGTATTTGACCCATATTTGGCAAATTCACGTTTGTCACCAGCGTATCTAAACCTAAAATAGCTTTCATTTGCATAACTCCTTCCTCACCTGAAGGATTCAATGGAACTTCTTTTTGGTCTGATGCGTATTCTTTGCTAAGTTTAATCAACTCTTCTCTGTGCTTAATTCTCCATTCCACAGGCGTCAAGTTAAATTTCCATTTATAAACTGTCTCTTTATCTGTAAGATAAATGTAAGGAACAAATTCAGCCAAATGTCTATCACCTGCTGCAGCGATAAGTCCAAAGCGTTTAAATAAGTCAAACTTTACTCTATTTGCAGAAGCAAAATAATCTTTTTCCCACAATCCTTTTGTTTTTTCAAAACCTTCTTCATAGTACTTATTCACGAATTCTTTGTAAAGAGAGAATAAATCATGAGTTTTGTATGATGCTTTGTCAAACCACGTAAAATGATTTATACCAAGAACATTCACCTTGATTTCTCTTCTTGAGATTTCTCTTTCTTCTCCCAAAAATTCTTTTACAACCTCTGTCAAAAGCTTCTGTGTACCAAAAACTTCATGACAGCAGCCAAAAGCTTTTATTTTAGGAAATACCTCATATAGAGCTTTTAAGCATATAGCCATTGGATTTGTGTAATTGATAACCCAAGCATCTGGACAATTTCTCTTTATAGCTTCTGCAAATTCAACATACATAGGAACAGTCCTAAGTCCTCTGATAAGACCACCTGGTCCTGTTGTGTCACCTACAGACTGGTATATCCCATATTTCTCAGGAGCATGGACATCCGAATACATCTCTTCAAATGTTCCAGGCAAAATTGAAATGATAACAAAATCTGCACCATATAACGCTTCATCCAAACTTTTTACAGCAACATGTTGCCATTTCCCTACTGCCTCAGGCTTGTTTGAAAGCTTATTGCCTATCACTTCATTTGTCTTAGCAGCTTCAAAATCAATGTCGTAAAGTCTCACCGTACCACTCAAATCCTTCTCTAAAGCTAAATCAGTCATCAACCTCCAAGCCCAGCCGCGTGAGCCCCCACCAATGTATGCTATATTGATTTGTTTCTGTTGTTCTGATGTGGTATTCAATATTACTCCCTCCTATAATAATTGTGAATTTCAAATAAATTATATCACAAATCTCACTTAAAACCAAACCATTATTATCTTTAACTTTTATTTATTCCTATTATATCTGGTTTTTTCTTTGACTTTTCAAAAGTGCATCCTAAAAAGATATTGACAATTCTACATCTCTTCCCTTATAATAAAATAAGTGTAGGGGCGTAGCTCAATTGGTAGAGTAGCGGTCTCCAAAACCGTTGGCTGGGGGTTCGAGTCCCTCCGCCCCTGCCATAAGTTCTCTTTTGCCTACTTTCTTAATTTTCATTGTCTTTTGCCTCTTTCAAGTTTTGTTTTATAATTAACCCCGAAAGGGGTGCCCCTTTGGAGGGCAGTCCATTGTATTTGCAATGGACTTGTGATATAATCACTATATAGTCTGGAGTTACACCTTGAGTTATACCACCTTCTGTGAGTCTGGCGGTGATTAGTGGGGTGGGAGAAAGGGGAAAACCTTTCTCCCTTTTAAATACCCCAAACCACGAACGTGTTTTTGCCAAACTCACAGCTTCTTGACATACCCCCTTCAAAAAAATTTGACATTCTTTATAAACATCTAAAAAGTATATTTCTGGCAATAGATTTGATTATATTTTATCACAACCAAATGGATGTTTCAACAGGGAATTACTAAAATTCTGAATCATCTTCATCCTTTAAAATTGCCGTGATTTTGAACAGTGCCAAAGGAACAAACCATATGAGAAACACAATAATCAGTGGATGCGTTAACATGTTTTCTTACTCCTTTTGCAGTTTACAAAAAAAGGCAGGTAGCAACCTGCCTTTTCCCTATTCAAAAAATTTGACACTTTGTATTAACACCTAAAAGATACATTTATGGCAATTGATTCTGAATATATTATACCACTGTTGTTTAAAATTGCAACAACAAAAAATTTGACATTCTATATAAACACCTAAAAGTTGTATTTCTGGCAATGAATTTAAGTATATTATATCGTATTGATAACTTTATTTCAATAGTGTTTCACTAAAAAACAAAGCCATAAGCAGTTTTCGTACTACTTATGGCTGTAAAGTTCTTAACTTTGAAGTTCTTTGTTAGTTCTTTTATCTATCTTTCAATCGGTTCAGTCCACGTTTCTTTGCCATTGTACACTACAATAGGTATTACTCGCGGAACTTTATCTGTTCCTTCTTTTATCTTTTTCTCCCAGAAAAGCAACATATTACTCAATATTATACTTTTCATACCGCATTCTGGAACTTTACTTACAAAAAAGATAAAAATATATACTGTATTGTTTTCTATTGTCACTTTAGCTATTATATCTGGTTTACACACAAGAATATTTTCGCTATCGTAGTCTACAGGAATAACTTCAATGGAATCTTCTTGCATTTTATCAGCCCAGTTGAATTTTGCTATATTTCTCAGGAAGAAGAGTATTTCTTTAGGGTCTGATAAGATAAATGTGAAAATTGCATTTTCGTCTCTCGAAAGGAAATTAATGTTCATTTTGCTTTCTCCTCTCGTTTACACAAAAACTATTTTGAAGAATTTTATTAATGTAATAATTTTACCTTACGCCTTTTTTAATTGCAAGAAAAAATAAGAGGAGAGTGCAGCTTTTAAACACACTCTCCTCGAACCTTTGCAAGCAGATAATCATCAAAGCCTTTGTAATTCAAGTTAAATCCAAGTCTTAAAATGCTAATTCCATTATCATTAAATTTCTTTTTTATCCTTTCAAATGAATTTTTTACTTCTTTTTTATCATAATAGTCATTGTCAACTACTACATATACCTCTCCTTCATATTTCAGTCCGAGCTTTTTTACAACTTCAACTACTTGATCGTGGCTATTTGCAATACCAGGGATTCCTATGAACATTTCGCCATCCATAAGATATGAACATATATCAGCTTTGAGAGCGCCTTCGATTATAAATACTCTTTTGTATCTCTCTTCATTAAATGTACCTACAACATGTACAAAGTTTTTAGCTCCTGTTCCAGTAGGAATGTTACCCGATGAAAACCACCTGTATTTGCCACCATTAGTATCTCCGACAATTCTAACCTGCAATCCCTGTATCCTGCCCTCTAAATCACGGACAGGTATACAGAAGCCGTTGTATGGGATAAAGTCCCAATCGCCGTTAGAGTGTCTGAAGAAGCCAGGTACTCCCTCTAAGGTTAAACCTTTTTCAATGAGCTTTTTGCAAATTTCTTTTCTACTTTTTTCGTCTTTGATGTTTAGACTTTTATACATTTTGAATTTTGTAAATGTGTCAGTTAAACCTCTTCCCAGCAGGTGTTCTCTGTGCTCATCGTCGAGGTCTAACAAGTTCAGGAATTCCCTGTAAACCAAATCTCTTTGCTCTACTGGTGCAAGATTTTCAGTCTTGACAACATTGACGTTATATGTGGCAGTAGGTTCTGCAACAGCTTTACGTGCTCTTTTTGCGCCTTTTAGTTCTTGTACAATTTCCCTGTAAGCTTCTTTTGTATCCAAATTGTTCAACCATGCATAGAGCTGAAGCGCATTTCCGCCCACGCCACACTTGTGGCAGTAAAATGTGTTCTTGTAAACATTGATATAAAGGTGTCCTTCTCCTTTTATCTTGTTATCACACTTCGGACAATAAGTGTTCAACTCGTTACCATGTTGTTTTACAACATGAAGTCTTAATAAATTCAACACAAAATCCATCCTAATGTCAACAAGTTCATGTTTCATCATGGCACTCCCTCTCCCTTCTTATTTTTTACTCAGTTTTGTTTTACTCGCTTTTGAGTAAAACTCCGACAAGAGGGAGAGGGAGCACCTCTCCTATAGTATTCCTGCTTGTGAGAACGAATAATAGGAATCTTCTGCTATAATAATGTGGTCGTTGAGCCTTATGTCCAGCAGTTGTGCAGCTTCTTTTATTTTCTTTGTCGTGTCGATGTCATCCATCGATGGTTTTGCAGAACCACCGGGATGGTTATGCGCAATGATTATACTGTGACAGTTTGTTAGTAGTACCCTCTTAAAAATTTCACGTGTATTAGCAGGAGCAAAGTTGAGCGTCCCTCTGCTTACTTCAAAAATAGCATTCAGGTTTAACTGGACATCGAGACAAAGTACAACTAAAACTTCTTCAGGTTCTAAATGTAATTTTAGATGTTTTTTTAGAAAGTCAACTGCAAGACTAACATTCGCAAGTTGAAAGTTATATGCAAAAGACTCCTCTTTTATTAGTGAAATTCGGTATTTTTGTGCAATACATCTTGGCTCAGGTGCATATACCTTTCTATCAAAAAAACTAAGCTGGTTTTTCACGTTCAACTCCCCCTTTCGGTTTTACTCCGAAAGGAGAGGGAAGAGAAGGATATCCTTCTCAACCCTGTTTCTTTACTTTTTTCAATTGATATGTGATTTTTCTCTCACCTAATTGCTCTAATACATCATCTGTTAGCTTTAATTTCTTAAGATTTGTTGCTGTGAAGTTTGCAAATTCAATTGGATCTTTGCCAACACTTTTAATATATTCCCAAACTTTACGAGTGTCAAAGCTAAAACTATTTACCGGAGTCAAGCGCCATACTCCTGAATCTGTTACAAGTTCTTCTCCCGTTTCTTCTAAATATGTTTTTAATGCATCTTTTGCAGCATTTAATTTTGCTTCAAGTTCTTCAATGTACTTTGCAAGTTCCAACGCTTTCTGTTTGTCAGTAATATTTTCGCCAAGGCATATTGCTGAGTATGGACAGCCTTTACATGATGAGTAGTTCTTTTCAAATTCTTCTTCATCGCCACTCATCGAATACAAGAATACTTTCTCGTTCATTATATCTTCAATTATTGATATCCAATCAAGTGTTTCAACAAGTTTATTTTGATCCAACTCTGTCTCAATCTCTTCGTTGTACCTCAAATAGAAGAACGACAGGTAGCGTGGTTCATAACCATTCTGTTTAAGTGCATTCGCATAAAGGTATAACTGTTTTACATCTGAGCTCTTCTGCCAACTTGTTTTCCAGTCCAGCACTTTTGATGTTCTGTTATCAAAAAGGTCAATCACAGCTGTGTATTCCGTACCAGATGGCGATGTGAATTTGAGTTCAAACTCGACGTATTCAGGATGAACACCAGCATAATGTCTGACTTTTTGGGTAAGGAATTGTTTAACGTTCTCACCTTCGACGCCAGTAGTTAAAAATTTTGCAAGTTCTTCGTGGATGATTCTGCCAAACTCCATTGCAGGTGTGCTGTACTCAATTCCTTTTACGTATTTGTAATAAAAGGCTTTCTGGCACTTCTCAAAAAGCTGAAGTCTTGAGTAACTTCCTTTCATAACATCAATTAACTCTATCATGTTCAACTCCCCTTTCTTATATTGTTCTACTTTAGAGGCAGGGAAAAATTCCCGCCGTAAGACTTCTACTGGGCTGAAGAATGCTGTAACGTTGTCTATTGAGATATTTGCCTGAAAATTGGTTGTAGAAATATCTTGAAAGTGGTATAATAATTTTGGGGGATGTTGGGGATTTATTTTAAAGCGCAGGCGTTGAACAGGAAGTGGTAAAGTTTTACTTTACCACTTCTTTTTTTATTTGAACCCTGAAGGGTTTTATACTTAGACTGATTCTATAATTCGCTTTAGTCAGACAAATTGCAAGTACACTTACTGCAACCACTACACTGGCTGAAACAATTTTTATTACCTCAATACTCAACGATGTCACCCCCTTTGTTTTTGCATGTTTATTTCTCCCCAACATCCCCATATCTAAAAAAGGGGGTGACTTGCCTGCGCTGTCGACTCAGTTTATAGTTTGACTCCTGAGAAGCAAGGGATGTTTCCCTTGCTCAGTCGTTTCGGATAAAGTTAATTTCTTTAAATAATTTGTCTACCTCTTCATCTGAAAGCTCATAACCGCAGTCAGCACATCGTGCTTCTGAAATATCATGCTCTGTTACATAGGCTCCAATACCTTGTTCAATATATACTCCAAACCAACGAAAGTATAACTCAAAATTTTTTCCGCTACAATTTTGGCATTTCATAGGTCAACTCCCCTTTCTTAATTGTTTAACTCTGAGGCAGGGGACAAGTCCCTGCCAAGAAGCTACGCTGGTACATTTTCTTTTTTCTTTTCTCTCAGGACTGTTCTTAACACATCTGTTACCATAACAAAAGTACCCTCATCGACAAATTCTCGTACTTGTTTTAGTGCATCTTTTACCAGCTCATCGTCGACTACTTTAATTACAGTTCCCTTTTTCTTTACAGTGAGTCTAATTTTGCCATTAACAAAGGTTATAAGTACAACTTCTCCATTGTTTACAACTCTTATCATGGTTTAACTCCCCTTTCTTATTGGTATAACTCCGAGGCAGTTGCCCTAAAATTTGTTATGTCTCAAACTTTTAAAATGTGGTATAATAAGGGTAGGGTGTGTTGGGGAAAGTTTTAAGATTTATAGGAACGCAGGTGTTTGGGTGGCTTGAAAGTAGTTAGGTATAAAATTACCTAACTACTTTCTTTTTTATTTTAACCTTCAGGGGAACGAATCCAATCACTATTTCGATATTAGCCTTTGCAATTATTACTAATAACGTAATTATTATAGCTGTGCCTGCTTTTAATGATAGTTGTAGAAATTCCCTACCCAAACATATCACCCCCTTTTCTACTCTATTTAATTTCCCCAACACACCCATTTTTTAGAAAGGGGGTGACTTGCCTGCGTTGTTTACTCAGTTGATGGTTTAACTCTTGAGAAGCAAGGGAAACATCCCTTGCTCAGCTGTTTTTGATAACGTTAATTTCTTCAAATAATTCCTCTACCTCTTCATACGAAAGCTCATAACCACAGTTAGCACAGCGTGCTTCAGAGATATCATATTCGGCTACGTATGCTCCTACAATTGGTTCAATATATACTCCAAACCAGCAAAAGTATAACTCAAAGCAGTTTTCTAAGCCACAGTTTTGGCATTTCATAGTTTAACTCCCCTTTCCCTTGGTTGGTGGAACTCAGAGGGAGAGGAGGGATCCTCTCCCTTTTTTATGCTACTTTGAAGTCAGTAATTACATCGATGCCGCCTTTTTTCTCAACCTTTACATCAACTACAGCACCTTTTGTGAGAACATTTACCATTCTATCGTTTGCTGGCGCATAGAATATTTTGTCGTTCGCTTTCACTTTTAAAAATTCTCCGCCGTTTTTTGCTCTGAGTATGTTCACATCTTCAATTTGAACTTTTATAAACTCTTGTTTTTCTTCTTCTTTGAATTGTTCTTCAACTTTGCTTTTATCTGGTTTGACCTGTTGTTCAGAAGGTTTAACCTGTTCTGGCTGGCTTTGTTCTTCAGGAACAGTTTCTTCTATTTTGTACTGTGGCTCAGTTATCACTGCTGGCTGTACCATCGGAGCTTCTTCCAGTTCATCTGCGCCCATTTCTTCTGCGCTGTACAATCCCTGAAGTTCTTCCATAAATGTTTCTCTCAATGCTTGCGAGAGAGCAACTTTTCTGATGAGTGTGGCAGGCATTTGTAACCAGTTCTTTGTCGGTTGTCCATCTTTTTTCTTTTTCATGTATTCCGAAATAGATACGGTTACTTTTAGTGGCACTTGCCAGTCTTTTCTATATACTTCAGCCCAGCCACCAACTAACTGTTCTCCATCCAGTAGTAAAGCTCCTTCTCGGTATTCAACAGTTCCGTCGCTGTGCCTTACAACAATGCCTGCTCTCCATCCGTTGCAAAGACCGCTCTTTTGCGCTCTTCTGATAAATACATCCTTTGAAACAACTATTGTTGCCGGTTCGTCACCATACTTGATAAGGTATGCATCTTTTCTAAATGGGTTTAATTTCTGGCTTTCGCAGAGTTTCATAAATAGTACAACTTCTTCGTCGTTTACTTTTGTCGCATCACCGCTGACGAGATATCGTTTTACTGTGTCAAATGTAAGTCTAATTTCTTTTCCGTCTTCAGAAGTGTAAACTACCTCAGGAATATCGTTCCTTTTAACAATACTCTTTTCCATGTTAACTCCCCTCCAAAAGTTTAGTTTAACTCCAGAGACAGAGCTGGCAGCTGAGGCTCAGCTCTGTCAATACTCCCATGTGAAAAGCACTGTTGTGTAGGAACGGTCAGGTTCGGTAATGATGTATATATCGCCTGCTTCTGTGCGGTATTTTGAAATAACTCTTTCTCCTCTTTCTACTGCCCAGTCGTTGATTTTTTTGTCTTTCTCTGGCATATCACCCCAGTCGCCTTCTTGATGTTTAGCAAGGCACCACAGAATTTCATGTTCTGAGACTTTATTTGCAACCTCTCTTGTCAAAAATACCTGACCGAGTTTAAGTTTGATTGTTGAACTCCTCATGTTCAACTCCCTCCCATTTTGGTGTAACTCCAGAGGGTGGAGGGGAGAACCCCACCGTTATTTTCCGCCAAGATATTTCCACATCTGGCTACTGGTCGGAAGTTGTTGTCCTGTTCTGAAAAGCTGTCTTGTGCTCAGTAGTTTGCTGTGGTTTTTGCTGTCTTTAACCTTAAAAAGGTACTTGACTATCACGCAATTTGTGTCAGCAAACTCAATGATTTTGTAAGACTCCATTAAATGGTAATCTCTTAAAAGTAAACTCCCGATTAACTTTTTCAAGGTGTACTCACTCCTTTTTCGGTGGGACTCCGAAATCGGTGGGACTCTGAAAGTAGAAGGATTGTTGAAGTGCTCATATAAAAAACAAAGCCACAGAGATGATTTGCATTGTCGCAAACTCTCTGTGGCTTTACTCTCTTGAGTGGTTGGACTCTGAAATTTCTTCTTGATTATATTATACCCAATTTTTTTAACTTTGCAAACACTTCTTCTATGAAAATATTATACAACTTCCTCGCCGTTTTGCAAGTAAAATTTTACTATTTTTGATTTTAGCTTTATTTTGTTTTTCTGCTCTTTGTTCTGTAGCACACAAATAATGCTTTCTGGAGGATTCATGTTAATTATTTCTGACACAAGTTCTTCTTCGCCAGGGAATATTACTGTTACATATGCAAGTTTCCCTTTTGTTGTTTTCACAAGAGCGACAAAAGGAAAATCTGCTGGATAATAAAACGTTACTCTGTCTTGGAGAAAATCTACCATAAAGTCGAGAAAGGCAAGTCTTCTTCTTTCTACATCAGGTTTTAGTCTTCTGAACGGAACATAGTAAACTCCATCCCTTTCTTCAACCCTCAAACCTTTTATCAATCTTTTAAGCTTTGCTTCTGGAAAAGGGTAAACAAGTTCTGCAAGATGCTTTAAAGTTGCAGCTCCCCAATCATACACAAATTTTTCAACCTCTCTGTCAGCCTTGTGTTTGTAAACAGGCATTGTATCAGCTCCTTCCCAGAATTTTTGTGATATAATTTTATTATATTTTGCAATAAGCAACAACTTAAACAAGTAGGAGGAACAGAATGAAGACTTACATAATTTATTGTGATGAATCTACTAAACAGGGAAAATATTACACAAATTTTTATGGTGGGGCACTTGTGGAAAGTAAATATTTTCAAGAAATAAATGATAAATTAAATCAAAAAAAGAGAGAGCTTAATTTATACGGAGAGGTAAAATGGAGCAAAGTTAGTTTGCAGTACTTAGATAAATATAAAAGTTTCATAGAATACTATTTTTCATTTGTGAAGGATAATAAAATAAAGATTAGAATTATGTTTAAACAAAAGTATTTTCAAACAGTAGGACTTACAAAAGAACAACAAGAAAATGAATTTTATCTTCTTTATTATCAATTTTTTAAACACGCATTTGGTTTTAGGTATTGCAACGACAGTAAAGAAGAAATTTACTTGATACCATATTTTGATAAGTTGCCGGATACAACTGAAAAGAATGAAAAATTTAAAACGTTTATTTATAATCTCCAATTTTTAGATGAATTCAAAAAGGCAAATGTGAACTACCGTCCACCTAAAGAGGTGGAGGCTTCGTGAGAAGTTTGGTAGCATCTCAAGCTACCCTTATTCTCACAGGGTGGTTCACACACCCACTACTGGTTATCTGCTTTACAGCAGACTCACCAGCTACCTTTGCAACTATGTTTATCGCTCCATTTATATCCGCATTTACTACATACCCACACTTTTTGCATACATACAATCCCCTGTATTTCCTGCTACTTTTGCTAACATGCCCACATCTGCTACATCTTTGTGATGTATAACCCTCATCCACTTCCATATACCTTATGCCATAATACATGCACTTCGATTTTAGCTTCCTCTTGAACTTGTCATATGGTATCCCCACAAAATTTTGATTGTTTACTCTTCCTATCTCTATCCCCTGCTTTATACCTTTCATCCTGCCAACAACTACTGCACCTATCTGATTGTTCAAACAGTGCTTGATTATCAAACTCACAGCCTGATTCAAAAAATTGTCAATTATATGCTGCCTTTTGCGAGAAACTAAAGCAAGTTTTCTGCCACATTTTATCCCTTGCCTGCTGTAGATCGACTGAAGTCTTGCCCTTTCTTTGTTGTACCATCGGTTGACTGATTTTAAAAACCTGCCCTCTATCAAAAAGGCAGTCCCGATGGTATCAACCACCGCTGCAAAATTGTCAAGCCCTAAGTCTATTGCTAAACATCTGCTCAAATCAAAAATACTTAGCTGTTGCTCTTCTTCATACACATACTCAATCTCAAACCATCTACCATTAAATCTTGGCACTATCCTGACTTCCTTAATTTTCTTACCCAGAACCGTAGCTGGCAGGTCAAAATACAGGTACCTTACACCAAACTCTTTTGCAAAACTCCTGCCAAGACTCAATCGCACTTTTTTGCCTTCTGTCTTGAACTGGTCCTTCGAAAAAACTATCTGATACATCCCATCCTTCGGCAGGTATTTAGGCATTGAAACTTTTTCTTCTACCTTCCCTTCTTTTTTGGCTTTCAAAAGACTTAGAAAAGATTTAAAAGCTTCATCCACTGAAATAAGTGTTTGCTGGGCAACCTGCGATGGCAAAAGTCTGTAGTCTTCGCTGTCTTTCACAAGATGATATACACTTTCATATCTCAAATATTCCTGAGTTTTAAAGTAGTGTTGCCTTATATAGTACAGAGCATAGTTGTACAGGTTTTTAGAAAAGTGGCAAAGATAACGTAGCAGTTTGTATGTTTGTTTATCACATCTTATATGATTTTTCTGCGTTTTGTACATTTTAATCACCTGAGGAATATTATATCATATTTTTAGCAATTCATCTCCATCTTGGAGAAGATGGAGTCTTCTTGCTTAATTTTTTGATAAAACAAAAGCTAAAGAAGAACTCTATGAACATATTAGAAATCTTATTTGTAATCTGAGACCAGATTTTAAGAACTTTAATATTGGAGACACTACTGGGAAAAAAGGAAGTTGGAAAAATTTATGGCTTCATCCCTATAGACATTGGAAATTTGTATCAAAAAATTATGTAATTGACCCAAGTAAGGCAAAAAAATAGAGCCCCACCGCCTCTACAAATTCCTTCCAGGTAGGAACCTGGAGCTTCGATTTGGCAGGGCCTTTTTATTTTCTGTTTTTATTATACACCTATTTTATCATTTTTTCAATACTCCCATTCGAATCGATAGTGTCAAGAGTTTGTAGGAAAAAATTTTTATTAGAATACACCTGCATTATAGAAGCTACAACTAATCAAAGACTTTAATGCTCTTCGTAACTGGTTAACTTTACCATTTGCTATAACTGGTATATTATTCCACTTTTCCGTACCTTTTCGTACTCTTTTCCCGTTCTTTATAATTCCTTTTGCTATTTCTTTAACTTCTTGCCTTTCTGCTTTCTTGGCTTTTATCTTCTCTAAATATACATTCATAAGTTCAAAACCATTGTATTTTAAACTCAATAACTTTACCATGGTCTCTGCTATATCTTCACTCCATCCTCTTGGTCTTGAACTCATCCTCTCTGCTAATACATGACTTACATGCCCTTCTGCACTACATCCCTTTATATTAACATTCGCTGCTTCTAATACTATATTATCCCAGTGCGAAAGTATGTATCTCTTTCCCTTCTTTATCCTCCTCTTAGCTAACTCATCTTCTTTAACCTCCTCCATCTTTTCTTTTACTAATGCCTCAAATCTCTCTCTATCCTTCTCTCTTAATGCTTTCAAAATCTCATTAAATAATTTTCTATCCCCTCCTGCTATTTTCATTATCTCCTTCGTTAAGTGAAACTTATCTAATACAAATTCCGCTCCATCTATCCACTCTAATCCCTTCTTTATCCAATTAGCTCCATCTCCTAAAAGATATATGTTTTCTATCTTCTCAACTTCAAAATTCTCTTCAATATACTTACCCACTTTTGCCCAAAAATCATCTGCATCCTCTTTTACACTGCTAAAATAATGCAAATCCTTTAATTCCTTCCTAATAACAACGCCCTTCTCTTCCTTATATCCCGTATTTATGTAAGCAAGCTTCGCTATCTCTTTCTTTCCATTCTGTAATGAAATATGGTCTTCATCCGCCTCTATATAAAGCTCTTTTACAACTTTCTTCTCTCCTCTTACACTCTTGCTATGCTGGATTTCATCTAATTCTTTACTATCTATCCCTTTCAAAATATTCATTACACTTTGTCTACTAATCCTATCCTCCCCTAATACTTCCTTTGCTGCCTTCTCATATGACATGTCTACTACTCTCTCTATTATCGCTCCCTTTACCGCATTGTCTATCCTTTGATATCTCTCTATCCCTAAAACTATATCAACTAAATAAACATATCCTTTTCCTTCCTTATCTTTGTAATATGTTCTCTCATATTCAATATAACCAAATATTGTCTTTAAACCCCTCTTGTCTCTCCTCACAACCTCATACCTCTTCTTCCTCTCTTCGTTTACTTTCAATGATTCATCTATAAGTTCACATGCTTCCTTTATCATCTCCTTGCCTATCAGGTCTAACTGCTTCTTAAGTTCAATTGAATATTCCGCTAAATCCTTCTCCCTTTTCACTATCTTCTCTAATCCTTCCTCAAAAGTCTTTAAAAGTTCTTCTATTTTTGATACAATATTTTCAGTCATTTTGCTCCCTCCTTTGGTTTGTTTTTCCTTTTTCTTTTTTTTATTTTTCATCATTATATTCTACTTCATTTTTTCTCTTCTACCAAGAGGAGGGAGCTTTTTTCCATCCAATGTCCTATAAATATTTTACACTAAGATTCGAATCAAAGTTGAAACTTACAAAACTATTGTAATTTCATCTTCCAAATGCGATTTTTTCAACAAAGCTTATCTTTGATAAAAGCTTTCTTATGTCCTGTTGAATAATATAAGGTTTTGCGTTCTATTTTTAACATTATCAAGCATTACCTTTCTATTCTAACAAGTTTTCCACCATTTCTTCCTGAAGCTTTGTATTTGGTTTTTTATATCTCAAAGTTGTTTCTATTCTTTGGTGTCCCAGCAGCTGTTGAACATCGTAGATATTCAAACCCTTATCAATCAACGTTTGTGCAAAGAAATGCCTGAGCATGTGTGGATGTAAACAAAGCCCGGCAAGTTTGGCATACTTTTGTATGATTTTATAGGCACTGTTGCGCGTCAGTTTTTTGCCCGTTGAAGTAACAAAAAGATAGTTTGTTTCTGAGTAAGGCCGCTTTTTCAGATATTCCGATAGGTATTTTCTTGCATCGGAGTTTAAAGGCACTTCTCTATAGCTTCTGCCTTTGCCCCAGATTTTTACTTTACCTTTTCTCTCTGATATCTCAACATCTTCAAGTTTGAGATTTATAGCTTCTGATATTCTCATTCCTGTATTGAGTAGAAGCTCTACAAAAGCGACATCCCTTGTCTTTCCAAATTGATGTACAGTGCGACGGAACTTGTATATATCTTTTTTGTCTAAAACTACTGGGGAGAGATTTCTTGTTGTGTCTTTTACCTGTTTTAGTCTTGTTGATATGTCTTTATTAAGCAATCCTCTGTCCAGTAGAAAATGCACAAATTTTCTTAGAGATATAATACTTCGGTTTACTGTACTTGGTTTGTGGTTTTTGCGCAGAAGGTATGATTTGTACTCAACAAGGTCAAACTCTGTCAAATTCTCTGGTAAAAACTCCTGACCAGTAGTATCAACATACCAGCGCATGAAAAGCTCAACATCCTTGGTATAACTTTTTATTGTGTTTTCTGTAAAGTCCTGAGTTTTTAGATAGTCTTCAAATTCTTTCAGCATTTTATTTCCAGCCTCACTTTTTAAAGAGGTAATCTTTGTACATAACATATGCCTTTAGAATTTCATAGTATTTCTCATCGACTTTTTTTACAAACTCATAGTCACCAGTTCTGTAAAAGTGGGTAAAAGCTTCGTTATAGAGTTTTCTGAGTCTGTGAAGCTCTTTTTTGAGCTCCTGAAGCATTACTTCAGGCTTGGGTGGATTTTTAACTCCTCTCTTGAACATGATTATTCCCCCCTTTTTATTTTCTCAAAAAACATTATGTTGAAAAAATTTTGAGTTTTATTTTATGTTTTTTCTGATGTTATTGTATCACAAAACAGTGATTTTGTCAACATAATGTATACTTATGAGTATAAATTATTTGTAACATTGCCGTTCATAGAACAAAAAAGGTGGGTTCAAGCCCACCTTTTTAGGATTATTTATTTAGGACTATTGCAGTGATAATTCCTGCAAACCCTGTTAGAAGTGCTGCGATAATGCCTATTGTATTCCATCTAAATGTATTCTTTATGTCTGCGAATTCATTCCTGATAGCTGCAAATTCTATTGCTGTTTCTTCTTTGAATTGTATAAGCTCATTTCTCAAGTCGGTTATCTCTTTTCTCACATTGGCAAACTCTCTTGCTGTTTCTTCCTTGAACTGTGCAAACTCATTTCTTATATTGGCAAACTCTTTTGTGGTTTCTTCTCTAAACTGAATAAACTCATTTTTCAGATCTGTTATTTCTTTTCTTACACTTGCAAACTCCTTGGCTGTTTCCTGCTTGAAATCTGCAATTTCGTTTTTTACGTCAGCTATCTCTTTTCTGACACCTGAAAACTCTTTTGTGCTCTCTTGTTTGGTATTGCTCAGTTCTGTTGTTGTATCGCTTCTCAAACCCGTGATTTGATAAACAGTTTCTTTTTGCAGGTTTGCAACCTGATTTGAAAGTTCACCAATTTTCTGGTTAAATTCACTTTTGATGTTAACTTCCAAAGTCTTGAGTTTTGTATCAAATTCTGTCCTGACTTCTGAGATTTCACGCTTGAGATCTTGAAGATGAGAGGTAAATTCAATCCTTAAAAGGTCGATACTGGTGGGGCTGATGTAAACTCTAACTTTGTCTTTTCTTCTTTCCCTTTCATTTTCCATTTGACTCATCTCCATTTTTTACTCCCCTTCTTGTTAGTTTTACTTAAGAGGGGGGCAGCCGCTTTTACTTTTATCTTAATTTTATCATATTCTGGTGAAGAACAAAAGTTTAGTTTTTTGCAGCCTCTTGCCACATATTCAATTTTTCATTCAGTGCTTTTGGTACAATGTATTTGCCAAGCTTTAGTTTTACCGCTTTTTGCATATACTCTAAAAAGTGCTCCTCAACTGCCAGATTGCAGTTTTCTATCTCTACTATTATCCTTTCTTCTTCCTCTGCCTTCTTTACACTAACGTACGGAAAAAGGTTTTTAGAAAGCTTCTTGCTATTTCCACCTTTTAGCCTCAGTTTTTTCATACTGAGTTCCAAACTCCATGTGTAGTTTTTAAGCTCCTGCAAGAGCACATAGATTCCAGTTCTAATATTTCTATCTCTTGGTGTTGCTTCACCAAGAGCGTACTTTACAAAAGCAATATCATCAGAGATTATTCTTAATTTTTTATCGTTCGGAACTAAAGGCAAAATCGCAATTAATGAAAGAGCATGAGAATATCTTGTTGCCTTTGTGCCAAAATCATAAATCTTCTCTTCCTTTTTACCCCCATCCATTTTAAATACTCTTACAACCCCGCTTGAGAGGGAATTTAGAAAAATGCAAATTGTATCATTTTCTTTTTCTCTTTCTTCTTCTATTTTCCCCTCATTTTCTTTGTTAGAACAAAATTCAAAATCTACTTTGCCATTTTTATACACAAGTTTTGCCTTGAACTTTTTCTTTTTTGTTTTTGAGAAAAACTCAATTTCATCGCTCACACCTTCTAATACAAGCTTGTCTATATCCTCTTGCTTTAGCTCGTAGCCATAAAAAGCTACTGGCAGGGAGATTTGGCAAGAAGGACATTTGTAGTTTTTGTCTTCTACAACAAGTCCATTTTTGCATTTTGGGCATAACATTTTACTTTCTCCTTTCTAATTGATTACAATCGTTCTGTATTTTCCTCTTTCCCTTGTTATGAATCCTCTCTTTTCAAGGCTGATTAGTTCATTGCGGACAGTGGTTGTGCTATAGCCTGTGCCGTCTGCAATCTCCTTTATGGTTGGGCCATACTTTTTATCTTCATGAAAGCTTTTAATGAAAGAGAGTATGTGCATCTGTCTTTCGCTCAGCATTTTTCTTCTCTCCTTTGCAAAGTGCTGGTCTGAACTTTTTTAAGACTACTTTTTTATAACGTTCATAATCAATCCCGAGAAAGTCGCAAATAAGCTGGCAATACTCGCTTTTGATAAAATTAAGAGCCTCCATTTTAACACGCCACGGCTCATTCCTGCCATCATAACACCCACGAGGAACCGGGCTTTGAATATCTTCTTTTGTTAGTATCAAGACTTCTGCAAACAGCCTTCTTAGCGCTTCTATTTCAGGGTCTTCTGAAAATTTACGAATGCAAAGACTCATGACATCAACTCCCAATCACTTTACTGTTTGTTTGGGGCAAATAGACCTTTCTTTTAGTTGCTCATCTTCTTTCTTTGATTTTCTCTGCCAGCAGTGAGAAAATAATTGCTGCTATAAAGCTTGAAAATGTGAAAACTATGACTAATGTCACTATGTTGATTATTTTATCTTCCCGTTTCTTCTCAGTTATGATAACTTCTCTGGCGTTGTTGTAATACTTAGCATCTGCAAACAAATACCTGTATTCCTTGCCGTCTTCCATAAATATCACAATGTATTTTTGTTCATCATCAAAAATGTATTTTTCAATTGTTCCTTTCTTCGTGACAAACTTTATTTCTTCTAACTTTATCCTGTCGCTTATTTGACTGTCTTCTACTACTGGCACCGTCGTGTTTGACCTGCCACCTGATGGTACAGGCAAAACAAACGGTACAACTTGTGCTGGTCTTGCCAAAGTCCTGTTCGATAGAATCACAGCGAAAAGTATCAATGCCACCATCAATAAAGTTCTGGTCTTATACAACATGATGTTTTTCTCCTTTGCACCAGTTTCTTATTTTTTATCTTACAAGCTACTGCAAAATTTCAAACGGGTCAACAGGCTGTCCTGCAATTCTGATTTCAAAATGAAGATGCGGGCCAGTACTCCACCCTGTTGAACCCACTCCGCCAACTACTTGTCCCTGTGTGACAGCCTGTCCTTTTTCAACAACGATTGAATTCAAGTGTGCATACAATACCTCTATTTCTTGTCCTGAAAGAGTGCCCTTTACAATAACAGTGTTTCCGTAACCCTGCATAGCTCCGGTAAACTCAACTATACCGTCTATTATACTTTTCACATCAGTGTTCACTGGAGCTCCAATGTCAACGCCAGTATGCATTTTCTCCCTGCCTGTGATTGGATGAATTCTCAGCCCAAAGAGGCTTGTTATTATCATGTATTTGCTATCTACTGGCATGTACTCTGGATGTTGTTTTTCAAAGCTTCTGAACTTGAAGAGTCTTGCCTGAGCAATAAGTTTTGGTGCATAGTATGTGCGTGTCTTTTTGTAGTCCGGTGCATCTGATTTACAGCCTTCAGGACCAAGCCAGTAGCTTGCCAATGCTGGTATTACACCTTCCTGCCATCCGCTTCCCGCCCAGTCAATTTGTGCACCACCAAGATAGCTTTTAAAGACAAATGAACCTATCAGAATCTGGTCACGTGGGTTATTGATATCACCTGTAATGTCGATGTTGGGGTAGCGTGCTTTGAAGTCTTTTACGTGGTCGTCCCAGTAGATTTGCTGCACTTGCATAAGTCCACATGCATAACCATCTTTGTTTTTGGCTTTTGCCTTCGGGTTAAATGAGCTTTCTCTTGCTGCAATTGCAGCCAAAAACCACGAGGGAATACCCAGTATCTTTTCAGCTTCCTCAAAATATTTTTCGTATTCTCTGGGTACATATTGAATAAGCGAACTTACTGATACAACTTCTGGTCTGCCAAAAATGTTTTCTTTTACATCTTCAAACAGCCATCCAAAATCTTTGTCACCTCTTTCATAAGTCATTGCTGTGTATATGATAAGTTTTTTAGAAAATTCAACATCATCGTTTTTGTTGTCTTCAAGAATCATTTCATCAAGTCTTTTGTACTCTGCATCAACATTGTACGTGCTGTCAATCACAGGCATAGTCTGGACTTTTTGCAGTGTTTCCTCTTTTAAGACTACCTCTTGAGAATCAGTATATGAAACATTTTTAGCTTCTTTCGGAAGTGAAACAGAAGGATTTTGGTTGCCCGGATCAAGTACATCTGTTTTTACAGTTTTTTTAACTTTTCCTGTATTATCAAGATTGCTGACAATTTCATATTTTGTTTTGATGTTTAAATCCTTCGCCTTTTTTGCTTCTTTTTGTTCAATTATTTTCTTTGGATCAAAATCAAGTTCAAGTTTGCCAGCGTCATAGACACTTGCTGATACTGGCAGGTCGTTTTGGTATGTGGTTGTGGTTTTTTGAAGTTTGTATGAAACAGTAAACCGGTTTTTGATTGTATCAGCACAAATTAAAAGGAAAATAGGCTGTGTTTCTGTCACTTTTACCTTTTCTGCCCATGTTATTTTGACAGTTTGAGTTTTAATAGAACTTACTTTTTCGGTTTGACCAGTTTGAGGGTCGTATACTTCATTTTCAACCGTATACGTATACGTTCTTGTCTTTTGCTTTGTAACCTGTTTTGTAGTTTCTGTTGTAATATTGTGCTTGATATAAAAGAATCGTGGCTGCATTCTTCTTGCTATACTCAAAAGTTCATTTTTGCATTTGCGAAAGTAAACTTCTGGCAGGAGCTTTCTCACTACATCTTCTGTAACATTTTTAATACCTCTCTTTGTAGCTTCTTTCATAACTTCCTCCAAGTCCTTTTTCTCCAGTAGCCCCATGTTACTTGAAAGGACGAGGTATTTGTAATATGCAATCACCCATGGATAGGTAAGAATTAAGTCTTCGTCAATTCCATTGTAATCGTGAAGATTACCATTGAGTTTTCTTATCTCTTCTGTAATTTCACGAAGCAACCTTTCATTCTGCTCTTTTGTGAGCTTTTCTGAAATACTTTTCTCTTCAGCAAAAGAGTATATTACGGCAAGGAAGGCAACTATTATGAGAAAAAAGCCAAGGAGGGCTATAGCAACTGGATTTTTCAGTAGGTCTACAAGTTTTCTTCTTCTGGTATTTGTTCTATAATACACTTTTTAAACCCCCTTGAAAACGATTTATTTTGCCCTACAATGAACATCCAGCAACACAGACAATATAAAAAACGCCCCACAAATAAGGACGTGCTTAAAAACAGCGGTATAAATGGTATTTCAGGCTTGTTTTGTTATAAAAAACTCAAAATGAGCAAGCAAACGATAAAGATTGCGGTATCCACAACTCCGCCTGTTTTAACAAGTTTAAACCCGATTGTCGAATTTTGTCGAAGCATAGAAAGTTTAATACCTGTCCTGGTTAGGCTATCCAGCAGCAGATGAGTGATATATCCCAGTGCAAACATCCAAGCCCAATAGCTGAATTTTGAAGTCAAAAGTATTATCACACAAAGACCAATTGCAAAGTCAAGGCTATGTGTTATTGTCCTGTGCCCAAGCAGTTTGTTTATGAGCCATGAAATTGGCTTTATTTTTCTTCCCAGTAGCGAATCCGTGTGGTCTATATCAGGCAGGAGTGCTGATATGCCTGCTACCATTACTGGCAGTGACAGAACATCTTTATGAGTAAGCACTTGTATACTACTGGCTGCTGCTAAAGCAAAAGCCAAATGGGTATAGCCTCTCATATTTCCCCCTCCGGCTTTAGTTCTCCTTTTTTGTTATGAGTTCCATTTGTGCAATTGCAAGAGCTTCTATGACTGTTGGATGAAATATTTGCATTCTCCACAGTTCATCAATTGCTTCTTTTGCTGTTACAGGCTTTTTGTACTGCCGCCACAAAGAAGTCATAGCTTCAAACTTATCTGCAACCGATACAATCTGTACAGACAGTGGCAAATCTGCAGTGTCCTGATGATGAAGCAGGGCTATTGTTGAGAACTGTTCAAGCCCCAGCAGTCTCAAGATTTCTGCACCCCATTTGCTGTGGCTCTTGAGAATTTCTAATTCTTCTTTCCCTATTGTGATGGATTTATCCAGAAGTGCGTTGGGAACAAGCAACTTTCCAACATCATGCAACAGTCCTGCAGTATAATAAAATTCCTCATCCATTCCCAGATTTTTTGCCATTATAGTGCACAGTTTTGCAACGTTTAACGAATGGGTAAGAAGGATTGCGTTTTTCTCGCTCATATTCTGTAAAAGAAGACTCAAAGTTGTTTGCATATTATCTTTTGCACTCCCTTCAAAAAAGTTGACAACAACAAAAAAAGCAGGGTTTAAAACCCTGCTTAGAATGGCAGATCTTCTTCTGCTGTGATAACACCGTTTTCTACTGGTGGTTCAAAGTTTGTATCTTCTTCGAAGAACTCTTCCAGTTCCTTTTCCAGTTCATCCTCAGAAATTTCGGATTCTACTGTTTCTGCTACTGCAGTCTGTTCATGCTGCTGTTTAAGTTTAGAACCTGCAAACCAGAAACGCTCAATCACAAACCTGAAAGTAGGATATTCCACACCGTCTTTTGTTTTTCCTCTGGCATTTTCAGCTCTTGCCTCAACTAAAATTTCACGTCCCTTGTTATAGTGTTGTTCAATCAGTTCAGCGTTTTTCCCGAATGCTATGCATGGAATGAATTGAGTTTTTTTCTCTCCCTTGACTGTTCTGTCCATGGCAATTGTTATCCTGACAAGTTTGTTGCCATTCTGTGTTGTAAAGACTTCAGGGTCTTTTGTGAGTCTGCCAAAAAACAAGCATTTGTTCATGCAAACTCTCTCCTTTCCTTATTTTCCTTTTATCACAAACAAAATTCCCTGCCGTTCAGCAAGTTTTAGGGTTTTTATTGTTGAGTCATCACCTGCAACAGCCAGATAGCCAATCATCAATGCGGGTGCTTGCTGTGCTGCATTTGTCTGCTGCAGTTGTTCCTTGACACTTCGTATATCTCTAAAGTTTGGGTCGTAAACTTGAATTACTCTAACACGCCAGGAGAGTGTTTTATTTTGAATCACACACCCCAGCTCAATTTCATCCCCGATGTTTAAAAAATCGTATGGAACTGGGTCTATTCTAACAGTTGTCAATTTCATTCCATTTGCGAGAGTATTTACAGACAAATTTGTCAGGTGCTCTGGTATAATTGGTTCACCTGCCTTGATGTCATATAGAGCATACTTACCCAATATTTGATTTCTGGTTTTAGCAGCATGGATTGGCGTCTGGATATCTACTCGTGCTACTGATAATTTGTCAAGTGTGATTTGAGCGCCTGCTGGTATATCTTGTTTGGCTACAATTATTAGCTGATATTGTGGTTTATTTGCTATATTTGTGAGCAGGTAATACTCTCCAAAGGCCAGACCAGTTGCTAAGACAAGGAAAACGAAGAAAAGTCCTATTTTTTTTAGTCTCAACAAACGTCACCCCTTTTTTATGCACTACTATTTGAATTAATGATAATAGAAAGTAATACATCCAGACTTAGGTATTATTTTTAGTGAATCTTCGCATAAAGAATTATTAATAGAAAGAGCACCTGTGACAGTATACCTGTTTGTCCCAGTATCATAGAAAACCATATAGGGGTCAAAATTCCCTGTGACATCAAAGTAATTTGGCGAAAAGTCAAATGAATCTTCATAGTATGACGAGTTATCAAGAAAATCAAACCCGTACTTAACAGTTTTTGTCCCCTGCTCGTAAACTATATTTTGATTTACAGGGTCATAAAATACGTAATCAAACGTAAATTCAACCTCTACTTTTATTGCATTAGGCGGAACGTCCGGTGGAATACTGAAACTTATATAACCGCCTCCATTTTGTAGTTTTGGTATGATAATTGGTGACTGGTTAAGTGTAAGATTTACAACATAAGTGTTCTGACTGGTTGAACCTCCCCCGCCACCTGGAGTTGTGTTTTGTGTTACACCTTCTGTCAGATAATAACTCAACTGATTATCCAGTGATTGTATCGCAGCATCAATTGTTTTAGCACAACCCATAACAGAGGGTATAACTGCTAATACGGTATATACCATCAACAGGGCTGACCCAATTATCTCATTTGCACCGTTTCTGTCCTTGAACACATACACTGCCCGTGTTAAAAACTGCTTTACTTTCAGCATATAAACACACCCCTTTAAAAACTTACAGGGGGAGTCTTTCCCCCTGTACCTATTGCCTTACTTTTTGACAACTGACAAAATGACAACCAGGACAGCAACAAATACCACTGCAAGCCAGAAAAGCGATTTAATACTGCCCAGTTTTGTATGTCCTTCCTTTTTCATAACGTCAAAGGGACTTGCAGACCCAAAAAGTATTGCTGCGCATGTATAAATCCCTAATCCGAAGCCTGCTAAAATGAGACTGAGATTAAACAATACTGTTCTCATTTAAAAACTACCTCCTTCAAAGTGGTATTTTGTGAAAAGATTTATTATCACAACTGCCACCAGGCCAAAGAGCACAAACGGCATGAGTGGCAGTTGCTGTCTCCACATGTTTTCACCTGTTCTCAACATTCTCCAGTATGCAAATCCGAGTTGTAAGAGCGTACCGGCTGCAATAGCAGCGGTTATACTTCCACCGACCAGTAGAGCCAGAGCACTTATAAGTTTCAAGTCACCTCCGCCGAGCAGTTTGTAGTATGCAAGTAAAAACAGGCATATAAAAATCAAAGCAGCAACCATTAAGTTACCATTTTTAAGAAGGTTTTTTTGCCAGATTGCAATTGCCAGTACGACTGTCAAAGCCCAAATCCAGTCGGGGATCTGCCGTGTTTTGATGTCATAGTATGAAGCAATTGCTGTAATTGCAACTGCCAGAATCAAAGACAGCAAACTTTGCATTTACTATCTCACCTCTCGAATATGTCTATATCGCTGTGTATCAAAACATCTCTTGGATTGCCAAAACAATCTTTAAGCTGTGTACTGACAACAACATGTATTGCAGGGAACAGTATTTCAGCACCCTGCGGACAGGTTGTCGGGACATCACCTGCGTCATAAACCACCAGTTCCTGTATGGTAATGGGTTGAGTGGTTGTTAAAATCCTTGAGTAGCCATTGCTGTCTATTTGCAAGTTTTTCTTGAACAGGCTTGCGAAGCTATCTGCAACTGCCTGTTTACCTGTGTCATACAGTATGGTTTCCTGAGAAACATTATAAAGTGCTCCCATAGCTGATACTTTTATTGTTTGTTTTATCTTGTCGTACTGGGTAAGCAGAATTGTTGAGTTCATGGCATAGGTTGAAAGAGGAATTATGATTGTGAAAAGCAGTACAGACACGAGTACCAGTGCTGAATCTCCATTTTTATTCGCCAATGTTCTTTTTAGACACCGAGTAATACGGACCAGTTTTGGCAGTGATTGTTTGCACATTTGCACCACCTGCCCTCAAGATAGAAATCCTGACCAGTTTCATTTGTGTTGTGACGCCAAGACGGACTTCATTGCCAAAGTCTACCGGGTAAGGTGTGTAGTCAATTGTAGTTTTGCTCATGTCGCAGCCTATGGATGTCAGGTTCTCGATAAGTTCAATGTAGCGTGAAGTTGTTAATCCACCTTCTGATTCCATGATTGTCAGGTATTTTTGCACAATATGGTCAAGCTTTTGATACTTTTGAGCGTCCAGATACATTAAAATTGGATTGAAACTCAGGGATAATATAAGCGGTAGGACAATAAGGAATGAAATTACGCTTGAATTACCTTTTTTGTCTTTCAAAAGCGCAACAATTTTCAACGTTTACCACCTTCTTTTTATAGGCTTTCTCAGAAAAAGAAAGGCAGGGTAAAGGAACAACCCTGCCATTATGGAATTTGATTGAGCTGCTGTTGTATCTTGACGTTTAAGTTGTTGTAACCGCTGCTGATTGTTGTACCTAAATTCTTAAGCGGAGTAGCCATAACAAGCACAACAAAGATTAATAAAAACGCACTGCCCATCATCTCAGAAACGCCTGATTTGTCTTTAAATACTTCAGCAATTCTTCTTAACATGCCAATTTACCCCCTTTCATTATGGAATTTGATTGAGCTGCTGTTGAATCTTGGTATTGAGCGTGTTGTAACCACCGCTGATAGTAGTACCGAGGTTTTTGAGTGGTGTTGCCATAACAAGCACGACAAATATCAGTAAAAAAGCCGAACCCATCATTTCAGAGACACCGGAGTTGTCTTTAAACACTTCAGCAATTTTTTTCATCTACATCACTCTCCTTGACTGGATAATTTTTTTATATTCCAATGGGCTGAGCCCATTGTAGGCATTTGCAAGTTTAATAAGAGACTTTATCATCTCAAACGTGGTTCTTAATTTTACATGACTGCCTTTTTGTTCTTGCCAGTTTACACCTATTTCTGCAATTGAGAAATCAAGCATTTTCGCTCTAAGCAAAATCTCAACGTCAAATGCAAATCTGTTAGCTATTAGCGGTTCAGTGAACAACAACTTTGCAACTTCTGGGCGGAAGAATTTGAGACCGCATTGTGTATCGTGGATTTGTAATTGTAAAACTTCATCCACAATTGTGGAAAAAACTTTGCTTGCAAGTTTTCTCACTGAATTTCTGTGAACAATTGAATCAGGCATAGAACGCGAACCTATAACAATATCGAAGTCTTTGAGTTTTTCAATAAGTTTTCCCCACTGGTCGGGTGATACACTAAGGTCAGCATCGGTGAATCCAATGAACTCAGGTGCTGGTTTCAGACTTAATGCTTTTAAAACACCCACCCTTACTGCAAACCCCTTCCCCATGTTTCTGGGCAATCGTACTATATGCCAGCCAAGAAGTTCTCCAATTCTATATGTTTGATCGTTTGACCCGTCATCTACTAGTATCATTTCATACTGTTTTGTCAACTCATAATATCGTGGAAACAGAAGACTCATCCTGAAAAATTCATTGTATGCTGGTACTACTATAGTACCTTTCACCTTATTCACCCCCTTTCTTTTTGACAACTGCCAGAAGTGAAAGTCCCATCGGTAAAACAGGTAGCAAATAGTATTCCATAGAGAGTATAAAAAACAGCAGTCTGTTAAGACTGCCGGGCAATATTTTTAAGTTGTTCTTGCCTTTTGTAATTAGCCTGTACAAAACTTCCACCGGGAACAGCAATGAGTTGTAATAGTATATCCTGCACTCAAACTCTCTCAGCAAGGCTTTGAGCTGTTTTTTTGTATATCTTCTGTAGTGCCCACATACTCTGTCATGTTCAGAGAATAGCCATGGATGTGCTGGTACTGTGATTATTGCAATACCATTGTCTTTTAAGTTTTCATTCAGATATCGGAGTATTATCCTGTCATCTTCTAAGTGTTCCAGCACATCAAGGGCAAGTATAACGTCATATTTGTCGGTTAGCTCAACATCTTCTATCCGTGCCTTTATGATGTTATGCGCATCAATATTTGTATTCGGGTCGATGCCAGTGTACTGGTAGAACCTTGCAAAATACGCCGGACCACATCCAAGGTCAAGCACCCTTGGTGTATAGGGTGTTTTGATATATTTCTGTATAAGTCTGTGTACTATTTTATATTTCCCGAGAAACCACCAGTGCCTGTTGTAAAGTTCATTTGTCTTTGCAAGTTCCTGAGAGTCCATTTTAATCCCCCTAAAAAATAAAAAGGCTTAGTTGAGAGAGTCTTTCAGTTCTAATAAAACTGCTTCTTTGCCCTGATACAAAACTTTCACTATTTTTTTTGCTTTCAGGTATTTGATGTAACCAGAATTTGCAGGGAACAATACATACCTGACTTTTGTTTTGAAAAGCACATCTTCCGGTTTTTCGTTTAAAAGCAGCGTGGAATTAATAAAATCATCCCAGAATTTCTTGTTTGCAAAGTAATAAAGGTCAGCACGGCTGTCAATTGAACATTTCACACCACGCCATATTAAATACCCGCCATAGTGGTATTCATTGAATACTCTATCGGTTAGCCCTTCTTTTATCATGAAGTCGACCGCCTTTTTAGGCATTATGTCTGAAATTGCATTTTCGAAAAACTTTTCATTCGGCAGTATAATGTGTATTTGTGTCAACAATAAAATGGGCACTGCAAAAATTACAAACTTCTTTAGCATCTTTTCTATTCTCTCATCCTGCAAAGTTACATCTCTTGCTGCTATAGCAGTAAATATTGAAAAAATATAAATATTCCTTACACTTGTTAAAAAAGCTGCAAGCCCAAGCATAAACCATATAATATCTTTTTCACTTTTAATACTGTTTCTTGCAAAGAAAAATACTAAAATCATTGCAAGAGTAAAAAATAGTATTACCATTTCATGAAAGTTAGGTGATTGCCACTCATTGATGTACTTTGTCATGTCCTGTGCAAAAACCGTTTTGAAAAAGTAAACATATATTCCTATAAAGTGGGGATTGCTAAGAGAACCAACAAATGCTGCTGGTAACATAGCAAATCTTCTCTTTTCCAAAATTGCCAGCAAAATCAAAGTTCCTATACCCAGTACCACTGATGCATGTATATTTGCCCAGAGCAGGAAAAGAAAAAGCATTAGCATAAACCCAATTTTTTCGTTCCTAACTTTATAATAAACTGCAAGCATCAGTAAAAGGATAAGAAATCCCGTAACATGAGGTCTTGCACATATATAACCTGCTGTTGTATACATAAGCATTCCTGCATAAAATATAACCAAAGATGGTGTGTTGTTAAACAGCACAAACCCCAGCATTAAAATCAAAAATACTTGCAAAAAGTCAAACACAAACAATCCCGTAAAGCCAAGTTTGGAGTAAACGATATAGGCAATAACTTCCCACAGCCATTCGTGAGAATACCAGTGTGCTCCTGTAACAGTCCATGAAAATACATCATGAGTAAGTATTGTTTTGTGTTTTACCATGTATTCACCGGCTTTCAAGTGCCAGAACGTGTCATTCTGTATGTGATACTCTGCCTGTATCATGAGCAAAATGTAAGCAAGCAAAAATGTAAAGACAACTATGGCTAATTGATACATTCTCTTGCTGCTTGACACTTTCATCACTTCCCCAGTATCTGGTTAAGCGTATCAGTTGCCAGCTTAAACAGCGGGAAGAAGTAAATACTGATAAGGGCAAATACCATGGCAACCATTGCATAAGTAGTGTAAGTTCTTGCTTTGTCGCTCTTTTTGTAGATTTGCTCTATTTTGTTCATGGTCTCAACCTGGGCAAACACTTCCAGTGATTGTATCCCTGAAAGTCCTACTTTCTCTACTTCGAGCAGTGCTCGCTTCAAAATCTCCAACTCTCGAATTTCCAGTTCTCCCTTCAGTATCAGGAAACACTCTTCAACATCGTGTGTTGTTTTGTATGTTGCAGCGGTCTGCAAAAAAGCATCTTTATATCGTGGTTCCACTATTGTTTCGGCAATGACAGTAAAAATCCTGTCAAGACTTAAACCTGCTTTTAATCCCAATTCGCACATGAGTGCGATGTCTGAAATACTTGAACGAAGTTTGTTTTTCTGGGCTTTTTCGTACTCTTTTGGTAGTTCGTGCCCAACTATACCAAAGCCTACTGCAAGTAAAACCTGAGCTACCAGCCCTTCTGCACGAACAAGTCTGGCAAATAAAAATCCACCCACTGCAAAAATAACAGTGAGTGGAAGTGCTAAATTCTGATAGTCAAAGCTTTTTGGTTTGTTTCTGGTGTCAATAAGACTTGCTATTTTCTTTTCTGCGATTATATTGTATAGGACCATGCTCATTATAGCCAACACTATTACCTGGATTGCCAGTGGAAAGTATTTTTGTATCAACATATATCACTCTCCTTCCAGCCATTTTGACATTACCTTCCCCAGCAGCAGTGCAAATATCACTGCACTCATTACAAATGCAAACGTAGCTGGAGTTATACCCTGTGTTATCTGCTGTGTTGAAAGTGCATTGTTGAACATGTAGAGTGTAATAATGCTCATGATGAAAATCATTATAAGTCCGTAACTGATGGAAGATCTGAGCTGCACCATTGCTCTGTTTTTTTCCTGCTCTGTACCAATAAGCCTTCGTGTTATGCTTGTGATATCAGCGCCTGTTGTGTCCGCTGTCAAAAGTAGCATGAAAAAATTCCTGTAGCTTTTGATGTCTATTTCATTTGCCATACGGGCAAACAGTTCTTCATATACCAGCTGTCCCTTTTCATACAGGAGCAGGTTTTTAAGAACTATTCCTCTTACAGGTTCATCGATAAAGTGGCAGGTTTCTTTTAGGCTTTTCATAACGTTTTTGTTGATGGCGTAAAAACCTGCAAATGTGGACAGGAAACTTATAAATCCCTGGCTTAGCTTATCCTTTGCTCTTGCTACCAGATAGTCATACAGGAAAGAAAGAAACATAAAACCTATTACCGCAAGACCAATACCCTGCAGGATACTGTAACGAATTCCAAATGCAAAAAGTCCTATTGTTACTGCAATTTGAACTGCAAAGTAGACTTCAAAGAACAGGAAGTTATTGATTGTGTACCGCAGAAATTTATCCCTGCGTTTGTAATACATCCAGAACTTCTTCAGCACAGCTATTCGCCTCTTTTCTGACCCGATAGATTTGTTTTAGTTTAAATTTTTCCATGTACAGAATATAGTCCACTGAGTGTAGTATAACATTTCTCAAGAAGTTTTCACTCAAGTCATTGTCAACCATTTTCATGAGTATTATCAGTTTTTCAATTGCTTCTTCTGCTGAGTTAGAGTGTATTGTTGTCATAGAACCCCACATACCAGAGTATACTGCCATTATCCATTCGTATGCTTCTTTGCCTTTGATTTCGCCTATGATGATCCTGTCAAGGGATTCCAGAAGTCCTATCTTTGTAAGTTCAAACAGCGAGTAATCTTTTATGTTGGGGTTTTCAGTCTGTCTTATGAGTTCAACCCATGAATTATCGTGTACTCTTGGAATTTCAGCACTTTCTTGTATTACTTTGTATTGTTCGATTTCGGGTATTTCCCTGACTAGTGCGGAGAGCAGAGCAGTCTTGCCCGATGCAGGTGCACCGGCTATAACAATTGTTTTTCTTTTCTTTACAAAATCTTTTAGCCGGTTGGCCTGCTGAGGTGTTAATACTTCTAATTCGACAAGTTGGTCAAGTGTTCTGCTGGTAGGCGGTTTTCTGATTCTCAGTACCGGTGTATCAAGAGTTAGCACTTCCAGGGTTGCAACAATTCTGAGTGTTTGTCTGGGGTCGGATACGACTACTTTTGCCTCATTCTCGTTTATCCATTTTCCATTTAAAACCACAACTCGCTTTATGAATTCTCTTAACTGTTTTTTAGATTTGAACTTTTTATTTGTCCTGTAGACAATGCCATTTTTCTTGTATGCGATGTAGTCGGGACCATTGACAAAAACATCTGTAACTTCCGGATCTTCAAGCAAATCCTGCAGTATCCCGTACCCAACCATGTTGTTTATGACGTCCTTGACGCTTATCTTTTTGAATCCCTTTTCAGCTATGATTTTTTGAATTTCACTGCTCAGGTTTGCAAGTTGCAGTTCATTTGCAGCAATCACCTCTGGGCGACGTCTTATGAGTTCCTGAATTATCTCTGTTATTTTTTCTTCTTCAAGTTCTTCTGTATCAATGCGAAGGTTCACATGCAGCGGATTGATTATCACTGATCATCACCTGCCTATCAACGTTTCAATCAGTTTTGGCAGCGCTTTGTTCATTTTAGCCGGGATTGAGTGTACATATTTAAAATTGTTTTGTTCTGCTATATCAACTACAATTCCTCTGTCTATTTCACTTGTCAAACCTTCTCCGAACAGGCATATGTGGATTTTTGACTTGTCAAGTCCCCACATGTGTTCCAGTTTGTTCAATATCTTTAATGTCTTTACGACACTGAATTTTGTAGCTTCAACAAGTACAAGTATCTTGTTGCTTTCAGCGAATGTTGTTACAACGCCGCTTGTCCATATACCATATCCTGCGTTTACTACTGTGTAAGCTGTACGGTTAATCAGTCTGAGGATTGCTAACAGGTGTTTTTCATTGACTGTAAAGAATACATCATCGTCTATGCCCGAAAAGATCTTTAAATTGCCCTGTTTTACAAGGTGTTTCTCTAAAAGTTCCTGGGTGAAATCTCCCGAGTTTATCATCTTAACAATGTAATCAACATTGCAGGGTTGAATTTTCAGAATACCTGGTATTCTTGGTGTTATTTCTTCAAAGTCAACAAGAGCAATTTGGCTTTTTATGCGCTTCTGGGTAAGGAAACTATCGAATCCTTTTGTAAGTTCGATGCTGAACTTTGCGCTCAGGTGCGGGTTGTCAAGACTCCAGACACCAACTGTTACCGGCTGGATGAATACCGGCTTTTCTACTTCAACTACTTTCTCTTTCTCAACTACCTTTTCTTTTTCAATCACTTTCTCGACTATCTTCTCAACTTCCTGTGAAGTGGTTTTATAATCTGCCTGTTCTGTTTCCTGCTGAACCTGTTTCGTTGTTACCGCAATATCTTTTGCACCGCTCACTTTTAGATATATTGGTGTTATATCTGCAAATGTACGCGGATTATTGTAAATATTAACTATCTCCTCAATCGTTGCAGAACCTGCTATTATATCATACACCCCGCAGGTGATCAGGAACTTGACCAGTTCTGCTCTGTCTTCTATGTCAGCAAACAGTATAAAAATTATCCTTGTGTTTTTACTTCTTAATTGAAATATTGTATCCTCTAATGGTATCGAACCTTCTAAATGCGGTGAAACAATCACCGCTTCAAATTCGTTCTTGAGCAGATATTCCCGGTAATAAACAATCTGAGAATCCTGTATTTTTTGCACAAGCTGATTATCTATTTCAGGTATGCCTGTTGCTATTGCTACCAATTCCAGTGCACCTCCTTTAAAAAATTAAAAAGCCACAGAGATTTTTAACTATCCCTGTGGCTTAATTTCTATTTTTACATTTTTGTAGACACATTTTTTATACACTTCTGCTAACAATTACAAGCTTATTATACACTACTGCAAAGGAAAATGCAAGTGGTTTTTTTAAGGAGTTATAATTTCTGTTCCGTATTGCAGTTCACCCTTAACCAGCACTGATAGGTCCACATCTGTTGTTTTATATGAACCATCAGCGTTTTTTCTGTATGCTCTGACCTTTATATACAGTTTATCGGGTGGGTTGTTGTTTGACAGAAAGTATGAAGGTCTGCCATAAAGCCGGAGCATTTCATTGTAGTCAAATGTATTGCCTTTAGTCCAGTCGGACCAGCGGTAAACTCCATCCCACAGATTGTGCTGTGCTGCAGCAGGGAACTTTTCAATTGCCCATGAATTGTAATGATGGATTCTAAATCGTACCATTAGTTTTTTGTCATCCAGATCAGAACTCCAGGTGTTCAGGTATGGTGCACCGGTCTTGTCCGGTATTAACCATGTATGAAGGTCTATTAGCTGCATTGTTCCCGTGAGATTGCCCTGAGAATCTCTTGCTTCCCAGTAGCCGGTTATTGTTTTTGTAACTCGTTGACCTTTAACTGTTGTCTCTACCCTGTCGAACCATGCTTCAATCTTTTCGACGTAACCTGTTGTTTTTGCTTTCACAATGAGTGCTTCACCAATTCTGATTTCACTTGCTTTTACTGTGCGCTGTTTAAGCATTTCTGCTTCTGCCCTGTTCTTTGCTCGCTTCTCAAATTTCTCCAACCATGCATTGATTGTAACAGGTGTGCTGATGTAATACGTCTGCACATACCAGTTGCTCCATAACGGTTTCAACTTTGTGCTTCTTGATGTTGGATTGTCCTGTACTCTGTAGCCTATTTCGTATGTTCCATCGTATGTGTAGCCTGCTTCTTCAAGTGTGTCTGGTAACCTGTCAAAATACTGGGTCTGGCCGTTGAACTTGATATACCACTGTTCAGCGTTTTTCGGGTCGCCGTCAGGGTCACTGTATGTTGTTTGTGGTCTCAAACGTGTTCTGTGGTCGGTGATTGTCATTGTAAATGTTCCTGTTGGTGGGTTGTTTACAAGTTCGGGTGTTGTGTCCTTGCTTGTAGAGTATACTTTGAACCACTTAGAAACAACAGCCGAGTAGTTATTGTTGGAATCCTTAACCTGCAGTGAGAGTCTATAACTGCCTTCTTGCATTGTTGCAATGTAGCTCTTAACTGTGCTGATATTATTGTTTGTCGCTTCACCAAAGTCCTTGTTTGTGCTGCCATCGCTGTTATAAATCCACCAGTGCCATGCTGTGATGGTATCACCGTCAGGGTCATAGCTCTTGTCCTGCAGGTTGCTTGGTTGATTGCCCTTGAGTATTTCAGAGTCAACTACAAAGTCAGCTACTGGTGGATTGTTGCTGGTAGTCAGGTCAATCATTGCAATCTTGGGTTTGCTCCATACACCAACACCGTTTGGCCCGTCACAGTCCTGAACTTCAAGTTTGATAAGATATATCTTGCCACTCTGCAGCGTCATGTTCTGCAAATTAGCAAGTGTTGTGTCTGTCCATGTACTGTCATCTATTGTCTTGTACTGCCAGTGCCAGTTGATTATACCTTTGTCGCTTCTGTTGTACTGGTGGTCAGGGTCATAAGATTTGTCGGTGATTGTCAGCTTGCCGATAGATTTGTTGTAGGTTGCTGTGAAGTCTGCTATTGGTCGTCTGTGCACATACAATATCATTTGTCGTTCTAATTTGCTCCAGAGCTTGTACTCATCGAAGTCAGAAGTAGACGGTGGTGGTGAGTCCTGTACCTGGAATGTTACTGTGTACTTGCCCGGTTTTGTGAATACCTCAATCGGTGCGTTCAGCCATGTGCTGTCAAACTCTGCTTTACCCTGTGAGTTATCAAATACTGTTTCATCATGTTCATAACGCCATCTCTGATTGATAATAGCATCATTCTCATAATCCTCCCAGTATGGGTAGTAGATGATCTTTTCCTCATCGGCAAGCACATATAACGGGTCAGGTGTAATCTGCGGATTGGTGTATTTTGCTTTGATGTCGTTCAGTGCCTGGTCAAGGACTGCTATTGCATTGCCTGCCGAGTCGTAGAGTTTACCGTCGGTTGCATTGGCAAGTTGTCTTAAAGTTACTTGTTGTTGGAAATAAAGTTTATCAAAGTTTGTAGACGGTGTAACACCAAAGAATTTAATATTGTTACGTGTCATGAAGTTTAACAATATTTTGTCAATACTCCAAAACGAAAAGTACTGACCCCAATTTCCTGATGACCCCTGCGTATCAGATACATAAATTGTGTAGTTGTCCCAGTCTTCTTTGTAATTAGTTATGATTGGTGCGACACTTAGTGAAACTACAGGAATATTAACGTATCCTATTGCATATGGGTAACCGCCGGCTAATGTCTTGTAAATAGTATTTCCTGAGCGGAAAACGAGAGAACCTGACTTATTTATCCATCCTTTATCTGCATTAGATATATACATATCGGCTATGTTTTCTTTTGTATAGTAACCACTGAAAGATGAGTATTTATTGTTCTGGTCTATATATCCTCCACCAATCAGTGTTGAGCATTTGCTACTGCCTAATACTGCTTTTGGTATAACCTGTGACAGCGATTGTACGAAGCCTGAATAAGGTCTTACGGTATAAATCCAACCACTACTATTGGGTTCTTCTAAAAACCAGTTTGAAATATTTGCTACCCACATAGGGTTAGAAGGGTCATAGTTAAAATCAACACTGGTTGTAATTGAATTTGATGAGGTACTATAATCATACAACGGCACAAGTGAAACGAATTTGCTCAGGTCGGATGAACTTATTCTTGGATAATCAGAACTATAGTCATATATAGTATCATTGCAGAATCCGCCATACTTATCTTTTAAAACAGCCGAGAAATATGGCCAGTAATCAGTGTAATGGGAGATAAACCAATTGTTTAAATCCACCGTACCATAGGGACTTATACTGTCGTAAATTTCGTAAAACCTACTGCTATATCCACTCCATTCAGCATCGTAGCTATAGGTAAAAGTTTTGTAGTTCGGTGAATAATACCATGACCCAAAGAAGAGAAAAGTATTCCTATCTTCATAGCTACTTGACCAAAAATCAGTTATGTGGTGTCGAATTTTATAAACTTCAACATTTCCATAACCAGTACTCTTTTTAAATCTGAGAATTATACTTGAATGAAAGTCACCTCGAGTATTACTGTTAAACCCTGGCCCTGGCCCTTGATAATTATCTCTCCAGAGTATTTCAATTTCTTGTATCCCTGTTCCCATAAGAATAAATTGATAGTTCAATGGTCCTGCAATTTGACTACCAATTAATGAAGCAATCCTATCGGAGTAAAGACACTGATATAAATTACCAGTTGTCGTTAGAACATAAGCTGCGGTAAAGAAACCATTTCTATCAATCAGAAATTTAACACTTTTTATATTTTCTGTTAAAGTAGCCATTACATTTACTTCTTTAGTACATGTATTATATCTAAAGACGGAGTAAGTTCCATTTTTAACGCCCACACCAATACCACATCCGTTAGGGAATGTATTTGAAGCTGCGATTACATCATCGAAATCATAGTTTAACCAGCTCTTTAAAAGTCCACATGAATATGCTTTTTCAGTATTACCAACACTCTGCGTTGTATTGGTTCCATCATAGCTATTGATATTGACATATACACCATATGGATATAGATCTGCTTTGAGTTGATTGAGTTTACCTACTATCTGGTTGTATGCACTTTCTGTCTTGTCAGTAAGAACAGTTATATTGACTTTTTTAATTTCTACTTTGCTTGTATTCAGAGTTGCCATTGGAGCAACATTGATAACTTCAACAATTTGCTCTACCTGTGCTGATTTCCTATCCTTAGTTGTCACAAACTGCGGTATGGTTTCCTGCCCAAACTCTTCCTTGACAATTAATTTCACCTCATACTTACCAACGTTGTTTGTTTTAAAAGCAACTGTTGTTAGGTTGCCACAATCGGAATTGTCTATGTCAAAAGTTGATAAGTCTATCTGCTGCCATGTTCCATCAGATTTAAGTGCATACCATGTTTCGTCGTCAAAATTACCGTCATTATTAGAATCCCACGCATAAAGCCAAGCATGTTTTGCTACAACGTCGTTATCAGGACTGTAACTGTTACTGGTGAGTTGGACTGTAGCTTTTGAGCTATCATTCGGGTCTCTAATTATTTTTGTTGGGCAGGTATAACTTGCTACTGGTGGCTCGTCCGGCTTAATCTCTATATACCATGTTCCAGTTGCACTGTTGCCATAATTGTTTGTAAGTGTAAGAGTAACCTTGTACCTACCTGCTTCCTTGAACAAACACGTGAGTTTTGATGAACCTTCTAGTGGTTCTACAGTTTTTATACTTGTCGGGTCTATATCACTTGTTGCCGGTGTTATTGTCCATTTTGCTTTGCTCCAATCAATCTGTGCACGCTTTGAACCTGCATAACTGTATGAACCGTCTAAAATAACCTTTCGGTTTTCTTTCAGAGTTCCAAACGTGTACAGTTTGGGTTGTGGAATTGCAGGAATAACAGAAAATGAATCAGTTGCTGTAGCACCTAAACCCAAACTGTCTGTTACAGTTGCCGTGACTGTATATGAACCAACATTTGACGACCAGAACAAACGACCATCGAAATAATCCCCAGGTGGTGTTACAGTAACTGATACATCCTTAATACTGTCACCCAGTGGTGCATCAGGGTCATAATAAGAAGTTGTTATATACACATCATCACCCTGTGGTACAACCTTTGGTGTTGCTGATACCCAGATGTATGGTGGATTATTGCTCAGTGTAACTTGCTGTGCTCCAAATATTTCAGTATCCGTTCCTTCTTTTGTGGTTCCATCTGTAAATGTAACCACTGCTCTGAATGTAAAAAGTTGTGAACTGTCATTGTTTACTGTATACGTTTTCGCTCCCAGCGGTACTGAAACAGATGTGTTGTTGCCTGTAATAGTTTTTATCAAATCGCCGTTGCAGTAAATTTCCCATTTTGAAATTGTCTTGCCACCAGTAGATGATATTGATGCGCTGACACCTACCTGTACATCTGTTGTCGGTGGGTCTATTGTTCCTTTGAACGGGTTTTTTGTTGCCTGTGCTGTTGATGGTGAAATCTGACCATCGCATGTTACTTCACCGACCTGTTTCGGTGGCTGGTCTATCATTACATCCACCTGTGCAAGGTCTGAATCGTAATATGTTGAATCAGGATCGCCACTGTACCATACCCTTGCACGACCTACAAAGGTTATCTTGCCTGGTCCTGCTGGTACTTTGAAGTTTGTATATGTCCTTGATGCATTTACGCTTGTTGCGCTTGTGTCCTGATACAATACCTGTGCGTTCGGGTCGCTTGTCACGTCCGATTTTCTGATATATACTGCCCATCTTCTTATCTGTCTTGGTGGGTTTTTAACAAACGCATTTGCGCTGACTGTAATTGTAACAGTTGAACCTCCTGTAACAGACGATGGGCTTGCCGAAAGCGTTATGCTTGGCGCTTGAGCTGGCTTTATAACCTCTACTGGTACAGACACAGTTGTGGTTGCCGTTGCTGTCCTGTTATTTGAGTAGTTCACTGTTGCTTCAACAGTAAAATCTTCGCTTGTTACATCTTTGCTTGTGTTGATTGTGATGTTCTGGCTTGCAACTGTTGCCTGTGTCTTGTTTGAATTGTATGAGATAGAAGCAGCCGGAACAGTAACAGACGCTCCTGTCCTTTTATGTGTTATCTTGATTGTCCAGCCTGTTATTGTGTACCCACCCGGGCTTGATACCTTTGCGATAATGTTTTTGATTGTGACTGTGTCCTGGGCAGGTGTCCATGATGTGCCTGATGTCATTGTAACAGTGATTTTGTCATCCGACATTGCATTGACTGTTGGCTGTGTGGGGTCTGCAAGTACCGCTTTTACCGTAGCCTTTGTAGGTTCCACATCTGACCATGGCGACTCATGCAAATTCCCGTTTGGGTCTTTCAAAACGTACCTGACCTTGCCGTAGTATGCCGGTGTACCTTCCTTGTCCGGCTGGATGTATGTTGTGTTGTAATCAAAAGTTTTGCTCTGTGTAAAGCTTGTGATGGTTGTAGCGGTTGTATCATAGCTTTCGCTATAATCCGGTGTTGTTGCGCTTTGAACCCTGTTTACATCTTTGTCAATCACAAAGTCAAGTCTGACAACCTTCCAGCCAGCAGGAACTGTCATACCCCAGACCTTTACAGGTTTTACTTTGTGCTGGATTGTTGATGGGTTGTACTGCCCGTTTGAGATTACAACTTCGCTATAAGAAGGAGTTACTGAAAGTTGAAGCTGTGGTTTTGATAACTTTGGCTGAACTTTGATTGTAAATGATGTAGAAGCTGAATTAGATGCATCAATAGGTCTTCCATCTTTTGGATATATTCTTACTTTACCTGAGATTGTTACTGTATTGTCACCGGGAACCAGTATGTTTGGCGGAATAGAAATTGAAATCCCTGGTGAAACAGTCCTGAACATTACTTCATTACTATCCTTTGACACAGGTACCGCATTTACATATTCTCCTATAAGTGCATTGGGACTTGCTTCTTTTAAATCTATCGTTATATCTTTATTTGTTTCTGGATCTTTATGTGTAATTTTAAAATAGTTAATGATAGTTGCATAACTTGTAACATCGTTTCTTGTCGTTACAAGGCTTTCATAATAAGGGTCTGCGCCATTTGAACCAAGATTGTCCGTAAGTTTACCTGTGATAAACACATTCACACTTGGTGGCATGTTTGTTGCAGGGTCATATTTTAACACAGACCCGTTCTGGTCAAGTTTTACAAGATAACAGTACGAATCAAGTGTTATTGAAACTGAGACTGAAGAAAGTTTTGATGGTTCTTGTTTTATCACCATACCGGAGTATGTTCTGTACCAGAGCCCACCGTTTTTCCTGTGAACAATTACAATACCAGCACTTCCCTGGCTGTCTACACCCTTAAACACTGCTCTTTGTTTGAACTCATCCGGTGGTGATGTATAGCTACTGAACTGGGAAAATAGTTCACCAAGACTCTGTCCTGATTTTAAATCCTTCAATCTATCCCTTGACTTCCATACGATATCCCATTGATAATCCTTAACTTTACTCGGGTCATATCCTGCTACAGCAAGTTTTGATTTTGTAAAGTTATCCAATTGACTGATTTCTGACCATGTCAGAACGTTGGCATATTCTACTGGTTGTGTTCCATCACCATCGTTTGGAAATTCTTTGTCTGGAAAAAGGTCACCGTTCATAGTATAACCAGCATATCTGAACCAACCACGTGGACCTGTACCATCTCTGTTTTTATGAAAGTAACCATTGGGGTCTTCTTTGAAGTTCCAAACAAAGTTGTTATCTGGCACATCCCATGGTTCACCATACACTATCATATCTCTGCGCTCTGCGTAGATTTCGCAGTTGAAGTAAACCCATTTGTTGATTGAGCTTATAAAAACTTTATCTGGTATAGTTCCTGAACCCTTGTCCGCCTGTTGTAACCAGTAACTTCTTCCTTGCCCATTATAACTATCGATTCCGCCATTGTAGAGTGTAGTATCGTCTGCCTTAACACTTTGCCATATCCCTACTGGTGGAACAAGGCTCAAAACTAAAGACAGGATACATAAAAAAGAAAGAGCTTTTGAAAAGCTCCTGTGCCTTTTAAACACTCTGAAATCACCCCTCTATTGCTTATGGTTAGGATTAGGTTTTGCTGTAAAGAAAGTTGCACCGCTTATCTGTGGTTTTGATGGATAAATCTGATATTGAATTGTTTTTCTGTCTATCCAACAGTTGTAGCACACATAAACATCACCATATTGTTTTACCAAAAACATATTCTTTGATGTCAAGTACTTTGCTGTATAAGTGTTCACGTCTTTTTTAAACTCATCTCTATACGCAACTGGAATGTAGTTGATAGCTTTGTTCTTATCCCATTCTACAAGTCCCGTCATCCCAGCTTCATCATACATCAAGGTTTCTGTAATAACATTATCACACCTAAACGAAGCAGAATAAGTAAATCCTACTTGAGTATTTCGGCAAAGTAGGAACCAAATATAGTAATTGTTCGGGTAATTCCTAACCATAGTTTTTGCTAAACCTAAAGATTTAGGTTCTTCTATTCTAAATGTTGCTTGCTTTTGTGCTGTGGTAACTCCACCGCTCATTTCATCTGCATTAAATATTGATACAAACTTATTTGCTTGCGAATCATAATTTACGTATTTGCCAGTTCCTACTTCGTTTTGTGGAATCCAGTATCTATACATTTTTACACTAACCTCATCCAGCACATCTCTTTTAGACTTATCAAACACCCTTGCAATCATCTGGACAGCTTCAGCTCTTGTGAGTGTTTTGCCTGCGTTGAAGTAGTAAACGCCAATGTACAGTGCTGATTGGTCTGGTGTGATGATTCCCAAATCTGCAAGTCTTAACATCGGTTCTCTGTAAAGCTGCGGTATCTTGTAGTAGTCCTTGCAGTAGTAAGCAAATCTTGTATGGTCGGTCGGGTATTTTCTCGGGTAGTTGACAAGAAAATCTTCAAAGTACATGTTGAAATATGGATGCTCTTTGATGTCGTAATATCCATAATAACCTTTCAAAGTAGTGCCTTTCTTTTCAAAGTAATAACCGTAGTTTATCTGTGCTATATCCCTTCTTGTTATCGGGTAACCAAGCTTTGTAAACTTGCTGACAACATTATTATCTTTCGTAAGTATTTGTCTTGCATAGTCAATTGAACTATGAACACTTGCATCTATTGTAGCTGGAATGCCTTTTGTATCCCTTACAACATCCATTGCAAATAGCCAGCCTTTTTGCCACGGTCGTGGTGCATACACTACCTTGTCAGGGTATTTTTTCTTAAACTCTGCAAGCATCTTAAAAAAAGGTTCATCTATGCTTTTGTATGTTCCCGGTGCTAAACTTATACCTTTGTATCTGTCCCATACATACTTGAATGTAGTTGAACCGTCTGCGTATTTGTATTCTAATATCAAAAGTTGATAACCTTGAATAAACTCATCAAGGTCGTAACCTGGAACATAACCAAATTCATTTTCATATCCGCCAGGTCCACCGAAAAAGCAAATACCTCTCATGAACGCCTCTGTTGGTGGTACTCTTCTGACTGATACCGGTATGTTCTTGTTTTTAAGCTCTGGCACTGCATTGATGAGCTTCCACACAATGTAGCTTGCCTGTGCTCTTGTAAGTGGCTTGTCTTGTTTGACCTCACCCGGTATCAAGCCCATAGAAACTGCTTTTGACCAGTAGTCTGCTATACCATTGGGCTTTACATTCGCACCCAGCAAGAGCGATGTCACAAACTCACCTGCTGTGATGTAGTCTATTTTGTTTATTGCTGCCTGTACTTTCTGTGTGATTGTTCCTGCCTGTGCTACTGGGAAGGCAAAGCTCAAAAGCAGGCTCAGGATGAGTAAAAAACTCAAAAGTTTTCTCATGGCTACATCAACTCCTTTTTGCTGAAGTTTTTCCTCATTATTAGTTATACCATGATTTTGAAATTTACTGCACAGAAATTTTGTCTGCTAAAAAACAAAAAACCACGGCAAATTTACTTCCTAACTTTTGCCGTGGCTAACTTCCTTTTTGTTTTTACTCATTTTTGTTTTACTCATGTAAAAACTTCGACACTCTTTATAAACACCTAAAAGACACATTTCTGGCAATTGGTTCTGAATATATTATACCACTGTAGTTTGAAATTGCAACAACAAAAAATTTGACACTCTATATAAACACCTATAAGCTACACTTCTGGCAAATCTTTTAAGTATATTGTAGCAGGTTTTTGCTCGTTTTACAAGAGCTCAATATAGCAAAGCAGCAAGGATACGAATAGCAAGTGTTATGAACATGACAAAAAAGAGAATAACTTCTGGCAGAAGCATTTTTAGAGTTTGAAATTCTTTTTGAATACAAAACCTTGAAGTTTTCTTTTGCATCTAAAAGCACTCATGAAAAACAAAAAGCCACAGACTAATTAACTGTGCCTGTGGTTTACTATCGGTTTTATTTGGTTCGCTCTTATATATCTATTCCCTTTTTTATGAGTTTTCTTTGAAAATCATTTAAAATAGAGTATTCTAATATTTCCTTGTTAACTCGCAAATAATCACTTGTAATTCTCCTAAAACTTGAATCTTTTTTGAATTTTACGATTTTATAACTTCCCAAATCAAATTTTTGTCCATCAAAATATATTGAAATAAATCTTTCATCATTATTCCCATTGAAAAGAAGCGTGTCTATCAATACATTTCCTTTCACTTTTAAGTATTCTAGTTCTCTTTCGATTTCGTCCAGTATTTCGGTCAAAAAGACACTATCCAATACTATAACCATTACTTTGTATTCAGTATTATACACCTCTTTGATTATAAACTTTTCTTTTTTTACATCTTTCATTTTTATTTCTCTCCCATTATGGTTATACTTCTTCTTTTTTAATTATTCCCACCGTCGTTATATCCTAAACATAAAATTCGTTTATAAAATTTAATACTTCCCTAATAAGATTTTTACTTTCGTCAATACTATTTATTACTCTGGAATCATCTATTTCATCTTTTAAAAAACTACTCCAATGAAAAAGTCCATGTCTATTTTTATGATAAAAATTATACATTTTGTTTAGTTTGGAAATGATATCTCTATTTTTTATTGTACTACAACAGGATTTACTTAGTTGATACATTCCGTTATTCTTACGTTCAAATATATTCTCAAAAGTATTACTGTAACACACAATATTAAAGCCTTTCAACACGTATTTTATAAAACCTTCCAAGGCACGTAAAGCAGGAAACACTATAAAAGTATAATCAAACATGTCTCCTTCAATATGTAAATTATAAATAGCTTGTCTCAATGTTTGAGCTAACTTTTGTGGAAGTTTATCTTTAGCATTAAATAAATAAACTTCGTGAAATTCTCTCTCTACTTCGTTTTTGTCTAACTCAAGATTAACACATGTAGAATAAATTTTATGTAACTCATCTGGTGATACAATCTCTGAAATATATCCCAGCAACGATGAAAACAATAACTTGGGTTTTCCCTGTACCACTATCTTACGCTTAGAAGGATAATAATGAGCTACTAACTTTTCCTCATTTAATTTTAATGTATATTTTACAATTTCCGTCAACCCATTACCTTTTTCCAATTTCAACTCAGGAAAATCTTCTTTTAAAAGCTCTATGATAACATTAAAATCCTCTTCTTCAATAGAATTAGCAGTTATCCAACTATCTCCTGTTTCCATTTTGGGATTGTTTTGCAAGGCTTCTCTTGCAAGAAGGTCAGCCAATTCATTGTATTTATCACCGCTATGCGCAGTAACTTTTTTAAATTCTATTTTTATAAAGTCACTGTAACTTCTCAAAAATTCTATATAATCTTTTACGTATTTGCTATTTGCTTGCCATTCACCATAATACCATTTTGATAATCCTTCATAATCGTGACAAATAATTATCTTTTCATATTCTTTTTCGCAAGCCCACTTTACCGCAAATTTTACACCTTCAATTTCACCTGCCACATTACGTAAACTAACTATTTCATTATTTGCTATTACACTTGAAAACTTTTGTTCCTCACCCTCTTTTGTAAGGATAACACAACCAAACGCACACTTGTTTAAACTTTCATTGTAACTTCCATCAACGTAAGCAATAACTTGATTTCCTTTGCTAAGAATATCTTCATACTTTTCAAGTTGGTCAATACTTTTAAGATATAACTCGGCGTCTTCTCTGTTCGCAAAAGCCTTATATTCAGCACCGGGATATCCTTTTACACTTTCCTCGCATTCTGTCCAATTTTCAAATATGCCAGTTTTTCTACCCTTTCGTACAGCATAATATCTCTTTGGCATTTTGAATTCCTTTCTTAAAAGTTTCAATCTGAAAATTTTAATTTAATTTTATAAATTTTAAAAAGTTTTTGCAAGATATTATGAAAACAAAAAACCACAGCTCTCAGGTTTGCCTGCTTCCTGCAAACTAAGCTTCATTCTTGCTTTGCACTATATACCGGAGTCCGCTAAGGGCTTTCGAGCTACTCTGTACCTGCCATAGCTTTGAAAAAGTTTGCATTGCCTTGAGTTTGTTATAAATAACGAACATACGTTGGTGTTAAACCTGGATTTCTTTTGCTTTTAAAAAATTTGACACTCTGTATAAACACCTATAAAATATATTTCTGCCAAAAACTTTAATTTTATTTTGGCATAACTTCTCATCTTTTGCAACAGGTTTTTGTCCCACAAAACAAAAGTCACCGGATTTTCCGGTGATTTTCAGGCTAAATAGTTTGAAAATTTGACACTTTATATAAACACCTAAAATGTATACTTCTGGAAAGGGATTTGAGTATATTTTAACATATTATTTTGGCTGGTTCAATAGTATTTTTTACTAAAAAAACAAAGCCACAAGCAGTTTAATTTATCCCGCTTGTGGCTGTTAAGTTTTCAATTCGAAAGTTCTTTTCTAAGTTTCTTATCTTCTTAATCTCATTCTCCCTTAAACCTGTACTTTTCCTTTAATTCTCTTTCCCTATCAGCATCTAAAACTTTGTCTGGTTTTCTCTCATTAGTTGCTGTTGGGTCTTTAAATACTATGTGCATCACAATATTTATTATCCTGTACGATGACAAAACAAAGAAAAGTGCTGTAAAAATCCAAGTTACCAATATTAGTTTACACAAAGAAATATTGAGTGCAGGTTTAACAAGGATGTTTGTGTAATATTCTATAAAGTTCAAACTCATAGAAAGTCCAAGATTAATAAAGCCACTAATTATAGGAGATCTAAAATAGGTCTTGAGAATTTCCCTGGATGGATTTTTGAAAAGAAATTCAACAACTTTTCTGTCTTTTATACTTAACAAAATTGAAAGAGATACTCCCAAAAATCCTAGCAATATTGAGTCAATTGTAATCATTGCATTCAAAATGCTTCCAAAATTTTGAGGGGGACAGAAGTTATAAGAAATACGAAGGAATAATATCACCGTCATGAGAAAAGACAAAATCAAAGGATATTTTTCTTCCCACAATTTACAAACAAAGTTTTTCCCCCATGCTTTACATTTACACATCTTAACCATCTCTCTGCAATATTCTAATTATATCATATCTCCTCTCTCTATACCTGTTAATCATTTCTTGAAAAACATACTCACAAGCTAAAGATTGTCGTGTAGGTAATTGAAATATTATGTAATCATGAAGCTTTTCTTCAATAAGATCAAGAATTTCTACCTTATCATCCTCACTTTCTTTGAGAGTTACCTGAGCTTTTTTAAAAAACGGTTTATTATTTTTTATGTCCGCTATTGTTTCTACAACAGTTTCAGACTTTAAATTATTTTTTTTAGCTTGACCAATACTTATCGTAATCTCTGCTGTAATCCCCTGATATTCACCAAATGCTTCTACTATTTTCTTTATTGGAGAATTGAAAATACTTACCTCAGGTGGAAGTTGTGCAAATCGGACTGAAATTTTTCTATAGTATCTAGCACCAGAAGCTTTTTCAAATGAAAAAGGATTCAATATGGGACGTAAGTGAACTACCGTCCACCTAAAGAGGTGGAGGCTTCGTGAGAAGTTTGGTAGCATCTCAAGCTACCCTTATTCTCACAGGGTGGTTCACACACCCACTACTGGTTATCTGCTTTACAGCAGACTCACCAGCTACCTTTGCAACTATGTTTATCGCTCCATTTATATCCGCATTTACTACATACCCACACTTTTTGCATACATACAATCCCCTGTATTTCCTGCTACTTTTGCTAACATGCCCACATCTGCTACATCTTTGTGATGTATAACCCTCATCCACTTCCATATACCTTATGCCATAATACATGCACTTCGATTTTAGCTTCCTCTTGAACTTGTCATATGGTATCCCCACAAAATTTTGATTGTTTACTCTTCCTATCTCTATCCCCTGCTTTATACCTTTCATCCTGCCAACAACTACTGCACCTATCTGATTGTTCAAACAGTGCTTGATTATCAAACTCACAGCCTGATTCAAAAAATTGTCAATTATATGCTGCCTTTTGCGAGAAACTAAAGCAAGTTTTCTGCCACATTTTATCCCTTGCCTGCTGTAGATCGACTGAAGTCTTGCCCTTTCTTTGTTGTACCATCGGTTGACTGATTTTAAAAACCTGCCCTCTATCAAAAAGGCAGTCCCGATGGTATCAACCACCGCTGCAAAATTGTCAAGCCCTAAGTCTATTGCTAAACATCTGCTCAAATCAAAAATACTTAGCTGTTGCTCTTCTTCATACACATACTCAATCTCAAACCATCTACCATTAAATCTTGGCACTATCCTGACTTCCTTAATTTTCTTACCCAGAACCGTAGCTGGCAGGTCAAAATACAGGTACCTTACACCAAACTCTTTTGCAAAACTCCTGCCAAGACTCAATCGCACTTTTTTGCCTTCTGTCTTGAACTGGTCCTTCGAAAAAACTATCTGATACATCCCATCCTTCGGCAGGTATTTAGGCATTGAAACTTTTTCTTCTACCTTCCCTTCTTTTTTGGCTTTCAAAAGACTTAGAAAAGATTTAAAAGCTTCATCCACTGAAATAAGTGTTTGCTGGGCAACCTGCGATGGCAAAAGTCTGTAGTCTTCGCTGTCTTTCACAAGATGATATACACTTTCATATCTCAAATATTCCTGAGTTTTAAAGTAGTGTTGCCTTATATAGTACAGAGCATAGTTGTACAGGTTTTTAGAAAAGTGGCAAAGATAACGTAGCAGTTTGTATGTTTGTTTATCACATCTTATATGATTTTTCTGCGTTTTGTACATTTTAATCACCTGAGGAATATTATATCATATTTTTAGCAATTCATCTCCATCTTGGAGAAGATGGAGTCTTCTTGCTTAATTTTTTGATAAATTTTTTCCTCTTGTTCGCCGTTTGAAGCCCACAAAAGGTTTAAGTATTTCTCAATTCCTGTTGCGCCTAAACTTCTAATATTTCGTTGTAACATCACAACATTTAATTCAGGGTCATAAAGCATTGAAACATCTTCACCAATAAATTCGTCATCGTCCAGTTCTATAGGTTCAGCTTCCTGGTCAATCTTTCCCCTTAGTGGAATGTCAGTTTCACGAAGTCTCAAAAAATTAAGAAGCCATAAATTTGTGTCATCAAAGTACTTCATTCTTTCAAGCCTTACTCTTTCATCCGAATAGTCAAATGTCCTTGCTTCCAATGAGTATCCATCAGCAATATTTATCCATCTTGTTAAATCAAATGGTTCATCAGGTGTTTCTGGAGACTGGTTCTTTTTTCTGCTGACTACTTCAAAGTATTCAAACTTAACTTTTCTTTCCATCTGTTCAACTCCTCTCCTTAGAATTTGTTTGACTCAAATTAAGTAGTATCAGTAATTTTTTCATCTGTGACTAATTTCTTCTTTCCTATTTTTTATATCGGCAAAATATTCTGTGGTAATTGACTTTTGAAAAACAAATTAAACCGTTCATTGTTGAAAAATACAAGTTCCCAAAATCATATGTGGAATACACATGTTTGCATATATCTTTTAACTTTGGTTTTATATACCTTTTTAGTTTAGCTCCACAAGAAATCAAAATTGCATAAGACGATAATCGTTCCATTTTTGACGAAAAATGTGTGCCATGATGAGGAGGGATAATAATTTCAAATTTGGTAAGATTTTTGTTAATTAAATCTTCACATATTATACTAGTTTCTTTATTTTCTATATCCCCCATAAATAAAATTTCATTATCCATGTCCCTTAAAACCAAACTCATCCTGTTTGCTGCCTTCCTTAACAGTTTATTTGCTCGTTCAATTTCGGGAGTAATTTCTAATCTCTTGGCTGGAGTGGTTGATACTTCTTTTTCTTCTATTGTTAGCTCTTCTTTTTCTATGTAACCTGGATGTTTATCAAAATCAATTTTTTCTGATATATATTTTGGTAATATTGCGTTATATTTTTTAAAGTATTCCTTTAATTTACTATTTCTTTGCATAGCATTTTTAAAGGCGTTAATAGCCCTTTTGACTTCTCCAATAACCTTTTCATCTTTTATTTCTTTTGGTGGCCATAAAACCTCAAACTTTCTTTTATTAATCTCGATTGTCATACCTCTCACTAAAGGAGAGTATTTTGGGCTCCTGCCTAATATTATTCGAAAAACAGTAATAAGGTCAACAGCAGGAAATCCATTTAATTTTCCCAATGAATAACGTATAAAGTACTCCATAATACTTAATAGACATTTAAAAAACTCTTGAGACGTTCCTTCATCATCTATTACAGGAATAGCAGGGTAATAAATTTGAGAAATACTGCGGAAATAACTTCTTGCTACATCAAAAAACAAACCTTTGTAATGGTCTTCATGAAAATGTGAAAGAATAAATACCTCAGGTTTCAAACACCAGTCCCAACAAAAAGGACAGTAATAACACTCTTCACACATTTCGAAAAATCTAAATAATAATTTAAAGCTTTCTTCATCGCCACCAAAATCAATTTGAATTTTTTTATCAATATTTAATGCTAAACCATCTCCTACATCTAACATCAAACCAACCATTCCTATTTTTCTCCTTTAACTCCCATAGTTTTTGAAATAATTTAAGCTAATTATATCATAAATTTACTCTGTTCTGATATGTTTTTTCATAGCAACGTTAATAGTGCATTCTTCAAAAACACAGGAAGTCGGTATTGTCGCAAAGCTCAGATAGTTTTTCAACAAATGCAACGTACTTTGTGGATAAGTACCTGCATTGTTTTTTTTGACTATTTAAGCAGGGCTTATACCTAAAAATCTCAAAACCTCCATTTCAGTTTCCTCATCATTACCACTTAGTAAATACTCCTTGAAAAGCTTTTCCATGCTTGTATAGATAGAGTTATCCCTTTCTTCTCTGAGCTTTTTGCTGGTACTATCTACTGGCACAGAAAGATTTGATTGTTTTTTCTCAGAAAAAGGTACCTCTTCACCGTTTTTTGCAGTGTCAGCTGTTTGGGTAATTTCAACAGAGGCTTTTGTTTGCAGTTTTTCTGCCACTGCCTCCTCTTCCATAGCAGTGTAGACAGAATTATCCCTCAGTTCACGCAGAGATTTTGTTTCTTGTTTTTGTCGTATCTTAAAAGCTTCCTCTGCGTCCTTGCCCCACAGCGCTTTTTTGTATAAATCTTCCATCTGTGTATAGACAGAATTATCCCTTACCTCTTTCAGTGTCTTATTGTTATTGCTCTTTTTCTGCCCCCAATAGTTTTTCTTTGTAGCGGGTCTATCATTTAGACTGTCAAAGTTCCAACCGTTTTTAACAGCGCAGATGATGAAAGCTGCTGGGTTGAGTACTCTGGTCTTGAAATATACACTGTCCAGTAGCTTGAGTATGTATTCTTTTACCTTTTCTGCAGCTTTTAAAACCTTGGCAATTACATACCGTGGAATGTTGTTCTTTAGCAGTTTGGACACAAGTAGTTCGTCCTCTTTTTTAATCTCAATTTTTTCTTTTTCTGGTTTCATTTTGGGTGGCTTGTTATTAACACAATTAATAATATTATTATCTTTAGTCTTTGTTATGGATTTGCCCTCAAGGGCAAATCCAGCAGTATCAAGGGTTTGCTGGTTTTGATTTAAACTATCTGCTGAAAGGACAGTAATACCCCTATTCTGCACAGAATTGTTTTCTTCTGGCAGATGGGTTGTTGATTTATTCCTTCTGTCCTCTTCAATTTGTTTTGTGCATTTAAGCAATTTGTATTCCGTTTCAACGCTATCTAAGTGTTCTATTTCGGTGTCTATGTTCGGAGAAAGCTCTTTCATATCTTTGAGCAGTTTATCTGTATTTAGGTGTATGTGTGTAGTTGGAGCACCTCTGAACTTCCACACTTTTGTTTCAATGTATCCTTTGTTTTTCAAAATGCTTATTGCTCTTCTTACCTGTTTGATAGTGAGTTTTACTTCTCTGGCAAGCTCGTCGTAACTTTTTGCAAGCCAAAGCTTGCCTTCTCTGAAGATTTTTATTTTGCTGCTGCCGTCTCTTGCTGGCAGGAACCAGTAAACAATCTGACCAAGCGCAATGCCAACTGTCAAATCATCGCCAGCAAGAGACACATACAGCGGATTTACTCTGTATGAATATTCTTTTTTCTCTGCGTTTAAAATGTACTGGACAGCTGGCATTGTTGGTGTTATAATATCCATTAGAATCACTCCTTTGTGAGTTTTTTTCTGTAAAATAAAAAAAGCCCCAGAGGAATTAAACCTCTGGGGCTTCTTTTTTTATTGCCTTTTATATTCTCGGCTCGCTTATTATCCTCACAATATCTCCCCACATCTTTTTCTGTTCTTTGTTTATATCTTTTATAAGCACAACCACGCTAGAGCCAATCACAGGTGTTTTGAGACCCATTGGTGGGCAGAGCACTTGCCGGCCGTCTTCTATCAGGTCTACAAAAATTCCAAGGTTTGCAACTGCTACAACTTTTCCTACGTATTGTTCTCCTACCTTGTATCTGTCCGGATCTTTTTCCCATGGTGTTGTGAGAGCTTCTTTTATACTTATTTGTGGTGGTTTTTTGGATATAACTTTTGCTTTTACGCTGTCGCCCACCTTAAATCTTTCTCTCATGTCGTGTATCCATTTGTAATCGACATCCTTTGCAGTAAGCCCAAATTCGTATCCGAAAGCATCTATATACACGTTTTTGGGTGACACACCAATTACTCTGCCATTGATAATCTGTCCTTCTTTTACATTGTTTTCAAATTCAATTCTTCTTAGCTGTTTTGCGACTTTTCGTGAGATGAACACATTGTCTTTTTGAATGTCTGTTACAACAAACTCAATTGTTGCACCAAGCAAAGCTCCAATCGGGTCATTGACAGTTTGAGTTGACAGGTCAACTTCTTCTGCTGGCAGAAGACACCTTATTCCCTGATACAGTACAACTCCGTATGTTTTGTCGCCTATCTTCTTTTTGCCGGCAAGCTGGCCAGTTAAAATTGTTTTGTAATTGTAGGACTTTTGCAGAAGCCGTCTTACCTCGTCTTTTTGTGTTTGCTTCATTTTAAAATCACTCCCTTTCTTCTTTATTTTTTATCTCAAAAGCCCTACCAAAGCTCGCTATCTGTTTCTTGTTCTTCTGGCAGGGCTTTTGTTTCTTGGGCGGCAACCTGTTCTTTCAGGTCTTTTTCTTTCACCTCTTCTGTTTGAAGTTCATACACCTCTTGCTGTTTTAAAGGAATTTGTTCAGATGTTTGTTGTATCAAGTCTTGCTTGGATTTGTAGCTTGCGATAGATATTGTCTCAAGCTCTTTTGCCTGTTTCATTTCATCAAAGAATATCTTTTCGGTGATAAACGGGTTTTTGCCTCTTAGGATTACGATGTTTTTCTTTGCGTCAAACTTCTTTACTTCATCGGGGTTCAAAAGAAGCCTTTTCCCTACTGATTGCGTTATTCTTTCTGTTTCAAATATTGCGTTAAAGTCACCGGGATGCGATGTACTTCTTGTTTGTATACTTTTTATACCCAAAAGCTCTGATACATATCTTGCTGTATCAGGGTCATTTACACCAAGACACAAAAATGTATCACAGTTGCCTATTATCTCTTTCCACTGTCCTCCCGGGTATCTGTCTTCAATTTGGGGAATACTTTGGATAACTATCTGACAGTGCAGGTTTCGTTTTCGTATCGTTGAGATTTTCTTGGTAAAGTCAGGTATTTCACCAATGTTGCAAAACTCATCCAAAAGAAAGTATACGTGTCTATCTTTTATGGTTTTATCAGTAGTTGTATCGTGGAGCTTTACAAGTTTTATAAACAAAAAGCTAAAGAAAAGAGAGCTCATAAAGCTGTATGCCGAGTGCTGGTCAGGGATGATACAAAAGTATGCAGTTTTTTGTAACTTTGGAGCAAGCAGTTCTATTTCGCTTATCTGGGTCATTTCTCTTACAAGCTTGTTTTGAAAAAGCTGAAGTCTTGTTCCCAATCCCATTACAACGCCTGTTTTGACTTTTTCATTTACTTGCGAATACAGATTATATGCCATTTTTGCAGCTTTGCTATCTTCAAGGTTTTCAAACAGCTTTACAATCATTGCAGGGTCTTTTGATGCAAGAAGGTCATATACCTTTGCCATGTTCTGTTTTTCTGGTGGAAGAAATTCTTTTACATAAAGTACAAGAGCTTTTAAAAGATTCAGTTCTGCTCTGTCCCAGAAAGGATCTCCACCTCTTCTGCCTGTTTCTGTGTTCTTTATTACAATATCCGCAAAAACCTGGGCGTCTTCCTCATCTTCAATCGTATCAAGCGGGTTCCATGGGTCGGAGAGCTTAAAATCTACAAGGTTGAGTGCTTTTACAAAGTAGCCTTTTTTCAGAAGATACTTATATGTGTGTTCAAGTATTTCGCCTGATGGGTCTGTGATTACCATGCTGTGTCCTGCTTCAGCTAAAGCTATCACATTTGGTATTATGAACGTTCTTGATTTCCCTGCACCTGTTGCGCCAAGTACCATTACGTGCTTGTTATACCTTGCGTTAAATGGCAAAGTTACAAGTTCATTTGAGATTTTGCCTAAAATTATTCCCGGTTTATTAAAACCCAGAACTCTTCTTGCCTCTTTTTCTGTCATCCAGTCTGATGTTCCATATGTTCCTCTGGGGTCTTTTGGTGCTTGACTGCCAAACAGCGCTTTTATTCTTTCTTTGTAAGGGAGCAGCAAAAGTGCTCCTGCAAGTAGTAAAAAAGTTGTAAAACCAAGCCATGCTTTTTTGATATCAGGGTTTGAAAATACATTTTGCAAAGCTTTTACAGGGTCTGTTTCTATTTTGATTTGCGGTGCTTTTTCTGGTGAGAAGAAAAAGCTTTCCTGGTTTGCTTTCAAAAGGTCTGTTAGCATTCCTATAATATACCCTGTGAGAAGGTAAAAAAGAACTACTGGCAGGATAAAAATAGCAAGCTTCCTCTTCATCTGTTCTCACCATCCTTATATCCTACAGCTTTCAAAAATTCTGAAAGCTCAAGTGCTGTTATTTTGGCTTCAAGTCCTTTGTATCTGTCTTCAAGACCTTTGAGAGTGACAATTTCTATCGTCTTGTCTGTCACTGCTTTTAATGCCTGAAGTCTTCTTTTTGCTGCTATGTCTCCTGCACCTATGTGAATTATCCTGTCTTCTGTTTCGAAGTCGCCATGTGCATTTCTAATTATGCTCTGTGTTTCTACTGGCAAGGAATTTAAGATTTTTTCTTTGTAGTCTGGTATACCAATTATGGTATCAAGAATCTTGAGCCCTGCCTGTGTGAAGCCAAGCACGTTTATTTCCTTTGCTGCTATGTTTTGAATTTTCTCTTCTGTTGCTAAAAATTCTTCAACCTTCTCTTTTGATTCGCACAGAACTACAAACTTTTCTACTCCAAACGTTGTTGCTTCTTTGATGTCGGTAAAATACTCTGAGATTGTCTTTTGTCCTGCTTCTTTTGAAATTCTGTAAATACCATAGCCTCTTGCCACACAGAGTATCTTGTTCTTATCGCTCATCTCAGTGCTGTCGTTTCGTGTTTCTCTTTTAAAATCCCAGCAGCTAATAAAGTGTGGCAAAATGTATTCTCTTGAGCCAATTTCATAGACTTTTTGCCAGCGCCAGATAACCTCTTCTGCCGTCATCTTGACAAGTGGTTCAAATGTTATTCCTCTTACTTCTTCAAGGTATGCTATACCTGCCTCGCCAAGGGTGATAATGTAGTGATTGACTTTTTGAAGGTAGTTTCTACTGGTGAGTTTTCGTATTCTGTTGTAAGTTGTCCATGGACTGCCGTATATTTTTTTTGTCATGTCGTATGGCACCATCTTGAATTTTACAATCATGTCAAAAAGCTTGTTGTCCTTTTCGTTTATCTGCAGCATTGCTTTTCAGCTCCTTTGCTACTGCTATATTGCTCTGAAAAACGTTCTGCCATCTTTTTTGGCTTCTATTATCCTGCCATTTTCGAATTTCAGTTCTACTCCTACTGTTTGTGCTAATTTGTTGATTATTTTCTTCATTTCACCGACATAGTCGTCGTCTATAGATTCATCGTCGCAAAGAGGCATAAAACTTAACCTTGATGTTAAAAATCCAAGAAGCCTTATAATTTCTTCTTCGCTCATGATGATTGCTATCTTTCTTGATTTTATCTTATTTGATTTCAACTTAAATTCCTCCTTTAGATTTTGTTTTTGATACTGCTGGTTATTTTACAATAAGCAGTAGATAGTTTTTGGCAGTATCAAAAAAAGCAGTAGCAAAGGCTACTGCTGATTTTTGATACTGCAATGCAGTATCTTTTGCTACTGCTTTAAAAGATATGCCACTGTTTGCAAGGGAAGACTACTTTCGCCCAAGCTGATTTGGTCAGCTTGGGCTTGCTACTGGTTTTATTTGTCATCTGGTTGTTTGGTAGCAATAAAAAACAGTAGCTATTTAATGCTACTGCTTGCAAGAAGCAGTATTTTGTGGCAGCTAAAAGGCTGCTCTCTTACTACTGCTGCTTTTGAGCTTATGCAAGGCAGTGCTACTTTTGCCGAAGCTGACTTTATCAGCTTCGGCTTGCTACTGGAAATTAAATTGCTACTGGTTACTTTTGGTTCTGCCAGCTCGGTTGTATCTGCTAATTGTTGCTATGTGCTGCTAACTCATTCCGAAGTGATGAAAAACTACTTTCGCTCGGAAACAGAATGTGTTTCCGAGCCTGAAACAAATTTCGTTTTGTACACCCTTGCAAGCCAGATTTTTTCTGGTTTTTAGCTTCTGGGGGTATACTAAACCCTATACAAAATACAGATTTTTACATGCTTTGTTTTGTATATGATTTTGTATATGATTTAGTATACAAATTAGGTATACAAAAGCAATGCAACTTACTGCAATTCATTTCTACTAATGCTATTTTTCTACTGGGAACACATTTTCATTTCTTATCTTTCTTGTTGTTTTTTTCTTGGGAATTTGGAGGTTTTCTTGAGGCAATTTCAGGGTCAGGTTGTGGAGTATATGACGATACCTTGATAATAGTTTTTGGAAACATATTCTTTGAAGCATGTCCTTCGAGTGTGATTTTTACATGTTCCATAGTGTCGTTTGGTATTACTCTGCAGGTGACAAGTTGATTGATTATTGTTTTTATCATCCTATTATCTGTGTCTGCTTTTATGAATGCACTTACTGGCACATAGAACTCAAAATGAATATGAGCTTTTTCGAACCTTGGCTTTTCGGAAAGTGAATTTACAGCATTTGTTATTAAATCTTTCCATTTGAAAGAGTCTTCTTGGGTGTTGACTTTGTATACTGGCGGAACATCATAAATTAGAATCTTTAAAACTCCGTCTTTATATTCAGCTTCAAACTGGTCAATCATAAGACTGCTGTCAACCTCAAAGTCATACTGTCTGATATAGTCATTGTCGAACATTTTTAAGAAGTTTTGCCAGTGAAAAAGATTTTGTCTGAGTTTGAAAACCCAGTATTCAGTTTCTTTGAGATACTTTTCGGTTTCGCTCACGAGGTACCTAACCTCTTTTATTAAAGGGTTGTCCATCTCAAACCACCTCCTGAAAAAAAAACAAAGGCAGGGAAGAAAAGTATCCCTGCCTCATGCTACAGTTTAGAAAAAGCATCAAGCATTGATTTGACTGATTTTTTGTTAAGACCAAGCCCAGTTTCCTGCTGCGGTTTGTTTTGTTCAGTGTTGTCTACCTGTATAGTTTTAAGCTTAATTGTTCCAGACACGACTGCTTTTGTGGCATAATACAGCTCAAGAGCGTCAAGTATAACTTGTTTTTTGTCGTTTTCGTTCCAGAACGGATGGTCTTCGGGAATTCTGACTGCAAACACATTGTTTTTTTTCATCTCAAACACCCTGTAAACGTATTTTGCCCTTATTTTATCTTACTTTCAGGGCATTAACAAGCCAATTTTGTAAACACATGTGTAAACGGGTTTAGTTCTTGATTTTCCTATATTTTCTCCACAAAATGCCTCAGTTTTGTTTACAAATACCCCTTAAAATTACCTCAAAAAATGCTTTTCTGTTTACATTTTGGTTGGGTAAAAACACTTGAAAAGAGATTTTAAGCGTGTTTTGAGCGTTTACAGTATTGTTTACACTTTTAAGGTTTCAATGGCGTCAATTTCAGATATATCAAAACTTCAAACCGTTTACACTCCAAGGTTTAGCAATGTTAAATATCCTTTTGCATTTGCAAACTGTGCATTGTCAAGTACCTGAACGTTGTCGAATTCCTTCTGGAGGACAGATGCAACGTTGAAAGCTCCACCGCCTGCTACAAGCACTCCGTCAAATGTATCAAAACCTCGTTGCAGTCTTCTTGAAATAGACTGGACTATATCATCTGCTATAGCTGTGAAAACCTCTTTTTTATGTGGTTCAATATCTATCTTCCTGCCACGAACAGATATATGCAAGCGTTCATGGATATCAAAAAGCAGGCTTGTGTCATAACTAACACCGTATTTTCTCTCAATCATCAAACCAAGTCTTTCAACCGCCAATGACATTCCTTTGTCAACTGTAAAGCACATGTCAAGCAGAGGATTTATATTTTTGTTTCTGATTTCAACTACAATCACGTCTGTTGTTCGAAAGCCAACATCTAAAATGCAATATATTCCATCTTCTACTGGTGAGGTGATTGAAAACATAGCTCCAACGCCTTGTGGGAATACCTCACACCTTGTAATGTGATAGCTGTGTGCTATACCGTTGCTGTCGATGATTATTTCCTCTGAAAACTCAAAATAGTCTTTTACCTTCCCTTTTAGTTTAGGATAGAGCATAAGCGGAAGACCAAGACCGAGTTCTACTTCTCTGTCACATTCGAGTGCCATAAGTGCTGTCAGAACAAGTAGTTTCGAAAACTCTGTGGAGAATCTTTCTTCTGAAAAGCTTGTTTCTGTTATCAAACACTGTGTTGCTGCTTTACCGACTGCATATGTTTGATTCATGTAAGTTACAAAGTAGTCACTTGTGGGCTTGATTCCTACATCAGTCATAAAAGTTTTAGCCACTGCAGACGGGAAGATTACCTCTTTGCCTTTTTCGTTTATAGCTTTGGTAAAACCAAAACCGACGTCAATACCACACTTCATTGAAAATCACACTCCCTTTCTTTGATTTTTGTGTTTTACTCAACAAAAAATATAAAGCCTGCTGGTATCCCAGCAGGCTTGTTAAGTTAACTTTTTAGCTTTTGGATGGGCCAGACACAGCCTCTTTCAAAACCTTTCCTGCTTTGAAAACTGGAACTACTGTTGCAGGTATAAGAATTTCTTCACCTGTTTGAGGATTCCTTCCTTTCCTTTCAGCTCTTTCTTTCACTTCGAATGTACCAAAGCCAACAAGCTGAACTTTGTCGCCTTTTGAAAGAGCTTCTTGAATGCACTCAAGCAAAACGTTCAAAGCCTTTTCAGAATCTTTCTTGGTAAGACCGCTTTTTTCAGCTATTGACTTTATTAATTCTTCCTTTGACATAGCAAACACCTCCTGAATTTAGTATTTGTTTTATTTGTTATGAAGGCAAAAGAGCAAATACCCTTTTGCCTTTGATGACTAAAGTATAGCATGTTTAATGTTTTAAAGCTTTTCTACTCTGTTTCTTTTATAAGGATTTCCATAATTTGTCAGCTAAAAACAAAGCTCTTTTAGTTTCAGTCAAATAAACTGCCTCACCTAATGAAAGACAAAGAATGTTTTTTGTTAAGTCCTCTGAACAAAGTTCTAATAATTTTTGTTCTGGAGCTTTTGTGAATATGAGCATGTTGGGAAATTCTTCTGCAAAGCCATGGAAAGATTCCATTGTTACAAGGAGAATATTGTTAAAATAATTGACTGAATGTAGAATTTCTGAAAGATAGAGAATGGTATCTTTTTTAGCCCTATCAATTCTGGTTACCACAAACACAATTTTCTTTTGTGTTTTATCTTTGGCTTCTCTCCAGATAGTAGGCAGCATATTGATATTTGAAAATTCAGCTTTGAAATTTTTCTTATAATACTCATAATCTAAATCATCAACAACAGAAAAATACAGAGGTTTGTAATCATAGTCTTTTTCTAAAACCTTTGCGATTGATATCGCAGTTAACTTTTTCCCCATACAGCTGCTGCCCCAAAGACATAAAGCTTTATCTTTTAAAAGATCTTGAAGTAGCTCTTGGGTTTTAATAATTTTTAGTTCTGCTAAAAAAGACATTTTAACCACCACCTTTATATTCGTTTTAAGTTTGTCCTTTCTGGTATCTTTTATTCGTTTTATTCTACAAAGTGAAAGAGTTATCGTTAGAACTGAAAATTCTTTTGCAGCTCATATTTCATTTTTGCAATTTCGAAAAGAAGAGCTATTCTGAAATCTGGAACATCAAATATTAGTTTGCCTGTGGCAGATTCATACCAGTTTTGCCCATCTGTATAAATTTTCTCAAATAGCGGGGTTATATCTATCTCTTTTGCTTCTATCCAACCTTTTTTATAACCACAGCCTGCTGCGATTGAATGATGACCATTTGTGACAAAGCAAATATCCAATGGAACATAATATTCGGCAAAATGATTGATTTTATAGTATTTAAAATCTTCTTTGCTGAGAGTTTTAATCATCTTTTTATATCTTTCGCTATTCCATGGATAAGCAATTACACACGTTGTTGAAAGGTCTACTTTAATAATTGGTACTTGGGAAATATCATAATCAAGATAGCCTAGAGGAAACCACGAGGTTCTGTTAAGCATATTGTTGGGGTTATATATTATTTTTGTCAGTATATCACTTCTGAGATCCTCTTTCACCAATCCTTCAACAAATGACAGAATTTTTGCTTTGTTCTCTTTGTCTTCGTCTTCAATCGCTTTTTGAATAAAGTCAATCGCAAAAGTGAACTCTCTTTTGGGGTCAACAACAAAAACATTTGTCTTCTTTTTTAAAAACTTTTTAAACACTCAAGTTCAACTCCTTTCTTTTTAGTTGTTTAACTCCTCATTAAGAAGATGCACAAGATTGTTAAGCACTCTTGCCTGTAAAAATGGTTCTTGGTTCAGCAACGTAATAATTTCATTGCAAGCACGGCTATATTTTCTTTCCATGAGCGCTTTTTTGATAACAACAAGATGCCTTAAATAGCTTGTGTGCAGTAAAGTAATTTGAGATTTAGCATATTTCTTAGATGGTTTTAAATTTTCAATATGCTTGAGAAACTTCTTTAAAGCATCCTTTGCAGCTAAATTTTCTTTTTCTGTGATATTATTTTCCCAGTTGTCAAAAGGTTCTAACAAAGATATGAGCCTTTCTCTCATCTTAATTGCTTCACTCCTTTTTCAGTTGCACTAAAAATGCTCCTGTAAAAACACAAAGGCAGGCACATTTTTAAAGTGCCTGCCTTTGTGCAAGATGCGGGTTTAAGTTTATAATATTTGTAGTTTGCTATTTGAGGTTATTTCGAAGTTCCTGGACTTTTTCAATACTGAGTCCTGTGACTTTTGCTATGAAAGAATCTTCAGCTCCTTCTGCAATCATTCTCTGAGCTACTTCTATAAGTGCTTGTTCCTTACCTTGTTGAATACCTTGTTGAATACCTTCTTTAATAGCAACTTCTCTTTCTTTTGCTAATTCCTTTTTCAATCCTTCTCTTATCTTTTCTGCAGTGTTGAGAAACATTTCATTCACCCCCAATCTGAGAAAATCGGACTTGAACAAAAACTCGTCTACTTCCATATCTGTGAAACCGTATCCCTTTAACACCACGTGGTACAGCCATTCACAAAACTCTTCCTTTTGTTCTTCAGAAAACTTAATGTGTTTACTTAAATATTCAAGCCTTTCAGCAACTTTGATTGGATTTTCTGATACTTTGTCAATATACAGTGCTGCTGATAGCAGATTAGAACCATTTAGCAGTTTTTCGTCATCTATTTCTTTGATGTCAATGAATATGAAATTGAACTTTTGCACAAACTGCTCAAAATCCTCCCAGTAGAGAATACCTTTTTCAAAAGATGTTGTAGGTGTCCACCTTTCCTGCCCAGTGTACAATACAACAGGTATTACTACTGGAAGAAGGTCTTCAATAGCATATTTTTTCTGTATCAGCAGCACATATTCATATATTCTGCAGTGGAACAGCTCTTCTTTTGTGTTTTGAAACTCTAAAAGTACGCAGACAAAAGCGTCTTTGTACTTTATTTTATATACCACATCCGACCTGCGTGCTTTCCACTGACTGTTAATTGATTCTGTTGCAAGTATTTCAATGTCATCAAGTCCGATTTTACAGGGTAGAAAGTCACCAAAAAATTCAGTTATAAACCAGTGGATATTAACCTTGTTTGTGAAAATTTTCTTAAAACCCGCATCTTTGGAGCGTCTTTTTTTACTCATCTTTTGTTAAACTCCCCCTTTTGTATTAGACTCAGATGAGGGCGGGGGACACCCTCAAAAAATCTCCTCAATAATTATTTTACCCCTAAAACATCAACATTTCAAATTATTAGAAAGGGACATGGGCTTTAGTGGCAAAAAGTGTCATTTTTTAATAGTCCTTACTTTTGCCGTCTTTACAGCACCTAAAATCTAACCCCCAAAAGACCGCCATCGTCTGTACTGTCGGTAAATATAGCCCGAATTGAACTTTTAAACTTTTGCTGCATCTCAGATGAAAATTCATTTATCGGTATCATATCTGAATTCAAAGTACAAATATACTGGAATCCTCTTTCAATAGACTCTTTATATGCTAACTCCAAAGCCCTTGCTTTTTGTCTCTCATCTACACCGTCAAATATAATACTATCGTGAATTAAAAATCCTGGCATGTCTTCATAAATACTTCTTAATTGCATTAAAGCTAAATCATAACAAAATATCTGCATATTACTTATTCCCTGACTTTTTGCTCTTTTCATTTCAATCTTAAATCTATAGCCATCATCAGAAACTTCAATACCTAAAAGTCCGGGCTCTTCATATAGATACTCAATATTTTTGTTGAAATAAGTTATAATTTCTCTCCTCTTTAATTCTCTTTCTTTAAAGTCCTGCCTCATTTTATTTAATAATTCTTCTTTCTTTATCTTCCACTGACTTATTTTATTCTCAAACTCATTGATATACTCAATTCTACTTTTTATTTCTTCAATTCTTTGAGATAAAACAGAAGCTCTCTGTTGCAATTTTGCAAATTCTTCTAACGCCCCATGGGTTTCCAAAATTTTCATCAATTCTGCTCTTTGTTCACTCTTTTTTTCAATTTCCTTTTCAATTTTATTTATTTCTTTGTCCAATCTTTCTATTTCGCTGTAGAGATACTCTTTTCTGTTAGCTGTAATTTTTTTATGGAATTCTAACACCTCTTCAATTTTCTTTACAACATATTCTTTCAAAAGTATTCCACATTCCTCGTAAACGTTTTTAATATGGTCTATAGAAACATCCTTCTCTTCTTCTATACTATCTTCATATCTTTTTTTGAGAGAAATCAACAAGTGTCTTTTATCACGCAAGCTATGAATTTCGGAAGTAATTTTATCGCATTCTCCCTGGATTACGTAATACTGAGGATGCACTCTGAAGGTTCTCAGCTGATTATTAAGTTCTTCAAGTTCACTTGTAAGATTTACAAGCTCAGCTTCAAGTAAACCTTTATCTAATGAACCTTTTTCTCCAAAATATTCGACTAAAAATCCTTCTTCAGCCATTCTTCTTAAACTATCAATATTTTTCTTTTCATCTTTTAACAATTGAAGTTCCCGGGCATACTCCCAATTAAGTCCTAACAAAAATGCTTGGTGTATTTGAATATCAAATTCTTTTTGTTGTTCAAAATGTTTAAATGGACTCAAATAAGCACCTTTCCCATGTCTTACAAAGTATGAAATCAAACTTCTAAAAGAGAGCTTGTATTTTTTTTCATTATTGATTTCAAACGGAATATCAAACATTAAATAACCTAAAACTTTAACCCAATCTTTCACATTCATTATAAATTCATTTTTTTTACTATCATAATTAGGTTTTATTGGCCAGTCATTAAAATCCCCTTTTAATATCACTTTGGAAGGATCACTTGTTTTTCTTGCAACTACATAATCTTTTTTACGTAATGTCAAATCCATAATAAAAGTCCAATCTTTTAATTCTTTTGATTTAAGAGTATTTAAACTATTTAAGTTACCTCCTAAACAAAAATGTATTATTTCTATCAAAGTAGTTTTTCCAAGACCATTTCTGGAATCTTTGTTGCTTGCTTCTTTTGTCCTCTCAGCCAAAATAACATTGAAACCTTTTTGAAATTCTATATTTTTAAAACTACTTTTATCACTCCTTATAGCTTTAATCATCTTCTTTACTCCTCCTGAGAAGCCCATTTTCAAACTCTATCATTCCCAATATGTACAAAAAGTCTAAAGTTAAAATAAATTTTTCAAAATTCTTAAGCTCTTTATATTTTATCTTTACTTTTTCCCATAAAGCTGAAACTGTCTGAGGGTTTTTAAGTTCTTGTAGAATATAGCTTCCGCAGCCCAGTAGAGAATAGGATAATTTCGTAGTCTTATTTGGAAAAATCATTTCTCAAACACCACACATCTTTCAAAATAATATGTAACTATACCTAAAGCTGCTCTCTGATATTCAAAAGACGTTCTTCCGTTTCTTACATAATCCCACAATGCATAAAATATATCATTTACAGATAGTTTCTCTTTAACTTTCAATTCAAGATATTTCTGTCTTATACAAGCTTCTAAGTATTCTGGGTATCCATCTTGAACTCTTTCGTTCAAATATTGACCTAATTTTTTCGAGCTGCAAAGCCCTGTCAGCAACAGCTCTATAACATCTTCAGATAGGGTATTTCTTCTTATCTTTTCCTTTAAAGAAGGTATATCATAGTCTTCTGGATTAATATCTGCTATTTTCCGTTTTACTAATTCTTCAACAATATCACCAAAATGGTCATAGGAAACATCAATTAAAGGATTATTCAATCTACTTTTTACCCACTTCTCATGTTCTATTTTGATTTCCTTTAATTTTTCCACTGTATATCGTTCCTCTGCATTATCTATTTTTGTGTGACAATTCCTACAAACAACAATTAGATTTTCGTAACTATTCAGAGCCGATTCTGACAAATCACAACTGCCACGGGGTCCTTCGCTGCTGTATCCTATTATATGAGCAATTTCAGCTATTATATGAACACAATTTTCTTCTATTGTTGCTAATTCTGCTTTACAAATAGCACATCTGTTACCGCTTCTTAATAATACTGCTTTTTGTATGTGCGACGGTATTTTTCTTCTCAATCCTGTTCACCTGTGTACAAAATAAGGTATATAAACATTTTACAATGTTTAATAATATTTTTTCAACATAATTCTCTTAAAAAATAAAAAGGCAGACACCATTGGTAACTATCTGTGCCTGCCTCTGAAGATTTTTTTCTATTCGAGCAACCCCTTTTCCTTTATTCTTTTCACAATCTCATCCCATTCTTCCTTGGTTATGAAGCTATTATCAAAAACACGTGAATACGTTACAAGAAGGTCATTTACAATAGCAGAATAAGCTATCTCTGGACATCTTATAAACCTGTCAGCAAATTCAATGTTGAAGTTTATAAACTTCATCTTATAGTCTTTTATAGTCTCATGTATTTCCGACAAGCTTTCTAAATCATATACTTCGAGTTTCAGGTTTTTGTCATTGAAGTTCACAAACAGCATGTCTGAAGGTTGAATGTCGCAGAGTACACCAATGAACGCATCAATAAAAAATTGCCTTATCATTCCTTGCTGAGTCTGCATCAAATGATTTTTACAGAGATTGTATTTTCCCACATTATAGCTTGCTGTTTTGTTACAAACAAAACAGTTACCAGTATAAACTTTCTTCGGTTCTTCAATATCATCGTCAAGCCATATGTCTTTGTGACTCAAAATCACTTTTGGTTTTTCTACTATGTCATATTCGCAGCCTAATATCTTTTCTCTAACAAGAAAAAGTTCGCTACTGGTGGGGAAATACAAATCATTTGGTGGCAGACAGCTGATGTAATATAGTTTATCATTTAAAACTTCTGCATAAGTTATGTTTTCATGGGTTGCTACGGAACTTTCAATAACTGCTCTGTCTATTTTGCTTTCATTTATACCTTTTTCAATCAGTCTCTTTTCAAGTTCGGAAAAATCAATGTCAGTTTCATTTACAAATAAATCGTAATCACCAATCTTTAAAAGAAGCGTTGTGTAATGTTTTTCAAGGAAGAAATCTGCAGTAATTTTTGTTATGGCTTCTGCTTTTAATTCTCTGCTGTGAGCTGAGCAAACATAAATTTCTTCATCTCCTGTCACAATCTTATAGCGTGCATTGTCAATACAGTCATAGATACAACAAAGCTTATTAGTTTCATCAGCTGGCAGTATTTTTGCGTCTTTTTGAAGAAGTTTTTTCTCAATGTCTACAGTGGTGATTTTTTCTCTTTTTTTCATCTAAATACCCCTTTCCTTTTGCTTTATATGAACATCATACCACACAAAGAAAAAATTTTGAATCTTAGATTCTGTATTCTGAAAAATCTGGTTTGATAAAATATCTCTTTTGATTCTGCACTTTTACTTCATGAAGACCAAGCTGGCTCAGCAAAAGATTCTTTTCAACTTTGTACATATTGTGCAAGGCAGAAAGTACATGTTTTGTATTGTCTGAAATACCATGCTCATCAAGCCTTCTTGTATCACCTGTTTTAATAACTTCCATAAACAATTTTACAGTGCTTGCGCTTGTGAGCAAGTTTTGAAGTCCTTCCGCCTGGATGTACTGTTGATATTCAGGATTTTGTTTCATTTTCTCAAAAATTACTGAATCAATTCTATCATCAATCTCATATGTTCCAGAAGGCTCTCTAAATGTTCCGAAGTTTGAAGCAAAAAACCCTTTGAATGTTGAAGTTCCGGTTGCACCACCGCCACCGCCTCCTCCACCTCCCGGTCTTGGTCCAAAAGAGGGGCTTGGAGTTGGTCCAAAGTATGGTGGTTTATTAATTGTTGGTCCGGTTGGGAATAAGTCATCGTCATCAAAATTTTTGTTATCTCTCAAAGCCACTGCTCTGTCTTGTGCAGGTACTACAGCATAGCTTTGCTCGTCAGTACTTTCTGACTGCGCAAACCTTGGTGGTCTTCTTGGTAGTCTTATCATAGAAAGTACATTGAATGCATTGTAAAAACCCTTTAACATATTTGAGAGCGAACCGAGCGCCGGTCGTGCAAGGTTTAACTCATCAATCCCTGCCCAACGCTCAAACATGTTTTGTAAAAGGTTTCTAAGCGTGTCTGCAACCTTTGGGATTGAGTACATTGCGATAAACCCAAACGCCCATCCTGTCCAGCCTGCTGCTGTGAATATGTGTACCGTTGCCATATAGGTAAATGCATAGAAAAATGCCATTGATACATTTGTTAGAATTTCACCAAACCAGACATCAAGAAGCATCGAGTCTCTTTTGATGCCCCACATCAGGATTGCTACTGGAGTAAACAGGAAGAATATCCCCAGTATAAACTTCCTTACCATGAATACGATATTGATTTTTGCCCACAGTGGCAGGTACAGTGCTTTCATTATGATAGTGTTAACAGGGTTAGAACCACATACATGAAAAAAGAATGTATCAATTATACCCTGCTTTTGTATAATTTCTTCTGGGTTTTTTTCGCCCAGTATTTGCAAAATCTCTTTGTAATTTTTTATCGAACTTTCTGACTGGTCATATCCTAAACCAAAAGCATGTAGTATAGTTACAAACGTTTTATTAGAATTTGTTGTGTATAAAAAGCTGCTGTTTATAGCACTCTGAAGCCACATTGTAAGAAGTGAGAAAAACTCAAACATCAGATACAATATCCATGGAGCTGTTGCAATGACAAGCAGTGACATAAACCATGTTGTAATTTCTTTTGTGAGCGATACTCTCTCCGATGCTGTTATGCCACTAAACATTAATTTAATTGCTGTCTTGCCAACAAGAATTATAATAAAAACAGAGCTGACTGATGCAACAATCCAGTAAAATTTTAAAATGTAATCCATCTCCTTATCACTAAACGGATTTCCTTCAAAAAACAACTGATTCAGTGGTTTAAATCCTGCAAGTTTTCCAAACCATTCAATTGGTGTCACAATGAATGCTGATAGAACGTTTATTATTGCGTTTACAAAGATGTCTATTTTATCACCTATATCAAATAGTATTTTCTTGAGTGTTGGTTCATTTTCAGGATTTGTGAAAGTTATTTTTGCAATGTCTATGAGCTGCTGCTGGTAGGAAAGCATAATACCTACAACAGTAGAGAGAGCAAAAATAATTATGCTGCCCGCCAGAATATACTTTGACCACTGCATGATTTTTGCTCTCTCTGTGCTGTCTTTGTGAACCATCAGTCTTATGAAAAACAGGGTTATTGAAACAAATAAAGAAAGAAAACCAATTGCAAGAACAACATTAAACGCAAGCTTTATTGTTTTAACTGCTGTAGAGTCCCCTGCAAAGACAAAAACAGGTGTAAACGATAAAAGTAAAACTGCTGGCAGGATTATGTTTGGTTTTTTCATATTTTACTCCACCCCTTTATGTTGTTACGTATTCCCACTCAAAGTCAAAAGGTGTTATTTGCACAAATATTTTCTCTCTTGGGTTGATAAGGATTCCCTGTCCTTTGTCACTTGAGGTTATGATTTCTGTTGTTCGTTCTGACAGTCTGAAAAACTCAGCAATCTGTGCTGCCATGTCGCTTTCCTGTCGCATTAAGAATTTGCTTGCGCACATGTTTATAATTGCTCTTCCTGTGTCGTTCATGAGAAATTCAAGCAGTGTCTGAGAAGCTATCATCAAAGATATTTTATACTTTCGACCTTTACGTGAGATAAATTCTAAATACTCAGCTGAAGCCTGATATCTTGTAAACATCCATGCCTCATCAAATATTACTACTTTCTTTTGACCTTTTAACTTTGCGTTTGAAAACTTGTTCCATATCCAGCTGAGTATATTGACAGAAGCAAAAAACTTCAAGAAATTGTCACGTTCAAATTCTTTTAAGTCAAACGCAATGATTTTATCATCAGCATCGATTGTTGTCTGACAGTCAAAAAGCGATAACGACCCTTCACCAACAAAAACCTCCATAGCTTTTGCTAAAGCCTGTGTTTCGCTTTCTTTATAAAGCTCTTCTCTCAAGTCGGATAGCGTTGGAAGCTGCTTTTTGATTTTTCCTACAAGAAGCTGTCCTTTTTCATCCATTCTGGCTGAAGTATAAAGGCTGTCAGGGTCGGATGTTATACCTCTGTCATAATAAAGTTTTCTTACAATTCTTTCAATTGCCGCCATCTGAACACCGTCAAGTTTCTTTCCAACATAGTATTCAGAAATGATGTTTAAAATAAACCTTATATCTGCAACCTTCGAGTTAAGGTCTATAAACCTTTTTCCTTCTTCCTCTTCAACCTCAACATCAAACGGGTTTATACCAAGCTTTTCCCCTGGTTTTATCCTTATATACTTTCCGCCAAGCATGGTTATTATCTTTTCGTATTCACGTTCAGGGTCAAGAACACATATGTTGTAGCCATACGCTGCCATTCTCCCGAGCATAGTTTTCATTGTTGTTGACTTCCCTGCACCCGTTGTTCCGAAAATTGCCATGTGGGGATTGGGAAGTTGTTTGTCAAACTGGTTATAAAACACTGGGCTGTTTGTTATCACGTTGTAGCCGATGTAAAAACCTTCATCATATGTTATGTCTGTGTTTCCTACTGGGAACAGGCAGGCTGTAGAAGATGTAGTCATTAGTCTGAACTTTTCAAAGTATCTCAAGTTTCTTGGACCAAGCGGAAGGCTTGATAAAAAACCTTTTTGCTGCTCGAATGACAAACATCGCATGTTAAGTCCCAAAGATTCTGCAAATTTTGTTATCCTGATACAATCTTCTTTCAGTTTTTCAAGAGTTTTTGCGTACACAACAATAAATACCTGTGTCATAAGAATTTTCTCAAGGCTTCTTTGCAGTGACGACCTCAGAGCGTCATACCATTCTATCTGTGCTAAAAGCTTGTAATCAGGTTCACCTCTTTGAAGCATTGCGTTTGATTTCATTGCGTTAATTCTTCTTGTAATATCTTTGATAGCTTCCCCTGTGTCCCTTGGCTCAATAAATACTGAAATAGCTATTTCTCCTTTGTCAAGAAGGCTGTCAAAAAAGCCTATATACATTTCGCCTGGATAGTCAATATCAAGCACATACACCCTGCAGTAGTTTTCTGGACCAAGATAGATATAGTCAACATTTTCTTGAAATGCATCAGGCAAGAACAAATCAAATATATCAGGTGTTAGTTCAAACATACTGTTTTCATGTTTGAGCTGTGCGGTATTCTTGCTTAAGTTCTTGTTCTTTGTCTTCAATTTCATCAGCTATTATCCCCCTTCCAGTAATTATACTTGCAAGCGCACCGCTCTTGACCGCTTTTGACAAGAGAAGGGTGCTTCCTCTTCTAAGCTGGCTTCTTAGAAGCTCAAGAACAGAAATTCTATCAAGCTGGTACACTTTTATTGATGCACGTCTAAATAGTTGAAAGAGCTTTTTTTCTTCAAGATTTAACTTGTCAAGTGCAATGTCCTGTCTTTGTTCTGCCACAGATAGTATGATGTAGTTTTTTCTCACAAAAAACTCATCACTTGTTCTCATATACTCAAGCCTATCTTTCAAAGCTTTTGTATACCTTTTTATTGACTCAGGAGTTTCAATATTATTTAACACACTGTCAAGCATATCAATATATCTTGTAATTTCTACTCTTTGCACCGTTGTGAAAAGCTGAACAGGAATATCGATCGCACGAACAATAGTAATCAAATCATTCTCAAAAAGCTGCTGTTCTGACTCAGAAAGCAAGCCGAAATCCAACGTGGAAAAATAATAAATTCTCGTATAAGTGTTCTCGCCTATGCAGATCGTGCCATCTTCTAATATGTTTGTAATATCAAATAGACTCTTAAGGTCTCCCTGAGTTTCTCTCTTTTTTATTTCACCACCAGTAGAATTTTTACTTTTGCCCTTTGTTTTCATGTATATTGCAATCATTGCAGCAATGCCTGAAAGTAAAATAAGCAAAATTACAAACAATAACCACATCTATTTTCTCCTCCTGTACAGAAATGTTCGCTGTGCGGTGTAAAACGATATTATTCGCCTGAAATATTTTGTAAGTGTGTCGCCTTTTATCTTCACAAATGCAATTGCAAGCCCTAAAACCATTGATACCGGAACAAGGGTTACAAACAAGATTAACGAACGAGCAAAAAGAGCAAGAACTACTGGAGTAGCAATAAAAATAGCAATAATTACAAATTGTCTTAATGTCAAGACTCCAAAAAAAATCTTATCTTCAAACTCCCTCTCAAAAGGTACCTGAAATGTTCGCATACCTTTTCCCCTCTCAAGTGAAATTCTAAAAAGAAGCAAAGAGGGCTGTCCAGTTTTTGGACAGCCCTGAATTTTTATATCGTTCCAAGTTTGCCCAGAAGCCATACAAGAAAACCACCTACTGTAAGTATCAGACATAGACCAATTGCTCCAATTAGCTTCCACGAAAAGTTCGACATTGCTTCCGACCTTTCTCGAGCATCTTTAGCTGTCATGATTTTTGCAAAAAACCATACCGCAATAGCTATAAGTCCGACAAACCCAACTATTGCAGCGATGGGCGCAATGATATCTTTTACGACGTTAGCTGCAACATTGCCAGGGTCTTTTTGCGTAACTCCTGCAGTTTTAAAATAACCTTGTACTGTCTGAATCGGATCTGTTGTTTTAGCAGATTGCTTATTTGTATTCGTTTGATTATTCGAGTTTGCTAAAACTGGTACTGTGTGAAGCATAGCTACAAATGTATACAACAAATAGATTATTTTTTTCTTCATCTTTTTCACCCCCTTTCACCTACTTTTTAAAGCTATAGAAAAGTGAGATTAAAGATGGGCCAAAGATTCTTATAAACCAAGCCACAAAAATTCCGGTAAATATTCTTTTTGCTGTTTTTGTGAGTCCTTCAGAGTGTGTAGGTATACCAATCATCAGGCATATGGCAGCAACTATTAAAAAAATAGTGGACAGCGGTTTTAACCAGTTGTCGAGAAACATAAACAAATTGTAAAAAAAATCACCTGCTTTACCCATAAATTGTTCCGGAGTTACAGGTGGGAAGAGTTCTTTTAGTTTCTCCAAAACTATCACCTGCCTTTTTTGTTATTCTATGTAAATAGTAAAAAATAAGAATAGCTTATGAGCTCGCTTGTTTCTTCCACCATCCTTCATATTCAGCTCTTAAGACTGATACGACTATGACATTGTTGCATTCGTATTCATATGCAACTATAACAGCATCGTTTTTTCTTATTAGTTTCTCAATATAAGCCCCCTTTTTTTTCTGTGCAATTATCTCGCCAAGAAACACAATTTTCATTATCGAATTTGCTGCTTCATCGTCAGAACATTTCTCTATTCTTTCTTTGTACCTTTTAATAGCGTGCCAAGTTATTCTTATGTTCATGCTAAGCACTTCCTTTGTGGCATATATAGTTATTTAATGAAAATATTGTCAGTTACTCAGAAAAGGCAAACCCCATTTAATCCTTCGAAAAAGACTAAATGTTTCAAAATTTGTTTAAGAAAAATTTAGGCTATTACTTCCTGTGCAATTTCTATATCAGTTCTACCTTTTCTTCTTCTGCCTGCAAAATTAGGGGATTTAATTACTTTTGGCAGACAAGTTGGCACAAGTGCACCGTTCACACTATCCATACGCACATACTTGCCACCGCCAATATATTTGTAGCAGTTAGCAATTGATTCCCAGAATCTTGTCCATGGAGTCATTCTTCTCTCTTCAAAGGATAGGTACAGAGAATCCTTGTAATGCTGCATTGCTACAATTGAGTCCAGATACTTTTTATCTGATACTACAAAGTCCCATATGTCCGACTCAGAAATTACGCCTTTCTCAAGCAGTTCTGCACATTCTTTTTTCAGCAGTTCAACTCTCTTTTGTAGTCTTTTATTCTTTATGTAGTTTTTAATGTATTCGATTTTCCTTCTTTTAGATTCCTGTTTTCTTCTCTCTCTTTCTTTTTCAAACTCTTCAATGTCTATTAGTCCATACTTATTGATATAGTTATATACAGTCTGTCTTGAGATTCCTATTCTTTTAGCTACTTCTGTGACTGACATTTCCTTTTCGAAAAAGTAATACTTTATTTTCTCTGCCATTTCCATTTTTTTGATTTCTCTTTTGCCAATTTTCATGAAATATTACCTCCTTCTTTCTTAGCAGTGCTTTTTGTTTTATAATAAACCCCGAAGGGGGTATTGCCATGGGTATTGAACAGTTTAAAATTGAAAACTTAACAGCTGTACTGGAAGATGTTTTAAAGTTTTTAAAGCAACAATCTGAGCTAAAAAACAATTCTATAACATTTCAAGAATTTGTCAGTTACTGGTTTGAAGCTTATGCTAAGATAGCAGTTAAACAATCAACTCAAAAAAGATACAAAGAACTTTTAAAACCGGCTATACAGGCAATCGGTAGCAAACCTTTATCTGATGTAAAACCTTTAGATATTCAAAAAATTTATATCAGTCTAACTGGAAAAATATCCGATTGCACAATTCTCAAATTACACAGACTCTTGCATGAAATTTTCAAACATGCTGTAATGTGGGAATATATCAGTAATAATCCTGTGAAAAAGGTTTTGCCGCCGTCGCCTGAGAAAAAAGTATTTGATGTTTGGGATGCTGAAACTGCCAAAAGATTTTTAGAAGTTATCAGGAACGAAACCATTTACTATCCTGTGTTGATAGCTCTACATACAGGCATGAGGGCCGGAGAAATAGTATCGCTCAAATGGTGCGATGTTAATTTCGAGGCAAGGATAATTAGTGTAGTAAAATCAGTGCGAAACAATAGAGGATTAAAAACGTCAGATGTAAAAACAAAAACCTCAAAGCGTTCTGTTTATATCAATGATGTTTTGTACTCTGAACTTAAGAATCTATATGAAATCACCAAGCCAAAGCCTGATGATTTTGTCTGCCCAAGACTTCCTACTGGCAACCTGACTGTTGAATACTTGTCAAAAAGATTCAAAAAGTTAGTAAAAAGATATAACTTTCCAGTCATAAGATTCCACGATTTGCGTCACACTTTTGCAACGCTAATGTTGTCATTGGGAGTAAATACTAAAATTGTTGCTGAGATTTTAGGTCACAGCGACATCAAACTCACAGCTGATACTTACTCTCATGTCCTACCAACTATGCAGGAAAGTGCAATGAAGGAATTTATTAAGCTTTGGAAATAAGGATTTGATTTTTGAGGTGTAACTCCAGACTTGAAACTCCAAAACCGTTGGCTGGGGGTTCGAGTCCCTCCGCCCCTGCCATTTTTAATACTTTTGATAATGAGAAAATAAGGGGCTGTATAAACAACAGCCCCTTTATTTGTTTTTGTATCTCTTACTTCTTAGCTCTATTGTATGCATTTATCCTAATTGTTATCAAGCGTTGTAGACCAACTTTATTGAGAACATTCAGATATTGTTGCCAATCTTTGTTATTACTTGGGTCTAACTGACCTGTTACAAACTTCATGCAATATTCATCCACAACTGCCATAATATTTGATTCTAACTCAGCTCTTTCTGCCATTTCTTCTTTTGTATACATCATAGGTTCTTCCCTGATGTAGTAATACTTTGGCCTATTCATAAACGTTTTTGCAAGTTCTGCATATATAGGAGCATATGTTTCTACAGCCTGAGGATATGCCACCATAAACCCGTTCGGTGCTGCAAATGGAAATCCATAGTCTTGTAAGCTATATTTACCCGATGGATTGGTTGGAGTTTGAATATGGTCCATATATACGTATTTGTTTCCTTCCTTTTTATAAGTAACACCATATTCACCATAAGTATGGAATATCTGACCTTCTTCACTAAGAGCCCAGTTCAAATACTGGAGAAGTCTATCTAACTTTTCTTTGCTGATGCTTGAATTAAACCCATGACCATCTGCAAAGTGCAAAGGATTTCTCTTGAAAAAGTACGCTTTTCCAGGATATGCTGTTGGTGTATCCTTAGACCATACCCAGTTTGTATCCTTATCTGTATTTCTATACAGATTGTTGTAAGTTCCTATATTTGCAGGATATGCCCACATAATTATTCCTTGCCCTTGGGTTCTGAACTTATCTAACTGATCACGAGTTGCTGTTGCATATTCCTTCCATATACAACCTGCTTTATAAAGTTTATTTATTAAAATTAAAGCTTGACGGTAATTATTTTGATTGAACGCAAAAGGTACAAATTTCTTGGTAAGTGGGTCTACATAAGAAATCTGTCTTGGTGCAAGTTCAGGCAAACCATACATTAAGAATATCCCAGTAAAAGCCCAAAGACTTAAATTACCAGAAACTGCATTTGCGTGCAGATAAACAACTTTACCTGTTTTCTGTCTTAAGAATATACATGTTTTATAAAACTCATCAACTGTGGTTGGAAACTTTAAATTATATCTATCAAATATCTCTTTTCTGTACAAGAAAGCCATATCCACTGGTGCTATGCGCCTACCATGGAAAGAATAAACCTTGCCATCACTGTAACGTACTATTTTATAGAGGTAATCCCATTCTTCCTTTGTCCATATTTTTAGGTAATTGGGCCATTTCTTTTTTATTTCATCCGTGGTAAAACCAATCAAATATCCTGCTGCAATCCATTCATTTAAATTATACTCAGGCCTTAAAGCACGTATCCAGTCTGGTGCCATATTACTTGCAAAAAGCAAAGACATTTTTGTAACATAGTCACTTTGAGGAATATATATTGTTTTTAAATCAATGCCAAATTTTTCTCTCAATTTCTTTTTATACAAATCTGTAACTGCTGGTGGTTGGCTCGAAGTTGTATGAGTAGTAATTGTAATTAGCTTTTTATATGTAGCTGCTTTTCCAAATGAAAATCCCAGAGTTACAATAGATACTAAAAAAGTAATTGTCAGAAAAATCACAAATATTTTTTTACCTTTCATCTTCTCATCCTCCCTCTTTGCAGATTTTAATCTTTTAATTAATCTTTTAATGAACCTATCATAACACCTTTAACAAAATATTTCTGTACAAATGGATAAACAGCCAACATTGGAACCATCGAAACAAAGAGTGTTGCATATTTCACCCCCTTTGCGTTGATCAAACCCAACTCTTGCCTTGCACTCAAATCACCTGCTTCAGCTGCTTGCTGAAGTGTCTGTGCAAGCATTATAATATCTCTTAAAACAAGCTGCAAAGGAAATTTTTTTTGGTCACTTAAAAATATCATTGCATTAAACCAAGAATTCCAATGCCCCACAGCATAATAAAGACCTACAGTTGCAAGTGCTGCTTTTGAAAGTGGTAAGACTATCCTTGTAAAAATAACAAATTCATTTGCTCCATCAAGATAAGCAGACTCTTCTAATTCATGTGGAATATTTTGGAAAAATGTTCGCATTATGATAAGGTTTGTTGTGTTAATTGCTCCAGGCAATATCAATGCCCACATTGTGTCATATAATCCTAAATTTTTTACTAATATAAAAAGGGGAATTAAGCCACCTGAAAAATACATAGTTATGATAACAAGCCAAGTATAAAAGGACTTCAGCGGCAAACTTTTTCTTGATAGTGGATAAGCAAATGAAGTAGTCAAAATAAGATTTATCAAAGTCCCTACAACAGTATAAATAACTGAGTTTTTAAATGCTCGAGGTACTGCCCCCGCTGTAAATATCATCTTGTATGAATCTAACGTAAAACCAATTGGAAAAATAGTAACTATTCCTCTGTTGTTTGCATCTGCACTACTTAAAGATGAAGCAAACACATTTAGCACAGGATATAAAGTTACGATTAACACAAATATCATAGTAATATGGACAATTAACGTCAAAATTTTGGTTGATAGTGAATTATCTTTCACCATAGAATTTCGCCTCCACTAAAAGAGTCCTGTTTCTGTAACTCTTTTTGTAATCTTATTTGCTATAATGAGAATTGTGAGATTTATCAATGAGTTAAAAAGTCCTATTGCAGTTGTATAGCTATACTCACCATATACAAGACCCCTTCTGTAGACATATGTACTTATAACATCTGAGGTTTCATAATTAAGAGGACTTTGCATAAGTAAAACCTTTTCTGCACCCAGCGACATAATGTGCCCAATTCTCAAAAGAAGCATAATAACAATGGTAGGCATTATTGATGGTATTGAGATATACCTCATCATTTGTACTCTTGTTGCTCCATCTATTACAGCGCCCTCATAAAGTTCCGGATTTACATTACTAAGCGCTGCTATATAAATTATTGCTCCCCATCCCAAATGTTGCCATATATCGCTTATAATATAAAGCGGTCTAAACCATCTTGGGTCAGCCATAAAATATATTGTTGGCAGCCCCATCTTCTGAAGTATCATATTTACAACACCATCAGTTGGTGATAAAAACATTACCATCATACCGATTATTGCAGGAAGAGAAATAAAGTGAGGTAAATAGCTAACTGTTTGGACAAATCTCTTATAAAAGCCGTCGCGAAGTTCGTTTAGAAAAAGAGCAAATAATATTGGCAGAGGAAATACAAATATTATTTGATAAACATTAATGAGAACTGTATTTCTTATTAATCTCCAAAAGAACGGATTTTCGAAAAATCTTATAAAATGTTTTAACCCTACCCATTCACTACCCAAAATACCTTTTCTAAAGTTATAATCTTTAAATGCAATAATTACTCCATACATCGGAATATAATGAAAAATTATGTAATAAAGAACACCTGGTAAAGCCAATAGATGAAGATACTTAGTCTTTTTCATTGATTTCCAAAAAGTTTTAAAGCGAGTCTGAAAAGTTTCTTTTTTTGAGAATGTAACTTCCACTATGTTCACCTCTCTCTTTTTGAAATACTTCAAACATACTATAAATATTAAATTTTTCCAGAAGGGACTGTCTTCTTTTAAGTCAAGACAGTCCCAATACCGTTACTTTCTGTTGATGTAACGGTTGTAAGCTTGCTGATATATCTTTATTGCTTCGTCTATCCTCATTCTTTTCAATCCTTTTCTCAGCTGTTCAACATCGTTGAGTTTACCTGTCATAAGTCTTACAAACATCTCATCATAATAAGTATTAATAACATTCATAATATCTGCCAGTTTCTTTGCTTCATCAGACGTAAATGAAAGAATAGGCAAAAGTTTTTTGTTAGATGCATATCTCCAGTTCTCACTTGCTTCTTTTTGTTGTGGGAGCCCTAAGCCTATCTGAAGAGCATTTTCTTTTGCCTGAATAAATGGCCCCCCAAACGAAGCACATGCATATCTTGCAAGTGCAGAAGGCCTATCAAGCTGTGGGTTGTTCATAACCTCATCAGTGTACACCGGACGTCCATCTTTTATAACATAACTTTTTCCTAACACGCCAAAATTGAGTGCCATAAATCCTTCCTTACTCCATCCCCAATCAAGAACCTTCATTGCAAGCGGAATATTTTTACAGGACGTGGTAATAGCAGCTCCACTTTTTGCAAACTGGGGTTCACGATGGCTAAACTCTGGTTTTTGCCCTTTCTTAAGAACAGGATACTTAACACCCATTAAATCTTTCTTTAGATTTACAAAGAAAGCTAAGTCTCCACCAATTAAACCTAAAAATGAACCTATTAAATCGTTCTGAATATTTGCTCTGATTATATCTCTGTTCATAGTAAGTACATCTGGGTCAATTAACCCTTCCTTCCACCACTTTTGAAGTGTCTTTATAAAATCTGTATATTGAGGCTTTAAAGGACCGTATTGAATCTTATTATTCTCGACAAAGAAATCAGTTTTGATACCCCACGCACCTACTAAAAAGCTGCAATAATCAAAAGCTCGTCTTGGACTTGTTGCACCGCCTAAACTAATAGAAAACGGCCTTTCATCATTTTTACCATTCCCATTGAGGTCGTTAACTTTAAAAGCTTTTAACATCTTGTACCATTCATCCACAGTTTCAGGTGGATTAATTTTTAATTTGTTCAACCAATCTTTTCTTACAATTGGTCCATAAAAAGTACCTTGAATCTCAGGGTCCTCTCTTAAATAGGGAAAACAATACAAATCACCATCGTCTGTCACTATCATCTTTTTTACATCAGGATGTTTTGACAAATATGATTTAAAATTTGGAGCATATTTGTCGACATATTCATTAAGCCTTATAATTACCTTGTCTTGTAAAGCTTTTACAGGACCGCCTGGATAACTATCCACCCAATTCCAATAAATAATATCAGGAAGTTTTTTGGATGCAATCATTAAATTCAGCTGGTCTTGGGCAGCAGTACCTCCCATTGGAGGATGGATAAATTGAATATTCACATTTAGCTTTTTCATAAGAAGTTGATATGCCGCAATCTTACTATAGTTATCATACGAAACTGCAACTTTTGCATCCATCTGGACAAAATAGGTAATAGTAGGTTTTGTAGCTGCCAAACCCACTTTAGGATTTATCGCTAACAAACTAATCACAAGCGCAAACACTACAAAAACACTAAAAAGTCTCCATACTTTTAATTTCTTTTTGTCGAACATCGAATTTAGCCTCCTTTTTTCTCGTTTATTTTTTCTGATTTTTAGGTTACTGCAAGAGCCATGTTTTATCAACCTTCAACTATTTAGAAAGGGAAACAATTTCTTAGGTCAGGATACATTTACTTTTTAAAATCAAGGTACAATTTTATAGAAAAAACAAACCCCCTGCTTATAACAGGGGGGTAACATATTAAATAAGCTTTTTATTTTTAAACTTCTCTTAGTCTTTCACAAAACTCACTCGGCAAGATTCCTATTACTTTTTTGAAAGCTCTTCTGAATGTATGTGCATTAGTGTATCCTACCATTTTTGCAACCTCATCAATGTTATATTTACCCTTTCTTAAAAGTTCACAGGCCTTTTCAATTCGCAGTTTTTCGATGTAATCGCTAAACTTCATACCTGTCTGTTCTTTGAAAAAGAATGAAAAATAAGAGTTCGAAAGGTCAAATTGTGAAGCCACAAAAGATATACTCATCTGAGAGTTATATAAATTTGAATGTATAAAATCTAATATTTTTTCTAACAGCTTTTCATTGTGACTTTTTTTATTCTGGTCCATTATTTTAGAAATTTCAAAAAACTTTTTAGCAATCTCTTCAAAAACTGCTTCTAAGTCTTGTTTTTCTTTTGTAACAAATAGCTGTTTTAGTTCCAAAGTCGAAGCAATCGAACTATCACACCTGTTGAGTACTTTAATGAATGTAGCCAAAAGCTCATTTAGAAAAATAATCTTCAGATTTTTACTGAGATTATTTTCTCTAAAGTTTTTCTCAAAAAGCATATCAAGTATAGATTTTATCTCACCGACACGCCCTGCAAGAGTAAGTGAAATAATTTTTTCTTCTATTTCTAACGGATAGTATATTACATCTGATTTTTGCCATTCATCAGCACAGATTATATTGTTTTCTATCTCTTCATACTTCAGTGAAATATTTTCTAATAATTCTTTAGCATCTAAAAATGCATATTGAACATCAAATAGACTGCTACATGTGCGTCCTAACACTATCAATGGGGTTATAGAATACTTTTCAGTTATCTCCCTTTGAATGGTTTCAAATAAATCTTTTGTTTGTTTTTTTACTTCTTCATCATTTTCTATATCAAAGCCCACTAATATTGAGACTTCGTTTTCTGATATAGTGTGTATGTAAATAGGACCCTCAAAATTTCTCTTCAAAATTTCTTCAATAGAAATCCTGTATAAATCAAGTTCATTGAGTATACTTTTGGTAGCCTTTTGATATTCTTTTAATATTCTTATAATTGCCACTGAAAATCTTTTTGAATCTATGTCGAAATTCAAATACTTCATTAGTTTCTCAATCTTGCTTTTGTCATCGTAGTGACCATATAAAAGTCTTTCAAAGAAAATTTCTTTTAATATAAACTGCTGGTTCTCAAGCCTTTTAGAAAGTTCTATTTCACTTTGCAATAAATTTGAAATCTCCTTTTTAATAAATTCAAATTCTTTTTCGTCTTTATTTAAAGCTGGCCTTGCCCTTTTTAAAATACTTAAAATTTCAGATATAGGCTTTTCATTCCTATAAGCAAAAATTATTGAAAATATAAAACCTAAAAATAATGCAACAAGTAATACTATAATTGTAACCTTTCTTAAAAAGTAAACCTCTTTCATAACAACTTCTATAGGAAACTCGGCAACATAAATCCAGTTATTCAATTGCGATTTTACATATGTTCTTATTACTTTGCTTCTATTTATTTGTACAACCATAGAACCTTCTGATTTCTCAAAATTTAAAGAGTTAATATTGTTCAACATTGTTAAATTTGTTGAATAGCTTGAGATGACTTTTCCTTCTTCTGAAAGTATATAAGCATTCCCTTTTAAATTTTCTACAATCTCTCTCAGTAAATTTTGGATTTTGCTTTCGTCAATGAATATTGCAATAACTCCATCAGGATTGCGTTTTTTCCAAAATGGAAACGAATAAACATATGTTATAACTTCTTTTTTTATTCCGTCTACTACAACATTTGATTTTGGCAAAAAATCTTTGTAATGAAATCTGCTGAAAAGGTAAGTATACCACTCTTTAAATGACATCTTCTCATATTTAAAATTATTGTTATAAAAATCATTCATCCCAAAATAAAGTACAGAATTGTAATAAATAGTGTCATTGTGTTTCAGTGCAACTAATAATGATATATCTAATTCGTCTTTCAAATTAGAAACAATTTTACAAAAATTATTGTAATATTCCCAAAACCAATATATATCAGGAGAGCCTTCTGTCGGTTTATTTAAAGAAGAAATCCATTGAAGTTTAGAATCATATGCCATCTTTATTGCTATTTCATCTATCTTTTCTATTCTGCTGTCAATAAGATTTTTTAATTGATTTAGCAAAAATAATGTTGAATTAACTGAATTTTTTTGAACAACAGCAACTGATGTGTTAAATACAATCAATGATAATAACAAAGGAATAAGAAGTATTGATATATATGATATTAGAAATCTTTTAAACACAAACGACTCTTTAAATTTTTTAAATAACATAATTAATATAGTTATCCCCCTGTCTTTGTATCCCTGTCTCATAGTTTATATATTAATTCAAGATACAATTTAAGTCAATCTCAATAAATATTTTTATATATTTATTTTTCGTTTTGTTAAACATGACTATTTTGTTTCACTTTAGGCTATAAATTAAATAAATACTTTTTACTGTTGTGTCTACTGGTATTAAATGTAATAAAAGGCTGCAGGATTATCTTTATTCCCGCAGCCTTTCATCCTGTGTCATCCTAACAATGGGTAAAAAAGCCTTATTCTTCAAGTATCCTTTCTGCCTCTTCCCTGTATGCATCCATCACATACGGAATGCCTGATATTTTAGCAGCATCTTCGGTAAGAGCGATGAGGTCTTTTCTTGAAATTGTAGAGATTCTGAAGTTTCTTGACCCTGCCATAAGTTGCTGCAAACCTGTTTTGAACTTTTGAACAAATGTATAGATACCAATTGCACCAAGAGGTATATTCTTTATCTCATCACCATACTTTTCACGCAGCTCTTCATATGTTATAAATATTTCTTCTGGTGTTGAACCATACTTGGATACTGTTTTTGGTAGATTACCTTCTTTTAACCACTTTTCAATATTCTTGCCCACCATACCTGGTATCATTAAGGCTCTTCCCATACAAACAGCTTTTACATATGGTGCACCCATTGCAATTGCTTTGAACACACCATCTTCTGTTGAAAAACCACCTGCGATTGCAAGGTCTGGAACTCTAAAACCTTTCTTTGTAAGCTTTTCAGCAAACTGATATGCCAGAGCTTCCAAATAGAATGTTGGGATACCCCATTCATTCATCATTGGCCACGGGCTCATGCCTGTGCCACCTGGTGCACCATCAATTGTTATTAAATCAAGTTTTGCCTCAGCACCAAACCTTAGTGCCATTGCAAGTTCAACAGCTGAATATGCTCCTGTTTTGAGTGTTATTCTCTTAAATCCAAGTCTTCTGAGCCGTTCAATCTCTTTCAAAAAGCTTTCTTTTTCAACAAATCCAAGTCTGGAATGTCTTTCAAATTCTCTTATAGCACCTCTTTTAAATGCTTCCTGAACATCTTTTTGAGTTGGGTCGGGCAAAACAACATATCCTCTCTTTTTGAGTTCTAAAGCTCTTTCTAAGCTCTTTACCTTTATCTCACCGCCTATACACTTTGCACCCTGACCCCACTTGAGCTCAATTGTATCAAGCCCGTGTTTTTCAATAACATATTCTGCAACACCAAGGCGAGTATCTTCAACGTTCATTTGAACTAATATTTCGCCCCAGCCCTCATGAAATCTTTTATAAGTATTTATCCTTCTATCCATTTCAGGGGACTTTTTAACTTTTCCATCTGATGTGAGTTCAAGTTCAGGGTCAACTCCACAAACATTTTCTCCGCAAACAAGTGTGATACCTGAAATTGCAGCACCTACAGCAAAATGTTCCCAATTCTTGCGCGCAATTTCTGTAGAACCAAGAGCTCCAGTGAATATAGGAACCTTCATTTTAACTTTCTTTTCCCAACCATATTCAGTTGTCGTATCAACATTAGGGAAAATAGCTGTATCTGGATTTGGTTCAACTCCTTCAGGAAGCCCTTTTGCTCCAACAGCATAACCCTGAATGTTCAGATGTGAATAATCAACAGGATAATTTTTGTCAGCACCAGCAGTCACTTCTCCAAAAGGTCCCGGGTATAAAACCTCTCTTCCTCTAAAAGAGGCCAAAAAGATTTCACAGTTTCCCTGACACCCATCCACGCATCTTGTACAAATTCCTGACATTGGCACAACATCTTTTGAGCGGTTAAACGTACCTGTTGCTTCATTTGCATTTGGTCTTCTTAAATTCATTTTATAACCGTCCTCCCTTTCTACAAAATTTTTTATTGAAAATTAAAATTTGGTGGCTCAATTACAAATCAAAAGTAAATATAGTAATTACAGAAACTACTATTTTTAATAATGAAAGCAAAACCTTCATTGCTGGAATTTTGTATTCTCTCACTATATATCTAACCTTTCCAGAAGGTCCACATTCAATTTCATTTACATAATCAACTTTTATCGAAATATCTCCAAACTTGCTTTTAATATTTTTTATAAACTTCTCAACCTCTCTCTCATTAAATCCATTACCTTTTACAATCTTCAGCGTCATATTATCTAAATTATGCTGAACAAGTTGATACTGCAGCACACCTTCCATCTCTCTTGCTAATATATTGAAAAAGTGACTGTCATAAACCTCTCCATTCTTTGTGACAAATATCTCATCAATCCTACCATCTATCTCCTTAATAGTTGGAAATCCTACTCCGCAGGTGCAGTCTTCATCATCAAGTGTCACTACATCGCCAAGTCTATATCTTAGCCTTGGCATTACATAATTGTGAAGATCTGTTACCAAGATTGATTTCCTCTTTTCATTCTCTAATCCTTCGATATCTACAAACTCATAAAATCCTGTCAAGGTCATCAAATGCATCTTACCTTTTGGACACTCATACGCTATTATTCCGCCATCCCTTGCCCCATATTCGTTTATTACAGGGCATTTAAATACCTCTTGAATTAAATCTCTTTGATATTCATATAAATTTTCAGCTGTAGTTACAACCCCTTTGAGTTTCAAATTCAAATCTATACCATTTTCTTTTAAAAGGTATGCAAGCTTATATACTGCAGAAGGATATGCGTATATATACAAAGGTTTGAATTTCTTGATTCTTTTTGCAATCTCATTGACAGTCTTTTCGTTTATATCCCATGAAGAAATAATAAGTCTATTTTTTAGAATTCGTTCTTTAATCCTACTTTTTAAATTCCTAACACTACCAATGTCATTTCTTGATGCCCAAAGCATCAGACACCTGTCACCAATATTTATTCCCCACCACGAAAGCCCCAAATACCTTGCTGCTTCATACCACTCAACAGTTTCTCTATCCATATAAAACTTCACAGGCTCTCCTGTAGACCCGCCTGTTCTATTTAAGATGCACTTTGAAAGATCTGCTTTTTCTGACAAGAAAAAATCTCTGTTTTCTGAAAACTCTTTTTTCTCCAAGATGGGAAATTCTTTTAAAGCCTTTTCTGGACAAGATTCTATATCTTTTTTGAGATAGTCGTACTTTTTATATGCTGGGACATGTTCAATACAATACAACAACAATTTTTTTAGTTCTTCTCTCTGAATATCTTTAATTTTTTCTTGAGAAGCTCTACTATTTTGAGCTAAAATTTTTAGTTTCTTTCTTATCGTGTTCCCTTTAAAAGTTTCCATCAGAGAAAAGAAAACATTTCTTATCAAATAGCCAATAACATCCATATCCAAACTCCTGACTGGGTTTTTTATTTCATATTCAAATTATACCATATACTTTAAAAAACAAACAATAGATTAAACAATTCTAATTTGATTTTTATTAAAGATAAATAAATATGTCTCTTGCCATTTTATAAAAAATGGACAAGAGACATCGAAAGCAATTACATCTTCTCTGGAGCCTCAACTCCAAGCAGTCTTAGCATATTATTTATGACAATTCTTACACACTCAACAAGAGAAAGCCTTGTAAACATCAGTTCTTCATTTTCATTTTTAACTCTGCACGCGTTATAAAAGGCGTGAAACATAGATGCTAAGTCTAAAAGATACTTTGTCACTCTGCTAACGTCTAAGTTCCTTGCTGCTATCTCAATTTCTTCAGGAAGTTCTAAAAGCTTTCTCAAAAGTTCAAGTTCTTCTTCTTGCTGCAAAAGCTCTACTTTTATTCTACTTTTATCTAACACTATTCCCTCTTCTGACAGAGCTCTAATGATTCCGCATGTTCTTGCATGAGCATACTGGACATAAAATACAGGGTTGTCAAGTGTCTGCTGGGTCACAAGGTCTAAATCTATCTCAATGTGAGTATCTGCTGATTTTGTATTGAACATAAACCTTGCAGCGTCTTTGCCTATTTCGTCAATTAGGTCAATAAGGGTTATTGCCTTGCCAGTTCTCTTTGACATTCTGACAACTTCCTTGCCTCTTACCAGCCTTACAAGTTGCATAAGGATAACTATAAGCTTTTCTGGGTCAATCCCAAGCGCTTTCATTGCAGCTTTCATTCTTGCAACATGCCCGTGATGGTCAGCACCCCAAATATCTATTACAATATCAAAGCCTCTTTTTTCAAACTTGTTTCTGTGATAAGCAATATCAGCTGCAAAATAGGTTGGAATCCCATTTGCTCTTATCAAAACCTCATCTTTCAAGCTCTCATCTATCTTTGATGCTGCAAACCACAGTGCCCCATCTTTTTCGTACGTGTATCCTCTTGATTTTAAATCCTCAATTGTCTCAAAAACTTCTCCACTCTCATAAAGGCTACTTTCATGAAACCATACATCATATTCTATGCCATATTTTCTCAAGTGCTCTTTCATAAGCAAAATATTTCTCTTTAGGGCAAAGTCAACAAGCTTTTTTCTTCTCTCATCCGAAGACAAATTCTCCAAATCATCCCCGTGCTCATCTAAATATTCTTTTACCCTTTCGATTATATCCTCACCATGATAGCAATCTTCAGGAAGATCTATATTTTCACCCTTCAGCTGTCTGTATCTAATCTCAAGGCTCTGTCCAAACTTTTCTATCTGGTTTCCAGCATCATTGACATAAAACTCCTTTGTGACATTGTATCCTGCCCATTTTAAAAGGTTTGCAAGGCAGTCCCCCAGCGCACCTCCGCGGGCATTCCCCATGTGCATGGGACCAGTCGGATTTGCCGAGACAAACTCAACCATCACTTTTTTGCCATTTCCAATATTTACTTTTCCATAGTCGTCACCTTCAGTCAAAATCACATCCACAACTTTGTAAAGCCAATCTTTCCTGAAAAAGAAATTTATAAATCCTGGACCTGCAACTTCAACCTTTTCAATGAAAGTATTTGATAAATCAATTGCGCTAACAATGCCATTTGCAATCTCTCTTGGATTTTTCTTAAGTTTTCTTGTAAGCTCCATTGCTATGTTTGTTGCAAAATCGCCGTGAGATTTCTCCTTCGGCTTTTCAATCATTATACCTGGAATGCTGTCAAGCTCAAATACTCCTTTGTCAATACAGTTTTTTATGGCATTTTGAACTACATCTTGAATTTGCTGTTTTGCAAGTTTTACTAAATTCAATTTTTTACACCTGCCTCTTTGATTTTAAGTAAAAAGTCATTTTCAGACATCATATGCGAATCTAAATCTATAGCATACTCTACCAAAACTTCTCCACCACTATCATCCAAATCAACTTTCATCTTCTTTGTATAAATCCCAATCATTATAACTCCCTGGTCGGTTATATATGTGGAGATGTGTCTTTTGCCAGGTTCAAATATAAAGGTTGATGTAACATCACCCCAGCGGATTAAAGTTATAAGGTCGGGTTGAATCTTAAAAGTTGTTGTGGTACCTTCAAGCCCGGTCAGTTCACTTTCCTTATATGTCACAAAATAACTTTCACCTTTTTTATAAAACTTTCCTTCTGTGAAAAACTCTATGCTATTTTCAAAGCTGTTTACGGGGTATTCCTGCGTTCCTTTTACGTAAATCAGGACGTCTTTTTTCATACTTCCACACCCCAAAAATGGCTATTTTTAGTATCTCTCTATGTCTATTTTCTCTTCACATTTTATTTTTTCATTCAAAAATATTGAAGCTACAGACTCAAATTTTTTTAGATTGTCACTTGCATAAAAATAATATGTTGGTTCTTCGCTGGAATTGTTTAACATATCATTCATTTTTAATAGTTCAAACACTTGCTTGGCTGTCTCAAGTGCAGGATTTATTAGCATAACGTTAGGCAATACCTTTCTTATAACATCCTGTAAAAAAGGGTAGTGTGTACATCCCAGAACAAGAGTATCTATTGCTTTTTCATTAAACTCTTCTAAATACTCTTTCGCAATAAGATAAGTTACCTCTTTATCTGTCCATCCTTCTTCTACAAGCGGAACAAAAAGAGGACACGGCTTTGAAAAAACCTTTATGCTATTATCAAGCTCTAATATCTTTTTTTCGAAAGCACCGCTTGATATTGTTCCTTCTGTTCCAATCACTCCTATTCTTTTATTTTTAGTAGCTTTTACCGCTGCCTCAGCTCCAGGTTCAATTACTGCAACAATGGGAACGTCAAATTTTGCTTTCAAAGCTTCATATGCATATGCAGATGCAGTGTTACATGCCACAACAACAATTTTGACATTTTTTGATAGCAAAAACCTTGTGTTTTGCATTGCAAACTTTGTAACTGTCTCTTTAGACTTAGAACCATAGGGAATTCTTGCCGTATCGCCAAAATACACAATACTCTCATTTGGCATAAGACTTACAATCTCTTTGAAAACAGTAAGACCACCTAAACCAGAATCAAATATACCAATTGGTCGTAAATCCATAGCTATTTCAGCCCTCTTTACTGTATTTTATGCTTTTTTTCTGTCTATTTTTCTCAATGGCAAGAGAAATTAGTTTATCAATGAGCTGAGAATATGGAATACTACTAAACTCCATAAGCTTTGGATACATCGAAATACTTGTAAAGCCAGGTATTGTGTTTATCTCGTTGAAATACACTTTGTTCGTATCTTTATCAACAAAAAAGTCCACTCTTGCCATTCCGCAGCACTCAAAAATTTTGTAAATCCTTGCTGCCAAATCTTTTATCTCTTCAGTAACTTCCTTTGGAAGTCTTGCAGGAATAATAAGCTCTGATGAATTATCAATATACTTTGCCTCATACGAATAAAACTCTCTTGATGGAATTATTTCTCCCGGCTCAGACACAAATACCTCATCATTTCCTAAAACTGCACATTCTATCTCCCGAGCGTTTATAGCCTGTTCAATCAAAATCTTTGTATCGTACAAAAAAGCCTCATGTATTGCCAAAACAAGGTCTTCTCTATCTTTCGCTTTTGATATACCCACAGACGAACCTGAGTTTGCAGGCTTTACAAAAACAGGATACGAAAACTCACTCTCTATTCTTCTTATGAAATAATCCTTTTTAGCTGAATATTCGTTTTTGTATACAACCAAAAAATGACCCTGTGGTATTCCTTCTAAAAGCGCAAGCTTTTTAGCAAATGCTTTGTCCATGCATATAGCTGACGAAAGAACACCGCACCCTACATATGGTATGCCAGAGAGCTCTAAAAGTCCTTGAACTGTTCCGTCCTCACCATTCAGTCCATGCAAAACCGGAAATACCACATCAATGTCGATGAAAGTAGCCTCGTTATCTTTTATTTTTACAAGTGCCTTTTTGGTTCTATCAGGAGAGATAAAACATTCTATAGAAAACTGAGTCCACTTGCTATCCAAATCTTCAATTTTGCCTGTGTACAAGAGCCATTTTCCTTCCTTTGTTATACCTATTGGAATTATTTCGTATTTTTCCTTGTCCATATTTTGCATAATTGATTTTGCCGAAACTATGGATATTTCGTGTTCTGTTGAAACTCCTCCAAACAAAACAGCAACTTTTAACTTAGTCATTATCAGAATTACCTCCAAAAATATGCTTTTTGTAAATTTATATATTCATCAAGCAGACAATTTTATTACATTTCAAGTTGCATTTCCTACAGTCCAAGATAACCTTTCACATCAAACAAAATTTCTTCTAATCTCTGCTCATCTGGGCTTTCACCATAAATTCTTATAAGGTCTTCTGTCCCAGAAGGTCTTACCAAAAACCACGACATATCTTCAAGTATAACCTTCAATCCATCTCTTGTTCTGTATTCAATACATTTGAGCCCTGCAACTTCACTTTTGCCGAAATTTTTTATTCTTTCCAAAGCCTCTTCTTTCTTCTGAGAAGTTGTTCTCACATCAATTCTTTTATTATAAAGCTTCCCATACTCAGATTCAATGCTCCTTAAAATTTCTTTTGGAGATTTTTGAAACTTTGCAACTGCCTCTGCAACCAAAAGGTCAGCCAAAATCCCATCCTTTTCAGGCACATGCCCTTTTATGGAAAGCCCTCCAGATTCCTCTCCACCGATTAGGCTATCTTCTTTCATCAAACACTCTGCAATATATTTAAACCCAACAGGTGTTTCAATGCAACGCATATTGTGCTTCTCTGCAATTTTGTCGAGCATAGAAGTTGTTGCAACTGTCCTTGCAATTGACGATGCTTTCCCGCGGGTTTTTATCAAATAGTCTGCAAGCATAAAGATTACCTCATTTGCTGAAATGTACTCTCCATCTGGATTTACAACGCCAAACCTGTCTGCATCCCCATCTGTTGCAAGACCTAAGTCAAATTTTTCGCTCTTTATCACCTCTAAAAGGTCTTTCATGTTTTCCAAATTTGGTTCTGGCAAATGACCGCCAAAAAGTGGGTCGCGCCAGTTATTAATTATCTTTACCTCACATCCAAGTCTCTTGAGCGCTTCATCAATATATCCTATTCCACAGCCATGCATAGGATTTACAAGAATTTTTAAAGTTTTCCCTTCAAATGCCTTTTTGTCTATCAAGTTCAAAACATCATTTATATACTCTTCCTTGTGGTCAAAGTACTCAATAAGCTTCTCATCAGGATTTAAACTACCAAGTCCTTCTTTCTGTATTCTTTCCACATTTTTTACTATCTTATCTGTAATCTGTGTGTTGGCAGGACCTCCATAGTGTGGAATAAACTTTATTCCGTTGTAGCAATATGGGTTGTGACTTGCTGTTATCATTATCGCTCCGCTTACACCTTTTTTTACAACAGCATGTGCTAATGCCGGTGTTGGAATTGGCTGTTTTGAAAGAAGAACATGTATTGCATTGCTACTTAGAACCTCGGCACATACCTTTGCAAAATTTTCTGAGTGAAATCTATAGTCATATCCAATTATTATTGTCGGGTTTTCGTAGGTTTCTAAAACATATTCAGATATCGCCTGAGCCACAATTCTTACATTCTCAAAAGTAAAATCATCTGCTATAATTCCTCTCCAACCATCTGTCCCAAATGAGATTTTTTTCATTCTTTTGCCCTCCTTCAAAAAAATTAGACAAATATATTATAATATAGTTTGAAATTTTTACAATAAACAAAAAAAGATGACCGGGCAAAAAATAAACTGCCGGCCATCCTAAGTTGTTCATTTATCAGCTGGAGCCAAATACTTTTCAATCTTCTTCTTAACACGCTGAAGAGCATTGTCAATTGACTTTACATCTTTGTGAATCATATCAGCAATCTCTTGATAACTCCTTCCTTCAAGGTAAAGGCTTAAAACCTTGAACTCAAAAGGAGAAAGACATTCAGTAATAACATTTATAGCGTTTTCAAGTTCCTCCTTTGTAATCATAACCTCTTCCGGGTCAGAAATGAACGCGTCCGCTAACGTATCAATAAGCGTCCTTTCGTCATTTTCTTCGTACACGGGCTTGTTAAGTGATATGTAGGTGTTAAGAGGAATATGTTTTTGCCTGCTGGCAGTTTTGATTGCAGTTATCATCTGACGTGTTATGCACATCTCTGCAAACAATCTAAATGAAGGATATTTTGTTTCATCAAAATCACGCACAGCTTTAAATAGACCTATCATGCCCTCTTGATAAATATCCTCCTTATCAGCTCCAATCAAAAAGTACATTCTGCACTTTGCCTTCACAAAGTTTTGATACCTTGAAAGAAGCTCCTCAAGAGCTTCTTTCACTCCTTCTCTTGAATATTTAACCAATTCTTCATCTGAACATTCTTTAAAATTCAAAAGCCATTTTTGTAATGTCAAGGCAATATGCCTCCTTAAGTTTTTAAGCCTTGTTAAGAATTCAAAGAAAAACCTATCACAATAATTATATATTATTGCTAAAGCTTCTTTCAAGCTCATTTCAGGTTTTTTTTGAATTTCTCAAGTTTGCGAATAATATCGTCCTCTAAAGTATCTTCTAACTTGCTACTTTTATGCATCTTCTCTTTTTCCTTTTTCTCAATTTCTTTTCTGTAATGTTCAATCTCGTATATAAGTTCTCTTGGAGGTATTCTCAAAGCACCATCTCCAAGGATTATGAGCTGTTCTAAATAGTCTGAGGTTACAACCCCAATCTTTTCGTTTTTGCTATTCTTGTAAACATACTGTTCTATGTAGTTGTCAGCTGTTTCTCCCTCTTTTGTAAATACTATTTCCACATTGCTAAAGGTTTCTTTTTTACGCATAGCCCCTTTAACCAAGTGCGAATCAAACACAATTGTAATTTTATACCCTTTGTAACCAGAAAAATCTGCCAAAATGTCGATTAACTTTTTTCGTGCGCTGTCCAAATCATCTTCAGCAATTTTCCTTAAGTAATCCCATGCGTTTATAAAGTTGTATCCATCAACCATCAAGTGCACCTTTGATTTCTCCTTCTTTAAGTCTTTGTTTCAAAACCTCAAAAAATATGATACCGGCCGCAACAGACGCATTAAACGAATTGACATATCCTTTTTGTGGGATTTTTATCAAAAAGTCAGCACCTTCTTTTACAAGTCTGGAAATGCCCTTTCCTTCAGAACCTATCACAACACATGTTGGAATAGTAAAATCACACTCATAAACAGGTTTTGAACCATTTGCATCTGCGGCAAACACCCATATACCCTTCTCTTTCAGCTCTTCAATAGTCCTTCTTAGGTTAACAACCCGTGCAATCTTCATATACTCAACAGCACCTGCAGAAGCCTTTTCAACAGCTGGTGTTACAGGACATGAATTTCTTGTTTCAATTACAATTCCATGTACACCACACAAATGCGCAGACCTTATGATAGACCCAAAGTTCTGTGGGTCGGTTATACCATCAAGTAAAACTAAAAAAGGCTCCTCACCACTCTTCTTTGCTTCAAATAAGATGTCATCTATGTCGCAATATTCAAACTCGTGTGCAATGGCAATGACGCCTTGTGGATTTTTTGTCTGCGCCATTTTATCTATTTTGCTTTTATCAACAAATTTTACCACAACCCCACTTTGTCTGCAAAGGTCTATAATCTTAGCAGTTTCTTTATCTTTTGCTGAAGTTGAAATATACACCTCTGTTATTTTAGCACCGCTTTTGAGCGCCTCTTTCACAGGATTTTTGCCTTCAATAGTTCTCATGTTCCTCCCTCATTTTCCCAAGATATTTTTCTCTCACTTTTTCAAACTCTCCACAAGAGAACTTCCCCTCCGGGCAATAGCCAAGTTTTATGCATTTAGGTCCTGCAAATTTGAATATGTTTGGCGCAACGTTTTTGACAAGCTCTAAAATCTTGTCAGCAACTGCCCTTATCTCCCACTGAGCTCTGTTGCAGCACCTTTCACTAAAAAAATGTAAAAGCTCTCTTGCGTTCATTGTCATGATAATCTTTGTTTCACAGGCATTCGGAAGAACATATCTTGCGTCCTCAATTGCCATTTTCTCTGCTTTCTTTAAAGCCTCTTTCTCTGAAATCCCATATATCTTAAATTTTTCAGTGTGCTTTCTTTTGAGTTTTTCGGACAAAACAGCATAAGCCTGGGCAATCTGATTCATAGTATCTATAAAAATATTTTTAAGCTCTTCATCTTCTTCTATGCTTGGCGGAATAACATAATCAAATCCATCCATCTTGACATACCGCTGAGACTGCTGTGAATATGAAGCAATCCTGTGACGGACAAGCTGGTGTGTAAAGCTCCTTGAAACTCCTTCTATCCCAAATGTAAAGCTTACATGTTCTAAAGGTGACTGATGCCCCACCTCTACCAAAAAATTCAGAAAGTTTTTAACTGTTTCATCATCTAATCTTTCGAAGATGTTTTCAATGGTTGTATTAGAATAACAAAGTTTTGCAGCAGTTGCAACAACCTTTTCAGGCTCCGGTGTGTGGGACAAAAGAACAACCTTAAACTTCATAACCAATTCCTCCATATACAATAATTGCATTTTGCTGGTATAAAAATAAATAAAGTTTTGTGATAAAATTATTGTATCACAAAAAGGGGGCAATTTTATATATGGGAATGCTATTTATTATGCCTAAACAGCAAAACTTTGTTTTAATAGGCTTTGATTTTATTAAAAATCACATGCCTTTTTCAGACGGTGAATTTGTGAAAGTATACATATACCTTAAATATCTTTTTCAGAACAAAATTGAAGCAGTTGAAATAGATAGGATTGCAAAGGAACTAAATCTTCTTGAGAGTGATGTTGTAAAAGCACTTGAATTTTGGGCACAGAGAAACTTAATTAGGCTTTCTAAAGACGTTGACGGAAATCTCTCTATTGACTTTTTGGATGATATGTTTGCACATGAAAAGGTCGAAAACTCTATTTCACCTCCAGTTTACACAACAGAGGATTTGTCCAGATTTTTTGAGACAGACGAAAAGTTTAGAAATCTCCTTGAATTTGCTCAAAAACAGTACTGCAGGACATTTAACAAAAGTGATATTGATGTTTTGCTTGAAATTTATGACTGGCTAAAACTGCCTATTGAGGTCATATACCTTTTAATAAACTATGTTACAATAAATAAGAACAACAAAAATCTGAAATTTCTTGAGCAAATGGCAATCAAATGGAAAGAACTTAACATTGATAGCATTGAAAAGGCTGAAGAATATATAAGGTCACAAGAAGATACAAGCAGAATAAAAAGGCTTGTTCTTCAGTACCTTGGAATATACAACAGAGCTCCGACCAAGGTGGAAGATGAAATTATGAATGTATGGATAAACGACTGGAAAGTGCCAGAAGATGTTATTATGTATGCTTTGAGTCTTGTGAAAAATGTAAACAATCCTACAGTAAGCTATGTAAATGGTATAATAAAAAGGTGGTATGAGGCAGGTCTGAAAGATTTAGAATCAATCAAAAAGTTTGAACTTGAAAATGCTCAAAAGAAAGAAAAGAGCAAAAAACAGTCCTCAAATAAGAAAAGCCTACGTGAAGAAAGAGATCCATCTACATACACTGCGTTAGAAGAACTTTACAAAAAAGCTTTGAGAGGTAATGCAGATGATGACCAATAAAAAAGAGATATTGGAGACAATAGATAGAATATACAAGCAAAGACGCTACAATGCTGAGCTTTCAAAAGAAAGAAAAATGAGCGAACTTTATACAAAATCAAAAGAGTTTGCCGATATATGTGACAAGATAAAATTAGCTGGCTTGAAGCTGTCAAAAGCGTCGCTTATGCAAAATAAAGAGCAAATAGCTAAATACTCCAAAATTTTAGATACGCTTATTTCAAAAAGGACAAAACTTTTAATTGAGATGGGATACCCGAGCGACTATTTAGAGCCAGACTATTTATGTAAAACTTGTCAGGACACAGGTTTTGTAGTTTTAGAAGACAGAGTTGAAGTTTGCAAATGCAGAACTCAGCTTTTCATTGAACTTCTGTATGAACAAAGTAAGCTAAAGGAAATCTTAAAAGACCATAACTTTAGCAAATTTAACTTGGACTATTACTCAAAAGAAGTTGATTTGAAAGAAGGATTGTCACCTTACAAGAATATGGTCAAGATAATTGAAAAGGTGAAGGAGTTTGTAGAAAATTTTGATAAACCAAACCAGAAGAATCTGTTGTTTTATGGTCCAACAGGCCTTGGTAAGACTTTTCTCGCTCACTGTATTGCAAAAGAGGTAATTGACAAAGGTAAAACAGTAATATTTTTAGATAGTATTTCTTTCTTTGAGATATTAAAAGATAAATATTCAAAAATGCTTCGTCTCTATGAAGAGGTAAGTGACGAAGAATACAAAAGCCTTGAAGAGGTAGACCTTTTGATTATTGATGACCTTGGAAATGAAGGGAAAAACGCTGAATTTTGTCATGGCGTCTTTCAAAGTTTGCTGGACAAAAGATTTTTGTCAGGCAAAAAAATGATCATAACCACAAACTATAGCCTTGACGGACTTGTTACAGTTTATTCTCAGTTCATAATGGGTAGGCTTCAGGAATATTTTATGTTTTTGCATCTGTTCGGAGAAGATGTGAGGGTAATAAAAGCAAAACTTCATCTTGAAAAGAAAACTTCTGAAACATAATAAAAAGATAAAGGTAACCAGCCTTAAATCATGCTGGTTACCTTTTTATTTTATGGCAAAAAGCAGCTCACCCTCACATACAACCTCGCCGTCAACCATTGCTACTGCTTTTGCCTTGCCAATCGAACCTTTGAGAGATATTAGCTCTGTCTCAATCACAAGAACATCACCGGGCTTTACAACTTTTTTGAATCTAACCTTGTCAATACCTGCAAAAAACGGAGTTTTCCCTTTAAACTCTTCTTTTAAAAGCATTGCAACAGCTCCAACCTGGGCCATTGCCTCAACAATCAACACACCCGGCATCACAGGATTTGAAGGAAAATGTCCTTGAAAAAACGGTTCGTTAATTGTAACGTTTTTAATTCCCTTTGCTCTCTTTCCTTCTTCAACTTCTATGATTCTGTCCACAAGCAAAAAAGGGTATCTATGAGGAATAATTTCCAGTATTTTATCAATGTTATACATAACTAAATCTTCCTTTCTAATCTTAAATCCTAAAAACTCAAATTCTTACACCTTAACTATAAACACCATAATAAAATAAATGACCATTAAAATCAAACCCATTGGAACTCCAATTTTCGCCCACTCTTTGCTTTTTATTTTAAATTTCCCTGCTGATATTATGTTTGGGATATTACCAGGTATTAACATTCCTCCGCTTATAATCATTCCAAGAATAATCGCCCTCACCTGTTCATTCGTCATTTCTTTAGAAACTTCAGCTGCTGCCAAGGTTGCGTTGTCCACTATAGCAGAAATCATATTTACCCAGTAAAGAATTTTTGCATCCAACTTTATAATGTACAAATCTATCAATGGTTTGAAAGCTGTTCCTAAAAGCTCAAGTGCAAACACAAATACAAAAACCTTAAATGCCCTCAAAAAAACATCTTTAATATCTTCTGTATTTTCTATATATTCATCTTTATCTACTTTATTTGCCTTTTTAACAATTAAGGCTGCCAAAAATGCCATAAGTAATATTGTGATAATAATTTCAAATCCAATTGCCCTTGCTAAATAGAAAAAATCAGCTTTGAGCTTTGAAATAGTAATAGTCGCCAATGGTTCACCCACTGGCGTTAATGCTGCTCCAAATCCTATTGCAAAACATGCTAATACAATAACTTTTAATTTTGTATTTCTGTCAAGCGGTGTATGATGCATAATTTCGGTTAATAATAATGAAGCAATTATCGCAGTAATAAAACTTGAACTTAAACCCAAGATAACAATTATAATAAAAGTAAATATTTGAATTGAAATTTTATTAGTCAGCACCTCTATTAATCTGTTAATTTTATTTCTAAAGAAGAAAAACAACATTCCTGCTATTAAAACTGCAAAAGTTATATAGTAGAGTAATTTATTTTGAAGTATGTGCTCAAATAACTTTAAATTCATCTGTTTAGAAATAATAACACCAATAATACCCATTACAAATAAGAAATATTCTAAATTGTGTTCAACTGCTTTTACTAAAAAAGGTATAAATAAAATAACCAATAGCAGAATTATTAATCCTGCAATCATTTGAAAAACTCCTTTCTTGTACTGTCAATAATTATTTTTAGCATTGCTGTATTCTTCAGTTATTATATTATACGTTTGTGAAAGGATATAATTCAATCTCTCAATGTTATTTTCTAGATAGAGATAACCGATTAAAGCTTCAAGGGCTGTAGCATATTTATAATCACTCAATTTAGCATTTTTAGGAATGGTTTTTGGTTTTGCATTTCTTCCTCTCTTTACAATTCTTTTTTCATCTTCATCAAGCTCTTCATATATTTTTTTTATAGCCATTGCTTGACTCGAAGCTTTCACATACATGGTAGTTCTAAGATAGTATAGATAAGGGGGCAAATCTGGATTTTCAGCTATTATTTTGTTTCTTACAAACAACTCATATACTGCATCTCCAATATAAGCATATACTAAAGGACTGAGCAACCTGTTCTCACTCTCTTCCAAATATGTTTTTAAAATATCCAAAAAGCGCTCTCTTTATTAATCAGCTGTTCCAAGTACTCTTATTGTATTGACATAAGGGTCGGCTGTACCCTGCAGCTGACAGTCCTCTTCTTTCAAAAGCTTTATATAATCAACAAGGTCCTTTGTAATTCTCTCACCTGGCAAAATAAGTGGTATTCCAGGCGGATACGCCATGACCATCTCACCCGAAATTTCACCAACTGCATTGTCAAGATCAACAACCTTTTTAGAGCTGTAAAAGGCATCTCTTGGCGACACAATCACCTGTGGTGAGTGCAAAACTATTGTTGGTGTCTTTACATCCTTGACACCAAGTTTTTTAGCCATATCGCGAAGAGCTTCAATTAGCTTTTCCACACTCTCCTGTGTATCTCCCAAAGAGATTATAGCCAGTATATTGTAAAGGTCAGACATCTCAACTTGGATGTTATATTCATCTCTCAAAATTCTCTCAGCTTCATATCCAGTTATGCCAAGTCTTCTGACATTTATACCAAGTTTTGTCTCGTCAAAATCATAAACTCCCGGTGTTCCAATCAACTCTTTACCAAATGCATAAAGCCCTTCAATCTTGTTAATCTCTTCTCTTGCCATTCTGGCAAGTCGCAAAGTTTCTTCTAACATCTCTTCACCATACATTGCAAGCTGTTTTCTCGCAACGTCTATAGAACACATCAAAATGTAAGATGAACTTGTTGTCATAGTAAGATTTAGTACTTGCTTTACAGTTTCTGGTTGAATCCTATGCCCTCTAAGAAGAAGTACTGAACTTTGCGTTAGCGACCCACCTGTTTTGTGTGTTGAAACTGCGCTCATATCTGCTCCAACTTCCATTGCAGTGAGCGGAAAATCGTTATGAAATCCCATATGTGCACCATGCGCTTCATCTACCAAAACAGCCATTCCAAACTTGTGCGCTGTCCTTGTTATGGACTTCAAATCACTTGCAATTCCATAATATGTGGGGTTTATAACAAAAACTGCTTTGGCATGAGGGTGTTTCAGGATCGCCTTTTTTACATTCTCAATTGTAACACCCATTGTAATCCCAAGCTCTTCATTGACCTCTGGTTGCACATACACAGGTATAGCCCCGCTTAGAATTATCCCACCAAATGCACTTTTGTGTGCGTTTCGAGGCAATATTATCTCATCTCCAGGTTCGCACGCCGACATTATCATTGTTTGAACACCCGATGTTGTACCGTTTACCAAAAAATATGCATACTGGGCACCAAACGCGCTTGCAAAAAGTTTTTCGGCTTCATAGATGACTCCTATTGGGTTATTTGCGTTGTCTAAGTCTTCCATACCGTTTAAGTCCATTAGCATGACGTTTTGCCCAACAAAATCGGTAAACTCTTTAAGACCTCTTCCATATTTGTGCCCTGGAACGTGGAACGGTATTATGTTCTTTTCAATATGTCTTTTTACAGCATCAAATAAGGGTGTTTTGCTCTGGTCCTCCTTTGTCACCTTATTCTGCCCTGCCCCCATTTCTTTTCTTTATACTTTTTAATTTTCTGATTGATAATTATACCACACTACAATTTTTTTAAAAGTATTTTTTACTCAAAAGTTACGCGGCTCACACCTTCAATCAGATATAGGTCTGTTATAAGCTGATTGACGCTGGTATCCGGTAAAACCAAAGCCTTATAACAGACTTTTTCAGTCTCTTCATGCATAAATTTAATATCTTTAATTGTAACTGAATGTGCAGTCAAAATTGAATCTATCTTTTGAATAGAACTTTTCAAGTTTTGTCCCTCAACAGTAATTGTCCTTAAAATTCCTTTTGATACAAATCTTACTTCAAATTTTTTCAATAGAATCAAAGTAAGATACACTGCTGCTGTTGCTAAAAATGCACCCTTATAATAACCAATTCCAATTGCAAGCCCAATACAAGCAACAGCCCACAGCGTTGCTGCAGTTGTCAAACCTTTTACTGTTGCGCCATCTTTTATTATTGTACCTGCACCAAGAAAGCCAATTCCTGAGATGACCTGAGCGCCAAGCCTTGCAACATCTATGTTTGCATGCCCTTTGTAATAAATATCATAGATATACTCAGACGTCATCATAACAAGTGTTGAACCAACACAGACTAAAATGTGTGTTCTGAACCCTGCCGGTCTGTGGACATTTTCACGTTCAATACCAATAATTCCACCTGCTAAGATTGCGAATATGATTTTTAATATATCCTGCAGCATTAAAAATTCCCTCTTTAGAATGTGAGATTATAATTATATTTTATAATACATAACGTAAAAAAATTAAAGAGGCTGCTTTTTCATTTTTTAACTTCAGAAAAAGCAGCCTCCTGTGGTAAACTTTACTATTTTGTCCACAATTCAATGTTTTGCTTGATTCTCTTTGTATAATATTCTTCAACCTTGCTGTTTCCAAGCTTCTCAAAACCATCCAAAAATTCGTTCCATACCTTATCAAAGTCTTTTTCTTTTGCCATTACAACTTTTGGAATGGTCGAAAGTGTATAGTTCCAAATTTTATCGTTAATTGTTTTGATATTAGGATCATCAATTGAAATCATCCAGAGATAACCCCATGTTTTTTCTGGATACTCATTTGATTTTGGGAATAAGTCTTTCCAAATCTCTGCTTTATATGCAGACAATACTTTCTTCTCAACATCGCTATAGTTCTTTCTTATATCTTCTTTTCTCGTGTCAGGTGCAATTGGATTTCCTGTTGAATCAATATACGTATTAGGCAGTCTCGGGAACGGGTAAATGTAAGGACCTATCCCAGTCTTTTTTGCAAATGTAGGATCAGTTTTTCTCATCTGGTCATATTTTGGTGTAAATACTCTCTTACCATTTATATATGTGTGATGAACACCTTCAATACCCCATTGTCTTAAGATATTAGCATCTTCGGTGCACATCCAGTCAAGGAATTTAATTGCTCTCACCTTATCTTTGCACTTTACTGTTATAGCAACACCCCAGCCACCTGTGTATCCAACTTTTACATCAGGCGGACATTGTTTTATCTTTTCATTAACTGTAACAGGATAATAGCCGTATGTGTATTCGTATTTGCCTGCTTTTTTGAGAGCAGTGATTGGTTCACCCACTGCCCAACCTGCGTCAATTAAAGCAAGAACTCTTCCAGATGCTATTTTAGCTTTATACTGGTCGTCTTTCTGGACAAATGTCTCTCTATCAAGAATTCCTGCGTTCCATAAGTGATTTAACCATTTGAAATATTCTTTTTCAATTGGACGTTTATAATGTCTTATCACTTTCAAAGTTTTTGGGTCAACATAAAACTCTCCATCGTCAGGTGCACCTGTTGCCTGGAAAGCTGGATTTGTAACAGAAATAACCGTTCGCCAATCGTCAGCACTAAGTGTCAAAGGAATGGTTGGAAGTCCGTCTGTTGTAGGATGTTTTTTCCAGTAATTTACTATTACATTTTCAAAATCTTTTATTGTCCTAATCTTAGGATAATTTTGTTCAATTACTACCCTGTGCTGAACCATAAATCCACCATTTACATCAAGTGTTGCATCATTATCTGTTGTTATCCCCAAACAGTATATATGCGGATCCTGAGGACTCCATCTAAGCCTCTTGAGATTTTTTCCATATGCTTTTTTAATGTTGGGACCATACTTTTCTATTAAACTATCTAACTGTACAATACCACCAGCATTTTTAAGAAGTTGTAAGTCTCCTTTTGCATACACAAGGTCTGGATAATCACCACTTGCAGCCATTAGCTGAATTTTTTGTTGACCAGCACCTTGAGCTATGGCATACTCAATCTTTAATGTAACACCTGTAAGTTCTTTTATCTTTTGTGCAACTGGTGACTTAAATCCATCGTCATTTGGGTTTGTTTCAGCACTGTACATAGTGAGAGTAATTGGCTTTTTTGCTTCGGGTGTTGGTTTGAGTGGCTTCACAAGCTTTGAACTTCCAGCATTTCCAATAATACCGATTCCTAATATAAAACTTATAACCACTACAATTGATAAAATCGAAAGTAACCTTTTTGAGCTCCTCATAGTTCTTTTAACCTCCTTATTTTTTGTTTTATGCTAAAAGCTGGTTTTTACCAGCTAAAAGCCATTAATCTTTCTTAGCTCTTTACAGCACCAATTGTCATCCCATGAATAAAATATCTTTGAATAAAAGGATAAACGAACAATATTGGCATAGTTACAATTATAGTCATTGCCATTCTGAGAGAATGAGGAGTTACTTTCATTGTTCTGTTTGGGTCAAGGTTACTGTAGTAATCTACCTGAGATGAAGCTGCTGCATTTGATAAAATCTTTTGAAGTTCATATTGTAGTGTTGTAAGCTTTGGTTCACTTGAGCAATAAAGGTATGTATCAAACCATGAGTTCCAATGTCCAACAGCAATAAACAAACTAATAGTTGCAATTACAGGTGCACAAAGTGGCAATATTATCTTCCAGAATATCAAAAAATCATTAGCACCATCTATCATTGCAGACTCTTCAACGTCGGCAGGAATGCCCTCCATATAAGATTTTATGACAACCACATTAAACGGACTTATAAGCCCCGGTAGGATGTATACAAGGAAATTGTTCATAAGTCCAAGACCACGCATGAGCATATATTCAGGTATAAGTCCCCCACCAACGTACATAGTAATAATAAACATTACCGAAACTGCTTTTCTTGCGATAAAATCCTTTCGATTTATAACATAGGCAACCATTGCTGATGAAAGTACTCCTAATGCTGTTCCAACCACTGTTCTTAATACAGTTATAAATACAGCCCATGGAATTTGAGGATAATTTAAAGTCTCTATGTAATTTACTAATGTAAATTTTCTGGGAAAGATAGTTATCCCACCTTTTATTGCATCGTAAGGGTCATTTAATGATACAGCAAGGACATGCAAAAATGGGTACAAAGTTATAATTGCCAAAATTATCATTATTGTGTAGTTAAAAACTTCAAATACTATATCACTTGCTGTCTTCTTGCTCATTTCAATAGTTCCTCCTCAAAAAATCTTTAAACTCTGTCACATCATCCTATAACCAGTTGTCTTTTTTGAAAACCAGTTTGCAAAGACTAAAAGCGTAAGGCTTAATACAGATTTGAATACCCCAGCTGCTGTGCCAAAAGAATATCTGCCTGTACCAATTCCATACGAAAGAATGTAAAGGTCAATAACATCTGCAACCTCTCTTGTTGCTGCTGTTCTTAAAAGAAATTGTCTTTCAAAACCTATATTGATTATATTTCCTATGCTCAAAATAAGAAGAACAATAACAGTTGGCATTATTCCAGGAAGTGTAATACTTATCATTTTTCTGAATCTTCCTGCACCATCAACAGTTGCTGCTTCGTAAAGTTCAGGATTTATTGAAGTTATCGCTGCTAAATAAATTATCGTGTTCCAACCAAGTTCTTTCCAAATGTCAGAAAATGTAACTATCCACCAGAAATAACGTGGTTCTGCCATAAACATAATCGGGTACTTTGTGAGATGAAATTTTTGTAAAATTTGATTTATTACACCGCTTGGTGATAAAATCTCGCTTACTAAACTTGCTACAACAACCCATGAAACAAAATGCGGTAGATATGATATTGTTTGGATGGTTCTTTTAAAAGCTATATTCTTTATTTCATTTAAAAGTAAAGCTAACATTATTGGCAGCGGAAAGCCAAATACTAATCCCATAAAGCTCATTATCAGTGTATTTCGCATAGCTCTATAAAAATCAGGATCCTGGAACATCTCAGCAAACCATCTTATACCTACCCACTCTTGTTGCCAAATTGGCTTACCGGGTCTATAATCTTGAAATGCCATTATCCATCCCCAAAGTGGTATGTATCTAAATATTATTAACCAAACAATAAATGGAAATATCATTAAGATTAAATATCTTTGCTTCCACAATGTTTTGGTCAATTTTGATTTATTCATTATAAACCTCCACGGTATTTTTTTTTGAGCTTGATTTTCAATGATAATTTTAAAATCAAAATTATAAAATTTATACCCTAATATTTTGACATGTTATACCCTATACTTTTGTCCATGTTTTTTAAAAAAATAAAAAGCCCATTAATTGGGCTTATAGATAAATTTAATAAATTCTTTTATTTTCTTTTTAAACTTTCTTTATAGCCTTTAGGCGAACATCCAACATACTTTTTAAATTTTAAACAAAAGTAGTCCATATCTTCATATCCAACCTTTTTGGCAACTTTTGAAACTTTCTCCCCATTTTCTAATAGCTCTTTTGCTTTCTCAATTCTGACTTTTTCGATATAAGATAAAAAGTTCTCACCAAATGTTTTTTTGAAAAGTTTACTAAAATAGGATGAATTGTAGCCAAATATTTCTGCCAATGTTTCAAGCTTTAAGTCAATAAAATAATTTCTTTTTATAAACTCTTCAACCTGAACTTTGAAATTGTCTGAATGAAGTTTTTTTATTTGTTCTGCAATTAAAGTAAAATAATACTTTATAAGTCCTTTTAACTCAGTTAAAGTCTTCTGGGTAAATAAGTTTTTAAAGATTTCTTGTGTAAGATACTTTTCGACAATTTGTTTGTATTCTTGATTCTGAGAAAGTTTATACAAAACATCAACAAAGAAATTGTAAAAACTGCTTTTTGCTTCATCCTCAGATGCATTTTTCTTTATCAAGTTATCTGCTTTATTTTCTAATATATTATTAATTTTCTCAAAATTGTTAAACTCAATCGCTACTGCTAATGCATAAGCATTCACATTATCATCAAACTCTTTCTCAGTTTTATCATATCGAAAAATAGCTTCTTTTATAAAGATTAAACCTTTGTAACCCAATAAGAATCTTTTTTTTAAAAGTTCATTGGCTTCTTCAAATGATTTTTTAATATTTCTATAATCTTCTACTTTACTTCCAATTGAAATAATAACCTGACCGTCCGTATATTGCATGAGCATATCCTTTAAAATATTAATGCTTCTACTATTAAATGGATACCAAAAGTCTTTGAAAAGTATGCAGATATTGTTGTTTATAATTGTCGAAAAACCGCAAGAGTTTTTATTCAAAAACAAATCCACCTTTTCTTTTAATTGCAAGACTGTTTGATTTATCTCACAAGAATTCCTATTTTCATTTAGCAGCTGAATTATGGCAACCTGATACTTTTTCCAGGGAAGTTGAAGTTCAAAGAATTTATTCATATACTCTATCTCTGTATCTTTCAAAGTACCCAATACTAATTTTTCAACTACTTTTTCCCTTGTGAGTTTCTTAGCAGTTGAAAATGCCCGGTTTATTTTAAATTCTTCCTCCAGTTTTTCCCTGATTGCCATAAGTTTCTCTTCAAGAAGTTGTTTGTCAATAGGTTTTAAAAGATAACTCTCCACTCCAAGTTCCACAGCTTTTCGGGCATATTCAAACTCAGAGTAACCTGAAAGAATAATAATTTTTGTTGAAATATTTTTTTCTCTCAATCTCTGGATTAACAAAAGCCCATCAATTCCAGGTATACGTATGTCAATAAGAGCAACATCAGGATTTAGTTCAAGCAATTTGGAAAAACCATCTACTCCATCATATGCAACTGCAACTATTTCAAACCCAAGCGCATGCCAGTCCAATATCTTTTTAAGTCCTTCAATTATTATCGGCTCATCATCAATTAGAACCACCTTAAACAAATTCTATTCACCACCCTTGCTTGGAACAGTTATTTCAACCACTGTTCCACTTCCATACTCACTCTTGATTAAAAACTCAAATTCGTTGCCATAAAATAGTTTCAATCTTGTGTATACATTTCTAAGCCCTACATGAGCATCTTTTTGGTCTGACTTGAGTAAGGTTATTAAGTTATCACATTCCTCTTTTTTCATTCCGATTCCATTATCCTCAACTCTAATAACAATTTTTTCATCTCTTTTGAAGATTCTAATGCTAATATAACCTTTCCCAATTTTTGGTTCGATCCCATGTTTTATTGAATTCTCTACAAGAGGCTGAATTATAAAAGGCAATATCTTTTGATTGAAAAGGTCTTCATCTATCTGAATATCAAAATCTATCCTATCACCAAACCTGAATTTTTGAATCTCCAAAAACTGTTGAACAAACTCAATTTCCTCTTTTAGTGAAATCAACTCTGAATTTACTGTTATGCTTTTTCTTAATAAGTTACTTAGAAGATATACAATGTGCGAAATTTCCTCTTGCCCGTTACAAAATGATTTCATCCTAATAGCTTCAAGGGTATTGAATATAAAGTGTGGATTTATTTGGCTGCAAAGCATCTCAAACTGAATCTCTCGCTGTTTGGTAATCATTTGCTGCTTTTGAATCTCAGCTAAATAAACCTGTTCAATAAGATTTTTGATATTTTTTGCCATTTCTTTGACATTTTCTGCAAGTTGTCCAATTTCGTCTTTTCCCAAAATCTCTATGCTGGTATCAAGTTTTCCGTGAGAAATTTGATTTACCTTTTCGTTTAATATAGTTAGTCTATCAGTAATGAACTTTGAAAAAAGAAGCATCAGAAATAACGAAATTAATAAATTTACTGTAATCACCACAAAAGCAAAAAATGAAACCTTATTTGGTACTTTAAAAATCTCCTTCTTAGAGAAAAAAGAAATGACCTTTAGATAATTCCCTCCCGTCTCATTTGGTGCAATAGTTCCAACAAGAGCCATAAGATTTCTCTGGTTTATTTTTACATTTCTTATTAGTCTATCGCCATCCTCAAAAGCTTTGATATCTATTGTTTTACCAATCAAACTTTCATCTTTTGCTGCAACTACAGTTCCTTTATCTGTAACAACAATTGTATTTTCATTTTGAGAAAGAATCTCATCAATTTTCTCTTTTTTTATGTAAATTACCATCACTCCGACTTTTTCGCCATAAGAATTTTTAAGTAACCTCACTAAACTAAAATAATACTGAGGTCTGAATGGGTTGTTGTCAAATACAAGCTCCCATAATATTTTACCGTCCCCTTTTAAAGCGTGGATAAACCAACTTTGTTTCTTGATATAGTTATCTACCTTTACAAATTCTCCTGTGTCAAGTAATGTTGGATTGAAAGTGTAAACTTTTATAAGATGAATATTTTTATTATAAATAGAAAGCAAATTCGAAAACTCTTTATACGATGTATAATCTTCATATAACTTTGAAACATCACTGTATTCAGTAGAAAGGATATCTAAAAGTTTTTTGTCAAGATAAAGCTTATTTGAAATATCTACCGCATTTTGCAAAACATCTAAAAGGTTTTTCTTCACGTCTTGAACATTTCTTTTTGTATTATTTATAGCATTTTCCAGTGCCATAGCATGAAGATTTAAAAAAAGAATAATCCCCAAAACAATTTGGGGAATAAAAGCTGATATGATAAATGCTAATATGAACTTCTTACGCATTTTAAGGTTTGTCAGCCATATTTTCATTTTTTCACCACATGGGAGTTAACTATACTTTTATTTTAACTTAAATATTTTTACATAAGCAATAGAAAATTAAATCACTTTTAACACAGCTGTGTCAGAATATACATTTATCTTACTACCATTACTGTCGACCTTTACACTTGCTCCAGATATAACTTCTATCCTTAGAGAATCAAAATATAGACTCCATGTTTTTTTTGAATCTCTTATATTTGTGACATAAATAACATCTCCGTGTCTTCTCACTTCAATTTCAATTTCTGCCTTACCTTCTACATTTCTTATCTGAGATTTCAATGTCTCCCCACTATCAATATGATAAATATTCATCGCCACATTATCAGCATAATCATAATCGGGCCTTGTGTCACAACTTCCTATTGGAATTACAGTATTTGGCCTTGCTAAAAGTGGAAGGCTAAAATAGCCGTGCTTTTCTTTTCTCCACTTGCCACCCTCAACTTTCTCACCTGTCAGGATATTTGTCCAAATTCCTTCTGGCACATAATACTCAACATATCCATCTTCTGAAAAGATTGGTGCAACCAAAAGACTGTCTCCAAGCATATATTGCCTGTCAAGATAAACACAAGCAGGATCGTCCGGAAACTCTAAGACCATTGGCCTCAAAACTGGAATCCCTCTTTCTGTTGCCTCTACAGCCGCTGAAAAGATGTATGGCATAAGTTTGCATTTTAATTTCGTAAAGAATCTAAGTACATCAACCGCTTCCTCGTCATAAAGCCAAGGAACTTTATAGGCAGAATTCCCATGTAGTCTGCTGTGAGAAGATAAAAGTCCAAATGCTACCCATCTCTTGTAAAGATCTGGTGTTGCTGTACTCTCAAACCCCCCTATGTCATGACTCCAAAAACCAAACCCGCAAAGTGAAAGTGAAAGGCCACCCCTGAGTGTCTCTGCCATGGACTCATATGAAGCTAAACAGTCTCCGCCCCAGTGCACAGGAAATTTCTGGCTTCCTGCTGTCGCTGACCTTGCAAACACAACTGCATTTCCCTTGCCAAACGTTTCTTGAAGCGTCTCATATACTGTCTTGTTGTAAAGATAGGTGTAGTAATTGTGCATCTTTTGAGGGTCTGAACCATCAAAATAAACAACATCTGTTGGAATTCTTTCACCAAAATCTGTCTTAAAACAGTCAACTCCCATTTTAATTAGCTCTTTGAGCTTTTCTGAATACCACCTGCACGCCTCAGGGTTTGTAAAATCAACAATTGCCATGCCAGGCTGCCAATCATCTGTTTGCCATACATCACCATTTGGCTTTTTCAAAAAATACCCTTTTTCTTTTCCCTCATCAAAAAGTTTTGAAAACTGAGACACGTAAGGATTTATCCAAACACATATTTTTACTCCCTTTTCTTTTAGACGCTTTAGCATCTGCGATGGTTCAGGAAAAACCCTTCTGTCCCACTCAAAATCAACCCAGTGCATATCTTTCATCCAGAAACAGTCAAAATGAAACACATGAAGTGGAATATCCTTTTCAATCATTCCATCTATAAAGTTTGTAACAGTCTTTTCATCATAGCTTGTTGTAAAAGAGGTTGTGAGCCAAAGTCCAAAAGACCATGCTGGAGGAAGCTGTGGCCGACCTGTGAGTTTTGTGTAATTTTCTAAAACATTTTTCATGTTGCTACCGCCAATTATGAAATATTCCAAATATTCACCTTCCACAGAAAACTGAACTCTCTCGACATTCTCTGTGGCTACTTCAAATGACACTCGTCCTGGGTCATTTACAAAAACACCATATCCACGGTTTGTAATGTAAAAAGGAATGTTTTTGTATGCAAGATCAGAGTTCGTACCACCATCTTCGTTCCACATATCAATCACTTGTCCGTTTTTAACAAAAGGAGTAAACCTCTCGCCCAGCCCGTAAACACACTCGCCAACACTCAAAGAAAGCTGTTCCCTCATGTAAGTAGTATTATCAGGCATGATTGCGTAACCAAGATATTTATAACCATTTCTTGTTAGATATTTATCTTCGTAGTAATATTCTACTTTCCATTCACCTTTTTTATTAATAACAGCTTTTAGCTTTCCACTTGTTATTACTATACTCTCCGAAAAAACTTCTATCAAAGGGCAATATCCTTCTTCTTTATAAAATTCAAAATATGTCTTTTTATCTTTTTGACCCTTGTAGTGCCAAATTTGCACTCTTATAACATCTTCAAAAGGTGAAGAAAAACGTATAGTGAAAACAGGACCTTGTAAGGTTTGTCCTCTGTTTGTGATAAATTGAGCTGGTGCAATAATTGTGGTTGAGTCTTTCGAAATTTCGTAATCATATACATGGGCTGGATGATATAATCTTATTCCATCTTTTACACGCCAAAAACCGTCTGTAAATTTCATTTTGTTAATTCCCCCTTACTTGTTTTTAACCAATTGTCTATTCGTAGAAATTTATAAGAGGTCTAAAACACTCAAATTTATTATATAAAACCTCCTTCCTTACTTCTCATACGTTTTTGCAAAAAAGTATAAAAACTTTGCTATAATCAATATAAAAATCAAATTTTTCAATACTCAGAAAACTAATCTAATAAAAATGATTGCTTCTATAAAAGAAATGTAACTGCCGATATGAAGAGCGAAATGAAAATTATATCAACACAATATATTTTTCTTGTATCTGAATGGAGTAACACCCACATACTCTTTAAATACTTTTATAAAATAGCTCACATTATTAAAGCCCACTTCAAAGGCAATTTCAGAAATACTCATGTTTGTGTTTTTGATAAGCTCTATTGCTTTTTCAACCCTGAACTTGTTTATGTAATCAACAGGTGTGAGATGGGTAATCTCCTTAAAAAGACGACAAAAATAGAATTTGCTCAGGTTTGTAAGCTTTGCAAGCAAGTCAATATTGAGATCAGATGAATAGTTAGAATTGATATAATCAAGTGCGGATTTTATCTTTTCAAGTCTCAAATCAAGCTCTCTGACTGTACTATCGGCTGTTATATATCCCTTATTAAAAAGATGATAAAATATAACAAATAAATAGCCTTTTACCAAAAGTTCATAACCTTTTGGCTTTTCTTTCCACACTGTTATTATGCTCGAAATTAGTTCTCCGACATAATGGTCCTCAAAACTATTTTGAACAAGCAGTTTCCTTTCTAAAATAGATTGCAAATATTTACTTTTACATATATCCGGACCTTCGGAAAAGAGCATGCTCAAATTAAATACAATTGCATAAGGTTCGGGATTATCCTCTGCTTTTCCACCGTGAATTGAACCACAGTTGACAAATAAAAACTGTTTTGGACCCAAAAAATACTCTTTTCCATCAACTCTAAAACTTGCTGTTCCTTTTTCAAGATATACTATTTCAAATTCATCATGCCAGTGAGGTAGAAGAGTATTGTTTTCGTGAACAAATATTTTTTCATATACATTTATAGGAAACACCGCACTGCCATGTTGAACCTTTTCTTTGAGCCTCAACCTTTCATCCATTGTGATTTCCTCACTTTATTGTATGTTTTCAATAAAAACAATAGGGTAATATCAAATAAATTTTACCATAACCACAACAAAATAAAAAGCTGCCGCAATCTAAAACTTGCGGCAGCTTTTTATCTATTAATAATATTTTACTTTTTCATCTTCATAACCTCTTTTGCTTTATTTACTATCTCATCAGCAGTGAGTTTATAATATTTCAAAACATCTTCAGGTTTTCCTGACCTTCCAAACTCGTCATTTACTCCAACCATTTTTACCGGTACAGGATAGTTTTGAATCAAAACCTCAGAAACAGCACTTCCAAAACCACCTAAGATATTGTGCTCTTCTGCTGTAACAATACAGCCAGTGACTTTTGCAACATCTAAAATTAAATCAATGTCAATTGGTTTTATGCACGGCATGTCAACAAGATATACTGAAAATCCCTCATCCTGCAGCATTTTTGCAGCCTTTATTGCTTCATGAACCATTAACCCTGTTGCTAAAATTCCAACATCTGTCCCTTTTTGAAGAACAATGCCTTTGCCAAGCTCAAGTTTTAGTTCACCTTTCTTGTAAATCTCCTCAACCCCAAGTCTTCCCAAGCGAATATAAACAGGTCCTTCATGCTCAATTGCAAGTCTTACACACTCATAAGTGGATGCGGCATCAGAAGGAGAAAGCACAACCATTCCAGGGATTACTCTCATCAATGCTATATCTTCAAGCATCTGATGAGATGCACCATCTTCACCTATTGACACACCAGCGTGAGATGCACCGATTTTAACATTTAAATGCGGATAACCTATTGAGTTTCTCACTTGGTCATAAGCTCTTCCAGCGGCAAAGATTGCAAATGTGCTTGCAAACGGAATCTTGCCACATGTTGCAAGTCCTGCTGCTGTTGCCATAAGGTCCTGTTCTGCAATTCCTATATTGAAAAACCTTTCAGGAAATTTCTTTTTGAAAATCTCTGTCCTTGTTGATTTTGAAAGGTCTGCATCAAGTACAACAATGTCTTTGTATACTTCACCAAACTCAGCCAGTGCTTGACCATACGCTTCTCTTGTTGCTATCTTTGCCATCTTATCCTTGCACCTCCAAACTTTCCAACTGCTTTTGTAGCTCCTCTAAAGCTTTTTGAGCCTGTTCTTTATTTGGTGCTGTTCCATGCCAGCCAACTTCATTTTCCATAAATGATACACCCTTACCTTTTACTGTTTCAGCAATTATGATTGTTGGTTTCCCTTTTATTGTTTTTGCTTCATTTACAGCTTTTTCAATCTGGTTAAAATCATGCCCATCAATTTTTATAACATGCCAGCCAAATGCCTTAAACTTCTCATCAACAGGCTCGGGTGACATAACCTCTGTGATTTTGCCATCTATCTGAAGCCCATTGTGGTCTAAAAAGGCTGTCAGATTGTCAAGCTTGTAATGTGCAGCTGTCATCGCAGCTTCCCAAATTTGACCTTCCTGAATCTCTCCATCACCAAGCAAAACATAAACTCTGTAGTTTTTCCCATCCAGTTTTCCTGCAAGTGCCATACCATTTGCAACAGAAAGCCCTTGACCTAATGACCCTGTTGACATCTCAACCCCTGGCACTTTCTTCATGTCAGGATGCCCTTGGAGATTTGAATAAATCTGCCTAAAACCTTTTAGCTCCTCCTTGCTTATGAAACCCTTTTCAGCCAAAACTGCGTACAAAAGTGGCGATGCATGTCCTTTGGAAAGAACAAACCTGTCTCTGTCAGGGTCCTTTGGATTTTTAGGATCAATGTTCATTTCAACAAAGTAAAGATATGTCAAAATTTCAACACCAGAAAGTGAACCGCCAGGGTGACCAGAGCCTGCAGATGCAGTTTGAATAATTATGCTCTTTCTTATCTCAGTTGCTATTTTTTTGAGTTCAAGTTCTTTTGCTCTATCCATTGTCTTTCTTAAACCTCCTTTGCAAAAATACAATATTTGGTTTGGACTTTCCCTTTAAAATGATTTTTTCAAACTATCTTTTTCCTTTATATTATATCATATTGACCATTATATCATATTGATCATTTTTAACTCAAACAGAAAAACCTTCACCTAAGACTTCACGAACATCTGTCAGAATTACAAATGCACGCTTATCCACACTTTTTACAAGGTTTTTCACACGACTCACTTCATGTCTTTTTACAACGCACAGCAGAACATTTTTCTCTGTTTTTGTCCACATGCCAATGCCATGAAGACCTGTCACACCTCTGTCAAGCTCTTTTAAAATCTTTTCAGCAATTATGTCAGATTTATCTGATATTATTATAAGCGCCTTTGCAAAGTTAACACCTTCAAGTATTGCATCAATCAGTTTTGAACATGCAAAGAGAGTTAAAATTGCCCAAAGTCCAAGTTCATAGCTTTTAAACACAACCGATGCAAGTACAATAACAGCTACATCAAGCCCTAAAAGAATCTGACCAACAGAAATAAACGAAATATATTTGTGAATAATCTTTGCCAACATCTCTGTGCCACCAGTTGTTGCACCAAAAAGTAAAACAATGGCAAGACCTATCCCCATTAGCGCTCCACCAAACACCGACGCCAAAAGCTTATCATATGTAATGCATGGCACAAATGTTGTAGTGTCTGTGAGCACTGAAAGTATTACTGTCCCATAAATGCTTTTTACACCAAAGTCCACGCCAATTGTTTTAACACCAAGAATAAAGGCAGGAATATTTAATGCAAGCATGGTCATACCAACAGGAAGTTTGTAGTAAGAAACATAATACACAACTGTTGCAATACCCGAAAAACCACCAGCTGCAATCTTATTTGGAACAAGAAAAAGATTTAACGACAGTGCAACCAAAAGCGAACCAAAAGTTATTGCCGCATATTCATATAGAACTCTGAAAATTTTTTTTAGCATTTATCTTCCCCCAAATATCCTAATTTTCAAAACAATAAGTACAAATTTAGGAAGTGCAAGCATTCTTTTAAACCTCCACGGCTGGGTTATAAGTCTATAAAACCATTCAAGCCCAAGTCTTTGGAACATTTTGGGTGCTCTTTTTACCTCACCTGACAAAACATCAAGGCTGCCACCAACACCCATAATAAGCTTACATTTGAGTTTCTTTTTATTTTTGTAAATCCATTCTTCCTGTTTTTTCATGCCCATTGCAACAAACAAAACATCTGCTTTTGAGGAATTTATAATCTCCACAACCGTGTTATTCTCTTCTTCACTAAAATATCCATGATGAACCCCACAAATTTCTAAATTTTTAAACTGTTTTAAAAGATTTTCTTTCGCTTTTTCAGCAATCCCTGGTTTTGCACCAAGTAAGAATACTCTTGCTCTTTTTTTCTCAAGCTCTGGCATCAAAGACATCATCAGGTCAAAACCTGTGACCCTTTCATACAGTTTTTCTCCAAAATATTTAGATGCCCAAACAACACCAATTCCGTCAGGTACATTTAAATCACTCGAATTCAAAATTTTTTTAAATTTCTCGTCCCTTTGAGATAGCATTATCATCTCTACATTGGGTGTAAATACTACTTTGGGTGAAGATGAAGATAAAAAGTCAATACATTTTTTCTTTGCCTTATTAAAATTAATACAATCAATTCTCACACCCAAAATATTAATGTTTTTTCTTTTTTTAGTTGTTGATAAAGCCTCTTTTAAAATCTCAAAAGACTTTTCCGCTCTTTGAATCATATTGATTGTTATCTGTTCAATTTTCTTTTGAATTTTTGACTCATTAAGCATATACTGGATATTTAAAAGAACATTGTTTACATCAAAACTATCAACATATCCCGCCGGTTTTAAACCATACATTTTAAGAAAACTGTCAATTTTGGGATCGTACGATATTCCAACAAACCTCTTGTTCATTTTAGATGCAAATATGAGACTATGAAGACGCATACCAACTATTAGGTCGAAACATCTAAAAATACCTAAAAGTTCATGAGGCTGAAAACTCTCAGAGAGAATATATGGTTTATTCTTCATTTTTGAAATGATCTCATTTATCTTTATTATGTCCCACTTACCCTGAAAAGGAATGAAAACTACATTATATCCTTCATTTTCTATAAGAATGTCAGCAATTTGAGCGATTTTGTCGGTCATATCCTTTTCCTTTTTCCATTTCCTTACTACTATTCCTATCGTCTTTTTGCTCAAATCTATGTTATAAGTTTGCAATAATTTTTCTACTCTTTTTTCGCAGCAAGGATTCAGTAAAAATGCAGGGTCTGCTGACAAGTCTATTTTGTTTTTAAGCTTCAGTCTGTGTAAAAGGTCAAAAGAATCGTAATCTCTCACTGTAATATAATCAGCAAGTTTGATTATATGCCTGAAAATCAAAACATTATACCACTTTTTTATCGGTCCTATCCCCTGAGAAAAAATAAACACCTTCTTGCCAAATAGCTTGGCAAGAAAAATTTGAAAGAGGTAATAATAAAGACTTCTGTTGCTTGTCTCATTTTGAAAAAGACTTCCTCCACCGGAAATAAATATATCACATCTTTTTATGGCTTTTACAACTTCCCAAATCTTTTTTCTATTTACAGAGTCTACACTGTAAATCTTGCTTGTCAGTTGCGGTCTTGATGAAAGAACAACAACATTTAAATCTTCATTTTCTTGTCTTTCATATTCTCTCAGCCTATCTATCAAAACCCTTAGTATGGCTTCATCACCAGTATTCAATTGTCCATAATATCCTGATATTACAATATTTTTCATTCTCTTTTCTCACCCAAATTTATTATTTTGAATAAACTCAAGTTTTATTGCAGAAAATAAACCTTGAAAGTTGCAAATTCAAATCAAAATGGAGGTATTGAAGATGCCAGACAGAATCACATGCAATGTATCAGACTGCATGTACTGGGATAACAAAAGATGCACCGCTCCATCTATCGAAGTCTCTGTAGATGGCGGCGGGTCTTCTGCTCAGGGAACAAAAGAAAAAACAAATTGCCACACATACCAGCTCAGAAGATAGTACCTATCTTTTTACTTCACTTCCATAAGGACAGACCCTCATGCATATGCCGCACACCTGACCACGACCGATGAATTTAAACTTTTCCTTCATGTAACTGCTGCATGCATGGGGGTCTATCATCTCGTTTCTCTCAATACCTAAATACCATGTCCTTCCGTAGATTGCCTGTGCAGGACAGCTCACAACACAAAGATTACAATCACCGCATTTTGGCTTAATAATATTATTTCTAATTCCATTTTCTGGTTCATATGTTGTTAAAATTGTACCCAGTCGCACGCGTGGTCCAAATCTTTCATGGACAAAAAGATTGCTTTTCCCAATAAAACCCATGCCCGACAGTACAGCACCTATTTTGTGTGAAAGTACTCCAGAAAATCCATTGTCCTTACCATGGACACTCTGTGATGCAGCAATACTATAAGCATAATACCCTTTTGATTCTAAAAACAGCACGCCTTTTAAGGTCAGAAGGTCAATGAGGTTATTTACAGCTTTGTAATGGTGATAGTATGTAAACGTTGGTGAGTCAATAATTTCGTTTACAATGGCATCTGAAAGTTTTATAACCACTGTTATACATGTTTTAAATATCTTTAGCTCTTCTGGAAGGTATGGATTTATAAAAGAAAACCCTACATCACTTGCACCTTCATTAAGTAGCATCTTTTTAAGTTCTTCTAAAAGCATTTTATAATCACTCTCTTCTAAAAAATGAAATTTAAAACTTCCTCTATATTTGACATACCAAAGACTTCAATCATACCATCATTTTGGATCGCTTCCATATTTCTTTTTGGAATTATTGCTCTTTTAAACCCCAGCTTTTTTGCTTCATTCAATCTTTTTTCTATATTCGCCACAGCTCTAATTTCGCCTGTCAAACCCACTTCACCTATTAATACAGTATCTCCAATGGGAACCCCTTTATAACTTGAAGCTATGGCACATACAATAGCAAGGTCTGCTGACGGCTCTGAAACCTTAAATCCGCCTGCTACATTTACATATATATCCTGAACATTTAACGCAAATCCCATCTTCTTTTCAAGCACAGCACAGAGCATCACGCATCTGTTATAATCAATTCCAGTCACTGTCCTTCTTGGCGTGCCAAAAGATGTTGGAGTTACAAGTGCCTGTATCTCCAAAAGAATAGACCTTGTTCCTTCTATTGCAGAGTAAATGGCAACACCCTCAACATTGTAGCTACTTTCCAAAAAAATACTTGAAGGATTTTTTACCTCAACAAGCCCACCATCTGTCATCTCAAAAATTCCAAGCTGGTTTGTAGGACCAAATCTATTTTTGTAAGCTCTGATTACTCTATAAGTGTTAAACCTCTCTCCTTCAAAATACAAAACACAGTCAACCATGTGTTCCAAAACCCTTGGTCCTGCAATAAGACCATCTTTTGTGACATGCCCAACAATTACAGCTGTTATTTTATACGTCTTTGCAATTTTCAAAAGCTGCATTGTCACATCTCTGACCTGGGTTACGCTTCCCGGTGCTGACTGGTTTTCTGGTATATACATGGTTTGTATAGAATCAATTATAACAAACTCTGGTTTTGTTTCCAAGATAATATTTTTTATCAAATCAAAATTGGTTTCACACACAACATCAAAATTTCCATCTATATTGAGCCTTTGAGCCCTAAGTTTTAGCTGATTTGCTCCTTCCTCGCCTGATACATACAAAACCTTCATTCTTTCGCTTAATATATTTGCAACCTGCAAAAGCAAAGTTGACTTTCCAATACCCGGCTCACCACCAAGCAAAATGAGCTCTCCCTTTACAAAACCGCCACCAAGGACAGTATCCAGCTCTTCTATACCAGATAAAAATCTTTCTTCTTTTGTGCTGACATTAGAAAGTTTTAATACTGCTGAATTCTCTTTTGAAATAGAGATAGTCTCTTTTTTGTTTTGGTCTATTCTTTCAAGCACAAAGGTGTCCCAGCTTGAACAGTTTGGACATCTTCCAAGCCATTTCGAGGTTCTAAAGCCGCACTCCTGGCAAACATAAATGCTTTTTGTTTTCATTTTAGTTTCTCCTTAAAATCATTTCAAATCCACATGATATATTTTTATCATATTTTCACCCTTTTATAAAGAGTTATGATATAATCTAATCGATAGGTACTTAAGTTGAGGAGGTCTGTTTTTCAAAAATGAAAGTTTTGCACCTTATAAGCGGTGGTGATACAGGGGGAGCAAAGACACATATAATAAACCTGTGTTCAAAACTAAAAGATCTTGTCAGTCTTAAAATTATATGTTTCATGTACGGGCAATTCTATGAAGAGGTAAAAAATGCTGGAATTGATATAGATGTTATTCAGCAATCCTCTCGATTTGACTTGAGTGTGGTTGACAAAATTGCGCATATCGTTAAAGCTGAAGATTATGATATAATTCACTGTCATGGTGCAAGAGCAAATTTTATTGGAATGTTTTTAAAACGAAAAATCAAAAACAAGCCATTTATCACAACAGTACATAGCGACTTTGATTTAGATTTTCAGGACGTTTTTTACAAAAGAGTAGTGTTTTCATTTCTTAATAAACTTTCTTTAAAAAGATTTGACTATTTTATTTCTGTAGGATCTGCATTGATTGACAAAATAAAAGGACTTGGGGTGAAAGAAAATAGAATTTTTCTTTTGTACAATGGTTTTGACTTTTCAAAAGAGATACATTATGTGCAAAAGGATGAATTTTTATCAAAGTTTTTTGATAGAAAAGTATTTGACTCCAAAATAGTTATAGGAAACTTGAGCAGGTTATACAAGGTAAAAGGTTTAGATGTATTTATAAAAGCCGCTAATATGGTAGCTAAAAAATATCCTGAGGTCATTTTTTTAATCGGTGGAAGTGGTCCTCAAAAGGAGTTTTTGAAGCAAATGATAAGTGAATACAATTTAAATGACAGGGTATTTCTACTTGGCAGTATAAAAAATCCATATGACTTTTTTAATAGCATAGATATAAACGTCATAAGTTCATACTCCGAAACCTTCCCATATTCAATTTTAGAAGCAACAGCACTTGAAAAGTGTTGTATATCAAGCAAAGTGGGTTCCGTGCCAGACCTAATTGAAGATGGGAAAAATGGTTTTTTATTTGAGGTTGGAGATTATAAAGGACTTGCTCAAAAGATAGAAATTCTTTTGCAAAATAAAGACCTTATCAAAGAATTTGGACAGCTTCTTTCTAAAAAAGCAAAAGAAAAGTTTTCTGCAGAAAATATGGCAAGGATGCAATTTGAGATTTATAAAAGCATACTTTCGAAAAAATAAAAGGGCTACTTGCTTTAAAAGTCTTATTTTTAAACTTATTAGCAAGATAGCCCTTTTGATTTTTAAATCTAAAATAACTCTACAGCTTTACGTTTCTTTCCTTGCTACTAATCCTTATAACTTCACTTACCTCTGATACAAAAATCTTACCATCACCTGGATTTCCTGTTGAACAGCACTCCAAAATAATGTCAATCACCTTTTCAAACTTCTCATCACTCACAACAATCATTACCAGAACCTTAGGAAGAAGATCCACGGTATAGCTTCCAGCTCTCCACTGCAAGGTAATACCGCGCTGGATACCTCTTCCTTTAACTCTCATAACTGTAATTCCGTATATACCCTCTTTTTCAAGGCACTCTTTGAGGTCGTTGAGCTTTTCTTCTCTTATGATAGCTTCTATTTTTTTCATCTCAAAACACCCCCAAAATTAAATTCCGCCATAAGCCTCTTCGCCATGCTGAGATATGTCAAGACCAACAGTCTCCTCTTCATATGTCACAGCCAAACCCATGCTTTTGTCAAGCAATTTTGAAATTATTATGGTCATAATAAACGAAAATGCCCAAACAACTAACACCGAGATAAGCTGAACAAAAAACAGCTTGTAGTTACCAAATAAGAGCCCATCGTTTCCTGCAGGATTTACAGCCTTGCTTGCAAATATTCCTGTTGCAAGCGCCCCCCAAGTTCCACCCATTCCGTGGCAAGCCCAAACATCTAAAGTCTCATCAAGTTCTAATCTTTCTCTGAGTCTAATACAGTAAAATGATATTATGGAAGCAACTGCACCAATCACAATTGCTGAAAGGGAGTTTACATAACCTGATGCAGGTGTTATTGCAACAAGCCCAACAACTGCACCTGTTGCAATTCCAATTGCGCTTGGTTTTTTGTAAAGCCAGCTTATAATCATCCAGGAAATTGCAGCAGAGGCTGCCGCAACATTTGTGACAACAAATGCGTTGACCCCAATCTCGTTTGCAGCAAGGCTGCTACCTCCATTGAACCCGAACCATCCAAACCAAAGTAAAAACGCACCAACAAGTGTTAAAGGAATATTATTTGGCTCCATCTGAACTTTGCCAAAGTCCTTTCTTTTTCTTAGCACAAGCGACAGTGCCAAAGCTGTGCTACCTGCAGTAATATGCACAACAGTACCTCCTGCAAAGTCTAAAGCTCCTAAGTTTTTGAGCCATCCACCTTTTGCCCACACCCAATGCGCAACTGGATTGTAAACAAATATTGACCATAGTAATGTAAAAAGTATATAACTGCTAAATTTTATTCTCTCAACATAAGCACCTACAATAAGTGCAGGAGTAATTGCTGCAAACATCATCTGAAATGCCATAAACAAAAGGTGTGGAATGCTACCCGCATAGTCAGGGTTAGGCTTATATCCAACATTTTTTAACCCTGCCCACTCAAAGCTCCCAATCAATCCAAATCTGTCAGGTCCAAAAGCCATGCTATAACCGATCAAAACCCATTCAATGCTGATAAGTCCCAGAGTCAGTGCTGACATGGTAATTGTGGAAAGAAGGTTTTTTCTTCTGACCATACCACCATAAAAAAGACCTACTGCTGGTGTCATCAGCATAACCAAAGCAGTTGAAATTAAAACCCATACAATGTCTGCATAGTTCATCCAAAACACCCCCAAATCTTATTTTGAAAGTCTATATCCGCCCAAAATGCAAAATGGGGACATACCTTTTTTGGTATGCCCCCATTGGCAATTACAATTTTATTATATCCAGCTTTTGAGATGATGTCAATAGGTGAAATTTTAAATTGGTGAAATCGCAAAAATAAAAGCTCCTACCAACAGGAGCTGCCAAAACTTCTTTATCTTTTTGAGAACTGAGGTGCTCTTCTTGCTTTCTTGAGACCGTATTTCTTTCTTTCCACCATACGCGGGTCTCTTGTAAGAAATCCTGCTTTTTTCAAAGCTGGTCTTAAAGTTGGGTCAGCAAGCACAAGTGCTCTTGCAATTCCATGTCTTACAGCACCTGCTTGACCAGAAAGACCGCCGCCTTTAACCTTTGCAATTACATCAAATTTACCGAGAGTTTCAGTAAGTGTCAATGGCTGCTTTACAATAATTCTCAATGTCTCAAGAGGAAAATACTCTTCCATAGGCTTATCATTTACAACAATTTTTCCGCTACCAGGCGAAATCCAAACTTTTGCAACCGATGTCTTTCTTCTTCCTGTTGCATAGTATTTTACCTGTGCCACTTTCATATCCTCCCCTAACTAAAACTAAATTTCCAGCACTTCTGGCTTTTGTGCTGCATGTGGGTGATTTGGTCCTCTGTAAACTTTGAGCTTCCTCATGAACCTATCTCTCAGCCTATTTTTAGGAAGCATTCCGCGCACAGCAATTTCAATTGCCTTTTCGGGATGTTTTTCAAGAAGTCTGCGATATGGTATGAACTTAAGTCCCCCAGGATACTTTGTATGATATCTGTATCCATCCTTGTCAAGCTTTTTGCCAGTCAACACAACCTTTTCAGCATTGATTACAATAACATAGTCGCCAGTGTCAACATTCGGAGTAAACTGAGGTTTGTGCTTACCTCTCAATATCACAGCAATTTTAGCTGCAAGCCTTCCCAGCGGTTTTCCTGTTGCATCTATCACATACCACTTCTTTGGAACTTCATTTGGCTTTGCAAGGTATGTCTTCATCGCTTTCTTCTTCACTCCTTCTGAAATTTTGTTTTCTGAAAAATCTATATTATCAACTCATACTCGGGGCCTCATTTTAAAACATAAAATATTCTAATATATTATAGTGTCAATGTCAATTGCTTGGACAAGGATTTTTGAATAAACTCCAAGTATATTTTCATTTTAAAAATACAAAGCATCTGACAAGAATTTTGGTAAAATATAAATGTAAACTCTGCATTAAAGAGAGGGGGAAATCTTATTGAAATATTTGGTTGCACCGGATAAATATAAAGGGTCATTTGACGCTTTTGTTGCATCTGAGATAATAAAAGAAGCTATTATTGAGGTTGACAAAAGTGCAGAAGTTTTTCAGCTTCCGCTTGCCGACGGTGGAGAAGGAACCTTGACAGCTCTATCTAAAATTTTTGGTGCCAAAATAGAAGAGGTTGAGGTAAATGACCCTCTTTTTAGGAAGATCAAAAGCAGAATAGGATTTTTTGAAGACAAAGCAATCATTGAAATGGCAGAATGTTCAGGTCTTCTTCTTCTAAAAGATGAAGAAAGAAATCCTCTTTACACAACAACATACGGTGTTGGCGAGCTCATCAAATACGCAATTTCAAAAGGAGTTAAAGAAATCATCATTGGCATTGGCGGCTCTGCAACAAATGACGCAGGAGTAGGGATGCTAAATAGCCTTGGTATGAAATTTTTAGATGAAAATGGAGAGGAATTAAAACCAACCGGAGAAAATCTGATAAAAATAAAAAAGATTGATGATTCAGAATTTTTGAAAGATGTTCGCAAAGTAAAATTTACAGTTCTGTGTGATGTTACTAATCCATTGTACGGTGAAAACGGTGCAGCGTATGTGTTTGCACCTCAAAAAGGAGCAAACGAAAATGCTGTAAAGCTTCTTGATATGGGACTTAGAAATTTTGCAAATGTTGCCAAAGAATATCTTGGAAAAGACTTGTCACTGTCAAGCGGAGCTGGTGCTGCAGGGGGATTAGGATTTGCACTTTTGGCTTTTTTGAACGCTCAGTATGTATCAGGAATAGACTATATACTAAGCGCTTCGAACGCTGAAGAACACGTCAAATGGGCAGACATTATCATCACTGGTGAAGGAAGATTTGACAGGCAAAGCTTATCTGGAAAATCTACAATTGGAATTGCAAGACTTGGTGCAAAGTTTGGCAAAATGGTAATTGTTATTTCAGGGTCAATTGATTGTCCTTTTGAAGAATACACAAAAGAAGGTATAACCTCAATTTTCTCTATTGTTGATATGGCATCATCGTTCGACAGATGCCTAAAGGAGGCACCACGGCTGCTTAAAGAAACTACAAAGAGCATTGTGAATTTGATTTTAAGATTAAAAAGGTTTTAAAAAAGCAGATAAAATCATCAGGGCTATTCCTCTTTCTTTACGGAATAGCCCTGAACAGTTAGTTTTGCTCTATGCAAAAACAATGTGGATATCCTGTGTCATACCACTTTTCTGGCAATTTGATAACCAAAGCGTTTTCTAACTGGTCAAATTCAAGCTCATCTTCAAATCCTAAAAGTTTTATCTTTTTTACAAAAATACCACTTGATAGTCCCAAACTTTTGATGATTGCCTTGTGATCCCCTGGATACTTCATTTGAAAGGCAAAAATTTTCCCATCTTTTTGGGTAAATCTAAAATCCTCTTGCGTCCACTCAAGTTTTTTCTCCTGAAAAGCTCCACCTTGTCCTTTTGTCGGACCTTCTCCATATCTTATCCATGGACGTGTTGCATATATACCTTCTCCGTTTACTCTCATCCATTTTGCAATCTCATCAAGAATATAGAGACATTCATCATCCAGCGTGCCATCTGGTTTTTGCGGAATATTTAAAAGAAGGTTTCCACCTTTGCTGACAATATCAATAAGCATTTCAATTACCTGTTGTGGAGTTTTATATACAGCTCTTACATCATAAAACCAGCCACCTAAACATGTATCCGTCTGCCATGGATGAGACAGAATATCTTCGGCTGCTCCACGTTCAATGTCCAAAACACCTACTGTATAAACCTCAGGTCTTGTATCTTTTTGAGTATAGACAGCTTGATTTATACCACTATGGTTCTTCGCACTTGTGTTGTAAAGATGTGCAACAATATGAAGTCCTACTTCTCCAAATGGTACACCCCCATCTGAATACAAAAGGTCTGGCTCATATTGGTCGATTAGATCTTTGATTCTTAAAAACCATTTCTTGTGCCACTCAGGATTAGGTGAGTACCAATTGACAATCTTCCCATGTTTTTTTTCTAATTCATATTCCTCTTTATTTGCATGATAAAAATCTTCATAAGCTGGATCATTTCCATCATACGGTACACCTTTATATGGTCCTTTGGTATCATGTCCCTTGCTTGGTGCAAACCACGAAAAGCTTGCAGCCAAATGTTCTGATACACCAAACGGAAGTCCTCTTTCTCTTGCAGCTCTGCACCACATTCCAACAATATCTTTCTTAGGGCCCATATTTACTGCATTCCACCTATGGTATCGAGAATTCCAGTTATCAAAGTTATCGTGGTGAACAGCCTGAGCAACAAAATATTTTGCACCTGCTTTGATATACAGATCAATTAGTTCCTCTGGGTTAAACCTTTCGGCTTTCCACATCTGAACTATGTCTTTGTAACCAACCTTTGAAGGATGACCATACTTTCGCCAGTGATAATAATACTGTGGCTCTCCTTCTCTGTAGATATTTCTTGCATACCAGTCCCCATACATCGGTACAGACTGTGGTCCCCAGTGCGCCCAAATACCAAATTTTGCATCCAAAAACCACTGAGGACATTTGAATTGTCTTAAAGATTCCCAAGTTGCTTCAAAGGGACCTTTTTGGATAGTTTTAAAATACTCATCCATTTAAAGAGAGACCTCCTTGTACAAAAATTATTTTTTATAAAGTGGGCCAAAATTTTTGCACGCTCTAAAATCTGCACCTTCCAAATCTTCTGTCCCAAATGCACTCCAGGCACTTGGTCTGAAGATTCTCTCTTCTTCAACATTGTGAATACATACAGGAATCCTTAACATAGAAGCCAATGTGATAAATAAATCACCCACATGCCCATAGGTTATTGCACAATGATTTGCTCCCCAGTTTTCCATCACAGAGTATAGGCTCTTAAATGCTCCCTTGCCAGTTAGTTTTGGTACAAACCATGTGGTTGGCCATGTTGGGTCTGTTCTTCTATCAAGGATCTCATGAACATTTGCAGGAAGTTCTACTGTCCAGCCTTCTGCAATTTGAAGGACTGGCCCTAAACCTTTAACAATATTTAATCTTGAGATTGTAACAGGCATGCCGCCTCTTGTTACAAACTTAGTCGAAAATCCACCGCCTCTAAAATATCCCAAATTGGCATAACAAAATCTTGTTGCATCTAAGCATTTTTTAACTTCTTGCTCGGTAATTTCCCAGAAAGGCTTTATAGCAGGCTTGCCGTCAATCTCTTGCTGACCTGTTCCATCCAATGCTGCAGAACCAGAATTTATAAGATGAATAACCCCATTTTGAGCAAGTCCTTCTGGTTTCCATCCGGTTACTCTGTAAATAGCATCCGGACTCCAATATGTTCTAACATCTGCAAAAATCTGAGCTGTATTTGTAAGTAAATGCCCAAATAACATACATACACCGTTTAAGCTGTCATTTTCAGTTGCAAGTATGTAGGTCTGTCTCAGTCCATTCCAGTCAAATGAGGAATTGAGAATTGTTTCCATAAAGTCACCGTTTGGAAAATGATCTGTCCACTGCTGCTGTCCTTGAAATCCTGCTAAAATTGCATTATGTCCAGGTGTTTCTTCGGGATAACCTAATGCTTCAAGTTTTTTGTTACCAACCATTAAATCTCTTGTTATTATAGCCATATTGACTACAAATTCCCATACTTCATTCTTATTTTTTAGTAGTCTCAAAAATCTCATTTTCTTGATAAACGTGAACACCTTTTGATGATTATTTTACTAATTATACAGAGGAACTGGAAAGATATTAAATTTTATGAAAATAAAGATATCAAAAACTTTCTACATATGAAGAAAAGATTAGAGTTTATTGGTATTAACAAATGATGTAGTGACAAAATGTCATCAATCTATTGTCAGTTCCAGTTCCCCCAAAATTTTTAATATAAATTGACAAAGTCAGGGAAATTATATGACAATCACCGCTTTTATACATTTGTCTTTATTCCCTCTTACAAATTCAAAAGCCTGAATTGCCTCATCAAACTTAAATCTATGAGTTATCAACTTTTTAACCTTGTCTAAATTATTTGACAAAACCTCAATTGCCTTTCTGTAAGTATTAGCGTATCTAAAAACACCATAAACGTTATACTCGTTATCAACTATAGAATTTATATTAACTGACACTTCGTTGTCTGGCAACAATCCTATTAACACTATTCTTCCACCTCGTTTAGTTATTTCAAATGCTAATATGCTTGTTTCTTTAGAACCAGCTGTTTCAAAAGTTACATCTGGGCCTACATTTTGTGTTGCTTCAAGTATTAATTGTTTATAATTGCTGTCTTTAGCATTTATTATATGAGTAGCACCCAATTCTTTTGCAGCATTCAATCTTAGAGGTTGGACATCTACAGCAATTATTTGACTCGCTCCAAAAGCTTTCACTGCTAAAATAGTCAGCAGTCCAACTGGCCCTAAGCCTAAAATTAAAACTTTATCTCCAAGTTTTACATTACCTCTTATAGCACCATGAATACCAACTGACAAAGGTTCAACTAAAGTTGCAACATCATATTCGATGTTATCAGGAATTTTAAATAAATAATCTTCTTTTACCGCTAAATATTCACATAATGCTCCATCAACAGGTGGTGTAGCCAAAAACTTAACATCAGGACATAGATTATATCGTCCACTCTTACAATATTCACATTTTCCGCAAGTCGCCCCAGGTTCGATAACTACTTTATCTCCAACATTAAATTTTTTCACATTCCTCCCTATACTAATAACTTCTCCACTTGCCTCATGACCTAAAATCAATGGTTTTTCCACTACATAATTACCTATTTTCCCATGTTCGTAATAATGAATATCAGAACCACAAATCCCTACACACTTGACAGCGACTAATACTTCATCCTCCATAATCACAGGTCTATTCCTTATTTCCGTTTTTAAAACTTTTGGTTTTTCCAAAACAATAGCCTTCATTGTTTTCACAAAAGAGCCCCCCTTCTATTACTTTTGCTCTCAAGACCTTTTAAAAATTATTTACAAACAACCATAAGCAACTGACCTTACTCTTAAATGATAGTATTCCTCCATATTCGGTACCATCTGATGCATATATACTAAAGAAAAACCTTCACTCGGATCAATTGAAACATAAGTTCCAAGTGCACCTGTCCATCCAAACTCACCAATAGAACTGTTAAAATTACTCTCATTAATACTCATGAGAGTTCTTACGCCTAACCCATATCCATATCCTGATAAGTAAATATTGTTTTTATTAAAGTCTAACAACTGTCTCCTATTTAATTGATTGGTCCTCATTAAATCTATAGTTTTTCTACCAATTATCTTTTGGCCTTTATAAACTCCTCCGTTAGCAAGCATTTGCGAAAATTTTAAATAATCCCTTACCGTGGAAAAAAGACCTGCTCCTCCTGCTTCATATATTGCATCAGGTTGATGAAATTCATCTAACATCCCTTTAACTCTTTCAAACGTTCCATCTTCATTTCTTTTATAGCATGAAACCATTCTATTTTCTATATCACCAAAATAACGATATCCAGTATCATTCATTCCTAAAGGTTCAAAAATCTCCTCACGCAAAAACTTACTTACTTTTTTGCCAGATATTACTTGTATTAATGCTGCTACTATATCATGCCCATATCCATACAACCATCGTGTTCCAGGTTCAAATTCAAGAGGTACTGTAGCCATAGCCTTTGCTTCAGTAACTATATCATATTTCCCATATTTTTTTGTCAACTCTTCTTTTACTTTTCTCATTTCAATTGCTGTAGGAGAGTCTCTGAAAGGATATGGTAACCCTACCGTCATAGTAAAAGCATGTTTTATGAGTATAGGATTTTTTGTTTTTTCTATTTGTACATTACCTTTTTTATCCCTTACATATACATATGTTTCTTTATATTCCGGTATATACTCATAAACCGGATCACTTAAAAGATACTTCCCTCTTTCATAAAGTATCAAAGCAGCAGTACAAATTATAATTTTGGTCATTGAGGCTAATCTGAAAACACTATTTTCATTCATGGGTATTTTCCTTTCTAAATCTGCATAACCAAAATATCCTTCCCACAGAATTTCTCCATTCTTTGCTATAGCACATGCACAACCCGGCAAACCACTTTCCACAAAGCTATTTAATAACCTTGATAAATCATCAAACTTTGCCATACACACCACTCCTTCCTCATTTAATGGTTCAACAAAATTAATCTATTTTTAACTTTTTAAAAAGATGTCTCACCATAATCTTCATAAGTTCAGTGGGCCTGTTTGGATCTTTACATGGTTTGTCCCCAAACAACATTACAAATGGTTCCTCTTCAGTATAAGGTCTCCACTCTGGCATTGGAGTGCCATCTGCATCATTTCCATTAGGATCACCCTTTTTAGCAAAATTTGTCCAATAGTTACACATCTGCCTTGCTAAATCATAATGTTTACCCACAAAAGGTCTCCAACATTTTGCTAAGGTTTCAAAAACAAACCATAGTTCAGATGAATGAAATGCACCTGCATCATCACCTGGTACCTCTGGATCAAAGCAATAACAATAAATGGTTGTATCTTTGGTTTTTGCATTATGTTCACACCACATTAGATTCCCAATCTCAAACATATTAATTGTACCTTTTTCCCTTATTTGAGCAATATCATCGCTTCCTTCAGTACATAGTCTAATATATTCATCGGCATCTTCACCAAATTTCTTGTATGCATACTCTTTGAATTCTTCTATTGTTTCAACATTTGGTTTCTCTATAAACTCATTTGCCGTATGTCCCATTATCAAAGGTATTTTATGCCAATTTCCTTTTACAATAAGCCTTACAGGATCATCAACTATATAAACCCCATCTTTTACAAATCCCCATCTATAACCAAATTCTTCGGATTTCTCAAAAATAACCCTTGCATCTATGCTCCTTGCCTCATCCAGGTTCTTAACTCCTAAAAACTTGAAGAATTCTTCTCCCATCTTCTCAGCTTCACTTAATGTGGGATACCCCTGATTGAAACGCGGTGCAAACCCACCTCCACTTTGTATAATGGCTCTCTGAAATAACCCTCTGCTAACAGGTGATGTAACATGTGCAGTAACACAGCCTCCACCTGCAGATTGTCCAAATATAGTGATATTGTTTGGATCACCTCCAAAAGCCGAAATATTTCGTCTTACCCATTCTATTCCTGCCAACTGATCTAATAATCCAAAATTAGCTTTCGGCCCATCCTTGTTCTCTTCTGAAATCTCAGGATGCGCAAAAAAGCCAAATACATTTAATCGATAATTTACACTTACAAACACAATTCCTCTCCTTGCTATGCGTTCACCATCAAACTCCATCTCTGAAGTGTAACCAACCTGTAAGCCTCCACCAAAAAACCAAATCATTACTGGTAATTTTTCATCAGGGTGTTTTGCAGGTGTCCATACATTTAAATACAAACAATCTTCACTCATAGGTACATTAGGATCAACGTGCCACTCTTTTGTGTAAATATTATTTGGATCTAATCCTGGTGTAGCTTGAATTGAAATGGGTGCAAAAGTATAAGCTTTGTAAACACCCTCCCAATTCTTACATGGCTGCGGTGGCTTCCATCTTAATTTGCCCACAGGAGGCGCTGCAAAAGGAATTCCTTTGAACACTGTTATCCTCGGGTCAGATGCAGGAAGCCCTTCTACTATTCCATTTTCTGTAACTGCTCTTCTTAACATATAAATCCCTCTCTTTGTAGTATGATTATTGTAGACCATAGCTCCAAACATCCTAGTGTATGGTTTTGACTATACAACTAATTATCATACCCAGCTTAAAGCTATGGCTTCAGATTAAATATTTTTATGAAAAGAGTATGACGAAGAAAATTAAAAGGCTTTGTACATTACCTCAAAATATTTTGTTTATGCAAAACCTTTTTTTGTTTACAAATCCAACTGTTTATAATTTAGAACAACACAACTCCATCCCGTATAAAAATTGGTATTGTAGTTAAAGGAGCTTGGCAAATAATTTCTTTTCCACCTTCATATACTTTTCCTGTTTCCCACTCTCTCCAGTAAGCACCTTCAGGTAGATAAACAGTTCTTTCTCTCATGCCTTCATATAACACAGGAGCTAACAATATATCTGGACCAAACATAAATTCATCTTCTATTTCCCATGATTTTGTATCAAAGGGGAAATCATAAAACAGAGGTCGCATAATTGGTGTTCCTTTTTTATGTGTGAGTAACATTTGTCTTTTAATATACGGTTTAAGTTTTTCACGTATAGTGAGATACTTCTTGAAAATTTCGTAAGCTTCTTCTCCATAGCTCCAAACCTCATTGGGCCCTCCAGAACCCATTCTCCCACCACCTTTATTACTCGTCGGTGGAATATAAGGCTTTCTATCACCATGCAGCCGAAATACAGGACAAAATGCTCCAAATTGAAACCATCTGATTATCAACTCTCTGAAAGAAGGATCCTCTGGATCGCCACCATAGAAACCTCCTATGTCACTTGTCCACCAGGGTATTCCCGCCATTGCCATATTTAAGCCACATGCAACTTGATTTCTCAATGACTCAAATGTAGATGCAATATCCCCCGACCACACAACCACTCCATAGCGTTGGGAACCAGCCCAAGCACAACGAATTAAGTTAATTATGTTTTCTATACCTTCCTTTTTCAATCCATCATAAAAAGTTTTTGCATACAATAGAGGATAAATATTTCCTATTTCTAAACATGGTCCCAAATAATATCGATAATTATCAAATTCATATTTATGGAATTCTGGTTCGGCTTCATCAAGCCAGTACATTTTAATACCTTTTGAAAAATAATTTTCTTTGACTTTTCCCCACATAAATTCACGTGCTTCGGGATTAGTCATATCAACAAAAAGAGTGTCATTGACAAACTGCATAGTTACTCGCGGTCCTCGGTCAGTACTTATAAGTAAGCCCTTAGAAAACATCTCTTCATAATTTTCGCTTTCTTTTTCAACAGTCGGCCATATAGATACCATTACTTCAATACCCATTTTTCTGAGCTCTTCAACCATTTTTTCTGGATAAGGCCAGTAATCTTCATCAAATTTCCAATCTCCCTGATGTGGCCAATGGAAAAAATCAATTACTATTACATCAAGAGGAAGATTTCGCTTTTTGTATTCATATGCTATATCCATTAACTCTTGAGCATTTCTATATCTTAGTTTACTTTGCCAAAACCCCATTGCATAGTCGGGCATCATTGGAGGTGTTCCTGTTACTTCCATGTATTGTTCTAAAATTTCAGCAGGAGTATTTCCTGCTGTTATCCAATAATCCATAATTTTGGTTACATATGCTTCCCACTCAGTTATGTTCTTGCCAAATACGACCTTTCCAATTGCTGGATTGTTCCATAAAAAACCATATCCAATGTTTGAAACTAAAAATGGAACACTTGATTGAGAATTCCTATGTGCAAGTTCTAATGCGCAGCCTTTTAAATTTAAAAATGGTTGCTGATATTGTCCCATTCCATAAAGCTTTTCATTAGGCTCTGATTCAAAACGAACAGTTAATCGATAACTGCCCCCTAATATGGGCTGAAATTCACGTCCTCTTTTGCGCAGTCCTGCAGCGAATTTTGAAGTATATTCTTGCAATATAATTTTGTTTTCGTTGTTGTAAAACTTAATATCCCCACTTGGCTCAATTACAGCATATATATTACCGTTTTTTATTATTCCTCTATTGTCCAAAATTTTGATTTCTATATTATTACCACCAATTTTGGTTTTTGGTGACAAAGCCCAATCATTTTCTGGCATACTTCCTTCGTGTGTTGCACGAACTCGCAAACTGTTTTTGCCCCATGCTTCAATCCACAGTATTTCCTTATCGTATTTACTTATCAATCTATCTCCATGAACCAAGAAAATCCTTGCCATTTGTTTTCACCTCATTCCCCTTTATTTGTAAAACTTTTCTGGTAACCATTCTTTTTCAGCTTCAAACATCTCATCTACCATCTTGCGTATTTCATCCAAATCTAAAACAGCGCTTGTGAGAGGGTCCATCATAATTGCATGATAAACTGCTTCCCTATCACCTGTCAAAGCAGCAAGAACAGTTAGCTCTTGAACGTTTATATTTGTTCTATTCAAAGCTGCAAGCTGTGGTGGTAGATCTCCCACATAAGTTGGCTGAATACCATTTTTGTCAACCAAGCATGGCACTTCAACACAGCATCCTTCAGGCAAATTTTTTATCAAACCCTTGTTCTCAACATTACCATTTATCACACTTGGAGTATTTGTCTCTATAGAATGGATGATAGTTGCACAATATTCGTTACTTCTTTTCGGGTCGATGTAGTCTGCCTCTGCCATTTTTTTTAGGTCCTCAAGCAAAGTTTTCGCAGCATCTAAGCAGCAATGCAAATACATACCATTGTAATGTTCTTTGTGCCATGAATGTGTTCTATGGATTTTATTTATCCAATCGTCGCTCTTCCTAAAATAGGGAACATATTCAGACATGTGAAAACTTGACTCTGAAACATAATATCCAAAATGTTTTAGTATCTCGAATTTTGTAACATCCTGTGTATAGATTTCGGGGTCATTTGCTTTTTCTCTTATAAGAGGATATGCATCTTTTCCATTCCACTCAAATTTTAAAAACCACGCCATGTGGTTTATACCTGCGCATAAGTATGAAACCTCTTCCATTTTCGCCCCAATAATCTTTGCTAAAAATTCAGCAGTTCCATGAACACTATGACAAAGTCCTACATTTTTTATATTCGTAGCCTTGTTTAACGCCCAGCAATTCATTGCCATTGGATTTACATAATTGAGCAAAAGTGCGTCAGGACACAGCTCTTCCATGTCCTTTGCAATATCAAGCAAAACCGGTATTGTTCTAAGAGCTCTGAAAACTCCACCTGGACCTATTGTATCGCCAACTGCCTGTTTTACACCGTATTTTAGAGGAATGTAAATGTCATACTCGAAAGGTTTTAAACCTCCAACCTGTATTGTGACAATAACATATTTTGCACCTTTTAAAGCCTCTTTTCTATCAGTTGTAGCTTCAAGTTTAGTAGGATACTTTTCCTGTTCAATGAGCTTTTGCAGAGCTTTTCTCATAAATTCAAGCCTTATACTGTCAATGTCCATAAGCGCTATTGTAGAGTCTCTTAGCTCTGGATATGACAAAATGTCTCTTACTAAGTTCCTTGTGAAAACTCCACTTCCCGCCCCTATGATAGCTATTTTGAGCATACCCTCATCTCCTTCCATAAATATATCTTTTATTTTAACCTTTCGGCCGCTGTATTTAAATTCTTATAATTTTGAAACTTCTATCAGATTTTATAAAACAAACAAGACAGCTTCTTAAATTTTATACTCTTTAAGAAGCTGTCTTGCTTAGCTTTGCAATGCAATTAATTTTCTTTCTTCTTTAACCTGATAACATTCCATGAGAATTTGGGCAATATGGATGTTAAAACATTGCCTTCTATCTTTGAATTTCCACCTTTGTGGGGCACAACATTGTCAGGCTTATCTTGAGTGTTTCCTTTGTAAATATCATCACTTTCATATACAATGTGCTCCACAACCTCAAAGCCTTCAAAACCATCAAGCTTAAATTCAACTTGCATCTCCTCTTCTAAATCTCTGTTGACTGCAAAGACTGTTATTTCATTCTTTTCCTCATTGTATGTTGCAACTGTTTCAATGTATGGAACATCAGTAAAGTCTTTTGAATCATATTTAGGAGAATTTACCTTAGGAAGCAGTGCTACTCCATGTCCAAAGTTTGCAGCATGCATGAAAGGATAATAGATTACCTGTCTGTAAGCAATTCCACCTTTTACAGTGGTAATTGGGGCAATTACATTTACAAGCTGTGCCATGCACGCCATCTTGATTCTATCACAGTGTTTCAAAAGCGCAATCAGCATGCATCCTACCAAAATTGCATCTTCGAACACATAATCTTCTTCAGCAATAGCACGAACTTGAGCCCAGGGTTCTGCTTTCTGGTCTTTTCCCTCAAGATGAGCATGGTACCATACATTCCATTCGTCAAATGAGATATTAACAACCTTTTTGCTTCTCTTTTTAGCCTTTATATAGTCAATTGTTGATATAACTGTTTTGATAAACTCTTCCATTTCAAGCGATTTTGCAACAAAATTCTTTGTGTCCTTTTCAGGATTTCCATAATACACATGTAGAGAAACATAATCTACAAGGTCATATGTGTGGTCCAAAACAATTGCTTCCCACTCAGGAAATGTTGGCATTTTGGGCCCAGAGCTTCCCGCTGCAACAAGCTCAATACTTGGGTCTATCCACTTCATAACCTTTGCTGTCTCTCTTGCAAGTCTTCCATACTCATATGCAGTTTTATGACCTATCTGCCAGTCCCCGTCCATCTCGTTCCCAAGACACCATACTTTTATGTTGTGCGGCTGCTGATAACCATGCTGACGTCTCAAATCACTGTAGTATGTGCCGCCTGGGAAGTTGCAATACTCAAGTAAGTTTCTTGCTGCATCAATTCCCCGTGTACCAAGGTTTACTGTCATCATAACAGAGGTGTTTGCTCTTTTTGCCCATTCAATAAATTCGTTTACCCCAACCTCATTTGTCTCAATTGCTCTCCACGCAAGCTCAAGTCTTCTCGGTCTTTTTTCTTTTGGACCCACACCATCTTCCCAGTTATACCCCGACACAAAATTGCCGCCAGGATATCTTACAATAGGAACATTCAGCTTACGAACAAGTTCTAAAACATCTTTTCTAAACCCCATTTCATCAGCCTGCGGATGGTCTGGTTCATAGATTCCCGTGTATATTGCTCTTCCCATGTGCTCCAAAAATGAACCGTAGATTCTCTTGTCTACCTGTCCAATTACAAACTCCCTATCATAGAGTACCTTTGTTTTTTTCATGTGAACTATTCCTCCTTTGGTTAGAATTGTTTTTTTAGCCTTTTGCAGAAACGCTCAAGATGAGCGTTATCAAGCTTTACATAGAATAAAAAAAGTCTGGTCACCCTCCTCATAATTGTAGTAAAATATGATTATATAAAACAAATCTTCTACTATGAGGAGGGTTCCAAAATGTTCAACACCAAACCTAAACAACTTTCATTTTTAGATTTATTCTCCCACCTAAAGGCTTTGGCTTTCTACAAGCCTGAAAGCCTCTTGGGCTTGTTCAATAAATTCATCGACTTGTCAAACTACATACCTTCTTCTTTCTACAATGCTTACTATAAACACTTTGGCAAGCATAGATACTTCTCCTTAGAATCTATGCTTCTGTGCTTCCTTGTCCAAAAATTACTCAAACTAAATACCCTTACACAGCTTCGCGCTGTTCTTCTTAACTCCTATGAACTCCGTTTATTTTGTAACTTAAATGGCAATGTCCCCTCTATTTCTACTTTCTCTCGCTTCAGAAAACTATTTAACAGTGAAATCCACAAACTTTTTCAAAATATCTCTATCCATGCACACAATCTTGCCATCCAACAATACCCTCAAGATTCTTCAATCTTAATCTTCGACACAACAGGTATTGTCCCAAAGGTTCGTGAAAACAATCCTAAATTCATTCATCTACTGCTGAAAAATACCTCAAAAGCTAACCCTGAACTTCCCTCTGAAAAAGTCTACTTCTGCTGTTTATTCTTCTCTGCCCAAAACTGCTGCTGCCAATTCCAATATCCGTCTTATGTTCACAAATTGCCATTTCTGCTGGGCTTTGAAATTTGCTGTCATTACAAATGCTTCTGGTATCCCTTTAGCTTTAGTTCCCCTATTTAACTATGATTCTACTTCCTCTGACCCACATCAAGAAAAAGCTATCTCCGACTTCTGCCGCTTTAATTCCTTCGCTCGAAACTCTATTCTCCTACATCCCCAATAATTTCTCTACCATCAATCGCTGACAGTGCTTTGGATTCCCACAACATATACTCCACTTTAAAAAATACTTTTAACTTCTCCAAAATCGTTATCCCTCTAAATACAAGAGCTTCTAAAAATACTACACCTACATCAGACCCCAATATCGTTATTTCTGAGGATGGTGCTTCTTCTTGTAAAAAGTTCAATCAACCTTTTAAACCTGAAGGCAAATGTCAGGGTAAAAATCGCTCTTTGCGCCTTAAATGGACTTGCCCTATGTCACAATACAAAGATGGCAAACGTGTCTGCTCTTGCCCTCAACCTTGTACTACCTCTAAATCAGGTAGAATGTTCTACACTTACCCTGACGATTTTCGCTCTTTCCCAGGTATAAACAGAAATTCTCAAGAGTTTTTAGACCTCTACAAAAAACGTGTCGCTGTAGAGCAGACTATTTACCACTTAAAATCCTACATGGGTTCTGATACTATCTCTACTTATGACCATATTTCTATTTTCTCTGATTTCTTGCTATCTGCCATTACTTTTTCGCTCTTGTTTATCCTCGCTCACAACATTAAGCTTTATTGCTTCTTTATTGACTATCAAAAAGCTTAACAAACTCAAAAAACTTATCGCTTAAAACCACTATTTTTATTGAATAATTGACCTACAAAAAATTTATGGTTTTGTTTTTTATTTAGCCTTCTAAAATCAAGAAGTTTAGAAGGTTTAGGGTACTATTGTCTTTTTTAAAGTTGTTAATTTTCGTCATATGTTTGTTGCTGATTAATCTTGTTGGTATTGATAATATTTGGTTATCATTTTGCTTTTCTTTTTGTATCTTGATTGTATTTCATGTTAGTATTGGCATCTCTTACCTTCAATCACCACCCATTTTGCAAACGCCTATTAGAATTGTTTTATTAGCCTTTTGCAGAAACGCTCAATAATATCTCAATCCATGTACACAATATTTTTCTCTAACAATCTCCTGAACTTGCTTCAACCTTAATCTTTGATACAACTGGCATCGCCCCACAGGTCCGTGAAAACAACCCTAAATTCATTCAATCTTTCTTGAAAAATACATCAAAAAGCTAATCCTGAACTTTCTTTTGACAAAATCCTAAGCACAGTATTCATGTTGTGTTTGGCCTATTCATCAATTAAAAAGTATACGGTATATTTTTCTTGATCAATGTAACAAAGTGGTAAAAAGAATATATCCTCAATCTGACCTTGAGTTGTATATAATAACGGTCCATAACCTCTTTTATCAATTGGTACAATTATCTCTTCTATCTTTCTTTCACCAATATAGATCTTCCTTCTCCTTTCACAAAGTCCTGCTAATACAACAGGACCTATCATGAAAGCTACTTGCTGCGGATCATCTGGCATCGAACAAGTCTCAACTGCTTTGTAGAAAGTAATCTTTATCTTCTCATTGTTCCATCTTTGCGTTAATTGGATGTATGGAGAATCGTCAGCAGCATAATATGAGTTTCCGTTTATTTCTATTTCTACTTTCTTAGCCCACCAAGGTTTTCTTATTGCAAGCTCAAATTCTACAGGACTCTTACATTGAATCTCTATATATATTTCATCCTTTTCTGCTGTATAGGCAAAACTTCCATGTTTTCTTTCAAAGTATTGAGTTATTGTAATGTCGTTTCCTTTGTCATCTTTCCAAGTTACAGAAGAAGGTATAAACTGGCTTATTACTATCCCATTTTGGCTCTTGTAATAGATTAGATCATTGTAAATAGTATGTGCTTGCACCAACGTCCCATGACAACACCAAAAATCATTTGTTGGTGTTCCCCATCTCTTTTGACTACCTGGCATTAGCGGAAGATAATATGTGACCATTCCATCTTTTAGCCTCTGTTGAGCAAACAATCCATTATAAATATTTCTTTCTATATAATCGCTATATCTCTTATCCCCTGTCCATCTAAACAGAAATTCAGCCAAGCGTATCATATTATAAACTACACAATGCTCTTGATTTGTTGTTCCAAGATAATTTTTTATTTTTTGCTTAGGTGTCCAAACTTCTCCTAATGTCTGCCCACCCGTGCAAAAATACCCCCGTTCATCCACTGCTTCCTTCCAATAAGATTCAACTATTTTTCTAAACTTTTCTTCTCCTGTAATTTCCCATACTCTCGCCGCTCCATGTATCTCTGGTATAGTAGTATTTGCATGTTTACCTGTTAATACATCTTCACCCATTAATAATCTGTCAAATAAGCGACCTCTGTAATAACGTTCCATTAAATCTTTATATTTACTGTCTTTTGTTATATCATATAGTTCTGCCCAAATCTCAAGCATACCACCAGTTTCATAATCGAGAATATCGTCCATCTTTTCCCGTGAAAATTGTCCACTCCATCTATAAAACCAATTAGCCCATTTATCTGCTATTTCTAATGCTTTTTGATTTGACGCATACTTATACATATCTACAAGTCCCATAAAGGTTTTATGGACAGTATAGTGTGGTGCCCATACATACTTTCCGCGTGCCATCCACTCAAAATATTTTTCTGGAATGGAACCTACCCATTCTCCACCATTTTCTCTTTGGCATTTCTCTAATTCATTAATAATATAATCTGCCTTTCCTTTTATCTCTTCATCTCCAAAATTTGCATATATTTTTGCTGCTGCTGATAACCAATGTCCCAAAAAATGCCCTCTTAATTGGCATGTTGGTGACTCCCAACCACCATGAATATCTTGTGGCAAAAAACTCCAGCTTACTAATCCAGATTCCAAGTAGAAATTCTGAAGTAAGTTTTCAGTTTTTAGAGAAAGCATGTAGTTCCTATTTATCTCAAATCTTCTGTAAAATTCACTCTCATTGAGAAGAGATGCTTTTAAAGGAATTAAAATTTGACCATGTCCCTTCATAACTTTCTCCCCTTTTCATCTTTTTTTGATTTTCTCAAAATATTTCTTGTTTTCTTTAAATTTTATTATCGAAATATAAACAATGTAGTTCTTTATATTACTCCTATCGTTTCGCTCTACCACATCGCGGCAGGTGCCTATCAATTAACAAATATATGTACAGAAGTGTTTTTTTTATTTTTTTAATTTTTTATTACTATCATTTTCCACTTTTTAATATAATGCAGATATTAATTCCACTCTACTTTTTTATGTTGTGGTAAAGAATAGATGATATGGCTCTATCTTTTCATAAGTTATTATTAAGTGTTACTTACTGGCGTCAATTTATACGCTTTACCGCCTTCAGCAAAAAACATAAAACCAATTTGTGTTTTTACTATCGGGACTGATGAACCCTCACATTCTACTTTCAGTAATTCACCAACCACTTCAATAGGTCCAGTAAACTGTGGTGTAACAACAGCCTCAACAAGTTTTCCCCCTTTCCATTTTATATCAACTTCATGTCCCCCACGCGCGCGTAAGCCTTTGACACTACCTTCCTGCCAAGAAACTGGCAATGCAGGAAGAAAATGTACCGCAATATGACTTTGTAACAAACATTCTGCTATACCTGCTGTAGCACCCAGGTTACCGTCTATCTGAAAGATTGGAGTAGCATTCAGTAAATTACGAGCAGTTGAATCAATAAGCATTCTACGAATAAGTTTATCTGTCATTTCACCATCCAAAAGCCGGGCAAAAATATTAATATACCATGCCAACGGCCAACCCTTTTTGCCAGCACCATGTTCCATTCGAAGTTCCAGCGATTTTCTTACAGCATTCATTAATTCTGGTGTATCCCTCCAATTGATTCCCTTACCAGGATAACAAGCGAATAAGTGAGAAACATGACCCATACCCGGTGTGAGCTCAGGATATTCCTGATCCCACTCAAGTAACTGACCTTTCGAACCAATTTTATCCTTAGGTAACCGCTGACTAATTTCTAACCATTTTTCGGTTAATTCTTGGTCCACACCTAAAAGATTTGCTGCCTCAATACAAGCTGCAAAAAGTTCGCGCAATATCTGATTGTCCATTGCAGGACTTACGCACATAGGCGTATCATATCCATCTGGTAAGATGTAACGATTTTCAGGTGATACTGAAGGACATGTCACAAGCTTTCCATCTACTTCGATCAAGAAATCTTCATAGAACATTGCAATATCGCGTAAAATTGGATACATTTCTCGCAGAAAATTTAAATCTTTCGTGAACAAGTAGTGTTCCCATACATGTAAACCGAGCCATGCCCCACCGATCACCCAAGGTGTAGCAGCCATATATCGATCCTGCGGTGCACAGTCACCATAAAAATCTGTGTTATGGTGACAGACCATACCGCGCATACCATACATAACACGTGCCGTCTCTCGTCCTTTTTCGTGCATCTTTCCCAACAATTCCATAAGAGGCATATGCAGTTCAGAAAGGTTACAAATCTCCACAGGCCAATAATTCATTTGCAAGTTGATATTTAAAGTATATTTGCTATCCCATATCGGCATGAAATCGGCATTCCATATTCCCTGCAAATTTAGCGGTGCGCTTCCCTCGCGACTACCAGATACAATAAGGTAGCGACCAAGTTGGAAATACAATGCTGCCAGTGCAGGGTCGTTATCCCCCGCCCGAAGCGCTGCGATTCTTTCATCAGTCGGTTTATCTGGTGACGGGCCTAGATCCAGTACACATCGCCACATCAAATTTGAAAAATCATTTATATGTTCCTCGCGTAAAGCCACATAACCTTTCTTCTCTGCTGCGTCAAGAAGTCTGAATACTTCTGAAACAGGATCTTCTGAGCGATTAGTAGTTGATGATGCCAAATACAATATCACTTCTCCACAATTCCGTGCAAGCAGCTGAGAAACAGGATTTTGAAGTTTGCCATCACATACAACCCGTACTGCAGTAGCAAACTCTACTCCACTTTCATTCCCACGCATAAGTATTGTACGTTCATCCATAGTACGGATAAAATCGACATTGACTGTCGGCCACCCTCTTCTTACTCGTTGTCCAGGTCTACGTTCGTCTGGAACTGTCTCATCAGATATAACTGTACGGTCTAACATAATATCCATATTAATTGTTCCCGGCTTTTCGCTTACAAAACGAATACACATAACTTGTGCAGGATAGCTAACAAACATTTCTCTACAGTAACGTACACCTGCCTGCCTATGAGTGATACTAAGTATCCCATTCATAAGGTCAAGATCACAATAATAATCCTCACAGCCATTGCTATTTGGAATCCATCCCGTAGCAAACGGCAAATGTTGATTCAATGCAATGTCCAATTCGCCTAACGTTGTATAGTGTCTCATAGAAGCAGGTGTACCTACCATATATTGCATAATAAGTTCCTCGGCGTGATACAAATCACCTACAAGCACTAATCTTCGAATTTCTGGAAGCTTTTCTTTCAACGAAGGGTTGTTGCGATCGATAAATGTACCAGACCATAATGAGTCATCATTTAGTTGAATGCGCTCAACAGCTGTGTGACCATAAACCATTGCACCAAGTCTACCGTTACCCAGCGGAAGTGCTTCGTACCATGTACTAGCCGGTTTGTAAAAGGAAAGATGATAAGGGTGCTTCATTAAAATTGTTCCTCCTCAATACATTATTTTTATTTTTGTTTTTCAAAAGCTGCACTAAATCAAGCATTTACTATTTTTACTATTAAAAGATTTTTGAGTTGCCACTTTGGCTACTTTACTTAGAGAAATTATCACAAGAGATAACTTTTTCTTCTCCTATATTTCCTTTTATTTCAATATAACTGCCCTTATATTTTAGAACAACAGTTTCTCTAAACCCCAGAATAATTTCTGCCTTCTTTAATACGCCATTCTCCCAATAAATGTCAATTATATGTCCCCCTCTTGCTCTTAATCCTTTTATATATCCGCTTTTCCAATCACTTGGAAGTGCAGGTAAAAGTTCAATCGTGTCGTCACATGACTGCATAATCATCTCTGCAATACCAGCAGTTGTTCCAAAATTTCCATCAATTTGAAACGGTGGATGGTTGTCAAGCAAATTGGGCAAAGTTGATTTTTTGAGAAGTTCTAAAATATTTTCATAAGCTTTATTCCCTTCTTTAAGCCTTGCCCAGAAACATATAATCCAAGCCCTGCTCCAACCAGTATGTCCAGAACCATGTTCAAGTCTCCTTTGCAGCGTTTTCTTTGCAGCTTCAAAAAGCTGTGGTGTTTTTTCAAAAGTTATTTGATTCTCAGGATAGAGTCCAAACAAATGAGAAATGTGCCTGTGCCCCGGCTCTGCTTCTTCGTAATCTTCTATCCACTCTTGAATTTGCCCATATTTACCTATTTTTAACGGCGGAAGTTTATTTAGTGCATATTCTATTTTTTCAACTATCTCATCATTCAATTTTAATACATCATTGGCTTTTTTTATCTTATCAAAAAGTGCGGTAATTATTTGAATATCCATAGTCGGCATATATGTCATACTATATACATCGCCATTCAGTTTATAGCTATTCTCTGGTGAACATGAAGGACATGTTACAAGATAGCCGTTTTTATCTTCAATGAGATAATCTAATAAAAACAGCGCTGCTTCCCTCATTAAATAGTAGTATTTTTTTAGAAAATCTAAATCTCCTGTGTATTCATAATGATCCAATATATGAAGACAAAGCCAGGCAGCCCCCATCGGCCAATATGTTGCAGGGATGTAAATATCCTGCGGTGCAGTATCTCCCCAAATATCTGTGTTATGATGCGCACAGAATCCTCTACATCCATACATTCTCTGGGCAGTAATCTTACCGTTTTCATACATTTTCTCTAGTAAATCAAATAAAGGCATATGACATTCTGAAAGATTACAAACCTCAGCAGGCCAATAGTTCATCTGTAGATTAATATTTATTGTATACTTACTGCCCCAAGGTGGCTTCATCTCTTTATTCCAAATTCCCTGCAAATTTGGTGGCAGACACCCTGGGCGGCTACTTGATATTAGCAAATATCTTCCAAATTGAAAAAGAAGTACAATTAATTCTTCATCTTTATATCTTTCTTTTAACAAGTTAATCCTCTCTGGAGTTGTCAATTCAGTACGTTTGTTAGTATTTTCTGTATCGATATAAAACTCAACTCTGTCAAACAATGATTTGTAATCTTCTGTATGCCTCTTATATAGTTCTTCAAAATCATGTTTAGATGCTTGTTCTAGCGTTTTCACACACCAGTTAAAATAATCTTTCGCTTTGTAGCTGGTTGTTGAAGTAATTAAAAGTACAACCTCAGTTGCATCTTTTACAAACAAATTATCACCAATTGTATAAACATCTCCATCTTTCGACACTGCCTTTAATACAGCAGAAAAAGAAACTCCTCTCCCACTACCAGCTGAGCATTCTATAAATATTTTATCATTATCTACTCTTCCACACCTATCTATGTCTTCTTGATACTCACGTCTAAATTTTGCTCTCAAGAAGAGTGCTCCTTTTTTGTTACAGCATATCTTTACTACAATTACCTTATCTGGATAAGAAGAAAAGTAAATCTTTTCATATCTGATATCATCTACATCAAATTCAACTTTACAAGTAGCATTTGAAATATCAAGATATCTGGTATATCTTTCAACTTTATCTGCCTCAATCCCTTCAAAATATATATCAAGGTACCCTAACGGTTCATAATTTCCTTGGCTATGAGGTGTCCCAGAAAGAGCAAAAACAGAAAGCTCTTCAGCTCTTTTTATATTGCCTTCTAAAATGCTTTTTCGTATCTCAGGTAAATATTTTATAGCATCAGGATTTTCTCTTCTTCGAGGACCACATGACCAAATACTTTCTTCATTTAATTGGATGGTTTCATATTCAACTCCACCATAAATCATAGCACCCAAGCTTCCATTACCTATTGGAAGTGCCTCTTCCCAACAGCTTGCAGGTTTATCGAAAATTATTTTTAAGCTTTGCGAATTCATAATGACACCTCTTTAAAAATTTTTTGAACCTATTCGGTATATTTTTTACTTAATAGTTAATTGTTATAGCCACCACTGAATGTGGAAGTATATCAAATTCAAATTTAACTGCTTTTTCACTTATTTTTTCACAAGAAATTTGTTCTTTTTTAATTTCTGAAACTTTTATTAATTCTTCTATTTGTTCTTTTGTAAGATATCCGGGGCTGCCCATCTCAACCCACTTTCTCTTGGGATTTGCATTATATTCATCTATCCTTTCTAATATTACTGTATTACAATTTTTTAGACCTTCAACTACTACCTTTATATTTTCAGTTTTTATAGGTGATAGTGGAACATTATGATTCGAAACTATTAACACTATTTCCTCATCATTACTTGTAGCAATACAATCAATAGTCTCACTCTCATCCTTTGTTTTTATTTCAATCCTCTCTCCACTTAGCTTATTCAAAATTTGAAACGCTCTGTATGACGGTTTTGGTATACCGTGAATATTCAAAAGTCCAAATCCTCCATGGAAAGGCAATGAACTCTGCCCGCATTCCTCAAATATGTCTGTAAACGTCCAGTATGAATAACAGCCCAATGGCAAATCAACAATATCTATTATGGTCTTCACAATAAATGCCGCATCATATGGAATGTCATGGTATGGATCTCGCGGACTTGGCGAGTTGTTCCATTCAGTATAATAAACAGGCAATGGTGATGCCTCACTCAAAGCTTTCTTTACCCTGTCAGCCAGTTCTCCTCTCTTTGCCTTTGCCATAGCCTCTTCCATGTTTGAACTTGTGCTGAATGCTAAATCTGTCGGATACTGGTGCGTAGAAATAAAATCTATCGGCACACCGTTTTTTGCACAAAAATCTTTAAGCTCTGGTATCCATGCATCTATTGCTGAAGCCGGTCCTCCCACTTTTAGTTCAGAATCCACTTTCTTGATTGCAAATGCCGCATGTTTGTATAGCTCAAAATACTCTTCCATTGTCCCTGCCCAGAAAAAGTCTTTTAAATTTGGTTCATTCCATACTTCAAAAAACCATTCCCTTACTTCATTTTTGCCGTATCTTTTAACAAGATGTCTTGCAAGCTCCTCAACAAGCTGTCCCCACTCTTCATATGATTTTGGTGGAGTTATATTGCCTTTGTAATGAAAAACTGTCTTTGTCCCGGACGCTAATGCTTCAGGCATAAAGCTCAGTTCTATGAAAGGTTTCATCCCAATATCCAATAAAAAGTCAATTATAGAATCGATGTTGAAAAATGAGAACCACAGCTTGCCTTCATCATTTCTAAAACAAACACTCATATCATCATTAAGCCAGCCATGAAATCTAACATATTCAAACCCAATCTCCTGCCTGCACTTTCTTAACTGATTTCTCCAATCTTCTCTCAGTGCAGTTGCAGCGTGACAGCTCCCAACACATTTTGTCCAGAATTTATTCACTTTTCCTAGTTTTTGCTGAAGGAAAATTGTTATTTCCATCTATTCCCCTCCTGTTTTTATTTAGTTTTATAAATTTATTATTTTTCCAAGTATTGATTTAGAAAAACCTCTATACGTATGATCAAAAACTATTATTTTTGTTTTATCGAATTCTATTTCACCCGTATGTTGTACTACATATGGATATACTTTAAGTTCAGAACCAGCAACACAATATATAGGTATTCTTTCTAGTGGGAAATAAACATCTTTTAGTAAAATAGGACCTTTAATAAATTCTCCTGACCAAAAATCTATCCAATTTCCTTTGGGCAAATAAATGTTTCTTTTTCCAGCAGAATTTATTATCGGCGCTACTAAGAAAATATCACCGCAATAAAATTCATCATCAATGTACCAACAATATTCATCATCAGGATGATGAATAAGCAACGCTCTTATAAATGGATAACCTGTCTTTGTAACTTTTTCTCCCTGCTCAACAAAATATGGTATTAATGCATAACGTAATTTCCACCATTCTCTAATAATATCTGATACATTAGGATAATTATAGGGTTCTCGTGGTGAAGTCCCGTGATATCGAATATGAGAAGTAAATACTGCAACCTGAGTCCAGCGAACATAAATATCATCATCCGGCCAATTATTCATAAAATCTGGAAGGCCGTGAAATCCAGGAACATCATGACTCCAAAAACCAAATCCTGATACTCCAAGATGTAAACCACCTCGAATTGTAGCCGCCAAACCATCCCATGTACTACTACTATCACCACCCCAATGAACTGGATATCGTTGACATCCTATCCAGCCTGCTCTTGCCCATATAATTGCTTGTCCTTTTCCTTTAACTTCTTCTGTGATTTCAAAAGCTGCCTTTTGATAAAGTAACGAGTAAATATTATGTAACTTCTTTGGTTCCATTGAAAAATATTCCGCATTCATATCTATATTTTCGCCAAAATCCGTTTTAATAACATCTACACCTAAATCAAATAAGTTTTTCAATAAATTTTGATACCACTTAACTGCTTTTGGATTTGTAAAATCAATTACTCCTCTATATTCTACATCTCCAAAATTAGATGTGCTCTCTTCAGACATTTTTGTTATTCGAGAAATAAACTTATTTTCTATTGCTACATTATAATGTTTTGTTTCAGCCGCAACTTGAGGAAGCTGCCAAACAGAAATTTTGAAACCCATTTTATGCATGTTCTTAATATACTCCTGAGGATTTGGAAACCTCTCTTCATCAAATTCCCAATCACACTGCCAATCTTTCTTAAACCATCCAGTATCTAAATGAATCACATCACAAGGAAATCCATTTTCTCTCAATTTTTTCGCAACATCTAAAGTCTCTTCAGCAGAAAAATAAGACATTCTACTCATCCATATTCCATAAGACCAAGCAGGAACCTTTCGAGGAAAACCAGTAATTCTTCTATAATTGTAAATAATTCTTTCTGGTTCCCCTCCACCTATAAAAAATAAATCCAATACATCATCCTCTATTAAGGCTTGTACTGCTCTTGTTGATATATCAGCTAATGAAAGTCTTACATGAGCAGAGGTCATTATAAGTAACCCATAACCTTTACTCGATATATAAAACGGAACATTTTTATATGCTCTCCGATTATTAACTCCTAAAGCATCATTATTTTCTAAAATTATTGTTTTTCCTGCAAGATTCATAGGAGCAAATCGCTCCCCTGTTCCAGCAAATTTTTCATTATATTCTGAGTGAAGCGCAAAAACACACCTATCTGCTTTTCCATCATGTTCTACATATCCTAAACTCACAGATTCAACAATACCTGGCGTAAATGTATCGTTAGCCAAAAAAGATACAGCTATTATTCCGTCAGGAAATATTTTTGCATTAAAAAAATATTGTGGTTCAGGATGTAAATTACTCCATTTTCTTACTGGTTTCTTAATATTATTTACTTTCATTCTTACAACTTTATTATCATCTACTATATCCCATCCATTCTTATTTTTTATTACATAAAGTTTTTCTTGCTTTAACGATGGGGCCCATTCTATCATAGGATTATTATTGTCTTCCATAAACTTTCCACCAAAAGAAATAGAACACCTTACAATTGCATCATCATATGCTTTTACTTCCATATAATAATATTTCTTTTCTTTACTATTGTCTGGAACAAACACTTCTTTCTTTTGAGCTTGAAAAGGTATTTTTATAATCACAGAACCATCACTTTGCTCATATACTTCTTCAGCCATTTCAGCAATCCATAAAATATCATTTTTGGCTTCAGGTAAATCAAAATCTAACATGTCATACTTAAAAGAATTTTTTTGTTTCACCTCTTCTACGCCTCCTCGATATTTTTTAAAATTAAGCAGGGGCTTTAAACCCCTGCTTAATTACAAATTACATACCTTTTTTCTTAGCCAAATCTTTTAAATGGTTTTGGTACATAACTTTTCTTACCTGCTCTAAGCCTGCATTCTTCATTTCTTTCAATGCACTTTCATAAGCCTTCTTAAAAGTATTATCATCTTTAGCTAATACCATCTGTACAAGATATTTGTTCCATATGTTTTTGATTTTCGCATAAAAAACTCCTTCTTTAGTAGTTGGATCCGGGTCAAGATTATCAAGACCTAGATTCCAAATATCTACACCATAACGTGCAACTGATCTTAAGTAATCTTCATATTCCTTGGGTGCCATTGCTATTCTTTGCCATCCTGCCCATTTTGATCTCCACATTAGCAATCTTCTCTCAAATCCATATTTAGTATCTAAAGTTTCTGGTTTTTCCTGTAATTCTTTTAATACTTCTGGTTTGTATCTCGGCATTCCATTTTTATCGATATAATATGTCACATCTTTTTTACCAAACAGATTTGTCAATTGTCCTTCATCGCTCCAACTATATTCAAAATATCGTATTATCCTTCCCGGATTTTTAGCATTTTTTGTAACCATAGAACCAACCCAACCTGCTCCTCTACCACCTGCAAACTGAGGATTCTTACCCTTATATTTAAAATACGGCAATGGCATATATGTCCTACCTTCATCTTTGGTAAGTTTCAAAATTTTGGGATTGTGCTGCTTCCAAATATCAATTGGGAATCGAGCTATAACAGCGTATTGAGCTGATTCTACTAAATCTTGATAATTTTCATGCTTCATCATCAATTCGTATGATGTTATTAACCCTTCTCTATAAATCTTATTCAAGAATCTTACAGCCTCAACAAAATTCTGATTTTCAAAAATAAATTTTATATTTCCTTTTGAATCTAGATAGATGTCTCTACCATATGTTTCTGGAGCAAAAATACCTGCAAAAAATGCTAAAGTTAAGCTTCCTGTAAGTCCCCACTGATTAACATCAACTGGTGGTTCTATTGCAAATGGTTTTAAATTGGGATACTTTTTCTTTATTGTTCTCAGTAAATTAAGAAAATCATCTGTTGAATTAATTTTTGGATTTCCTAAAGCTTTATATATTCCTCTTTGAATAAACAATGGTCTTGCGTTATGCTTTTCTAAACCTTGTTCATACTCTTCTTTGGTAGTGAAGAACGATGGAATATAATAAAGCTTACCATCATCAAATTTGTGATATTCTTTTACTTCTTTTGGTATCATATCCCAAAATTCTGGTGCATATTTTTGACATAATTCGTTTACCGAATAAATTTTTCCTGCCTTAATCAGTCTTTTTGTTTCTGGAGCATACCATTCAAGAACCATAGCATCAGGCAAATTATTAGAAGCGATCATAACATTAAGATACTGTTTTTCATCACCCGTTGGAACAATTATATTTGGTGTAACACCAGTTGCTTCTGTGATCCATTTTTCTACTAACGTTCCATTCCAACGATAAAACGAACCCCATGCACCAAAAAAATACAAATCAAATTTAAAAGGCGAGGTATCTTTTTGCCAAGAATATTTTACCTTTATATTCTTTGTTGTTTTATTAGATGAAGCAGCTTTAACCTCATATTTATAAACATATCCAATGGAGACTAAAGAAACTATTAAAGCGAAAACCAGAATTATTGATATCAATTTGCAATACTTATTTTTCATTTTTTCATCCTCCTTTTTTCTCTGAAATTGTTAATTTTTAAATTTTATCATTTAGCCTTTTCCCAAATACTGAAACAAACATTAAACCTTTAATTAATAAACCTTCGAATCAAGATGAATCGTTTAGCCACATATTTATAATCACCTCCTTAATCAGAATTAACAAACTACAAATAAACCAAAATTTAATCCTTCAAAGCACCTATCATTATACCTTTGACAAAATACTTCTGAAGAAATGGATAAACTATTGTTATAGGAAATGTAGTAACTACCATAGTAGTCAGTCTTATAGATGTGGATGTTATACCTGTTGTCGAAACAAATCTCCCAGCTTCTGCTGCACTTGCAGTAGCTGACTGAATAGCCCTAACTAAATATAATGGTAATGTTTCTAATTTTCCTTCTCCGTATAACAACGCATCAAACCAAGAATTCCAATGCCATACACCATTAAACAAAGCAATTGTAGCAAGTATGGGTAAACTTAGAGGAAGAATCAATTTAAAAAAGATTATAATATCATTTGCCCCATCTATCTTGGCAGATTCTTCTATTTCGACAGGTATCCCTTTGAAAAATGAATACATAATAAACGCATTATAAGCATTGAACAAATTAGGAATAATAAAAACAAGAAAGTTACCTGCTAAATTTAAAAAACGTGTTATAAGTAAATATGTAGGAATTAATCCTCCACTGAAGTACATAGTGACTATCGCCATTTTTATAAATAACTTTCTTCCTATTAACCATTTCCTTGAAATACCATATGCAAATGCAGCAGTAAATAATACAGCTGTTGCACTTCCTATTACTGTTCTTGCAACTGTTATAAACGTCGCATTTAAAATAGCCTTCTCTTGAAAAATATATATGTAATTGACCACTGAAAATTTTCTAGGCCATAAATATACAGGACCTTTTAATAAATCTATAGGATCGTTAAAAGAAGAAATTATAATGTAATAAAATGGATATAATGTAATTATTACTATTATAAGCATAAACAAATTGTTTAAAATGTCGAAAACAATATCGCCAGTACTTCTTCTTCTAATTCTCACCTTTACTCCTCCTTACTGCATCTATTAATACAAACTTTCGCCCGTAAGCTTTTTTGATATTGAATTAGCACAAACTAACAAAACAACTGCAGCCACTGATCTAAATAACCCTACTGCTGTAGCATATGAAAATCTAGATAAAACAATACCTATCTTAAATGTATAAGTATCAATAATCTCAGTAGCATCTTGAATTGCTCCATTTGACAAAAGATACATTTGTTCAAACATTCCATAATTAGTCATTATTCCTGCAATGTTGAATATCAGTAATATAATGATAGTAGGTTTTATTGATGGTAAAGTAACATACCTTATTCTTGCAAATCGGCCCGCTCCATCAACTATTGCAGCTTCAAACAATGTTGGATCTATATTTGTAATAGCTGCAATAAATATTATTGCATTCCAACCAAATGACTTCCATAAATTACTCAACACTACTATAGGTGGAACAAAGTCAGGTGTTACAAGAAATGGTATCGGCTTGTCAATTATATGAAGTTTAAGCAATATATCATTTACAATGCCATTATCAGCCAAGATAATATAAATATAACCAATCACAAAAACCCAAGAAATGAAGTACGGCAAATAACTAACTGTCTGGACAAATCTTTTATACCACATACTTTGTATTTCATTTAGTAAAATAGCAAATAAAATTGCAAACGGGAAACCAACAATTAAATTCAATACACTATAATAAATTGTATTCCAGAACGCCTGCCAAAAATATTTGTCCATAAACATTTCTTTAAAATTATCTATTCCTACCCATCTACTTTCTAAAAATCCTTTCAAAGGACCTAAAAAAGGATCATATTCTTTAAAAGCTATAATTAAACCTAGCATTGGTAAATAATTAAAAATTATCATCCATAAGACTACAGGTAATACTAATATCATAATATAACGTTGAGCCCATATATTCTTCCAATTAATTCCCTTATTATTATTGATTGAAGATTCCATAATTATATCTCCTTTCATTTGCAATATAGTTGGTTTATTATTTAACTTCTCAATAAAACATTTTATTTTTGTTCAATACCTTTGTACTATTTTGCAAATAACAATCATTTTTTGTTCTCCTTATTATTCCTCTAATGATTCTCTTACACCACCATATCTACCATCTATAGTAGATCTAACTCCAACCTTGGGATAGTCTTCAACGAAACGTTTTTCGCCAAAGTTAATTGTGTATTCATCCCTTTTATTTTGCATATTTAAAACCCTTTCATAAGGTATTTTTAGAAATTTGATGTCATGTTTGCTTGAGCTGCTGAGGAACTGCATGAAAAATCTTTTTAGACTCACTTTTTTTAAATCTCATTCTTTCTAACTGCCCGAGATGTATGTCACACTCATGAAACGTTTTATATTTAGCATACACATACTATTTTTCTCTTTGCTAAAATTATAATTCATCATCTTCTAAAAGTCAAGCATAATTTATAATTTGTTATGAAACTTAAATTGCAATATTAAATGCGACACATTTTTTGGAAACCCGAATGATGTTGGATTTCGAAATCATGAATTTTGAAACTCAGAAGTTAGCCGTTCTATTTCCCTGAAAAAGAGCTCTGCTGGCTGGCGGTAACCAAGGATTTTTCTTGGCAAGGTATTACACCAATTCTGCGCCCGCTCAATTTGTGAAAGTGACAATTCACTGATAGCTGTTCCCTTAGGAATCAACCGCCTGACTAGACCATTGTGCCGCTCATTAGTGGCTCGTTCCCAGGCAGAGTAAGGGTGAGCATAGTAAATATCAATCCCATGGACATTTAAATTGGCAAACTCACTACCGTTATCCGCAGTGATGCTCTTAAACACCCGAGAAAACATAAGACCATACTGGCTTTTTAGCTGCTTTAACGCTTCATCCACTGCCTCAGCAGTTTTGCTTGCCAATGGGAGGAGCAGGTGATAGCGAGTTTTTCTTTCCGTTAGGGTCAGCAGAACATGATCATTAGAGCGTCTTCCCAGAACAGTGTCGATTTCCCAATGGCCGAACTCCTCACGCTTTTCAATGCTATCAGGCCGCTCGCTAATACTCTTGCCGAAAAGGCGCTTGTGTTTTCTCAAAGAATTCTTCTTGGGTTTACGTCTGGTTTTTATGAAAAGGTCTATATTGCGGACTTTAAGCAAGCAGCGGTCGATATAGTTGTATAGGGTTTTGGTGCAAACCATGGACGAAGGGTCAAAGAGTTTTTCTCGCCGAGCAGCTCCTACAACAGCATCAGGGGACCATTTGTCTTGAAGTATCTTTTGCTCAGCATATTGGAGGAAGGATTCAACTTGGAGGATCTTACTTTTTCGGCCACAGAAAGAGCGGTTCTTCTCATATATCGCCTGGCCAGTTTCTGGGAAGTATGCTTCATACGTAGTTAGATCTGTACGGCGTTGAGTTGTGGTGCCACGTTTTATTTCGCGGTAAATGGTGCTGCGATGACGGCCAAGTTTTTAGCGATTTGAGTTGGTGAGAACCCTTCTTTTAAAAGAGCGCAAATTTTACCTCTTTCATAAGGTGTAAGGTGTTTAAAAGTACGAGGTAATGTGGTATACTCTTGAGTAAGAACCATAGCTGAAACCTCCATATGTGTTAGTTTTTTGCCAACCAACATCATATCGGGTTTCATGCTATGGTTCAACTATTTTGTGAAAAGCTTTAATTAGTGAATCTTTTTCGCTATCTTCAGCAATTTTTACATTATTCAACACCATTAACCTTTTATCTGGCATTAATCCCCTTTTTAAACATCTCCCCCAAGATTGTTCAAAAAGTCTTTATGTGTCTCAAATCTTATGACCTCCCCCATATTATCCCTCCTATTTTACTACTTCTACATATTAATATAAATTCCTCCTTTGTTTACCAAAATTTTATATTTTGTAACATTGTTGTAATATTTCAATCTTATAATGTGTTGTATTAAAAAGAGCAGGATTTCTCCTGCTCATGTTTTAATATATTTTTACTTGTCTGTATCCATTGTCCAAAAATGTTACAGCAAACTTCCAAATTTTTTTACAAATCTCGTTTTAACGTATTGCGCCAAAGTCAAGTATGCAAGAAGCGTAGCTGCCAAGAACAAGAAGTATATTGCTGGTAGAGGCGTCATCCCAAGTTTAGCTCCAAAAGAAGTAAATGGCACAATCGTTCCTACTGAAACAGCTGCTGAGGTAAAAAGTAATAATGGCCATGAAGCAATGCTTTGTATAAAAGGAATCTTTTCGGTCCTAAGCATGTGAACTACCATTGTTTGTGTCCATAAACTTTCCACAAACCAGCCTGTTTGGAAAAGTGAAACAAATTGGAGTTTAAGTGCTTCAGGCAACAAGAAGTAAGAGCCACCTATAACCAACGGACCAATTACAAAAAACATCAAAGCATAAGTGGTTATATCAAAAATTGAACTAGTAGGTCCAAACCATACCATGAAATTGCCTATATTTGCAGCATCCCATTTTCTTGGCTTTTGTATATACTCTTTATCCATTGTATCCCAAGGCACTGATGTCATTGACAAATCATAAGTTAAATTAAGGAAAAGAAGTTGCAATGGCTGCATTGGCAAAAAAGGCAAAAATGCACTTGCTACTAAAACTGAAAATACATTACCAAAATTAGAACTCGATGTAATTGCAATGTATTTCATAATATTTCCAAAAATTCTGCGTCCTTCTACAACTCCCTCTTCTAATACCGTAAGACTTTTTTCTAAAAGTATTATATCTGCTGATTCTTTTGCAATATCTACTGCAGAGTCAACAGAAATTCCAACATCGGCTTCTCTTAATGCAGACGCATCATTAATTCCGTCCCCCATATATCCAACAATGTGGCCTTTGCTTTGTAAGGCCTTTATTATTCTCGATTTTTGCATAGGAGAAAGTTTTGCAAAAATTGTCGTCTTTTCTGCTACTTCTGCTAATTCTTCATCTGTCATATTCTCTATTTCATTTCCTAATAGAATATTCTCTACAGCAATCCCCACTTCTTTACAGATTTTCTTTGTCACTATTTCATTGTCACCAGTGAGAATTTTTACATCTACTCCATGTTCTTTTAAGGCTTTTATCGCATAAGGTGCAGATTCTTTTGGCGGGTCTAGAAAACCTATAAAACCCATGAGAACCATCTTACTTTCATCCGCTACACTGAAAACTCCCTCTGGTGGAACATCATTTTTTTGAGCTACGGCAAGCACCCTCATTCCGTCTTCATTTAATTTTCTTACCATTTCTCTTACTTCTTGGCGTATTTCATCTGTCAAAGTAACTACTTCACCTTTGTACTCAGCGTATTCGCAGATGGAAAGCACTTCTTCAACGGCGCCTTTCGTTACAAGCTGCCTTTTCCCACCTTCGCTCTCTAAAACTACAGACATTCTTCGTCTTACAAAATCAAAGGGTATCTCATCAACTTTTTTGTATATTTTATCTAAACCATTAAAGCCTTTTTCAGCTCCATACTCTAAAATGGCTACATCCATCAAGTTCCTCAGACCTGTTTGATAATAACTGTTAAGATATGCATGTCTTAAAACTCTGTCATCTTCATTTCCATGTATATCAAGATGTTTTTCTACAACTATTTTGTTTAATGTCAAAGTGCCAGTCTTATCAGTACAAAGTATATCCATTGCTCCGAAATTTTGAATAGCATCTAATCTCTTGACAATTGTCTTATGTTTTGCCATTGTCACAGCACCTTTAGCAAGGTTTGTAGTGACTATCATTGGAAGCATTTCAGGAGTAAGCCCTACAGCTACAGCCAAGGCAAAAAGCAATGCATCCAACCAATTACCCTTTGTAAGGCCATTTATCACAAAAACAATTGGAAACATAACTGCCATAAACTTGATAAGCACTTTGCTGACATTGTTAATACCCTTTTCAAAACTTGTCATTGCCCTATGCCCTACAAGGGACTTTGCCATTGAACCAAAATAAGTACGGTCACCTGTTGAAAGGACCACGGCGATAGCAGAGCCGCTCACTACATTGGTACCCATAAAGCATATATTTTCTAAATCTGAGAGATTTAAATCCTTAGCTTTTCTTTTTTCTTCTTTTAAATCTGGATATTTCTCCACAGGTTCGGATTCTCCAGTCAAAGTTGCTTGGTCTATAAATAAGTCCTTAGAAGTAATAACCCTAACATCCGCAGGTACCATATCTCCTGCTGTCAAATGTATTATATCACCAGGTACTATTTCTTCCATTTTTATTTCTCTCTCACCTGTATCTTTGCGAATAACTGCAGCAGTCATGTGAACAAGGGCTTTCAATTTTTCCGCTTCTATATTGGAGCGGTACTCTTGAACAAAGCGAAGCAGTCCACTAACCGTTACCATTATAGAGATAATAATTATGGTGCTCCAATCTCTGTCTTGAGGTGCAGTAAAAAGTACATCAGTTATATATGACATAATTACCAAAAATACCAATATACCTATGAAGGGATTGATAAAAGCTTTAATCAATTGAATATACCAAGGAGCTGGTTTTTCATGGGCTACTTCATTTAACCCATACATTTCAAGTCTATCTTCTGCTTCCTCAGAAGTCAAACCTTCTCTGTCTGTGCCTAATTGTGCCAAAACTTCATCTACATCTTTTTTCGCAAACTCAATTAATTGGGTAAGTATCGTATCTGTGAATCCATTTTTCTTTGCGATTTTGATCATTTCCATACACCTCCAAAACACAATAATAGGCTAAGGCTGCTGAGTCTTTTGCAATCTTACAGTTACAGTATTTGTTTTTTTGTGAAAAACTTTCGCACTTAGACGATGGAATTAAAAGGAATTGTTTTGGAGGTATATGTAATAGGACATTAAAAGAAGGGATAAATAGGCATTTTAAGAAATAGCAAAATTTATTGAAAAGGCCACGTGTGAGAAGAATGGACGTGGCCTCAAACTATGCCCATCCTTCTTCAATGTCATATTACATATACCTTTATAGCTTTTACTACTACCTCCACCGTCCATTCTTCTCACCTCCGTTTTTTCGCAAGTTAAAAAACCTCTCAACGAATGAAAGAGGTTTTTAAACATTTCACTTTGTTGAGCTTTGGCACTATACAGCTTTGGAGCATCCTCCAGCTGCATTAAGTAAAACCTTAATTCGATAATACTTGTTGACCCGTTAGCATCTCTCGATGTTTCCGAGCAGCAGCGTATATCTGTATAGGAGCCTCACCTAACGATTGTATTAACTTGTGTCCTTCTACATTATATTCTTCTATTTACAATCTGTCAATCTATCTTGAAAAATTTTTTACAACTTAAATTGCAATATTAAATGCGACACATTTTTTGGAAACCCGAATGATGTTGGATTTCGAAATCATGAATTTTGAAACTCAGAAGTTAGCCGTTCTATTTCCCTGAAAAAGAGCTCTGCTGGCTGGCGGTAACCAAGGATTTTTCTTGGCAAGGTATTACACCAATTCTGCGCCCGCTCAATTTGTGAAAGTGACAATTCACTGATAGCTGTTCCCTTAGGAATCAACCGCCTGACTAGACCATTGTGCCGCTCATTAGTGGCTCGTTCCCAGGCAGAGTAAGGGTGAGCATAGTAAATATCAATCCCATGGACATTTAAATTGGCAAACTCACTACCGTTATCCGCAGTGATGCTCTTAAACACCCGAGAAAACATAAGACCATACTGGCTTTTTAGCTGCTTTAACGCTTCATCCACTGCCTCAGCAGTTTTGCTTGCCAATGGGAGGAGCAGGTGATAGCGAGTTTTTCTTTCCGTTAGGGTCAGCAGAACATGATCATTAGAGCGTCTTCCCAGAACAGTGTCGATTTCCCAATGGCCGAACTCCTCACGCTTTTCAATGCTATCAGGCCGCTCGCTAATACTCTTGCCGAAAAGGCGCTTGTGTTTTCTCAAAGAATTCTTCTTGGGTTTACGTCTGGTTTTTATGAAAAGGTCTATATTGCGGACTTTAAGCAAGCAGCGGTCGATATAGTTGTATAGGGTTTTGGTGCAAACCATGGACGAAGGGTCAAAGAGTTTTTCTCGCCGAGCAGCTCCTACAACAGCATCAGGGGACCATTTGTCTTGAAGTATCTTTTGCTCAGCATATTGGAGGAAGGATTCAACTTGGAGGATCTTACTTTTTCGGCCACAGAAAGAGCGGTTCTTCTCATATATCGCCTGGCCAGTTTCTGGGAAGTATGCTTCATACGTAGTTAGATCTGTACGGCGTTGAGTTGTGGTGCCACGTTTTATTTCGCGGTAAATGGTGCTGCGATGACGGCCAAGTTTTTTAGCGATTTGAGTTGGTGAGAACCCTTCTTTTAAAAGAGCGCAAATTTTACCTCTTTCATAAGGTGTAAGGTGTTTAAAAGTACGAGGTAATGTGGTATACTCTTGAGTAAGAACCATAGCTGAAACCCTCCATATGTGTTAGTTTTTTGCCAACCAACATCATATCGGGTTTCATGCTATGGTTCAACTATTTTTTGGTGTCGCATTTAATTTTACAATTAACCAATTTGTTATGAAAAAATTCTATTTGCAATTCTATTATAACGCTATTTATATGAATAATCAACACTTACTCTGTGGAATTACCTAAAAGCGTGAAATCTATCGATGTTTATTATTGTTTGAATTATAAAATACACACCCTTTTTATTCTTTTACCGCATAAACATAATGGTCAATGACTTCCCCTATTTTATCCAATATTAGGTCGGCAGCACCGTTTTTTAAATCTTTTTTTCTCATCTTTTGGTACTGAGAAGGAAAATACTGACTTACAAGCCAAGGTGGAATTTTAACATTCTCTAAATTTCCAATAAGAGAATAAACAGCACTTTTCACACTCTCGTTTTCAAAATAGTATCTCCATCTGTCAAGATAGCTATATAGGAGCTTTGACTTAATTAACTTATCATTCTCATCAAAATATTTACTCCAGTGATCTTTGCATGTTAGCATAGTATTCAATAAAACTTCTCTAAATCTTGACAGTTTCTCCTTTTCATTGCTATAAATTTCTTCTTCAATATGACTAAGTGCTACTAACGCTTCGCGCAATGTAAATGTTAGAGCAGGACCAACCTTTAAAATTGCAATACCACATTCGACCATTCTTTTTAAGTTTTCTTTTGTTTGATAATCTGTAGAATGGCCTTCAAATACTATATTGTACTTTGCCAAAAGTTCTTTTAGCGGCTTTACTTTTTCCATATCAAAATCAACAATTTCATCGCTCCCAAATTCAACTCCAAAATTTGCAACAACAGCAACTACATAATCGAATACATGCTCAATTCCTTCCTTTTTAAATGCTTCTTTGAAATATTCTAAACTTCTTTCTAATTCATCTTTAGTAGTAATTGTTTGACAAATAGAAGACTCTCCGCCGGGAGGTGGCACATCAGCTCCTATCACATAAACTGGCCTTGTAATATAGGGATTGTTTATAGAAATCTTCTCAAAACACTCCTCCGCAATCCTGCAGAGCACAGCAGTTCTTTTAGCAATTATTTCATCATCTATGCTGTTCTCCCCTTTTAAAGGCATACTCGTGTCGATGTGAATTTTGGTAAAACCTGCTTTTATGTATTCTTTTATCATTTGCTTAGCATACTCCATAGCAATTTCTGGTTCCTGGTCACGCCACACAAATGGTCCAAGATGGTCCCCACCAAGAATTATTCTCTCAAGTGGAAAATCAACTTTTTGAGCAATTTTTATAACTCGTTCTTTGAACTGAGACGGTGTCAACCCAGAATACCCGCCAAATTGATTTACCTGGTTCGCTGTGGCTTCAATAATAATTGGTAGGTTTGTATCTTTCATTCTTTTTAAAACTGCTTCTAAGACTATTTCATTTGAAGAACAAACTGAAATAATACCCTTAAACTCTTTTTCTCTATTCTTAAATAAACCAATCAATGGATTTTGAGGACTCATTTGAAATTCGCCTCTTTTTTCATCTACTCATTATTTCCTTTAATCTTTCATAGATCTCTAAATACTGTTCATAATACCTTGAATAAAGCTTGTAATTATCAAAAGATGGTAAATAAATTGCCTTCGATTTTACTATTTCTTTTATAGTATTAGAGATATCTTTAAACATCCCTACGCCATATCCTGCTAATATTGCTGCACCAAGGGTTGTTGCATTATCCGAGACTGGCACCTCAATGATTTTGCCTGTTACATCAGATTTTATCTGACACCATAGTTTGCTATTTGCTGCTCCTCCAACAGCATAAAGTCTATCAATTTTAACACCATTCTTTTCTGCAACTTCTAAATTATGTCTCAGCGCATATGCACATCCTTCCATAATGGACCTTATAAAATGAGCCTTTGTTTTTTTATAACTCACACCATAGAAAATGCCCTTTGCGTTTCTGTCCCAAATAGGAGACCTCTCCCCTGCCATATATGGCAAGAATATAAGTCCTTCTGAACCACAAGGAATTCGTTCTGCTTTTTCATCCATGATAGTAAATGGACTTTTACCTTCTCTTTTTGCAGTTTCTGCTTCTTCATAGCCAAACTGCTCATAAAACCATCTTAAGCTTCCACCACCAACAGTTCCACCTTGGAAAAGCCATCTTCCCGGTACAACATGGTATGATAAGATAAGCTTTGGATTTGAAACTGGTCTGTCAAGGCATATACTCATGCCACCTGCTTGCCCACCTTGTTCTTGCGTTTGCCCCACTTCAATAACACCAGCACCTAAGGTGCAACAAGCTGCATCTAATCCCCCTGCAACAACAGGTGTACCTTCCTTCAACCCTGTTATACTTGCAGCTTTTTTTGATACATACCCTACTACTTCGTGACATGGATAGATTTGTGGCAAAAGTTCAAGTTCAATTTTAAACATATCAGCAGCTTTTTCATCATAGCAGCCTTTTTCCATATTGAAGAAATGATATCCATACCCTTGCGATAAGTCCTGTGAAAAAGAATTTGTGAGTTTAAAAACAATAAAGCTGTTGCTCTGTAAAAACTTATAGGTATTTTTATAAACATCAGGTTTGTTTTCTTTGAACCATAAAATCTTGAGTGTTGAATATGTGGGATTGAGAGGATTTTTGCTTACCTCAAAAATATATTTCTCATCAATTCTATCACAGATATTTTCTAAAATAGAAGATGAGCGAGTGTCCATCCAAATTGGTGTATTAGATAAGACATTCCCATTTTTGTCAACAGGAATGCAGGACCAACTTTGTCCTGCAATTCCTATTGATTTTATTTCATCTGGTCTGATATTATTTTTTGCAAACATCTCATTAATTGCGTTGACAACAGCATCCCACCATTCATTAGGATCCTGTTCTACAAAGCCTTCTTGAGGAAAGTAAATATTATATGGTTTTGAAGTATCAAAAATGACATTCCCTTCTCTATCAAATACGCTTAGTTTACAGGCAGAGGTTCCGATATCTATACCCAAAAGCAATTCTCTCATACCCGCTTACTCCTTTTTAGTCTCTAAACGATTTTAAATAAAGCTCTTCAAGATCCTTTTCGTCAGGAACTCTTGGATTTACCCTGTTATCAGGAAATTCTATCGCATGTTTTACCAAATCCTTAACATCCTCTTTCTTTATTCCAAAATCCTCCATTGTGTAATACAGGTTGATTGATTTTAAAAATGAAACAATTTCCTGTTTCAAAGCATAGGCTGCTTCTTTGTCAGATACTTTCTCAAGCTCAGGATTAAACATTCTTGCCACTTTTGCAAACCTTTCTATAGCCCAGTCCACTGTATAATCTAAAAACGCAGGGTAAACCACTGCCAAGCTCTGACCATGACTTACATGCGGGAAATGACCGCCAATTGCCTGACCTAAAGCATGTGGAATTGTCGTCCCAACATTTGCTAAACAACATCCTGCTAAAGTATCTGCCCAGGCCATCTTTGTTCTTGCCCCAAGGTCACCTGGATTGTCATAAGCTTTTCTCAAATATTTAATCACAATTCCAATTGCCTCAAGTGCCAACATATCTACATATGGCTGATTATTTACATTTATGTATGACTCAAAGCAATGTGTAAACACATCAAACCCTGTTGATGCAGTGACAGCAGGAGGAACAGTTAAAGTAAGCTCTGGATCTACGATTGCAACCTTGCATATTATATTGTCACTTGCAATTGCTGATTTGCACTTTTCTTCTGTGTTTGTCAATACAGAGACTCTTGATGTTTGCGTACCTGTTCCTGCTGTTGTTGGAACTCCAATTATAGGCAGTGTTTTTTCTGTAGGTTCTTTTTTAAAATAAAGATAATCCCATGCACTTCCTTCATGGGTTGCTGCAACTGCTATTGCTTTTGCTGTGTCAATTGAACTTCCCCCACCAATGCCTATTACAAAATCAACTTTCTCTCTTTTTGCTACCTCTGCACCTTCTTGGATTGAGTCAAGTGTGGGATTTGGAATAACATGATCAAATACAATGGTTTCAATACCTTCGGAATGAAGGCTATCTAACATCTCTTGATACTGCTGAGACAAAAACTTTTCTACATTCGGGTCAACAACAACTAAAACCTTTTTCCCAAAACGTTTCGCCCAAATGCCAAGTTCTTTTCGTCTGCCCACTCCAAATATTATTCTGGTGGGCTGATAGTAATTAAAGCTTTTGACCATTTTATATTCCTCCTTATATAATTTTTTGAATATATTAACTTAAAATGATTACTTTCCCTTTCACATTCTCCGGACTTTTAAATAACTCAAATGCTTCTTTAATATCTTTTAGATGAAAGGTTTTGTATATCAACTTATTGCTGAACTTTAAGCGTTTATCTGAAAAATATTGGGAGGTCAACTCCCATTCAATGCCTGGAAAAGGGGCACTATATGACATCCAAGAACCTGTAAGATGAAACTCTTTCCTATTGATTTTTTCAAATAGATGAGGCGAGAAAGCAATATCCTTTGTAGGTGTACCTATAAGGCAAACACAGCCTTTGTTTGAAACAAATTCGAAAGAGAACTTTATTGTCTCAGTACTACCTGCTGTTTCAAATACATATCCAAAACCTCTGCCTTTTGTGAGTTCACTTATCTTTTCTGTAAACTTTTCTTCAGTTGCATTAACAACAAAATCTGCTCCAAACTCTTTTGCAAGTTTTAGTCTCTCATCTTTGATATCAACAACACAGATGCATCTTGCGCCCATTATTCTTGCCCACTGTAACGTAAAAATCCCAATTGTTCCTGCACCCAAAACTAAAACATCTTCGCCACCTTTAAAATCAACACACCTAAGTCCATGTAAAGCTACAGTGGATGGTTCAAAAAAGACAGCCTGTTCAAAAGGGATACTTTCATCAAATTTTATTGCATTTCTTGCAGGAATCGCTATGTATTCGGCAAAGCTCCCTTGCCTTCTTGACCCAATAAAACTGTAGTTTTTGCATTGCGAATACCAACCCTTTTGACAATCACTGCACTTAAAACATGGCAATAACGGAGCACCCACCACTCTGTCGCCAATTTTAAGGTTTTTAACGTTTTTGCCAACCTCCACAATTTCACCAGAAAATTCGTGTCCTAATATGATAGGATAAAAATGTGCCGCATCACCCAATACTCTTGGAATGTCAGACCCACATATGCCACTTGCCCTCACTTTTACAAGAACCTCATCCTCAGTTATTTTAGGATCTTCAACCTCTTCATATCTGATATCACCTTTTGCGTGTAAAACTGCCGCTTTCATCTTTAAAACATTCGCTCCTTTTTGTTGACTTTTTCATAAATTTTATTGTGAAATACAAATACTATTAATTGTGTTCTTTACATATGCCTTTATCTCTTCAATTGAACTGTCCATAATTGGCCTTATATCTGGTTTAGATAAATTGTCTAATGATTTTTTTATTGCGTTTATCTGTGTTAGCATTACCTCTGTGCCAAAATTCAACTTTTTAATTCCACTTTGAATAGACTTCCTTAACTGTTCAGCTGTAAGCCCGCTGCAACCATGCATAACAAGTTTTGACTTAATTGAATTGGAAATTTCATTGATAAGATCATACCTCAAAGAAGGCGTTCCCTCATAAAGTCCATGCTTTGTTCCAACACTAACCGCTAAAAAATCAACCTCAGTTTCTTCTGAAAACTTCTTGGCATCTTTTACTTTTGTGTATACAATAGCACTTGGGGTGCCATCTTCTTCCTTCCCATATATAGCATTTATTTCGCCCTCAACTGCAATCCCATATCTGTGAGCTTTTTTTACAACTTCGTAAGTTTTCTTAATATTTTCATCAAAAGACAGTGATGAACCATCAAACATTACTGAAGAAAACCCTAAATCAATTGCTTTTTCAACAAGCTCAATATTCTTTGCATGGTCTAAATGAATGACAAATGGAGTATGTAGCTTTTCAACTTTTGATTTTGCTAAGTTGAACATTACCTCAAGTCCATATTTTAAAGCAGTTTTTTGTGAAATCATTAAAACAACAGGAGTTTGAAGCTCATCAGCAGCAGCTACAATTCCATATAATTGTTCGAGGTTCACAAAATTAAAAGAACAAATTGCGCTTTTCACAAAACTATAATCAAAAACTTCTTTCAAAGAGATAATAGCCACTTGTTTTCACTTCCTTTTTTAATGAACAATCTATAACTAAACGTTTTACTTTTAATAAAAATAAATAAGAAATTAAACGTTTAGCTTTATAATAGAATAACATTAAACAAATCCATCTGTCAATACCCAAAAAGATTTTTTAAAACTATACTTATCTAAAATCCAACATCCTAAACTCTCAGTCTACTCTTTTGATTGAATTCTTTATCAAAACTTGTGCGCTCAACTTTTTTTGCAAAGGAAAATCACTTTTATCCCCTTTTAATCTCTTCAATAGCAATCTTGCAACAGACTCTCCTATCTCTTCCATTGGCTGGACCACAAGAGATAATGATGGCTTTACTATCCTTGCCATTTCTAAATTATCAAAGCCTATAACTGACAGCTCATCAGGGACTTTTATGTCTTTTTCATTTATAGCAATAATAGCACCAAGAGTCATCTCATAATTTGTAACAAAAACAGCAGAAGGAGGATTTTGGATTTCAAGTAATTCAATCATTTTTTTATAACCTGATTCCATATTATGAAATTCTCCAAACTTTATGTATTCTTCATTTAGAGGTATGTTAAAATCGGTATGAGCTTGAACATAGCCATTCAACCTTTCTTGAGCAGTATAGATATTCTGTGGCCCACATATTATTCCAATTTTTTTGTGCCCCATTAAAATTAACTTTTCAACTGCTTGATATGAAACCTCGAAATTGTTCACAAGGATTGTATCACATTCAAAGTCATCAATTGGTCTGTCCACTGCTACAATTGGAATGTCTCTTTTTATAATCTTTTTGATATCGCTTCCTTTCAAGTATGTGGGAACAACCACTAATGCATCAACTCTTTTTTTATAAAGAAAATCCAACCTTTCCTTTTCTAACTTTTCATCATCTCTGTAATCACATACAACAATACTATAACCAGTTTCAAGCAATACATTTTCTAACGAAGATACAATTGTATTAAAGAAAACTTCAAAAACAGGAATCAAAACTCCAATTGTCATTGTCTTATTAGTTCTGAGCCCTCTTGCAATCTCATTCACTTCAAAATCTAGCGCCTTTATTGCCTCTTCTATAAGAATCCTATTTTTTTCTAACACATTACCACCATTGAGATACTTTGATATAGTTGCTATTGAAAGTCCTGTATACTTTGCTATATCTTTTATTGTAGCTGGAATCTTAACCACCCTCTCGTACTGAATTTTGGCAATATTCTTTATTGTTTATTTTACCATCTTGTCTTTATTCTTTTCAATAATAAAGCAAGTTGTACTTTATGAAACATTATAACACATTGTTTTTGATTCTTTCAATTTTGTGTTGATTGTATTTGAGTTATATAGTATAATTAGGGATGTAAATATAAAAAAACCAAAACAAATTTGAACAGTTTTTTATTACTATTAGCTAAATATAGGAGTGAGGAAAACAGAATGGACATTAATTTCAAAATAAAACCATTTTGGTTTTGGAATGGGAAAATGGAAAATGATGAAATAGCAGAGCAAATAAAAGAGATGCACGAAAAAGGAATTGGCGGGTTCTTCATTCATCCACGGCAAGGTCTTGAAATACCCTACCTTTCTCATGAGTGGTTTGAAAAGGTTTCTGTTGCAATTGAATGTGCAAAAAAATATAACATGGAAGTGTGGCTTTATGATGAATATCCTTACCCAAGTGGGATCTCAGCTGGTGAGGTTATTGCCCAGCATCCGGAATTTCAAGCATTTATATTAGATTACAAAGTGTTTGAAGCAAAAGAAAATGAAGACATATACATTGAGCTTCCTATGTCCGAAATTCTATTAGCGAGAGCTTATAAAATTGGTAATTGTTCCATACTGTGGAATGAGTATGTAGAACTGATGGACAATATTGGTGTAATCTACAAAGAACATATCTACCAAGAAAGTGGACTTACGTTTTACAATAGGAAAAGATACTTTGTTGGAGATGGAGCAAAAGCTCTTAAATGGAAAGTACCAAAAGGAGAGTGGAAGATATTTTTGTTTTATCAGTATCCATTAAAAAATTTTAAATATTTCGGAACATTTATCGACCCTCTAAACAAAGATGCTGTAAGACTGTTCATTCAAACCACTCATGAAAAATATAAAAAATACTTAGGTCATGAGTTTGGAAAAACAATAAAGGGAATTTTTACGGATGAAACAGCTCCAGTTGCCGGCAAACTTCCTTGGTCAAAAGTGCTTCCTAAGCTTTTTGAGCAAACATATGGGGAAAATCTTATTGAAAAATTACCTCAAATTATTTGCACAGACATATTTGATACAGCTTGTTCAAAAATTAAGTATCAGTTTTGGAAGCTTGTTGTGGACACATTTATTGAGAGCTATGACAAACAAATCCTTGAATGGTGCCACCAGAATAATCTTTTGTATGTAGGTGAAAAGCCAATTTTGAGAAGCTCACAATTAGCATTTATGGACATTCCCGGAATAGATGCAGGGCACCAAAAGGCTGGTGACATTCCACAGATTGTATCTGAAAACTACAGAGCAAATCCAAAGATAGCATCATCTGCCGCTCACTTTTATAAAAAGGAAAGGGCTTTGTGTGAATGCTTTCACAGCATCGGCTGGAGCATGACAATGCAAGATATGAAATGGATATTTGACTGGCTAATATTGCAGGGAATAGACATGTTTGTTCCTCATGCTTTTTATTATAGTGCAGATGGACTCAAAAAACACGATGCCCCACCTTCAGCCTTTTTCCAGATGCCATGGTGGAAACATCAAAAAATATTGTCTGAGTATGTAGAAAATGTAACTAAAATGCTTAAAAATTGCAAAAGAAAAGTTGATGTACTTTTAGTAGACCCAATTACAAGCCAGTGGACCTGTTTTAATGAGAGAGAGATAAAAGAGAAGATTTCAAAGGATTTCTGTAGAATTCAGCAAATTCTTTTAGAAGAAAATGTAGACTATTATGTGATTGATCAGTCATTAGTTAAAAACTTGAAATGCATCAATCAAAAGATTTATTACGAGAATGAAAAATTTGAACTATTGATTATTCCACCTGTGACCAATTTAGAAAAAGAAGCCTATACGAAGATAAAAGAGCTGATACTAAATGGGTGCAAGATAATATTTATTGGTTGTTTGCCATTTCAAAATATCGAAGATTTTGATGTTGCCAAAGATATTAGCAATTTTCTTGGAGTAAATCCTATGGACATTGCAAAGGCATATACAGCAGGTTCTAAATTGAACAATACAGTTTTTCTTAACAGTTGCATCTTCATTGGTAATATAGAAGATTTAGCTACAAAAATTGATGAGATATATGAAAAGTCTGTAGTTATATCATATGAATCTTTTAACGACCACGGTATTCTCTGTGCTTACTTTGAGGATGTAGATCATGATCTTTTATTCATAATAAACCCAACTAAGGAGAAAAAGAGTTGTAAGATACACGTGGGTTACAAGGCTGGTGAAATAATCAGAATTTATTCGGTTCCATTAACATTGCAAGATTCCGAAGAGGAAATAAATTTTGAAAATTCTTTAGAAAAAAAACAAATGGCTTTTTCCATGAATTTTGAACCTTTTCAATCGTATTTAATCAAATTAGAAAAAAGTTCTTCTAAGAAGAATCACAACAAAAAGAATATTGAAAAGAGAGTTTCTCAGTACAAAATCCCTCTTGCAACTGTTTGGGAATTTTCAATTGAGAGTTTAAATCCTTTAAGGCTCGGCAGATGGAATTTAAAATTGAATTTCAACAATGAAAATGAACAATACTTAGCATCTTCAAAAATTCCAGTTACACCAAAACCGATAATTGACCAAATAGAAGAGGCAAAAATTGCAATACCACTAAAAACAAAAAGTTTCTTTGGATGTCCAAAAGAAATAACGTTGCCAAGCTTTGAGGCAATATACACTACTTCATTTTTTGTAGATGCAGCAAGCCAAAAATTCTGGCTTGTAATTGAAGATGAAGGTATAAAAGGTGAATGGGTTGTGCTTTTGAACAATCATACTATTTTACCAAGAGATTTTATACTTAAAAGATTTTATTCTCATACTAATTTGGCATATGATATTAGCAACTTAATTAAACTAGGGGAAAATCAGCTTTGTGTATGTGTAAAGATTAGCAGATCATTTGACGGACTTCTTACACCCATTTATATTTTCAGCACGGCAGGTGTATTCAAAGTTGATGACAGCTGGCATATGGGCAAGCTTCCAACTCAAGGCTATTTTGGTAAAGACCTTGAAAATGGCATTCCTTTTTATGCTGGTTTTGTAAAGTACGAAAAAGAACTTCAAATGCCATCTTTGGAAAGTGGTATTGTGGAATTCTTTATCGAAGATAACGTAGATCAGTGTGTTAGCCTTTATATAAATAATGAACTTATTGGCACAAGATGTTGGCAACCTTACAGATGGAAGGTAGATTCTGATTTACTTTCTTCAAAGAAGGTAAAGCTCACACTTGAAGTATCAACTTCGAGCCTGCAACTGTTCGAAGGTGAAATTATTGAGCCAATAACACATAAAATTAAGACAATATAAAACTCATCAATATAAAAATTAGGGGTGGATTTAGATGATGCGAATTATAGAAAAAATTAGACAAAAAAACGAAAATTATCACTCCGGTCCAATACCTACAATTGTCTTTCTGGGTGACAGTGTAACCCACGGTTGTTTTGAGGTTATTGAAGGAACAAAAAGAACATTAGAAGTTGTCTGTGATTTTGAAGCAGTGTATCATAATCAATTTAAGAAAATATTATCAATGGTGTTTCCATTTGCTCCGATTAATATTGTCAATGCAGGCATAAGCGGTGATACAGCACAGGGTGGCTTACAAAGACTTGAAAGAGATGTTTTAAGATTTAACCCAGACCTTGTGGTAGTTTGTTATGGATTAAATGATAGTAACAAAGGAAAAGAGTATTTGAATGAATATTTAGATGGTTTAGCAGGGATATTTATAGAACTTAAAAAACATGATATTGAAGTAATTTTTTTAACTCCCAACATGAAAAATACTTATATTTCACTAGCTATAAAGAGCTTGCCGTTAATTGAGATGGCAAAATTAAATATGGAAAGTCAAATCAATGGAACATTAGACCTTTACATAGACTCAGCTAAGGAGCTTTGCAAAAAGGAAAAGGTTGTAGTTTGTGATTGTTATGAAAAATGGAAAAAGCTTTATCATAGTGGTGTTGACACAACAAATCTTCTTTCAAATTTTATAAATCACCCCAATCGCCCGATGCATAAGCTCTTTGCATGGTCATTGTTTGAAACAATTATGTTTTAAAAGAAAAATTTGAATGAAAGGTGTGAGATTTTAAATGAAAATTTGCATAGTCGGCAGTAGTGGACACTATGTATATGCTTTAAGAGGAATAAAAGAAGACCCTCATGCTCAAATTGTGGGAATCTCTCCTGGATGTGAAGGAGAGAATATTGAAAGGTTATATTCTCAAGTAAATGAAATGGGATTTGCATCTGTGGTTTATAGCAATCCTATAAGGATGTTTGAAGATCTCAAACCTGACATTGCTGTGATTAATACATTTTTTTATAAAAATTCTGAGCTTGCAATTGAGGCTATGAAAAGAGGAATCCACGTATATATGGAAAAGCCTGTTGCACTATCAATAGAAAAACTTGAAGAACTAAAGAGTGTGTGGAGGCAAACAAAAGTAAAACTTTCGTCAATGCTGGGATTGCGCTATACACCCCATTTTTGGACTGCTTATAAACTTATAAATGAAAACAAGATAGGTAGAATAAGACTGATACATGCTCAAAAATCTTATAAACTTGGAACTCGACCTGACTTTTACAAACATAGAAAAACATATGGTGGAACAATTCCCTGGGTTGGAATTCACGCTATTGATTGGATTTATTGGTTGAGTGGTAAGAAATTCAAATCGGTCTTTGCAAGACATTCAAGACTTTATAATAATGATCACGGTGAGCTTGAAACTACTGCTTTTTGTAGCTTTGTAATGGAAGATGAAATTTTAGCCACGGTGAACATTGACTATTTGCGTCCTGCTACTGCCCCTACTCATGATGATGATAGAGTTAGAATTGTGGGAACAAGAGGAATTCTTGAAGTTTTAAACGGAAAAGTTTACTTACTAAATGATACCACTAAAGAGGTCTCAGAAGTCTCTTTAGAAAAACCACCTATTGTGTTTTTAGATTTCTTAAATGAGGTAAGAGGTACAGATAAGTGCTTAGTTAGTAGTGAGGATAGCTTTTATGTAACCTTGGCTTCGCTTTTAGCGAGAGAGTCTGCTGATGATGGAAAAGTGATTGAATTTTAAACTATAATGTCTTAATTATTTCCTAATATTTATAAAAATTACAAGGGTTGCTCCCCACCAATAAGGGAATGCAACCCTTTAATATTATGCTCTTATATATTTAACCCTTTAAACCTGTAGTAACAATTCCTTCCACTAGATAGCGTTGGAAGAATATAAATATTATAAATGAGGGAACGAGCGATAATGTTGCCATAGCAAAGGCAGCTCCCCAGTTAGAAACTGCTGTCGGGTCAGAGAACATTCTCAACCCTAAAGATACTGTATACAGCTCAGGTTTGCTGAGATACAAAAGAGGCCCTAAAAAGTCATCCCAACGCCACAAAAATGAAAAGATTGCTGATGTAATTAAAGCCGGAGAAATTAATGGCAAAATAATTCTTGTAAAAATTGAATATTTACTACAACCATCAATTTTAGCCGCTTCATCTAATTCGTTTGGAATTCCTCTTATAAATTGAATCATTAAAAAGATAAAAAATGGCTGACCCAAAAAAGCTGGAACAAGTAAAGGCTTGAACGTATTTACCCATCCCATCTTTTGAAACATGATGTATTGCGGAATCATAACAACCTGATATGGTAAAAGCATAGTTATAATCATACAACCAAACCAAAATCCTTTGCCTTTGAACTTACATCTTGCAAAACCATAAGCTACAATAGCTGAGGAAATGACAGCACCAACAGTACCAATAATAGTTACAATAAATGAATTTTTAAAAAAAACTGAAAATGGGTATCCCGCAAAACCTCTCCATCCATCAATATAATTTTTGAAAAGCCACTTTTTGGGTAGCAATTCGTGCGCATTTAGAAAAATTTCACTATTTTCTTTGAAGGAACTGAAAAACATCCAAAGAAGTGGATACAGCATTATGTAACCAAATAGAATTGTCAGTAGATGAAATAAAAATGCCTTTATTGTCTTTGCCTTTCTCACTTTTTATTCACCTTCCTTGGACTCATAATATACCCAGAATGTAGATGATTTGAATATAAAAGCCGTGAGTATTCCAATGATAATAAGCATTACCCACGACATAGCACAACTGTAGCCCATGTCATAAAATTGGAATGCTCTTCTGTAGAGGTAAATAGCGTAAAAGAGTGTGCTGTTCACAGGGCCGCCATTTGTAATAATGAATCCTTGAGTAAAAGTCATAAAGCTTCCTATCATCTGCATAATCAAGTTGAAAAATATTATTGGTGTGAGCATCGGCAAGGTTATTTTAACAAACTTTTGCCAGCTATTTGCTCCATCAATAATAGCTGCTTCATAATAGCTTTCTGGTATTTGCTTTAAACCTGCTAAAAATATCAACATTGGCGAACCAAATTGCCAAACCGCAAGTAATATCAACGTCCATATAGCAGTTCTTGGATTTCCTATCCATGAGGTCTCACTTTGAATTCCAAATAGTTTCAATATTGAATTTATAACACCATCACTTGTAAAAAGTCTTTGCCAAAGCACTGCCACAGCCACACTGCCACCCATCATAGAAGGAACATAGTATACAGCCCTGTAAAATGGTGTTAGTCTACTTTTGTAAGATAGCCAAAGGGCAAGAAGCAATGCAAAAGCCAGCTTTAATGGCACAGTTACAAATACATAGAAAAAAGTTACTGACATTGATTTCCAAAATAATGGATCTTCTTTAAACATTTGTACATAATTTTGTAATCCTACAAATTTAGGAGATGACAATAAATCATATTGAGTAAAAGACAAATAAAAGGTTGCTGCAATAGGAATCAAAGTGAACACAAAAAAGCCAATAAGCCATGGAGATATAAAAACATAACCAGCAACATTTTCTGAACTCATCAAAAGTTCTCTGAAAGACTTTTTTCGATTAATATTCGACATGTTTTTTCCTCCTTTAATTCAAGTTAAACAAGCCAGCTGATAATATTTTTCAGCTGGCTTGTCTTGCAAAAGAAAAGTACTATACTCAAAGTTTATTTCTTGTTTTTGGCAAGTATTTGATTTGCTTTTTGCATAAACATCTTTGCCGCTGTTTCAGGTTTTATCTGACCATACAAGACTTGGTCGTAAAGATCTTTAAACGTCTGCCCTACTTCAGTCCCGCCTGGTGGATCTGGTGGATCAATAGGTGAACAATTCTTTTCAGCGAGAGCTATATAATCAAATGTCTGTCTCACTGCAGGTTCGACTGCATTCTTGATACCTTCTCTTACTTTTGCTGAAATAGGCACACCTCTTTCAGCAAGCAAAATATTATTCGCCTCTATGCTATTTGTAAAGAAGTTTATAACTTTAGCTGCTTCAGTTTTATATTTGGAGGTTGCAGCAATAGAGAAGAACTGAGAAGGTTTTAAATACAACCCTGGTCTTATACCCCCCTTGGGTGGAAGAGCTAATGCCAGTGGGCGTTTTGCAGCATTTGCTGTTGCAACAAACATGTTGCTCCATGTCCATCCTATCCATGTCTTGCCTTTCACAAATAAGCTGTCTTCAATTGTGGAGGTTGCTGAAACTTCATCAGGTTTTGCTGTATATCCGCCTTTCAATAACTCTAAATTGATATTAAATACATCAATAACAAATTTTTCTTGAGTAAATCCCAAACCCGTTCCATCGTGTTTATATAAGCTTTTGCCTTGCTGCCTTACATAGTATTCAAGTAAGAATTTTGGGTCAGCTGTTAATGCCAAGTCTGCTCTGATTTTGGTTTTTTGATAAACTTTTTTGATAATCTCTTTGTAGTCATTCCAGGTCCAGTTGCCATCTTCAGGTATCTTAACACCTGCTTTTTGAGCCACAGCAGGGTCATAAATTATTGCTAAAGCGTTAGTCCCTAAACTTATGGCATAAATCCTTCCACCAACTGATCCACTTTTTATACTTGCTTCACTTACATCTTTCAGATTCAATATTCCATTTTTTGTGTAAGGTGTTAAATCTGCCAACAATCCTTTTTGAACATATTGAGCTAAATACATATAGTCCATTTGAATAATGTCAGGCAAATTCTTTGCAGCTGCTTGAGTTGTAAGTTTATCCCAATATCCCGACCAGCTTCCAAATTCTGTTACAAAACTTACTTTTCGATTAACCTTTGCTCGGTATAGTTCAAGCACCTTTTGAGTTCTGTCATGACGCGTTTGGCTTCCCCACCACGCAACTCTGAGTTTGATTGACTGAGAAGAACCAAAAGCCTTTTCAGAAGGTTTACCAAAAGGAAATAAAAGGAGTGAGAATAAAAATATTATAATAGTTCCAATGCACAATATTCTTTTCATATAAATTTCCTCCTTCCTTTTTTTAAAATTAAATGCTCTATTGAGCATTTATACCCTCCTTCACTTGTTGCAAGGATAAAAGATAATATTCCTTACTTTCTGCTTTTATTTTCTATTTGTTTTAAATTGAATCTGTTTTATTTGCTGTTTTATGGATTTAAATTTTATTCTGTATTTAATATATCTAATTATTTTGAAATTGTCAAGAATTATTGCATATTTAATTATAAAATTGACCAAAATAAAAATAAAATTGTTTATTAAATAATTAATCTTAAGGAAATCACAAAATATTTTTAAAAAATCAAAAGTATATTGAAAAAGGAGAGGGTTAGCTCAATCCTTTTTACACAAATATATAGAGTCAACCTGCTTTATTAATGGAACAGGATGAAAGATGGCTATCTACGAGGAAGTACTTAGAGATGAGAGAGTATTTTGAGTGGCAGGAAAAGGTGAAGGAAGGTGTTAGAAAAGAAATTGTTTTGATGAAATGAGCTTTTTTAAGGCTGTTAGTTTGTAAATGGGCGTAGAAGATATTTTTAAGGCTTTCAGGTAATAACTGGTAAATTATAATTTACAAAAAGCCATATGGAATTTTATTCGAACGATTAAAATATACTAAAAAGCTTATATTCTAGCCAGAGGGGAATTTTACACAAAAATTTGGACTTGACCAAAAATCAAAAAAAATAATGTGATCTTTAAAAAACTTACACTATAACAAAAGCTAAATATAACAAAGTTGCAAAAGACAAGTAGTATTTTAAGTTTTAAAATCAAAAAAGGAGGGTTGAAAAATGTTAAAAAGAAAACACAATAATTGGAAGAAGTTTTTACTTTCACTTATTGTTGTGCTTAGTGTTGTGATAACTTATTCTATAACCGTCACCCCTGCAATGGCCGCTCGTCAAATGGAAAACTTAAACCGAGGTTTAATTGCAATTCAACGCAGTGATGGAGTATATCTCAGCTGGCGTATGTTGGGAACTGACCCCTCAGATATAGGCTTCAATATTTACCGAAATGGAACAAGGATAAATACAAATGTAGTTACAAATAGAACAAACTTTTTAGATACAGGCGGAAATTCATCCTGCACATATTACGTTAAGCCAGTCATTAATGGAACAGAAGGAACAGCCTCAGAAACAGTAGGAGTATGGACAACTAATTACCTGACAGTTCCTTTACAAAGGCCTTCTACTTCACCGTTAGGCGCTACTTATTCCGCCAATGATTGTAGTATTGCTGATCTTGATGGTGATAAAGAATATGAAATTGTTGTCAAGTGGAACCAAGTGATGCTAAAGATCCTTCTCAAGATGGGTACACAAGCAATGTTTACCTGGATGGTTATGAGTTGAATGGCACAAGAAAGTGGAGGATTGATTTGGGAATAAATATTAGAGCAGGCGCTCATTATACCCAGTTTATTGTTTACGATTTTGATGGAGATGGTAAAGCAGAAATTGCATGTAAAACTGCAGACGGTACAAAGGATGGTACGGGGGCTATAATCGGTGACGGCTCAAAAGATTGGAGAAATTCATCTGGAAGAATATTAGATGGTCCAGAATATCTGACAATTTTCCGAGGAACTGATGGTAAAGCATTAGTAACAACAAATTATATTCCGCCACGGGGCACTGTTTCTTCATGGGGCGATTCCTATGGAAACCGTGTTGACAGATTCTTAGGTGGGGTAGCATATATTGATGGGCAGAGACCTACTTTGATTATGTGTAGAGGATATTATACAAAAACCTATATAGTTGCTTGGAACTACCGAAATGGATCATTAACAAAAGTATGGCAATTTGATACAGGTGAAATGAACGATGGTTATAGAGATAATTATGAAGGCCAAGGCAACCACAATTTAAGTGTAGGAGATGTTGATGGAGATGGAAAAGATGAAATAATTTATGGTGCCATGGCAGTAAATGATGATGGTTCACCAATGTATACAACAGGATTAGGTCATGGAGATGCTATGCATCTTGCTGATATAATACCAAGTCGTAGTGGTTTAGAAGTATGGCAATGTCACGAAAATACTTCGACGGGCGCAGGAGCAAGTTTAAGAGATGCAAGAACTGGAACAATTTTATTGAGAGTTACCACTTCATCAGACTGTGGTCGTGCCTTAGCAGCAGATATCGATGCTAATTATCCTGGCATGGAAGTATGGGCTGCTTCAACAGTAGGACTATACAGTTCAAACGGCACAAAAATTTCAAGTACTACACCACCAATAAACTTCGCTGTATGGTGGGATGGAGACTTATTGAGAGAATTGCTTGATAATATCTATATCTACAAATGGAATCCAAGCTCCAACTCTACTACCACCTTACTAACCGCATCGGGTTGTGCTTCTAACAATGGAACAAAAGCAACACCCTGCTTGACAGCAGATGTCTTTGGTGATTGGAGAGAAGAAGTTATCTGGAGAACATCTGATGATACAGCTCTGCGTATCTACACTACAACATATCAGTCTAACACAAAAATTTATACTCTTATGCATGACCCCCAATATAGAATATCCATTGCATGGCAAAATGTAGGATACAACCAACCACCCCACACAAGTTTCTTCATAGGTAATGGAATGAGTACTCCACCAACGCCTAATATTTACTTAGTGCCGTAAAAATTAATTTCAGAATAATTTTCAATAACTGAAATTAAGCAGATGATAGTTTCAATCGTAAATACTAAGCTATGGAGTAAAAAAACAGGAGGGTTGGTTAGATAAAATTGCTAACCAACCCTCTGTTATTATACCAGCTGTCTTTTTGGACTTTATTAATGAAATAAGAGGTAAAAACAGATGCATTGTAAGCATTGAAGATAGCTTTTATACATACAACTTATATTTCACTGCTCGCCAGACAAGCAGCTGATAGAAATAAATTAATTTCACTGTAGGCTGATGCAAAAAATAACCATAATATAAAATAAGAGGTTATCCCTGCAGCAGGGATAACCTCTTTAACTTTCAGATTACTTATTTATATTTTCAATTGCTCTTATTAACATTGCTACGAATTCAGATCTTGTTACAGGTTTGTCAGGCTTAAAACTCCCATCTGGATAACCTTTCACAATACCTAATTTATATGCTTTTGAAACAATTTCAGTATACTCTGCATTATTGATATCTTTGAACTTAACATCTTCAGGTTCAATTTGAAGACCTTTCTTTTCTAATATCTTAACCATAAATTTTACAGCTTCAATCCTGCTTACTATACCATTAGAAGCATTTGTCTCATCAAATATTTCGTTAGATACCATTTTCATAATTGCATCCTTAGCCCACTGTGGAACCTCAGATAAATTTGAGTTACTAGATTTTTCTAAATTAAATGCTCTGTCTAAAATAACTGCTGCCTCGTAGTATGTTATTTGTTTCTCAGGTTTCAACGTTAGATCAGCATAACCTGTAATTATCCCTTTTGTAATAGCTTGATTAAATATGTTGTAAGCCCAATTATTTTCTTTTATGTCGCTGTAAATTTCACTCAATTTAGCCGCAACCACCTGAACAGTTCCTGCTTTATTTAGTTCTAGCTGAACTGTATTTATGTTTTTCTTAGTCAATACAGGAACCCATTTTTTGCTCATAGAATCAAATATGAAACCTATAACAACTTTATCATTTTTAATAGTCTCAGGAGCTATTTTAACCTCAACTACTATTGATTTTTGAATCTTTCCATTTTCAATACTTATATTTATAGGCTCTATAACTGTAGTACCTACTTTTACCTTTTCAGTGTAACTGCCCAGTGTTTCAACCTTTATAACAGGATTGTTCCCTTCAACAGCTTGTGGTGGAACAGAAATCTTTACCTGAGAATTCAGTTGAACGTTTGTTACAGTGTTTGTATCTATCTTGGCAGTTACAATATTCTTTTCAGATGTTTGAATTTGAGGTTTGGGTTGCTGTGTCTCACCCTGTGTTACTTGTGTTATCCCTTGCTGGGTCTTTTCTTGTCCCTTTGAAGATGTACCAGTTGTTGATGAAGTTGTTTGTGACTGAGGATTTAAAATAATTGTAGTTACTACACCAGAAGATGTAGCAGGTTTTGTTCCAAAAACTCCGTATATACCACCCTCAGTATCTACGAAAGAAATAATATTCTTCATAGTATCAACTACCTGACCATTTACAAACTCCCATTTTGCTGTTGTGCTATTGTACCTGTAAAGCTTTAATGAGTTAATATCACAACCATTTAAATTGTTAGGAGAAAATGTAAATTCTACTTTCATAAGCATGTTTCTAATATTTTCGCTCTTGATAATTTCCATATAGTTGTTTGTAGTATCTAAACCAGAAGGCAGCTGGATACCATTCAGAGTGCTAAGACGTCTTACAGAAATCTTACCGCCAACAATTTCTTCATCATTCTCAATTGTAATTTTGACTTTGTTATTTTCAAAATACAAATCCACCTTGCTCTCAGAAGATGATTTATAGAATAGTTTTTCTTCAGGTTCATCAGCCTTTCTTGGTTTGTTTGGATAGAATATATCCTTGACTGGCAAATTGTTAGAAAGAACAACATCTCTTATATCCTCACCAAGATAAAAGCTTGTATGTGGTGGCTGATTGTAAGCAACATTCTGCCATGCTATCCCAAGTCTATATACAGGGTCATGCATTAGAGTATAGATTCTATATTGAGTTGGTATAGTAGTGCTATAAATTCGCAGCTCAGTATTATCAAATGTTGGATATATAACTTCTTCTCGCCAATCCCCTAAAATGTCGGCTTGCAAGCATGGATTTGCTTTAGTTCCATTAATACTTTTTACATCTTCAAAAGTTCTTATAATATCAGTCTTATCTCTTGTTTCATCATATTTGAAGATGCTTACATCATCGAGAAGCTCTTGCATTAGGTCCCCATCCCAGTACAACGCAAAATTCATAGGAAGTCCTGCTGCCCGACAATCATTGCTAATTATCTTGCCATATACATTATATATACCTGCACCTTTGTTTACATCATAAAAATCACCAGCTCCCCAAAATTCATAACCTGGTTCTGAAGCAATATTCGCACAAACTCCACGTCCTGTATCTTTATAAGCAAAGTAAGCTTGTAAAGTTTCACCAGTTGCACCATCATGAAGCTCAAGCGAAGCTACAGCAGGTACTTCATGAACACCAAATACTTGAATTCCTTCACGATCTGGGAAAAACGCGCCTACATGCAAAGCATCACCATGTGATCCTAATTCTCTTCCCATTTCTCCATCCATTACGTATAATATTTTGCCATCATGGTCCAGTGTCAACGAACCAGCAATTATCTCGTCACATCCATCATTATCTACATCAGCAACAGATAGATTATGATTACCCATACCTTCTCCTTTGCCGCCAATTTCCTGTGTATCAAAATGCCATCTTTCTTGAAGCTTGCCATTAACAAAATCATATGCAACAAATGTAGTTCTCGCATAATAACCTCTTCCGAAAACTATTGAAGGTGTTGTACCATTAAGATATGCAACTGCTGCCAAAAATCTGTCGGATCTATTGAACCATGTGTCACCCCAAGACGCAACACCAGTCTTTTCAATTGAATATCTATATTCTATGCTATCCAAAACTGCCCCTGTTTCACCATCAAAGATTGAAATGTATTCTGGCCCTCCCCATACTTTACCAGGAAATGGTCCATTTGGCCCATATCTGTATGCACCATTTTTAGCTGGATCTCCAATTACACTTATCACTTTATTATAATCAACCCTACCATATGTTGCACCATAAACTGTTGTTCCATCGGCTGTCTTAACAACAAACTCAGATTTTCCATCTCCATCAAAGTCATACACCAAGAACTGATTATAATGCGCACCTGAAGTAAGATTAAGACCCATATTAATTCTCCAGAGCAATGTGCCATCAAGCTTATATGCATCAAATATTGTTGGACCAGTCAAACCTGTTTGTGAACTGTCAATTGCATTAGACGGTAACCATTTAACAATTATTTCATATTCTCCATCCCCATCCAAATCACCAACGCTACAATCATTTGCTTCATATGTGTAAGTTTCTCCTGCTTCATTTACTCCGTCTTCAGGTTTTTGAAGAGGTATTGAAATATAATCCTTGTCAAGCGCTTTTACTTTTGTCTCTTCAATCTTTATGCCATTTACCAGTGTCTCTACTTTATATTCATCGCCTGGATTTCCGTTCACATCCAAATAGTTTGTTACAGAAAGAGGAGCTGTATTTAGTTTCTGTCCATTCCTATATATATTGAATTTTACGTCCTTTTTATACTCATCAGCTAACAATCTCCAGTTTATAAATATTCCATTTTCAGCCTTTAAAGCTATCAATCCTCTGTTGAGCCACTCCATTTGTCTTACAGCCTTTGATGGTTGTAATCTGTTATATACATAACAAATTGCATATTTCCCATAAGTATTGTCAACTGAACTATCTTCTTTTAAAACCCCTTTGAAAGTATAAATTCCAGGCTTATCTGCTGACCATTGACCTGATAATATCTCCCATTTTGCAATCTCAACTTCCTTTTTCGTACCATTTGCAAGAGTTACTGTGACTCTTGTTGGGAGGCCTATTTGAGATATATCCTGCGCAGTATTCACATATATAGTCTTATAAGGCAACTTATCTACATTAATTATTCTGTTTGGTGGAATAGGTTTGTTATAAATCCATACATTATCTAAGTAAGTAGTCCAAGTTATATTATTTCCTGATGTTCTTATTCCAACAAGGCTTATTGATTTGAGTGTTCCATCAAAAGCAACATTATCTGAAGAATAAGTAAATTCTATCACTGTTGATGTTTCTGTATCAGTAATTTTAGTTGAAATTACTTTATTCAGAACATCACAATTAATCTCAATATCATACCACTTTTCAGGCTCAGTAAAATAAGTGTTGAATACAACTGAGTTACCTAATATAAGCTGTAAAGGGGAATTTCTTGTATTGTTTAATTTCCAGAAAACATTACCAGAAGAATCTATAAGTCTTAACTCACCGCCATTTTCATATGGATTTGATCCTTTGTCGTTTAAAAGTCCAGGATACCAATTCATTTTTACAAGTATTGCGTCACCTTTTATAGTTTCTCCAAAAGTCTTTGTCGCAACCCTTCCACCTGTTTGGTTCACCTGAGTAAATTCAAGTTTAGGAGTTGAATTTCCTTTTATATCATAAGTATTGATATTAAGAGTAGCATTCTGTGTAGTAAACCCCCAATATTTTGGTACAACTGTAATTGTATCACCAAAATCTGTAGCATAAACAATTTCATAACCTGGAATTTGAGGTGGTACAAATGAAAGATTTAATAGTCTTACATTTATTTGAGCTGTTATGTTGTAATCGTTCTTTACTCCCGTTATTCCATCTATAATAAGATTACCAACAAACAAATAATTGCCTTCTTGGCCGGGATTATAATTGTAACAGCTCCAGCTAACTGGAACATTGTTAACAATAACATTATTCTCCAATTTCACATTTAATGCTGTAGGAAAAAAAGAAATAATATCGTTTATAGATGTGCCCAAAGGAAAATCATAATTGTAAGTATAGCTACTTACTATTTCTACTATGTTTTTTGAACCTTGTATAGGTGCATCGGTTGTAGAAGTATAAATATAAACGTTATCCACATTTGTTGTAAAGTTCAAAGTATTACCGCTTGCTCTGTTGCCAATAATAGATATTTTTTTAATCTTGTTTAAATACACAATATTCTTTAAGTCAAGGCCATAAGCTGAAAAATATTTTGATGGGTCATCTTTGTTGAAAATTTCGAAGGAAACTGTTTCAGCAACAAAATCAAATAAAATACGAACAGTTAACCATTTTTGAGATGTATCTATAGTATTAATGTAAGTAACCTTAGAAAGGTCTAACCCTGTTGTTCCAACACTATAACCTATAGCACCATTTGTTCCACCTTTTTTAACTAATCTGAAAAGCGGATTGTTATTTTCGTCACTGATCAAAACTTCACTATTATTTGCTGCAGTTGATACATCCATAGGCTGCCAATCAAATAAAATCAAAACTTTGTCTTTAGTAGTTGAAGTTGAAAACGTCTTAACAATAGAACGTGTACCTGAACCAGAACCTTTTGCTTCTAAATACTTGTTACCATAAACATCAGTAACAACTGTTGCACTTGCTCCTCCACCTGGAGTAAATCCCCAAGTTGAACCATCTTCAAAGTTAGTTCCGTCAAATAAAACGTAGTTCGAAGGGTCAAAAATATTGTTTCCCTTTGCAACAAATCCATTTCCAAAGATGTTAAAAAGCAAAAACGAAATTAAAACAACAAAAGCATATATCTTTCTCACCCAAATTCCCTCCTTTTTATTTTGATTTATTATTTTTAGGATATTTTGTTTAAAACAATTATTACCTGTGTATGTTTTGAGCAAATAAAGTATTCTAAGTATAGTTTTTTGTTTATGCATGATTAATTGATTTTATTTCTATGTTTATTTTATATCTGCTATTTTATTTTGTCAATATTTTATTACACTAAAAAATAAAAGAGCTATCAAAATAAAACTCAAGATAGCTCTGTACTTTTTAAAATAAATTAAGCCTATTCAGTTTAAAAATATTAGATTTTACCTTTTAAACATACTAAAACAACAGTAATCAACCAAATCAAACTCTTCTGTTTGTTTTGCCCACAGTACTCCTATTTCAGAAAATAGTTTTTTACTTATAGCTGCCTCATCTATGATTTCTTTTATATTTTTGATATAGGTATATATCTTACCATTTTCATTGCTAATCTCTAAATATTCATCTGGAATACCATAAACACACCCCGATGATTCAAAAGCCCCGTTGGATGCCAAAACAAAATTGCGAGTTACTTCCAGAGGACAGTAAAGTTGTTTGCCTTCAAATAGATGCTCTACCATATTAATGTACATATTTACAAACAAATCTTCATGCCCACCATCAAATTCTTCTGTAGAGCCATCAATGTATTCTATTTTAAACCTATTTGCAAATGTCCAATAGGCCTTTGCTTTTTCAGCTTCTATCATGATGTAGGGTGGCTCTTCTTCTCTGTTGCATAGTGTTGAATAAAAATAAACCTCGATTCCCGTTTTTGTTATAATTCTTACACACGCTGTATCTTCCCCTTCAATTTTATGACCGTGATAAAGTTCTGCAGTAACTTTCTGAGGTACACCTCCATTTTCTTCTGAGGTCTCAGCAATAATCAATTCATTGTTCAAAAGATGTGCAAGAGGATTGTTTATTGTTCCATCCAAGACATAGTTGCCATCAACAATTAGCTTCCCAGCCCACGCATTTCTTTGATAATAGCTTTCATCCCTTTTCCAACGTCCAACACCAATAATTGATTTTATCCTGCCAAGCCGGCCTTCTTTTATATACTCAAGAAGTTTTCTAAATGCTTTACCTGACGTATTCTGAAAGTTTACTCCACATATTTTTCCTGTCCTCTTTTTAGTCTCAATTATAGTGTCAATATCTTGAATTGTCACAGCAGGCGGCTTTTCAAGCAGGACATTAAAACCTCTTTCCATTGCATCAATTGCCATTGGAGCATGTAAATGAATGGGCGTTGAGATGGCAACAAAATCTAAGTCTTTATGATTTTCAAGCATTAATCTATAATCCTGATAATACTTAACACCTTGAGAAGTCAATCTATCTATCACTTCTTTATTTTTTTCGTAGCTTGTTGCAACAATTGCTCTCAAGTCAACCATCTTTCTTTGGAGCTGTTCTATTGACCGCAAGTGTATACTCCCAAAGCCACTAATTCCAATAAGACCAATCTTTGCAATATTCAAGACTGTCCACCCCTTTTGATTTATAATCAAGGCTTTAGAACAGATTTTATTGTATTTTTGTTTTCCATATCCTCAAGAGCTTTTGTCGCATCAGTTAGCTTATAAACATTTGTAATCATCTTTTTGAAAAGTTCCCTGTTCTGCAGCACAACATTTACTGCCATATACAAATGTTTTGTATCGCTGACCCATACCCCTTGATATCTTAAATTTTTTCTCACAATATCATAGTAACAATCGAGTGTAACGCTGCCGTTTGGGTCACCAAAACCAAGGGAAAGATAGCTTCCACCATTTCGAACAAGTTTTATTCCCTCACTTACTGCTGATGGATGTCCCACAGCTTCAATTGCCAAATCGACTCCACGCCCATTTGTGATATCCATTATTATTTCCTGTCTTTGCTGAGGTGTAGTTGAATTTCTATCAAGTACATGCGTTGCCCCAAATTCTTTGCACATCTTAAGTCTTTCTTTTGTACCACCAATCACAATTATATTTCGCGCCCCTTTTAGTTTTGCAAAAATGATTGCATAAAGCCCTATAGGACCTGGCCCTTGAATTAGGACACTGTCACCAAAATCAGGCGAAACAATGTCAAAAGCATGAGCACACGTTGCACCAGAACATGAGGCAGAAACCAGAACTTCTGGCTCAATGCCTTCTTTTATCTTTAAAATCTTTGTGTCTTTGTGAAGATAAATGTACTCCGAATAGCAGCCTCTCAAATACGGGGGCTCTTCGCAGCTAACACTTATCCCATATGTCCATCTGTGCGGACACAGATAGCTTTCTTTTTTGACAGCACAAAAGTAGCACTTGCCACACACAACACCCCTGTCCCAAATTATCAAATCCCCCTCTTGAATCTTTTCGCCATTTATATCACGCCACTGACCTGAAATAGCATATACACGTCCAACACCTTCATGCCCTAAAATCATTGGAAGTTTTGTGCGCGGGTCATTCCCTTTGAACATATGCACATCAGAACCACAAACACCTGCTGCTTCTATCTTTACCAAAAGCTTACCGTCAGTTGGAGACACTAATTCAAACTCTTTCATCTTCAAAGGTTTGTTGAACTCTTCTAAAACCATTGCATAAGCTTTCATTCTTGTTTTCCCCCTACGCTTTTGGTTTTACTGGTTGCATTGGAAAGACTTCAATTTGATTGGTTTCTTTATTTAGTCTGCATACATGATATACATTGTATCTTTCATCTCTTGGCTTTGGCCATAAATCGCTGTAATTTTCAAACATCAAGTGCGGTCCTCTGCTTTCATCTCTTAAAATACAGCTCTTTACCATTGCTTCTGCACACAGAAGCATGTTTTTTAGCTCTAAAAGATATTCATACTCAACAGGCTTGACTTTTCTTGTTTTCAACTCCTCAATTTTCATAAGTGCTTTTTGAAGTCCAGCTTGATATCGTACAACACTTGCATACAAGTCCATAACACTATTTAATTCTGAGATGGCTTTTTCTAAATCAATGCCATCTTCAGCTACATAGCTTTTATAGCTTTCAAACAAGCGGTTTGCTTGGCAAACTATAGATTCTTCATCGATTGAAGTATTCAAAGCAAATTCAAAGCTACTCTCCCCTGCTATTTTCCCAAAAACCTGAGTATCCAAAAGTGCATTTCCGCCTGGTCTGTTTGCTCCATGCTGTCCGCCTGCACATTCGCCACAGGCATACAAGCCACTAATTGCTGTATTTGCTTTTTCTCTAATTTTTACACCACCCTGGAAATGCTGAATTGATGGTGCAATTTCTAACATTTGGTTCCTAAGGTCAATTCCCCTTTTCAAAAACCACTCAACTGTCTGTGGATTTATTTCACAGAGTCTTTCATATGGAGTTTTTCTGCTCCCAATCTGATTTTTAATCTCTTTATAATACCTTTGTTTTAAATCCTCTCTTAAATGTTCAAACTCAAATCCTTTGGGATTTTGAGTAAAGTCCAAAAACACCTTTCCACCACGTGCAATTTCTCTGAATACTGCAATGTCTATTAGGCATGTCTTATGCTCATAGCTTATCGGCCAAGTTGCACCTTTTTCAAATACATCATTGTATGTGATAGGATAATTTAACAAAAATTCTTCTCCTTTTTCATTTACAAACCTGGGAACACATCTCATTATACTTCCCGAACATGCAAGTTTTGTTTTGGGAGATGAAAGACCTATCTGGATAAACTCCATGTTTACAAGCTGTGCTCCTGCACGAAGTGCCATTGCATACCCATCACCTGTCATACGCGGCGGAAACACATTGCTTTTATAAATACTTCCTGCACCACCTGTTGCTAAAACAACTGCTTTTGCAAGTATTATGATATTTTGATTCTCTTTAAATCCAATTGCTCCGCAAACTTTGTTATTCACAACAATCAAATCACTTATCATCACATCTTCTAAAACTTCAATATCCTTCATCTCACCAAGCTTTCGAATCAAAGCCTTTTCTATTTGAACAGCAGTATCAGGTCCTGTAAAACATGCACGCGCATATATAGAGCCGTCTGTCACAAATTGAACGGGTACGCCATTTTCTTTTACAAACGGAACACCGAGACTATCTAAGTAAAAATAAGCATCTGCTGAGTTTTTTGCTAAAATCTCAGCCAAGTCATAATCAGATACAAGTCCGCCAATCTCATAGATATCTTTTGCATGATATTTCCAGTTATCTTCCCCAGGGGGCTCTGTAGTAGGTAACGTCACGTGAAATGCCATTCTATCAGAATATGCTAATGCTGTTGTGCCACAGCTTCCCAACCTTCCTTTTACTGCAAGTATCACTTTCACACTTTTTTTATTTTCATAAGCTTTTTCACATGCAGCAATAGCTGCTCTTAAACCTGCCCCACCGCCGCCCACAACTAAAATATCAGTTTTGTAAATCATCCTTTATTCTTCTCCTCTCCTTACCATTGAAATTGCCTTGGTTGGGCACAGTTCTGCACAAAGTCCGCAGCCATCGCAGTTTTGATTTACTTTAAACTTTCCATCATCCTTTTCAATTGCATCATATATGCAAACTGTGAAGCACTTGCCACAAGATGTGCATTTTTCTTTGTCAATCCTTGCAACAGCCCAGTGTGTTCTGTCAACAGAATCCATGTCAAGAATTCTACTGCACACCTTTCCTTTAAAATCATCAATTGTGTTGTAACCTTTTCTCTCCATGTACTCTTCTAAATACTTGTTTATCTTTTTTATAACCCCATAGCCATTCAAAATAACAGTTGTGCAAACTTGAACAGTCGACGCACCTGCCAATATGTATTTGACAACATCTTCACCATTCATGGCACCGCCGCTCGCACTGATACTACATTTTACTTTTGGCGATACAGCGCTTATCCACCTCAAACCATACATAATTGCCCACGGACCACCATGCCCTGCATAACCACCGTGCAAAATGGGAGCTTCTTTTTCTATGTCAATGTCAAGCCCTGTAAATCTATTAAACATGACAAGTCCATCTGCACCTGCACTGTCGAGTCTTAAGGCATCAAATCCCGGATTTGTAGATTGAGGAGTCATTTTTGGTATTACGGGTATTTTGACATTGCTTTTGACAAGTTTTGTTGTGTGGACCATCTCTTCAATTACATCCATACCAGACATTATATGCACACCGTGAGGACATGAAAGGTTTAGCTCTATCGCATCAGCCCCTGCCTGCTCCATAAGCTTGCTATACTCAAGCCATGCATCATCTGTGTAGCAGTTTATACTCGCAATAACTGGAATGCTTAGCTTTTGTTTTGCTTTGAATATAAATTCAGCATACTCTTGAGGGTTAAATTCGCTTGCCTGTTCATATGAGTAAAGCGTAAACGTGTTTTCATGCTTGACTATTTTAAACCGTGGAGTGGGTGCAATTCTGCATATTTCCTTTTGAAAAAGACTTTTTGTCACAACAGCCCCAGCACCGTTTTCTTCGCATCTTTGAAGCCTCTCCACAGTTCCAGTAATGCCAGCAGATGCAACAATTACAGGTGTTCTTAAATTAAGTTTTGCATACGTCGTTGATAGGTTTGGCATTTTTGTAAAGTACCTCCTCTACTTGACTTTAATAAAGTAAGGAGTGGAAAAACCACTCCTTTTATTTTGGATATAAATTTATTTGTGTTTAATACGATTATATCACTTCTTTTTGATAAAGTCAATCTGTTCTTTTGTTTTTATTTTGTTTGTTGTGGATTTAATAAAATTTTAAGCACAATGAATTATTGTTAATTACGTGTTTTATCTTCTGAAACATTTTCCTCCAGCCTTTTGTGCTCTGAATTTTGCCATCTTTTTTTGAGCAAGAAAGCTGCGGCTTTTGGCTGTCTTTGCCTTGTAAAGATTCCTTTCCTGTTGCCCATAATCCTTCGAACCTCTTGTTTTGTTGCAAAGTCTGCAAAGTTCCATATGTGTTCGCCTATCACAAAATCCAGCCTGTCAAACACCCTATGATATCTTTCAAGCATCTCACACTGATATTCCTCAGAAAACATCATTGGAGGACTTGAATGAAATCCTGCAATTGTATCTGCCCCATACTCTGTTATTATCACTGGTTTTTGATAAAGCTCAAACCACCTTTTCAGCTCCTTTTCAAGCTGGAACTCTATCAAATCCAGTCTGCCAGGATCAGAATACCATGAATAGTACCTGTTTACACATATAACATCAACAAGACTTCCCACTTTGGTCTCATCTGGAAAAGAGGATTCAACCAGCGTCACCGGTCTTGTCGGGTCAAGCTTTCTTACCTCATCTATTACTGTTTTGAAATACTCATATGCCCCATCTTCATATGTTGCAGCCTCATTTGCCACACTCCACATAATCACACTTGGATGGTTTTTATCCCTTGCAATAAGTTGTCTTATAACTTCTAAGTGATGTTCTAATGTCTTTTGGTTTACTCTCTCCGCGGTAAACACTTTTTCGTTTTTGTTAAAGAAATTCATGCCAACAGCTGGTGCCTCGTCAATTACCAAAAAACCATACTCGTCTGCCAAGTTTAAAATCTCTTCTGCGTAAGGATAATGTGATGTTCTGAATGAGTTTGCTCCTATCCATTTTAGGAGGTTGAAATCTTTCACAGCTATCACAGGATCGTATCCCTTGCCCCTTATATTGTTAATGATAAAATAAAAATGTACTGAAAGTGGAATATAATGATGTACAAAATTGTACATTGATATGATATCCTTTCTCATAGTGAGGAGGGATATCAAATGCAGAACTTAACAGCACATTTAAACATGATAAGGGCGATGAAAATGAAACCTAACTTTTCAGAACTTGCAAGAATATATGGGATGGATAGAAGAACAGTTAAAAAATATTATGAGGGTTATGAAGGAAAACCTAAGAATAGAAATAAACCAAGTAAATTGGACAAATACTATGATGAGATAAAATCAAAGCTTGCTATCAAAGGAGTTACAGTCAAGGGTGTTTATGAGTATTTAAAATCAAAAGATGAGACAATAGGAACATATTCAAACTTCAATAAGTATGTTAAGAAAAAAGGATTAAAGCCAGAGAAGAAAATAAAAGGTCACCCAAGATTTGAGACAGATCCAGGTGAGCAAGCGCAAGTTGATTGGAAAGAGAATATAAAGCTTGTCTCAAGAAATGGAGAGGAGTTTATCATTAATGTTCTTGATTTTAAATTAGGTTATTCAAGATATTGCTGCTTTGAGATAAACAGGACAAAAACTCAAGAAGAATTAATAGAAACTCTAATAAGAATATTCAAAGATATAGGCGGAGTACCGAGAGAGATTTTATTTGACAATACAGCAGCAGTTGTTGATATAACAGGTGAGAAAATTAAAGTAAATTCAAGATTTAAAAGTTTTGCAAAAGACTTTGGGTTTGAAGTGAAACTGTGCAAACCAAGACATTCGTACACAAAAGGAAAAGTTGAAGCAGCAAACAAGTTCATAGATTGGATACTGCCATATCAGGGTGAATTTGAAACAGAAGAGGACTTAGTAAGGATAATAAAAGAGATAAACGCAAAGGTCAATATGCAGCCAAATCAAACAACTCAAGTTCCACCTGCTCTTCTGTTTCAAAAAGAAAAAGAGTATTTACAACCCTTGCCAGACAAAAGGTTAATAGACAGTTACCTAAATTCCTACAAGTCAGTTAAAGTCCAAAAGGACTCTCTGATTTACTACAAGGGAAGTAAATACTCTGTTCCACCCGAATACATAGGAAAGACAGTCCAAGTAAAGGAGGTGGAAAACAAAATTTATATTTATTATAACACAAACCTGTTAAGGATACATGTTATTGATGAAAAAAATATCAATTATCACGATGAAGATTACAAACAGCTAATGCTAATGAGAGTTGGTCAAAGAGAAGAGCTTAACAAGATATGTGAGGAAAACCTAAAGAAATTTGATAATCTGTTGAAAACCTAAAGAAAGGAGAAAATCTAAAAATGAGCAACTATGTGAAACTACTTAACAACTTAGAAGAGTTAGGTCTTCACAACATAAAGAATAACCTTGACAAATACTTAGATTTAGTGGCAAGCGGAGAAAAAAGTATGACAGATGCATTATATGAACTTAGTAATTTAGAGATAAAAGCCAAAGAAGAAAGGGCGATATTAGGATGTGTGAGGGTGGCAAATTTCCCATTTATAAAAGGTATAGAAGATTTTGATTTTTCATTTCAGCCAAGTATAAACAAGCAACAGATAATGGACTTAATGAGTTTGAGATTTTTAGAAGGTAATGAAAATATACTATTTGTCGGAACACCAGGGGTAGGGAAAACGCATCTAGCCACAGCAATAGGTATAGAGTGTGCAAAACGAAGGTATTCAACGTATTTTATACATTTTCAAGAGTTAATAGCTCAGCTAAAAAAAGCACTGATAGAGAACAGATTAGAATACAGGCTTAAACATTTTTCAAAATATAAAGTTTTAATAATAGATGAGATAGGTTATTTGCCAATAGACAATGATGGAGCAAATTTATTTTTCCAGCTGATATCGAGCAGATATGAGAAGAGCAGTACAATAATAACAACTAATGTTGTATTCTCAGAATGGGGAGAGATATTTGGTGGAGCGACAATAGCAAATGCAATTTTAGATAGGCTACTGCATCATTCTTACGTGATTTTTATAAAAGGTCCTTCATACAGGTTACAGTCAAAAACAGCATATTTTAGCAATACAAACCAGCAAAGTTAAGTTTATTTTTTGTACATTTTTATTTTCGATTTTTTGTTCATTTTGATATTGACATTTACACTTATATCACTGTCTTCATGCTTTGCCAAACCTTTAAGATACACTGGCTTACCATTTAGGTAAAGTCTTTTGCCTTTTACCTCAACAGTCCTTATTCCCACAGGAAGATAATATTCATCTATAGCCTTTCCATCCTGTATTAAAGTTACATTTAGTTTGTAAAGATATGGATTTGAAGGCTCCCAAAATATCGCATCTTCAACCTCTATCATACCCTCTGGCCCTTCGATTTCTGCTATTTGCTTCCCCTCTTTGTCATACAAAGCTACTGCTATCTGACATTCATCCTTTTTTTCGCCACTTACAGCCACCTTAAAACAAACTATACCCTTTTGACCCTCAATCTGGGTTTCAATCTTAATATCCTCAATATATGTTTTGGAAGTGGTGTAGAGCAAAACTGGTCTGTGAATACCTGAATAGTTGAAAAAGTCAAAAAGATATTCCTGAGTTTTATACCCTTCTGGATGCATTGGGTCATTGTATTCCCTTATAAACCCTGGTGGAAGACAGCTCCAGTCCAAGATGTTATTTACAACAATTGTAAGTCTATTCTCACAGCCAATTTGGGCAAATTTATTAATCTCAACTTCAAAAGGCAAAAATCCACCTTTGTTCTGGGCTATCTCCTCTCCATTTAAAAATACTCTTGCGTGATGAGTAGCACTTCCAACTCTCAAAACTATTCTTTTGTCCTTCCAACCTTCAGGTATGTAAAATGTCCTTTCATACCACACATCACCTATGTGATCTCTTATGCTCTCATCCTGGGTTATGTCATTGTAGCTTGACGGCACAGGCATCAAAATAGCATCTTCAAGGGGTTTTTCAAACCACCTCTGTTCATACCCTTTGTTCTCCCTGTCAACTTTAAACCTCCATATGCCGCTTAAGTCTTTTATCTCTCTTGTTCTTGTCTCACGTGGATAAAGCATAGCTTACAAAACCTCCTTATTATGTATTTTTTACTTCTATCATAGCTCATCTCCAATAAATTCAAGCGCAAGCAATGCGTTCAATGACCATTGAGAAGCTATATTCGTTGAAATAAAAGGAATCTCAACAACAGGCGCAGGTACAGTTGCCAATTGTAAATTTATACCTCCATCACAAATAAATTTTAGCCATGGATTTTTGTTATGGTCTAAAAACATCTGCCATATTTCTTTTTTCAATTCAGGAATATTCTTTTTCATTGCAGCAAAGGCAGCCATCCCAATATTGAGCATGTTCAACTTAAATCCAAAGCTTGGAACGCCCCAGCTTTTTAAAATCTCATCTTTGTTTTCTTTAAATTCAGTATAAAAAAGGCCCTGCTGAGCACACAACTCTTCAAATTCTTTATCTTCAAAATTCTTGGCTATCTCAAGCCAAACCAGTGTGTTCCCAAAACAAAATACAAAATTTGAACCACCAGTGTATTCAACAGGTTTTAACTGGGTTTTTTCAGGATCATAGTCAAATACCCCACCCGAAATAAATGCTGCTGGATTTTTCTTCAAAAAGTCCAGTATCTTTATTATCTTTTGTTTGTAAATTTCTTCCTGGTGCCTTTCCCATCTTACAAACCAATTGGCGCAAAAGGTCATAACATCCGGTCCAACCCTTATGTGTACTCTATTTTCAGGATCATTCGTAAAATACGCACGCATAGGGTCCATGTGCATAATTTGTTTGTCAATATCTTTTACATCATCCATAAGCTGCCCTATTCTTTCATCGGCAGTAAGATAATAGTAATACCTGTGAAGGTATGCCATGCTAATTCTCACTTCTTTGCAACCACATCCCCAATGAACAACATTGTGCCTTGAACCCAGTCCCTTGTATTCCCCAAGATGATACACATCTACTTCTGATGTATGTCTTGTCATTGCCTCAGCCATTTTAAATATATCAAAACGTCCTGTTCTTAAAAACATAAGCCAAAGCCAAATGTTTGGCACAAGCTCTGTGTTCTGCCAAGCATATCCACCAATATCATATTTCCACATGTGTCTTACCATATCATAGCTATGCATAAAATCACCATAGTCCCAAAAACCGTACCACTTTCTTCTTTCAACTTCCTTTAGATAAAAATCAACAATAGCTGTCAGTATTCTTTCAATCTTTTCTTTCTTGGAGTTGCTATTATCCGGTAAATTTAATCCTCCAAATATCTCTGTCTCTTTATACCTTTCAGGGCTACATACAAGAAGAGGAGAAAATCCTTGCATTTTTGCACATTCCAAAAGCTGTTCACTTGTTGGAGCATAATCAAAACAGTACAGCCACAGCTCATTTGTATTAGCTATACCATAGGGAGTACTTCTATACTCATCAAACCCTTCATATGAAGAAGATGTGTATGTACCAAAATCATAGTGTCTCAAATCCATAACTTCAGCATAAGGGGGCCAAAGCCAAACTATTAAATTTGCCTCTGAAGAAGTTAAAGCTTTTGCCTCAAATCCTGAAGGATATTTTTGCCAAAAATCCTTTAAAGCTACTCCAAGCCCACCATTCTCATCACCAATATATGCAAACCCCATAGATCTTCTGCCTTCTGTTGCTTTTACAAAACTGCACTGACAAGATGTACGTTTTTTAATAACATAGTGCTCTGAGGAATCTTGAAAAAGAACAAATTCATCCCACTCTGGAGTATTGTTAATTTCTCTAATATAATGGTGGTCCTCGTCAATATCAAAATCTACTGGTTGTCCATTAACCTGATTTTGAAACATTATTTTGTATCTCTCTTTTCTGTATACATCTATCAAATTTTTTGGTGACTCACAAAAAAGTCCACTGTCCCCTCCAAATCTAACAAATCTATTGTACAGAGGAGAGTGCAAAGGAAGATCAAATTTTAAGCCCAATCCTTTTATAAAATCTTGATGAGGATTTCCGTTGTAAATAAATGTATGAACAATCTTAATTTTATCTGAATTTGCATAGAAATATAATCTCAGCTCAAAAGGTAGCCACCCTTGTTTGAGTAAAGAGCCATCAAATGTCATCTTGGTATTCCGCAAGTGTCTTCCCCACACCCTTATAACACATCTCAAAGGTCCGTGAGACTCTACTTTTGCACCTAATATTTGAGGAATGTATTCTTCTTCAACTTTAGTCTTATATCCTGTAAAATTAGAAATTCTTTCTGTAATAAGAATCTGCGTGAGATTAGAGCAAATAATCTTTTGTCCTACTTTTAAATATTCAATAATTTTATCTCCGGTCTTGCTAATTTTGCACTCAAGCTTGCCTGTTGTAACGCTAATATGATCTTTGCCTTCATAAACTTCAACCATTGTTTCGAATTTTGTTACGGTAGATTCTTCAATACATGCAAAGAGCTCATCAGGTAAATTGGTGCCAAAGAAAGCAGCGTGGCTACTCACCTTTACCGACCCATCACCCCAGTATGAAAGTGCCCAGTTTTGAGTAGGAATAATACTTCCATCCTTGTTTCTGACAATAACATTTTCTGTATTCCAGAGCTGAGCTTTTTTCCATGGAATACAAAACGTTGCACCAATATTGCCTACCTGCGGTTTGACAAGCCATTTTAGCTTTATTTCTTGCATTTTTTAAGCCTCCAAATTCAATAAGTGTTTTAAAAAAAATCTCGTGCGAAATATTCTAGTATTTCGCACGAGATTCTATTTTTAATAAAATTGTTAAGCCACAGGTCCTTAAGGATTGAGAATCTTATATATGTCTTCTTTGTAAGGAATATTCTTTTTATATTTACGATATAATGCATTTACTTCTTTTATAATCTGGTCTCCTCCCTGCCTTCTCCAGTTATCAAGAACTTTCTTAAAGCCCTGGTCATTGAGCTGACCAGTAATATATTTAACGCGCGCATCCTCTATCATATTATCAAGTGTGACACCGCGTTTGATATAAGTATCTGACATACCTATCAATGCTTCTGTCGGATTTGGCACAAGAATATTGAGCTTTTCATTCAAAGCTTGCATATCTGCCTGCAGCTGCAAAAGTGGAGTCATATATCTTGGTGTTCCACCGTTTGCAGGATAAAAATGTAGAACCTGGTTAAGTCCGCTTATTTCTCTTGACAAATCTGCTGGCAAGTTCGGAATAGGATCTATTTTACCATCTACAAGTTTGTAATGTCTGTTCGGTAGTCCATAACCAAACAGATCCTGCATTGTTCTGTCGCCAAACTTATCTAATATCGACATTACTTTCTTGAATGTATTCATATCTTTTACACTTGTCTTTGAAACCATCAGATACCCCGAATAACCAGAAGTGGGCATATTTCTTAGACCATATTTACCTTTTACAGACACAACAATGTCCATTATATCTGTATCCTTTGCATCTTTTGGAATGATACCGTTGTTCTTGAGGCCATTGTAAATTCTGTTTGCAGAGTCTATAACGTCAATTTTTACTCCACCTTTACCCTGTGAGTAATAATCCTCCCATCTTGCACCTGGAACACTCGGGAAGTCATGGTTAAACAGCTTTTCCTGATACATCTTTCGCCAGAATTTCAAATTTTCTATATATGCATTTGTCAAGAAAGTTGGCACCAACTGTCCGTTTTTGTTCAATCCCCATCCATTCGGACCACCAAACCATGTGAGAGTAATATAGAATGGTCCATTGTAGTTGCAAACAATCATTCCATATGTGTCATTTTTTCCATTTTTATCTGGATCATTGTAAGTAAACTTCTTTAACATGTTGTACAAATCATCGATAGTTTCAAGCTTAGTGATACCAACATTTTTAGCCCAGTCTTTTCTATAAACAATACCATTTCTTCCCAAGGTCCTTGAACGTGGAATACCATATATTTTACCATCAATGGAAGAGTTCCACAGAACTATATCCGGGATTGCTTTTAAATTCTTATATTGCTTTATATACGGTCCAAGTTCCCAGAATGCTCCTGCTTTACATGCACCAATTATAGAAGCAGTTTTTCCTGGTACATAAACTACCATTGGAAGATTTCCACTTGCTAACATAATGTTTAATTTGTCATTGTAACCATCGGCAGGTACCCATGTAAACTCAAGATCTGTTTTCAAATATTCTTCTGCTTTTAAAATTACTGGACTATTTGATGGCGCAGGTTCTGTCCCAAAATACTGAGCCATAATTGTGAGTTTAAACGAATACTTTGATTTTGATGCACCCAATACTCCTATTGATGTTAACAACAGACCTGCAATACAGATACTAACTAGAAATAACCTCAAAATCTTCTTAACTTTCCTCATAAACTAACTCCCTCCCGCTTTTTGTTTTTGAAAAAAATTTTTGAATTTTGATTTATATTCTTGTTTATAACATTTCATTTTACATCTTCACATCACTCCTTCAATGAACCAATAAACATACCTTTTATGAAGTACTTCTGAAGCCATGGATACAAAAGCATTATTGGCAGAGTAGCCACAACAATTATCGCCATCTTTAGCGACTCCTGTGGAGGCTGGAAATTGGGATCAAATTGTGTTAGGTCCGAAGCAAGCGTGGTTGACAACATTACTATTTGCCTTAAAATTAGCTGCACAGGCCATTTCTCAGCATCGTTTATATACAAAAGTGCTCCAAACCATGAATTCCAATGCCCCACTCCATAGAACAAAGCAAATGTCGCAATAATAGGCTTTGAAAGAGGAAGTATTATCTTCCACAACACTTGAGCTTCTGTACAACCGTCAATTCTTGCTGCATCTTCTAAATCCTGTGGCATTTCCTGGAAAAAGTTTTTAACAACAAAGAAGTTAAATGGACTAATTGCCCCCGGCAACCACAGTGCCCAGTAGGAGTTTAATAAGCCAAGACTTTTTACCAGTAAATATGTAGGAATCATTCCTCCACCAAAAAGCATTGTAAATATTACACCATTTAAAACAATACTTCTACCTATAAAATGCTTTTTTGAAAGAGCATATGCCATTGTAAATGTGAAAAACAGATTTACCAAGGTACCTCCTACTGTGATAATCACACTATTGAGCATACTACGAAGAAAATAGTTTGAAGCAAAAATAAATTTATAAGTGAGAAGAGTAGGATTATGAGGAATTATAAAGAATGTCCTTGTTTTTATTTCTGAATCTGGAGCAAAAGATGCAGCTAAGACGTATAGGAAAGGTAAAACGGTTATTATTGCCCATATTCCAAGGAATATATGATTAAAAACATCAAAAATAGTACTTGCTACTGTCTTATTCTGTCTCATTTTTGACACCTCTCAAATTCTTGAATAAAGATTAGAACAATGAAGTTTCAGTAAATTTCTTGGACAGATAGTTAGAAACCTGAATCAAAATCAGTCCAACAACAGACTTAAAAAGACCAACCGCTGTACTGTAACTGTACGCTCCTTGGGTAACACCTACTTGATAAACATATGTGTCAAACACTTCTGCTACCGACCTGTTAATAGGATTTTTCATCAAAAATATCTGTTCAAAGCCAGTATCAAGAAGATGTCCCAATCGCAAAATGAAAAGTATGATTACCGTACTCATAATTGAGGGTATTGTAATATGCCACGTCTGCTGCCACCTCGTTGCCCCATCCACAATAGCAGCCTCATATAATGTTGGGTCAACATTTGATAGTGCTGCCAAGAAGATTATTGTTCCCCATCCTGCTTCTTTCCATATGCTCTGAATTATTATAAGAGGTCTGAACCATCTTGGATCTGTCAAAAATTCAATTTTTTTGCCTGTTAAGCTATACAGAATATTATTTATAACCCCTGTCTCACTTGAGAGAAGCACGTATGTAATACTTGCTATGACCACCATTGATACAAAGTGAGGAACATAAACACACGTCTGGACAATTCTCTTATAAACCTGATTTCGCACCTCGTTGATCAGTAGCGCCAAAATAATTGGCACAGGGAAATAGAAAAGTATATTGTAAAATGAAATTAATAGTGTATTTCTAAACAGCATCGGAAAATCAGGGTCGGTGAAAAGTGTTTTAAAATGTTCGAAACCTACCCACGGACTTTTCCAGAACCCTAAAAACGGATTAAAATCTTGAAAGGCGACTACTATACCAAACATTGGGATGTACCTAAAAATGATGAAGTACAAAATACCAGGCAGAGCTAAGATATACAGCCATTTGTCTTTTTTCAGTCTTTTCCATATAGAAGTGGTAGCTGTCATTAAATCATTCTCTCCCTTCTTTTTTGGTCCATTGATAATATTGTTTTTCATCAGATTTCCATTATTTTTATCGGTATTAATATGGAGATTTGAATTTTGTTTTTGGTTTAATTTTATTTTAATACTTTGTTTTTGTTGTGTCAATACCTATTTTTTTATTTTATTTTTGAACAGCTACAAAGATTTTTTAACTTTTAAAGTGAGCTAAATATTGCTACAAGGAAAGACTTACAAAACCAAAGGCAGTCACCTCTCTTCCAAAAAGGATGATTCGCATAAAAAATTGAGTATTAAAACATTCATTCTAAAGAAACAATAGCAACTGGAGGTAGAAGTCCTGATTGGACCATTTCCATGTCAAATTTTAGAGAAATAGAAAGATAAAAGTTCTTCTCTGCCTCTTTTCTTAATTTTTCCAATTTTTCTTGTGTTCCAAGTAGAGCTGCTGCAGGGGTGTTTTGAATTTCAATCACAAGTTCATTCTCACCAATTTTCAATGCCTCTGTTATATCCCACATAAACGGCGAATAAGCTCTTGCACCAAGATATCTTTTATTTAACCAAACCTTTGCAAAATACTTTACATTGGGGCAATAGAGGAAAAGATGTTTATTTTTAATAAAGTCAACATGAGAAAATGAAAACATTTTTCTATAAACTACACTGCCAGAATAGTCACCAAAGCCCAAGCTTTGCCAATCTTTTAAATCTGAAAACAAAACAAAATCTTTATCAAAATGAATTTCCCAGTTATCGTTTAATTCCGAGACTGTTCTCGGTAAGCTTCCAAGCAAATCTATTTTTTGAATTCCATCTATATACTCATCACTTGCTATTAAAACCAAAGTCCGATATGGATGCATATAGAGTTCTAATTGTATGTTTTTCCCATTGCTTTTGATATTTGAAACCATTAAAAATTTATTCTGCATTGGATCCCATATATATACATTTTTCTTAGAAAATTTTAATATTATCTTACCCAAAAATGAAGTACCTGAAACATTGAAGAGAAAAATCAGATGACTGTTACCTATTCTTTTATGAAGAACTCTAACATCTTTGCTGTCTACAACAGTGATATCTTTTTCAACCATTTTTGAAAGCTGCTCGATACTTTCAACAACCACACCTATTTCTCTATCTACAAAGTGGAAAAACGATGTAAAGGTTTTGTTATAAACAAACAAAGGATAGTTTTCGAAGAAAATAATCTTACCTCCTTTGCTTGAGAAAAGCTTTAAAAATCTGAACAGATCTTGCGGCAAATACTTTATAGGTGGAAGAATAACAATGTCGTATTCTTTTCTATCGTTAGTATATATCCTCTGGTTTTTAATTTCCAGATATTCTAAAAGAGAATGGTCAAAAAAATCAAAATCAATCTGGTTCTCTAAAAGTGCATTGCCAATCTCAATTGCTTTTGAAGCAGATATATTTTCACCTGCCCAAAGATCCGGTGTAGGAAAGTAAACCAGAACCTTTGTACAAGGGGTGCTTACATAGAGAAGATATGAAATGGTATTAATATACTTGATTACCTCCGGAAAAAAATAATTTTGCGGATGATCATAAAGATACTTGAAGATTGAGGTTAAAAATAGATTTATGTCCATTGCAAACTGGTAATCAACCACCCATTTGATTTGCTCAACTGATATACCTCGTCCATATACTGCAAAACTCTCTGAAAAGGTTTGAGCAATATTTCTAATATGAGAAACAGAAGAAGCGTATTTAGGGAATATTGCTTTTTTGTCATACCATATTTGTCTCCAAATAACATCAATTGCTGGAATATGAACATACTTCATATGCGAAAAGAACTGTCCTTCAGATTTGATTAGCTGCTCTATCATATCTTCATGATTTAGATGTACTACAAATTTGAGGCCATTTGCCTCACACCATTTGTAGATCTGCTTAAAGAAAGTATTTGTAAAAATATTGCTCCATACATCCCAGTAATCTGCCTCTACTCTTTTTATTTTTTCATCTAATTGCTCTTTAAAGAAATACGGTATGTACTTTTTAACGTCGTATCCTTTTTCATTGTAAAATATATCAAATATATTATCCGTATATGGTAGTCCAGAAATAGAATAATCAGGTTCGTCAGCGAAAAATCCAATTATTGTCTTTCCAAATTCTTCTCCTATATAAGCTTTGTATTTTTCATATACCTCACTTATGAATAGTTTGACAGCTTCATAGTCAAGATAATCACAAAGCGAATATGTAGTATCTTTAGCACCTGTTGGATGGTGAACGTATCTTGTTGGAGATGTCCTGTAAGCTGAAGATATTACTTTTATTTGCCAAGTCGAATGATAGGGCAAGTATAAAAATCCGCTACTAAATTCAAGCTTTTCAAAAGCAAAGTATTTATTTTGGTTCATGTCTTTGGCCAAAATCCCGATTGTACCAGAGTGAGGTTCAATTCTACATAAATTATCTTCAATAACAAATTCCTTTTCAACAATAATAGCCTTCATCCTTTTGTGAGGATATTTCTTATTAAAAGTTTCGCCAGCAAAGCCACTTGGATATGTCCCTTCATCCGCAATCCACACTTTAATTCCTCTTTTTTTAGCTTGAACAACCGCAAATTTTACTATTTCAAACCAGTCATGTGATAAATATTTAGGCGAAACATTGTGTCCTGCTGCAATTAATACTTGCTTAAAGCCAAGATTTGAAATATAATCAAGCTCAACATTTATTCTGTTCTCGTTCATCTCATCAGAAAAAATCCACCAATGAATTATACTGGCAGTAGCTGGAGGATTGTTGATTTCATCAAAAAGGGAACTCAATTTTATACTCTCATTCATTGTATGCTTCCCCTTTCACATTTATTAGATTGATTTTGGCTTTATTTAATAAAAATTTTACACAAAAACATTTCAAATATCAATAAATATTAAATAAAACCACACAAAAATAAAACCTCCTTCTAATTTTATCACTATAGAAGGAGGTTTATTTATATTCTTTTTATAAAAGGAACTTATTCAACTATAAACGGCAAAAGTGCTAAGATTCTTGCGCGCTTGATAGCTCGTGTTAGCTGTCTTTGATGTCTTGCACAGTTGCCAGTTGTTCTTCTTGGCATTATTTTGCCTCTTTCTGTAAGGAATTTCTTGAGCCTGTTTACATCTTTGTAATCTATCTCATATATTCTCTCAACACAGAATGAACATACTCTCTTTTTCTTTTTCTGTCTTGAGCTAACTCTTTCCATTGTTTGAGTAGCTTGAGCTTGCTGCAGATTTTGATTGTTGTTCAAACCTTTTCCCTCCTTTTTTCTTAAATTTCCTCTTTATCTAAAATGGCAGGTCGTCTTCAATACCATCATCAACGTCATTGTTGTTTTTTGATGGAATCTTTACATCCTCTTCAAAAAAGTTTTCAAGTTCGCTTTCAATTGCCTCTTCATCTAAGTCAGGCAAAATAATGTCTTCTTTTACCTCTGCTTCGCTGTCAACAGGTACATCCTTAGGTTTTGGTTCTGCAAAATAAATCTCTTCCGCCACAACCTCAGTGATATAGTGACGTCTATTTGCCTCATCATCCCACGTGCGAAGCTGAAGTCTTCCTATTACCACAACTTGCCTTCCTTTTTTGAGATAGTTTTTTGAAAACTCGGCAAGCCTGCTCCATGCAACAATAGGAATAAAATCTGCATCCTGGTCATTTTCGCGTTTAAAACGTCTGTTGACAGCAAGCGTGAAGTTTGCAACGGGGGTATTGTTGGCAGTAAGCCTAAACTCAGGGTCGCGAGTTAAGCGACCCATCAAAATAACCTTATTCAAAAAAGCCGCCCCCTCTTATTTTTCAAGCTTTACAATCAAGAACCTGATAACCCCATCTGTAATTCTGTAAACCCTCTCAAGCTCGCGTGGGAACTCAGGCTTGCTTATAAATTGCATCAGCACATAATACCCTTCTGCGTGCTTGTCAATCTTGTAAGCAAGCCTTCTTTTTCCCCACTCTTCAACATTTAAAAGCTGTCCATTGCTTGAGATAAGGTTTTTGAACTTTTCGATAAGGCTATTTCTTGCCTCATCGTCCAGTGTGGGGCTTATTATAAATACTGTTTCATACTTTCTCTCAACCACAGCTTTCACCTCCCTTATAGACTTAAAGGCCCCCAACGCTCTTTTTGGGAGCAAGGGAAGAAAGAATTTTTATCTTCCCACAACATGCAGTATTTTATCACAAAATGCATTTCAAAGTAAATAACCTATTTTTATTTCGAAAAATAAGCTGCAACCTCTTTTAAAAGATCTCTAATTGGGAGATTTTGTGGACATTTTGTTTCACATACGCCACATTCTATACAGTTTTCAGCTCTCTCTTTTTCCTTTTTTAAATAGTCATTCTTCATTTCTTCAAACATGTTATACATGCTTGCCTGATTGTAAATGCTAAAATTCCAAGGAATATCAATTCCCTGTGGGCATGGCATACAGTATTTGCACTCTGTACAGTTGACTTTTCTCAGCTCATTATACTTTTGCGCAACCTTTTCAACAAGCTCAAGTTCCTCGTCAGTTAAACTTCCCACTTCATATTTACTTGCATATTCAATATTTTCTTTTACCTGATCGAGCGTACTCATACCGCTTAGCACAACTGACACCTCTTTTTGGTTCCAGAGCCATGAAAGTGCCCACTCAACAGGTGTTCTTTTGATAGGTGCTTTTTCCCAAAGCTGTTTTATCTCTTGAGGCGGCTCTTTTGCAAGTCTCCCACCCAAAAGCGGTTCCATGATAACAACTGCCATTCCTTTTGCAGCTGCGTATTTGAGCCCCTCTTCCCCTGCCTGATAGTTTCGGTTGAGGATATTGTACTGTATTTGGCAGAAGGTCCAGTTGTAGCTATCAACAATATCTTTGAATGTAGCTACATCGTCATGGAACGAAAACCCAATATATTTTATTTTACCCTCAAGAAGCACTTTTTCAATCCACTTGAAGATATTCATCTCTTTTAACTTCTTCCAGTGGTCTTTGTTAAGAGCATGCAAAAGATAAAAGTCAATGTAGCTTGTATCAAGTCTTTTTAGCTGCTCATCCAAAATCCTATCAGCATCATCAAAATTATTTACCTGCCAGACAGGAAGTTTTGTTGCAATCTTAACCTTTTCTCTATATCCTCCTTTCAAAGCTTTACCGACCAAAACTTCACTGTTACCACCATGATATACATACGCTGTGTCAATGTAATTGATTCCATTGTCGATTGCAAAATGCAGCATTTCAATTGCTTTTTCTTCGTCAATCTTCGAATAGTCACCATCTAAGATTGGTAACCTCATTGCACCAAATCCAAGAGCAGACACCATAAAGTCTGTTTTCCCAAAGGGTCTGTACTTCATTTCAAAAACCCCTCCAGTGTATGGTTTATTTAAAAAATGCTTTATGTTTATATTTTACCTTACTTTAAAAAGAATTTAAACACAAAAAAGCTGCAGAAAATTTTCTGCAGCTTTTAGATATTTTCACAAATGATTTTTCCCATCTGCTTTGTTCCAACAAGCTTACAATTTTCTGTGTAGATATCTCTTGTTCTGTATCCTTCTTTTAGAGCAATCTTTACTGCATTTTCTACAGCCTTTGCAGCATCTTCCATGTCAAAGCTGTAGCGCAGCATCATCGCAGCAGACAAAATTGTTGCAATCGGGTTTGCCAAATCTTGCCCTGCAATATCCGGAGCAGTTCCGTGAATTGGTTCATAAAGACCAACCTTATTATCACCAAGCGATGCAGAAGCAAGCATCCCAATTGACCCTACAATCATTGATGCTTCATCTGACAAAATATCCCCAAACATATTAGAGGTAAGTATAACATCAAACTGTGATGGGTCTTTTACAAGCTGCATTGACGCATTGTCAACATACATGTGATTTAGCTCCACATCCGGATAATCTTTTGCAACCTCTTCAACAGTTTCTCTCCAGAGCCTTGATGATTCTAATATGTTTGCCTTGTCAACAGAGGTTACTTTTTTCTTTCTCTTTCTGGCAGCTTCAAACGCAACCTTTGCAATTCTTCTAACTTCACTTTTTGAATACACCTCTGTGTCATAAGCCACTTCATCGCCATCTTTTTCTTCTCTTCCCTTTGGACCAAAGTACATACCACCAATTAGCTCTCTTACAACCAGGATATCAATGCCCTTGTCTACAATCTCCTTTTTGAGCGGGGATGAATCCTTTAGCTCATCATACAGCACAGCAGGCCTCAGGTTTGCATAAACTTTTAGTCCTCCTCTGAGCTTCAAAAGCGCCTGTTCAGGTCTCAAATTTCCGGGAAGTCCATCCCATTTTGGTCCACCAACAGCACCCAATAATGTTGCCTCACATTTTTTAACAAGTTCTAAATCTTCCTCTCTAATTGGCACACCATACTTGTCAATTGCACATCCGCCAGCATCAATGAATATATATTCAAACTTCATACTAAACTTTGAAGATACTTTATCAAGAACAATTAGTGCTTGTTCAATTACTTCAGGACCTATTCCATCTCCAGGAATTACAGCTATCCTATGCATCTTTTTTCAACTCTCCTTTTACAAACTCTATAAGTCCGCCTGCTTTCATTATATTTTGCATAAACTCTGGAAAGGGTTTTGCTTTAAACTCTTTACCTTTTGTTAGATTTTTAATTATTCCATTTACAAGGTCAACCTCAACCTCATCTCCAGCTTCTATACCATCTACTGCCTCTTCACACTCAACAATTGGAAGACCAATATTTATTGCATTTCGATAGAAAATTCTTGCAAATGACTTTGCAACGACACAAGAAACTCCACATGCCTTTATTGCAATTGGTGCATGTTCCCTTGAAGATCCACATCCAAAGTTTTTCCCAGCAACTAAAATGTCACCTTTTTGAACCTTGTTCACAAACTCTTTATCCAAATCCTCTAAACAATGCTTTGCAAGCTCATTTGGGTCAGATGTGTTAAGATACCTTGCAGGAATAATTACGTCTGTATCAATATTATCATAATATTTATGAGCTTTTCCTTTAAAAATCATCTATTCATCATCCCCTTTCATTCCAAGCTCTTCAGGTGAACCAATATAACCCAAAACTGCTGATGCAGCTGCAATTGCAGGCGATGAAAGATACACTTCACTGTTTGGATGACCCATTCTGCCAACAAAGTTCCTATTTGTTGTTGCCAAAGCTTTCTCACCATCTGCCAAAATTCCCATGTGTCCACCAAGACATGGACCACAAGTTGGTGTTGAAACAACACATCCAGCGTCAATGAATATCTCAATGAGTCCCTCTTTTAATGCCTGCTTGTATATATTCTGTGTTGTAGGGAATATAATACATCTGAGACCTTTTTTAACTTTTCTTCCTTTTAAGATCTTTGCTGCAATCCTCAAGTCTTCAATTCTGCCATTTGTGCAAGAACCAATCACAACCTGGTCAATATAAATCTTTTCTGTTATCTCATCAATCGTCTTTGTATTCTCTGGAAGATGTGGAAAGGCAACTGTGGGTCTAATTTTTGAAATATCAATCTCAAAGACCTGTGAATACTCTGCATCCTCGTCTGCCTTGAATATCTTATAAGGCTTTGTAGAGTGCTGTTTTACATACTCTATTGTCTTTTCATCAACCTCAAATATGCCATTTTTCGCACCTGCTTCAATTGCCATGTTAGCAATGGTGAACCTGTCATCCATTGAAAGTGATTTTAAACCTTCTCCCGTGTATTCCATTGACTTGTAAAGTGCACCATCAACACCTATCATACCAATAATGTGAAGGATGATATCTTTTCCCGATGTCCAGCCAGTTTTTTTGCCGTAGAGAATAAATTTAATGGCCTCTGGAACTTTGAACCAACACTTTCCTGTTGCCATTGCACATGCCATGTCAGTAGAACCAATTCCTGTTGAAAAAGCACCAAGTGCACCATATGTGCAAGTATGCGAATCTGCACCAATTACCAAATCACCCGGCACAACAAGTCCTTTTTCTGGCAAGAGTGCATGTTCAATGCCCATCTCGCCAACTTCAAAATAATTTGTAATCTCATACTTTTTAGCAAACTCGCGAACCATCTTGCACTGCTGAGCAGACTTTATGTCTTTGTTTGGAGTAAAATGGTCTGGAACTATTGCAATTTTATCTTTGTCAAAAACCCTGTCAATCCCTATCTTTTCAAACTCCTTTATAGCAACAGGTGTTGTAACGTCATTCCCCAAAACAAGGTCAACATTTGCAAAAATCAAGTCTCCTGGTTCAACATATTCTTTTCCTGCGTGGTATGCCAAAATCTTTTGTGACATTGTCATCGGTTTTGTCATATTTAAATTTCACCCCTTGCTCTTATTTTGAAATTTATTTTAGTATACCTGTATACAGTTTTCAATTATTTATTTTTTTATTCTGATAAAAAATATCATGTTTTTTGCAAACAAAAAGGGGCTTTCCAAGAAAATTTATGTTTAAAAAAAGCCCCTAATATTCAAAAAAATCTTATTGATTTTTATCTGTCAGCATATCAGATATTTGTTCTTCCTCTTCAATTGTAAGCACATTTTTAAGGTCAAGAATGATAATCATGTCATCTCCCACACGCGCAATTGAGTCAATGAATTTTCGCTTGATTCCCCTGATGCTCTCATTTGCCTTTTCAATTTTGTCATCTTCGATTTTGAGTATCTCAGAGACATCATCAACCAAAAATCCAAGCTGGAACTTGGAAAGCTCAACAATAATAATTTTTTGCGTCTCTGCTTTCGACTCAATCTCCAGACGCTTTGCAAGGTTGTAAACCGGAACAGATGTGCCTCTTACATCAATAATCCCTTCAACATACTGGGGCATACTTGGTACCTTTACAATCTTGTTTGGCTTTATAATCTCAACAATCTCAAGTATGTCAACCCCAAAGCTGTAATCACCTACATTGAAAATTACATACTGTTTCACGCAACATCCTCCTCGTTTCTAAATTTCTTGAGGTACGCATTTATGAAGACATCTATCTCACCGTCCATTACTGCCTCAACATTCCCTACTTCTGCTTCTGTCCTGTGGTCTTTTACCAAAGTGTACGGACAAAATACATATGACCTAATTTGGTTGCCCCAGCCAATCTCTGTTTGTTCACCTTTAAGTTTTTGGATCTTCTCTCTTCTTTCCTTTTCTTTGAGTTCTAAAAGTTTTGCTTTTAAGATTTTAAGAGCAATCTCTCTATTTTTATGTTGAGATCTCTCATTCTGGCATGTAACTACAATACCTGTTGGAATATGCTTTATTCTGACAGCTGACTCTGTTTTGTTAACATGCTGACCACCTGCACCAGATGATCTGTATGTGTCTATCTCAAGGTCCTCTTCCTTTATCTCAATGTCTGTATCATCTTCAACCTCGGGCAGGACCTCAACCGCTGCAAAGGAGGTATGTCTTCTTCCAGCCGCATCAAAAGGTGATATCCTCACAAGCCTGTGAACTCCTTTCTCAGCTTTTAAATACCCATAAGCATTTTCACCAACTATTCGAATGGTGACATTTTTAATACCTGCCTCTTCACCGGGCAGAATGTCTAAAGTTTCAACCTTGTAACCTTTTTTTGCAGCCCAGCGCGTGTACATCCTAAGTAACATCTCTGCCCAGTCCTGAGCTTCTGTGCCACCTGCACCAGCATGGATTGATAATATTGCATTATTTTTGTCATATGGACCGTTTAAAAGAATTTCTATCTTAAATTCATCTATTTTTCTTTCGAGGCTAATGAGCTCTTTTTCAAGTTCTTCTGACATCTCGTGGTTGCCTTCTTCTATACTGAGCTCTGTCAAGACTTTTAAATCCTCCCATTGAGAGTATAACTTTTGGAATCTTTCTATTTTATCTTTTATTCTCTTTATCTTCTGCAAAACTTTTTGGGAATTTTCTATGTCTTGCCAGAACTCAGGTTTTGATGTCTCATTCTCTAAGGATTTCAGTTCACTTTCCAGCCCATCAATGTCAAAGAGAAACCCTCATTTCTTTTAAATCTTCTTCTGCCTTTTCAAGTCTTTGCAAAATTTCTTCAAGCATTAGCATACTTTAAGACCACTCCTTCCTATAAGATATATTTATGAATTAAACTGCGCCACAGCATTTTTTGTATTTTTTGCCGCTACCGCAAGGACATGGATCGTTTCTCCCAACCTTCTGTGTTTTTACAACAGGTTTTCTTACAGGCGTGTCTGATGGCGCATTTTCATACATTTCTTTTGCAACTCTTTCTCTCTGAGGCATATTTTCAACATTTGCATGAAGTATAATCTTTATTGTGTCCTCCTGAATTCTCTTTATCATCTCATCAAACATCTCAAACGCTTCGAACCTGAACTCAACTATTGGGTCTTTTTGACCAATCGCACGAAGCGATATACCTTCTCTCAGCTGCTCAACAGCATCTATATGCTCCATCCAGTGCATGTCAACAACTCGCAAAAGCACAACCCTTTCAAGCTCACGCATAAGCTCGCCAATTTCTTGTTCTTTCTTCTCATATTTTTCTTTTGCAATTGAGATGAGCTTTTCTTTCAGCTCCTGTTTTGTCATATTTTTTGCATCCTGCTCAGAAAGCTCACTATCCAAGAATATAAACTTCAAATCCTGCAAAAGACCTTTTATATCCCAGTCTTCAGGGTGAGGACTTTCGCCTGTGTAAATTTTTATCTTGTAGTCCACAAGCTCATCTATCATGCCAAGGATAGAATCCCTTAAGTTCTCGCCTTCTAAAACCTTGCGCCTTTGTGAGTATATTATCTCTCTTTGCTTGTTCAAAACATCGTCAAACTGCAAAAGATGTTTTCGTATCTCGAAGTTTCGTGCCTCAACCCTCTTTTGTGCCTTTTCAATTGCATCAGACAAGATCTTATGTTCAATTGGCTGGTCATCAGGCAAGCCCAGCGATTCAACAAGATTTTTAATCCTCTCTGAACCAAAAAGTCTCATTAAATCGTCTTCCAATGATACATAGAACCTTGATTCACCAGGGTCACCCTGACGGCCGGCTCTTCCACGAAGCTGGTTGTCTATTCGCCTGCTCTCATGTCTTTCTGTGCCGATTACTTTGAGTCCACCAAGCTCAGCAACACCCTCGCCCAAAACAATGTCTGTTCCACGGCCTGCCATGTTGGTTGCAATTGTTACAGCACCTCTTTGACCAGCCTTTGCAATTATCATTGCCTCTTTTTCATGATGTTTCGCATTTAAAACTTCATGTTTTATACCATGTTTTTTGAGCATCTCGCTCAGCATCTCAGACTTCTCAATTGACACTGTACCAACCAAAACAGGCTGGCCTTTCTTATGAGTCTCAACAATCTCCTGAACAATTGCTTCAAACTTTGCCTTTTCTGTCTTGTAAACCTTGTCTGGATGGTCAATTCTTATCATTGGTTTATGAGTTGGAATTTCTATAACATCAAGCTTGTAAATCTCTCTGAACTCCTGCTCTTCAGTTTTTGCAGTACCTGTCATACCAGCAAGTTTTTTGTAAAGCCTGAAATAGTTCTGAAAAGTTATTGTTGCTAAAGTTTTGCTCTCTCTTTCTATCCTCACACCTTCTTTTGCCTCTATTGCTTGGTGAAGCCCCTCCGAAAACCTTCGTCCGTACATCAATCTTCCTGTGAACTCATCAACAATTATTACCTGCCCATCTTTTACAACATAGTCCCTATCTCTTTTCATAAGAGCATGGGCTTTCAATGCCTGGATAATGTGATGATGAAGCGTTGCATTTTCTGGGTCAGCTAAGTTTGTAACACCAAAATATTTCTCGGCCTTCTTGATACCCTCTTCTGTGAGCGAAACTGTGTGTCTTTTCTCGTTTACTATATAGTCATAGCCGTTTGTATCAGGCATTTGTTTGTCATCATCACTGTTATAATAAAGAGGTTTTAGTCTTCTTACAAAATTGTCAGCTCTTTTGTAAAGGTCTGTTGATTTCTCAGCAGGACCTGAGATGATAAGAGGCGTTCTTGCCTCATCAATCAAGATTGAGTCAACCTCATCGATTATTGCATAGTTTAACTCTCTTTGCACAAGTTCTTCTTTGTAAATTGCCATGTTGTCTCGCAAGTAATCAAACCCAAACTCGTTATTTGTACCATAGGTAATATCACAGTTGTATGCTTTTTTCCTCTCTTCATGACTAAGTCCATGGACTATAACACCAACAGAAAGCCCCAAGAAATTGTAAATAGGTCCCATCCACTCAGCGTCTCTTTTTGCCAAGTAGTCATTGACAGTTACTATATGAACACCCTTGCCCTCCAAAGCGTTCAAGTACGCAGGTAGAGTTGCCACAAGGGTTTTACCTTCACCAGTTTTCATCTCTGCAATCCTGCCCTGGTGCAAAACTATTCCACCTATAAGCTGCACTCTAAAATGGCGCATCCTGAGCGTTCGCCAAGCAGCCTCTCGCACAGCTGCAAATGCTTCTGGCAGGATATCGTCCAAAGTTTCGCCGTTTTTTAGCCTCTGTTTGAATATATCTGTCTTTTGCCTCAGCTCTGCATCTGTTAATCTTTCATACTCTGGTGCAAGCGACTCTATTTTGTCAACTATTGGCAAGATTTTTTTTATCTCTCTTTCACTGTAGCTACCTATAAGCTTTTCAATTATCTTTAACATTTTTCCACCCTCGATTTTTGAAAATTTTTTGGACATTTCAAATAATTATTTTATCACTTCTTGAATGCATATTCAAACAAAAATCCGCTCAAAGACAAAACGTCTTTGAGCGGGGGCAGTGATGCTCTAAATTTTTTTCTTTTGTTAAAAAACTTTTAATATTCAGGTTCAATTAAACCATACGCGCCGTCGTTTCTTTTATATACCACGTTCACCTTATCTGTGTCCTGATTTAAGAATACAAAGAAGTTGTGACCAAGCAAATTCATTTGCAAAATAGCCTCTTCAACACTCATTGGCTTTATTGGAAACCTCTTTGTTTTAGCAATTTTAAACTCACTATTTTCTTCTTGAACCTCTTTTTCAGGTTCTTCCAATTCAAATGTCATGTATCGCAAAGACTCTGCGTCTTTTGCCCTTTTTGCTATCTTTGTTTTGAACTTTCTAATTTGTCTTTCCAAGGTGTCAACTACCAAATCTATGGCACTGTACATATCGTTGCTTCTCTCTTCAGCTCTCAAAATCATTCCATGAAACGGTATTGTCACTTCAACTATATGTGAAATCTTTTCAACACTCAAAGTTACATGAACATCTGTATTTAGTTTTATATACCTCTCAAGTTTTGAAAGTTTTTTTTCAACCCTCTCTTTTAGTGCATCAGTTACTTCTATGTTTTTACCACTGATAATAAAGTTCATCATATTGACCATCCTTTCTATGTAGAAAGTTTTGTTTTGATATTATATATATACCACCAATTTCGACTTATTTACACAAAAATTTTTTCCACAAAATTATCCACAATTCACAATAAGCAAATATCCATTCTGTTTAAAAATAAGCTGTGGATAATGTGGATAACTCTGTGGATATGTTATTTCCCAAGTGTCTCTGGTTGTTGAAAAGTCCCTTTCTATTTTTTAAACAAAAAGGACACATACATCTTCTATTACATGCATGTGCCCTTGAGTATGAGTATTTACTATAAATTCTGTTTTAAAAATTCAACAATCTCGTTTGACTTTGGAGGACATCCCTGTTTGCATATATTAAAATCGCTTGTACAGCTCCCAATTCCTATTCCATCCATAACTTTCCCTTTATAGCCTTGTCCAATGTAGAGTTTTTTCGAAAGTCTTTTTAAAATCCCCTGCTCGTCTAACCTCATAAGAGCACTTATGAGGTTTGCATAACATACAGAACATGCGTCTTTTTCTTCAATATATTTTGTGTATCTTGAAACAATTGAAGACCTTTTTGAAACTCCTGTAGGTTTTTTATCAGAATTTATTTCTATGAGATTATACTCACCTGCTTTCCCAATACCTAATTTTTCTGCTAATCTTATGTATTCAATGTCATATGGGTTGTATCCCAAATGCTCGGCAGCAAAGCTGTCAATCAGAACCGGGTCAAAGCCAAGGGCTATAAAATCCTTCTCAACAGGATTTCCTCCCTCTTCAAAGTCAGGGTCTGGCATAATACTGTCCACCACTATTATATGTGTCTTTATTGCTTTGTTCAAGTAGGCAATTGGTTTGTGAAGACCAAGTGTGTGAAACCTTCTCTTTTCACTGTCAGGAATAAGCCCTTTGAGATTTTTCAAAGCACAGGTAAGTTGTGTCTGGCAGTGCCCTTTCAAAAGCGGAACGTTTATTAAAAAATCGTAGCTATAGACCTGGCTACAAATGTTCAGTTCAAATCCATCAACATTTATCTTCAAAGGCTTATCATCTTTCGTGTCAATGAGCTTTACATTATACTTCTTTGCAATCTCAGTATACCCACAAACTTCAAACGCCCTTTTTGTAGAAGCGCCAAGCCATGCACCCTCTAAAATTGCAATGTTTTCAAACCCATTTTCACTCAAGTACTCTATGATTCCTTCAACAATATGTGGATTTGTTGTAGCACCTGAGGTATACGGCTTTGCAACAACCAAGTTGGGCTTTATAGCAATTTTGCTCCCCAGAGGAATATATTTTTTCACATCGGCATACTCAAGAAGCTGTTTTGTCATAGATTTAGCATCTTTACCGTAGATGATGTAAATATTGTTGTTCATATTTTTTCTTCCTTTCACTCTTTTATAGTAATCTCTGTGTCAGGGAAGATGTCCTTAAGCTTGTTTATTATTTCCTGGTCAGACACAGTATTTTCTTTAAATGGCTCTTGCTTTTCAACATCAACAATGACTTCACCTTCATACCCCACAATCCTCTTTAGAACTGACTTAAAATACTCCATGTTTCTGCTCAAAACCTCTGCAAACACACTATCTTCCTGCTTAAAACACACCTTCACACCATTTTCTAACCTCAGGCTGGCATTTTGAAGAACATGCGAAAGTCCCGGCTTTTCTTCTTTGATAGCCTCTTTTATTTCCTGCCACCTGCTCAAAATCTCAGACAATGAAAAAGATGCATTGCTGTCCACACTTGATGCACTTTTTTCAGCTATATTTACTGTCTTTTGCTCTTGTTTTGTAGATTGAGCTTTTTCAAACTTTAAAGCTTCAAAAGCCTTGGGATTTTCAGCAAGCTGAGAAAGTTTTGTCTCAAGTTTTCGAACTCTTTCAATGAGCGTTTCAAATGAGGTGTCAAACTGGCTGTCGCAAAGCTTTATTGTGTTTATTTCAAGCAAAACCTTTGGAAACCTTGTCCAGCGTATCTGGTTGGCGGTGTCAATAAGCATCTTTATAATTGAAACAAGTCTGTTTGAATCAACAAGGTTTGATATATTAATGACAAAATCTTTATCACTTTCAAGCATGTCAACTAAAACATCTTTTGCGCCAAGTCGCAAAATAAGTGCACTTCTCAAAAGCTTCACAGCTTCTTCTAAAAAAGTATTTACATCCATTCCTTCATCCCAAAGTCTATTTACGACTTTAAGTCCTTTGTTTGAATCATTTTCTACAATAGCAGCAATATATTCTTTCACTATCTCGGTTGATGTAACACCTAAAAGATTTGCAACAAACTTGTAGGTTATATGTTCATCAGATGTATTTATACACCTTTCTAATATGGTCAAAGCATCCCTCAGAGCACCTTCTGCCTTTTGCGAAATCAAATAGAGGGCATTATCGTCAATCGAAATATTTTCCATCTGAACAATCTTTTTGAGCCTTTCATATATGTCCTTTACAGAAATCCTTTTAAAATCAAACCTCTGACATCTTGAAAGAATGGTTGCAGGTACTTTCTGAATATCTGTGGTTGCCAGAATAAAAAGTGCATGTTCGGGAGGTTCTTCAAGGGTTTTTAAAAGCGCGTTGAAAGCCCCTGTTGAGAGCATGTGCACCTCGTCTATTATATATACCTTCTTTTTGCAAACAGAAGGTGGGTACCTGACCTCGTCCCTGATTTGTCTCACATCATTTACACTTGTGTTTGATGCAGCGTCAATCTCCAAAACATCAAGCGTCTTTTCATCCAAGATGCTTCTGCATATCTCACATTCGTTGCACGGATTCCCATCCTTGGGATTCAAACAGTTCACAGCTCTTGACATTATTTTTGCAGTTGTTGTCTTGCCAGTGCCTCTCGGGCCGCAAAAGATGTATGCGTGAGCTACTTTGTCCTGTTTTATTTGATTTTTTAAAGTCCTTGTTATGTGCTCTTGTGCAACAACATCTTCAAACACTTTGGGCCTGTATTTCCTGTAAAGTGCTATGTGCATACTTATCACCCTTTTTTCTACATTTTGAGTTTTTCAACAACAGAAAACTCAATTTGTCTTAGCGGGACATTGGCGTCAATGAGCATTACTTTTACCTTGTCACCTATCTTGTATACCTTTTTGGACTTCTCGCCTATTAGCTGATAAGTTTTTTCATTAAAGACATAATAATCATCTTCTAAAGAGCTGACTCTTACCAAGCCTTCGATTGTATTTTCAAGTTCAACAAAAAATCCAAAAGGCGTGACATTCGAAATAATTCCTTCAAAGACCTGACCAATCTTGTCCTGCATAAATTCAACCTTCTTGAGGTCAATTGTTTCTCTTTCTGCTTCTTCTGCAACTCTTTCTCTCTGTGACGTCCACTTTGCAATCTCTGGCATTTTAAGTTTTAATTTTTGAGCCTTCTTTTCTGTCATTTTACCTTTTAATACATCTTTCATAATTCTGTGGATGACAAGGTCAGGATACCTTCTAATTGGAGAGGTAAAGTGACAATAGTATTCTGTCGAAAGACCAAAGTGCCCAAGATTTTCTTCACAGTATCTGGCTTTTTTTAGCGACCTCAAACACAAAGTATGAATGACCCTTTCTTCTGGTGTTCCACGGCTTTGCTCTAAAACTGCCTGTAAAGCTTTGGGATGAACCTTATTTGATATACCTTTTAAAACATATCCCATATTGTATATGAACTCTGCAAATTGATAAATCTTTTCAATATCAGGTTCTTCATGAACCCTGTACAAAAACGGAACATTTAACCAGTAAAAATGATTTGCAACTGTTTCATTACAAATCAACATAAACTCTTCAATTATTTTATTAGAGATTGTAAGCTCATATCGAACAACATCTATAGGTTTGCCGTTTTTGTCCAGTATGACTTTTGTCTCGTCAAAATCAAAGTCCAAAGCCCCTCTTTTCATTCTCTTTTCTCGCAGGATAAGTGCAAGCTCGCGCATAAGCTCTAAGTCTTCCCTTATATGTTCATACCTTTTCAAAAGCTCCTTGTCCTCTTCTTTGAGAATCTTTGTAACATTTGTATAGGTCATTCTCTCTTTGCTTCTTATAACACTTTCAAATATATCATGTTTTACAACATTTCCTTGCTTATCAATCTCCATCATAACTGAAAACGTCAATCTGTCAACATTGGGGTTAAGTGAACAGATACCATTTGAAAGCTTAAACGGAAGCATTGGTATAACTCTGTCAACAAGATATACAGATGTTCCACGCTTGTAGGCTTCCTTGTCAAGATGGGTGTTTGGTTTTACATAGTGGCTTACATCAGCAATGTGAACACCCAAAAGATAGTTCCCATTTGGAAGTTTTTGGATAGATACTGCATCATCAAAGTCTTTTGCGTCCTCGCCATCAATTGTAAAGATTGTTAAGTTGCGAAGGTCAACCCTTCCTTCTAAATCCTCTTCTGTCACTTCATCTGGAATATTCTCAACTTCTTTTAGTACCTCTTTTGGAAATTCCTCGTCAAGTTCATATTTCTTGATTATTGAGAGAATGTCAACACCTTTGGCATTTTCATACCCCAAAATCTCAACAATTTTCCCTTCAGGATTTCTTCTTTTTTCAGGATACCTTGTAATCTCAACAACAACCTTCTGACCTGTCTTTGCTTTATTCTTACTGCTCTTTGGAATATAGATATCATATGTTATCCTCTGGTCATCTGGAATAACAAAACCAAAGTTTTTGCTATCCTCATACCTTCCAACAACTTTTGTAATACCCCTTTGTAAAATTCTCTCAACATATCCTTCAATTTTTTTACCCTCAACAGGAACAGCAGAAAGTGCCTTGACAAGCACTCTGTCTCCATGCATAGCACCATTCATGTTCTCAGGTGAAATATAAATATCTGGAACATTTGGATTGTCAGGAATCAGAAAACCATAGCCGCGCGGATTTACCTCAAGCACTCCAGCAAACAAGTTCATCTCTTCGGCAAGACCGAACCTGCCACGCTTCGTCTTTACAATCTTGCCCTCTTGTTCTAATTCTTCTAATATCTTTCTGAGAAGCTTTTCATCTTTTTCTTGCCAGTTCAAAATCTCAAGGATTTCTGAAAAGGTCATGGGATGATAACTTTCTTCCTGAAAAAGATTTAAAACCTCCTGTTTTTTCTCTTCAAATTTAATTTTTTTCACAGGACTATCACATCCTTTTTCTAAATTTACAATCCAAGATCATTAGATATTTTTTGCATAGCTTTAAGGGCTATTCCCAAAAATTCTTCAAGTTCAAGTCCAAGTTCAGAACATGCTTTCATCTGTTCTCTGTTTGCACCCTTTGCAAAGCTTTTTTCATTAAATCTGTTTAATAAAAACGGCACTGTCACATCCGAAAGTTTTTTTGATGGTAGAATCAGCGCACCTGCAACAATAAAACCTGAAGTTGGGTCAACACAGTAAAGAGCTTTATCCAAAAGTGAAAGTCTTGGAAGACCATGTGCGTCGTTGTGAACCTTCACAGCATACACAATGTCCTTGTCAAACCCCAAATCCTCCAAAATTTTTGCACCAACTAAGCTGTGTGCATTAGGGTCATTTTTGGTATCTTCATAATCTATATCATGAACAAGCCCACAAATCCCCCACTTGTCCATATCCTGTTCAAAATAGCATGCAAGCTCGCGCATGATAGCCTCGCAAGCCAGACAATGTTTGAAAAGATTCTGTGTCTTTATTCTCTTCTTGAGCTCTTCTAGCGCAACTTCACGTGTAATGCTCATTTTTAAAACTTTCCTCCTTTTGTATTTAGCGTTTTGTAAGATATTGTGAACATTTATGGTTAAAATAAAAACCCAAGGTTGACATTCAACCTCAGGTTTTACTTTATTACAAAGAACAAAACTATTGATACAACAAAGAACGCTGCTGCAATTATCCATGTGTATCTTCCAAGCATAGCATCAAGAGTTCTTCCCTTGTACTTTCCAAAAAATGTTTCAGCTCCACCTGCAATTGAACCAGAAAGTCCTGCACTCTTGCCAGACTGCAAAAGCACAACAATTATAAGTGCAATTGCTAAAAGAAGTTCCAACACGGTTAAAATTATCTTTGCCATTGTGTTTTAAAACCTCCTAAAAAATTTGTATTGACTTGTAAGATTTACAGATTAAATTTATAAATCCACTTCTCTGCACTTTGTCTCAACAAGTTTGATAGCTCCCTCTTTGTCCTCACCTAAAAGTAAATCACACATCTCTTTTGCCTTAGCGTTTGTAAGAAAGATATCTTCTACCTTTCTTCCATCTTTGTATTCAATCTTAACATAGAAGACTTTCAATACATTCACCTTCCTTGCAAAAAGCCATAAAAACCATATTAAAATTATATCACAAGATAAGAAAAATTCAATCAAAATGAAGAGGTTTACTTCAACTGTTTGTTGTAAAATTAAATGCAACAGGGGGAAGAAAATATTAAAGCCACAGCTTCAAACTGTGTATGATGGCAGTATAAAAAGACAAAACCATACACAAGAGAAGGTTTGAAGCTATGGCCTATGATAATAATACCACAAAGAAAAGAAAATTTAAATACTTAAGTGAAGCAGAGAGAGGAAATGATAGAAAAGCTTTTAGAGTTGAAGTTTAGCATAAGAGAGATAGCAAGAAAATTAGGGACAAACCCAAGCACAATTTTACGTGAGATGGAAAGAAGTACAACAGTTCAAATAAAAAAAATCTTAGCACATATGAAAAATATTTTGCTGAGACAGGTGAGGTAGTATATGAGAAGAACAGATCAAAGTGTGGGAGGTAATATAAACTTTTAGAAGTAGAAGAATTTGTAAAATTCGCAGAAGATGGTGTTAGAGAAGCTTCTGATAAAAGCATGAGCTACCTAAATAGAAGAATATATAACACAATATGGCAGCTCCAGTTTCCTTGTAGGTAAGCTGGCATATATTAGCAACTAATATCATACACAGTCGCTGTCCTAATCAAATTACAATTTCCAGTTCATTTTAAAAAAGTGTTGCATTTAATATTGCAATTTAGGAACTAATAAATGTTAAAGAAATGTTGCAAAAAAACATTTAAGAATATATCTGTTATAATACAACAAAATTTATACTTTACCAAACATTAGCTATTGAAAAAACTATTGAATTTTTTATGTCTTTTTGATACAATTTAGTTATAGTTACTTTATTTATTAAAAGGAGATGATAAACCATGTTATTTCCAATAATTGGCTAAAAATTTTCTTTTTTCTTTCTGTAATGAATAAAACTTATCACTGGAGGATGATTAATAATGAATAATAGGCGTTTCCAAACACTAGTCATAATTATTTGCCTAACCTTAATTACACTACTTTTCTTGCCATCAAAAGTATTCGCAGAGTCAGAAGGAAATTTTCAAATAACTTATGAGAATGCACACGAAGTCTTTGAAAAAATGTCAAATGAAGAACTAAATAATTTTATAAATAACATTGCTACATCCTATTCTAACTCAAAAACGAGTCAAACCTCAATTCTTCAAACTGTCTCTGTAGAACAGTATAATTCTATTCAATTAGCATGGCTTGCCGCAGCACAAATTGCAAGAAACTACGGTTATCCGTGTGCAGCTACTCTTGTCGAATTTTCCGTAAAAAATATTCCATACTCCGAATGTGGTGAAGGTTTATTCATAAATAAAATTAGAACAATATCAGTATACAAAGATTATATTTCAAAACTAAAGTCTGACAGTAAAATACCAAATTCAATCACATTTAGCAAAAGCGATAACGCAGATTTATTTTATGCACTACACAAAGTAAATATTAAATCAAGTAAAGGATTACTGTCCATTTATACTATAACAATTTTAGATACATTTGATTTTGCATATGATAATAATTACAATGATCTTTTTACTAATATTGTTAATAATTGGGCTTGGCTATGTCAGCAAACACATGTGTTACATCCTATTAGTGTAATAATAACTTTATCAGAACAGTAGGTGAACAAATTATGAAAAAATTTTTTATTTTTTCAACAATTATTTTGGGTTTATTTCTAACCATCTTTCTAATCACTGTCTTCTCATTTAAACTTCTATCTTTGCAAGACAGTGGTGTGAAAGAATTTGAAAAAACTTTTAACATAAGACTTCCAAAAGGTACTGTGTCAGAAAAAATGTATGATGACTACGGTAGTTTTCACAATGATGGCATGAAACTTTATAAATTTGTTTTTACTACTGACGGAAGGAAAAGTTTTACTTCATATATCGCAAAACAAAAAAATTGGAAAAAACTACCCTTAAACCCTGCATATCAAATACTTATGTATGGCGGAAAAGTACAAGATTCACCGTGCAATACTTTAGAAAGAATAGGATTTGCGAAAAAAGTTTGTCTTCCTAAAATTTCCAAAGGATTTTGGAGAGCAGTTGGTGACAGGTCGGTTTTAACAGCAAAGCTTATAGATTATGAAAACCTTGATATTAAAATTCTTGACAACCTTTATTCATATGATTTTTATTTGGCAATCTACGATGCAGAAAAAGGAATACTTTATATGTTCAATATTAACACATAGAAAAGCTCCCTTTCTTGGCATTAGCTTTTATTTATATCTTACATACAGCCAAGAACAGGGAGCTTTTTGTCTTGTAATTTCTAAAAATAATCTTTAATCCAAATATTCCCCAACAAAAACCTCCTCGGCAGGTCCTGTCATAAAAACTATACCGTCTTCTCGCCACTCTATTTCAAGAATTCCAAAATAAAGGTGGACATTTGCTTTTCTTTCTGTAAGTCCATTTAAGTTTGCTGCTATCACAGAAGCACAAGAACCAGTGCCGCATGCAAATGTAGCCCCTGCACCTCTTTCCCAAGTTCTCACTTTTATATTATTCTTGTCAATCACCTGAACAAAATTGACATTTGTTTTCCTTGGAAATATCTCATGCTTTTCTATTTTAGGTCCTAAAGTATAAATGTCTACCTTTTCTAAATCGTCAACAAACAAAATAGTGTGCGGAACACCCATCAAAAGAGATGTAATTCTGTATTCATTGCCATCAACTACAATAGATGTATTTATGGCATCACTTTTTGGGTCGCCTTGCATTGGTATATCTTTTCTTTTAAAGCTGGGCTTTCCCATATTCACTTTAACTTTATCAACAAGTCCATATTCGTTTATAAATAGCTCAGGTTCAATTATTCCTGCCAATGTTTCAACTTTGAATTTAGTAGCTTTTACAATTCCCCTTTCAAATACATATTTTGCAAAACACCGAATTCCATTTCCACACATCTCAGCTTCAGACCCGTCTGAGTTTATAATTCTCATCCTGATATCAGCAAGCTTCGAATCTAAAACAAGCAACAAACCGTCTGCTCCAACACCAATGTGCCGATGACACATCCTCTTTGCAAGCAAGTTATAATCTATATCCTCTTTGCCTCTTGCATCTATTACAATAAAGTCATTTCCAAGCCCGTGCATCTTAGAAAAAAGCATTTTCTTGTCCCCCTTTTAAAAACTATTAGTTTCTGAGCGAAATTATAGGTGGTGGAACTCTTCCTCCACGTTCAATTAGTCTTTTTGGTGAACTTCTGTTGACACTCATCACCTTTGATCTTCCCAAAAGTCCACCAAAGTTGACCTCATCCCCTTCTTTTTTACCATATGCAGGAATTACGCGCACAGCTGTTGTTTTGTTGTTGTAAACGCCAATTGCAATCTCATCTGCAATCATAGCAGAGATAACTTCAGCTTCTACATCACCTGGCACAACAATCATGTCAAGACCAACAGAGCACACACTTGTCATTGCCTCAAGTTTTTCTAAAGAGAGTGTCCCTGCCTCAACAGCCCTTACCATTCCAGAGTCTTCTGATACAGGTATAAATGCTCCAGAAAGTCCACCTGTAAATGTTGCAGCCATCGCTCCGCCCTTTTTTACAGCATCGTTCAAAAGTGCCAAAGCAAATGTGGTGCCATACCCGCCAACCTTTTCAAGTCCTATCTCTTCAAGTATCTCTGCAATGCTATCTCCAACCTTCGGTGTTGGTGCAAGCGACAAATCTACAATCCCGGCTGGAATTTGGAGCTTTTTGCTTGCATACTGCAAAACAAGCTGACCAGCCCTTGTTATTTTAAATGCCATCTTTTTTATTGTCTCATAAATCTCATCAATTGACGCATATTTTTTCTCTTCCAAAGCCCTTTTTACAACACCGGGACCTGAGATTCCTACATTTATTGCGCTATCTCCCTCGCCTGTCCCATGAAACGCACCTGCCATAAAAGGATTGTCATCTGGTGCGTTTGCAAACACAACAAACCTTGCACATCCAAAACTGTCTTTGTCCTTTGTTTTTTGTGCAATATCTTTTATTATAAACCCAAGATGTGCAATCACATCAAGGTTAATACCCGCCCTTGTTGTACCAACGTCAACCGAAGAACATAGTCTATCTGTTGAGGCCAATGCATCTGGGATAGAAGATATGAATTTTTTAGTATTTTCATCATAGCTTTTGTGAACAGCCGCAGAGTAACCACCTATCAGATCAACCTCAAGCTCTTTGGCAATCTCATCAATGGCAAGCGCAACTTCTATGAGATCTTCATATGAATAAGAAAAGGTCAAAAGAGAAATAGGTGTTAGCGCAACCCTTCTGTTGACAATTGGAAGTCCAAACATATCCTCAATCTCATTTGCCACATTTTTGAGATTCCCCGCATATTTTATAATCTTTTTTCTCATGTTATCAATAAACCTCTGGGGAATGTCAGAGCTACAATCAAAAAGGTTTATCCCCACTGTGATTGTTCGAATATCCAAATTGCTCTGCTTTACCATATTAATAGTTTCAATTATCTCCTGTGATGTGAACATTCTGCTTTCATCTCCTCAAAAAGAAAAATTACTATATTCTGTTTATGCTATTGAAAAGGTCTTCGTGCTGCATATTTACATCAACGCCAATCTCCCGCCCTCTTTTTATGAGAAGATCTTTCAGTTCAGAAAACTTCAATTTGCAATCTTGAAGGTCAACAAGCATTATCATAGTAAAAAACCCCTGCATAATTGTCTGGCTTATATCAAGAATATTTACATTGTTCTGAGCAAGTAAGCTCGAGATTGCTGCAATTATACCAACTTTATCCTTACCAACAACTGTTATTATTGCTCTCATCATTCTTTCCTCCAAAAGTTTTTATAATAAAGTTTTTTGGACTTCAAAGCCTTTCTAAAACTTGATTGTACTCAGGAATTGCAGGAATAGCACCTTTTTTGGTTGCACACAGAGCCCCTGCTATGTTCGCTTTTTTTACAATATTCACAATTTCATCTTCTGATAGATTTTCAATTGGCAAAGACTTTGAGATTTCATGTAAAACCATGCCGACAAAACAGTCTCCACACCCAGTTGTATCAACAACATCAACCTTTATTGTATCAACAAAATATGACTTTCCTTTAAAGAAAACCATGCTACCTTTCTCGCCAAGTGTCACAAGGAAAATCTTTACCTTGTCTTTTATTCGGTTATAAAAATCATTTACATCCTTTTCATATAACAAAACCTCTTCCTCGGACATCTTCAAAATATCAACAAACCCATTCTCAACAGGTTCGATCATAGTATCTAAAGCCTTTTTTTGGCTTTCCCACAGGCTACTTCTGTAGTTTGGGTCATATGAGATTGTGCTGCCACTTTGTCTTGCAATCTTTAAAAGCTCTAAGGTGGTTCTTTTGTTTTGCTCATATGTCATTGAAAGTGAGCCAAAGTGAAATATATCAGCTGACTTTACTATATTAATATCAATATCTTCTACTTTTAGGTAAACATCTGCACCATATTTTCTTGAGAACGAAAAAGACCTTTCACCCCTGCTATCAAGCTTTACAAACGCAAGTGTCGTAAAATACTCATCTGTCATTTTAACATTTGAAATATCAACACCACAGGCAGAAAGGCTATCTATAATCATTTTTCCAAATATATCATTTCCAACCTGTGAGATTAAATACGATTTTCCTCCAAACTTTGCAACTGCTGCTGCAACATTTGCCGGTGCACCGCCTGGGTTTGCTTCAAACAGATTACCTTTTACATTCAAAAAATCTATTAAAACCTCTCCGTAGCAGACAACTTTCAAAAATTAGTAGCCCCCTTTATTCTTATTAAGTATAACAATATTATAGAACATTTAATATTCAGAAGTGAAGAAAAAGATAAAACTCTTTGACATGTACTTTGGTCTTTTGAACATGGCTTGAGATAGCAGAACAATAAAAAAATTGGTGCACAGAAAGTTTAATCTGTGCACCAAAAATATTTTTATTTAAGTAAAGGGGGTCTTTCTGTTAAATATTTTTCCCTTTTTGTATTGTTTCATACATCAAAAACCTCAAAATGTAATACAATTTAAAAAGGTATATCCTCCTTTATAGAGTTCCCAGTTCCACATCCCTTCAAAACTTTAACACTACCTTCTATACCATCAACAAAAAGGAGGTATTATTACAGGTTTGCTACCTTGACAGGTTGTTCGAACAAACCTCTTTTTACCTCTGTAGTTGTCATGTGGCTTGCTTTGAGCATTTCTGTAATGTAATTGCATGCTTGCCATGGATCAACTCTTTCACCGCATGTAAATACATCAACTGCTGCATAGCCAAGCTCCGGCCATGTGTGGATTGTCAGGTGTGACTCTGAAATTACAACAACACCGCTTACACCCTGTGGTGAAAACTTGTGGAACGCTACTTCTCTTACCTCTGCACCTGCTTTTAATGCTGATTCTACCATTATTTTTTCAATCAATTCGCGGTTGTTGAGCACTTCCTTGTCACACCCGTAAAGCTCTGCTATTATGTGCCTGCCCAATGCGTGCATCTTCCCTACCTCCTTCTTGGAATTTACTCTTTTCAAGTAACAGAATTTATTTTAGCAAAATTTTTTCAAAAGTCAATATATTTTTTTAAAAAATATCATTTTCCTTTAAATTTTTAAATTAGCTCTCGTTTTCTTATTAAAATCTCTGTTTTTCTCTTTCTTATCCTATTATATGATTGAAATTTTAAAAATGAACGTTGAATACTTTTTCTATAGCCTGTGCAAAACCGCTATCATCACTCCTTGCAACAACAAAGTCAGCAGCTTCTTTTAGCTTTTCAACTGCATTTTCAACAGCAACACCTATCCCTGCATATTCAATCATTGAAATATCATTGTCACCATCACCAATTGCCATAACCTCTTCTCTTTTCAAACCGTAGTACTCGGTTAAAAACTTAAGAGCATTCCCCTTTGAAACATTGACATCTGTAAATTCCAAGAAGAAGGGTTTTGAAAACATTATGTTGAATTTCTTCGAAAAATCATCTGGAAGACTTTCTTTCAAACCTTTTAATCTTTCATGTTCATCAAAAAACAAAACCTTTGTGACAGGTCTGTCGATGAATTCAAGTAAATTTTTAACTATGCAGGGCTCAAGCTTTGTAAGATTTCTATAGTATTCAGTCTTTTCGTTCATAGCTTCAACATACCATATATTGTCAATGTAAATATGAACATGAATTCCTTCATCTTTTGCAAGCCTTACAAGTTCTTTTGCACTATCTGGGCTAATTTCACAACCATAAAGCTTCTGGTCAGTTTTTGGGTCATAAACAAGTGCACCCTGGTATGTTATCATTGGGTAAAAATTCTCAAGTTCATACGCCACATTTTTAACAGAAGGGTATGGTCTTCCTGAAGCTAATATTAAAATAATATCGTTTTTCTTTAAAAACTCTATAGCGTTTAAATTTTTCTCAGTTATTGTTAAGTCTTTTGACAGCAACGTATCATCAAGGTCTGTTGCTACAAGTTTTATCATCTTTTAATTTCTCCTTTCTTTATTCATGAAAAAATACAAAAAACGGTTTGGATATTGAAACCTGAACATTGCTGTTCAAGATATCAACACCCAAACCATTTTTGTTTTATAAAAACTTTTACTTTAAATGAACATACATTACATTTCCTGTCATAAGTTTTGGATAAAAGTATGTGGACTTTTGAGGCATTTTTTCGCCACTTAAAGATACATCTTTTAATTCCTCAACAAGGGTTGGATTCAAAATAAATCCGTATTTGGCACCTTTTTTTACTGTTTCTATCAGTTCCTTATCAGACTTGGTATACTTTATATTTCTTTGATAAAGAATGTCCTCATCTGTAATTTCAAGTACTTTATTTAAAACAAGTTTTTGCAATATCACAACATCAAGATTTTTATAAGCTTTACTTCCCTCAATTTCTCTTAAGGAGTTTTCAGGTTCTTTTAAAGTTATTAGGTAAAAGTTATGGTTATATGTGTAAACCAAAAACGCATATTTCTTCTTTGCTTCTAATTTCTCTTTTAATCTTTTGTAATCTCCTTGCTCAACCTCAAAATCTGCTTTTAACTTTTCCACGAATATATCTTCTTCAATATCTGTTGAAAGAACAATCCTGTGTGTGGGTAAAATAACTATTCCCGGGTCTTCTAAGCTTGTAAGTGTAATCATTATGTAGTTATAATCTGCATCATCTCGTTTGCCCTCTTTTTGTTCCATCTCTTTTTTGTATTCAAGGGCTGTTTCATACCTGTGGTGACCATCTGCAATAAATATCTTCTTATCATAAAAAAGCTGCCTCAATTTTTCAATTGTATCACTGCCAGATACAACCCACATTCTTTCAAATGTGCCAATACCATTGTAAGAAACATCTTCTTTTTTCGATTTTATTCTATCCAGAATCTCTTTAATTTCTTTTGTCTTATCTTCATAAAGCCCAAATATGCTGCTGATATTAGCATGTGTCTTTCGCATAAGCTCAAGTCTTTCTTGCTTAGGTTTTGAAAGTGTAAATTCATGAGGTATAACTATACCCTTTTCAAATTCAACAAGTTCAAGAACCACAATCAGTCCTGTGCGAACATATTTCTTCCCATCCACCTCAAATTCCTGTTCAAGAACATAAATGCAATCATTTGAGTCAAATTTTAAAATTCCCTGTTTTATCCAGTTATCCAAATATTCTTTTGCACGGGTAAACTTGTTATTTTCCTGGTTATCATTCTCATACTCTTTCCCAAACTCAACTCGGATTATGTTGTATTCACTTTTTCTGTAGAGTTCCTCTCTTTCCTCTTCAGAAATAATATCATAAGGAGGACATATGCACTTGTCAAGTTCAATTTCAGGCGAATATCTCAAACCTCTAAAACCTTTGATGTTAGCCATCCTTCTCCATAACCCTTTCTACTTTATATTTTCCATTTCCATACAAAAACCATATTACAGCTTTGCCATTGTTACCCTTAAAATACCATCAGTATTTTTTAACTTTTCTACAGCCTCATCAGGTAGCTCACCGTCTATCTCACATACCATAACAGCTTTCTCGCCTTTTTTGTTTCTGGACACTTGCATTGTAGCAATATTGATTCCATATTCACCGACAATTGTACCAATTTTCCCTATCATACCAGGTTTATCTATATTCTGAATAAGAAGCATATATTTTTCTGGCTTGAAATCAACTTTGTAGCCAAAGAAATCTATGATTCTGCCCTCGTTGTTATAAACTGTTCCAGAAAGTTCTAAAACTTTCTCGCTTGTAGTAAACCTTGCAGTTATCATATTTTTAAATTTGCCTGCTTCTTCTGTTTTACTCTCAATTACCTCAATTCCCTGTTCTTTTGCCAATAGCTGGGAATTTACATAGTTGACAGTGTCCTGTACTGAAAATTCAAGATAGCCTTTTAAAAGTGCACGTGTGAGCCATGTTGTTGCTTTTTCATCTATCTGACCGCTGTACACAATTTCGATTTTATTGGCAAAAGCCCTTTCTGCCTGGATAAAAATCTTGCCCATTGCCTCAGCAAGTTCTAAATATGGCATAGTTTCTTCAAGTTTTTCCTTTTCAAACGCAGGAAGATTGACAGCATTCTTAGCAATACCACCTTTTAACACCGCTGCAACCTCTCTTGCGACAGATACAGCAACGTTTACCTGAGCTTCCTGGGTAGATGCTCCAAGATGAGGTGTTATTACCACATTGTCAAGTTCTAAAAGAGGGTTATGATATTCTTGCTTTTCAAGCTCAAAGTTTGGTTCTTTTTCAAGAACATCAAGTGCTGCTGCTGCCACTATACCCTCTTTTATCGCATTGTAAAGATCATTTTCGTTTATTACACCGCCACGTGCACAGTTAACAATTCTTACACCTTTCTTCATCTTTTTGAACTCTTTTTCAGAAATAAGGTTATATGTCTCTTTCGTCTTTGGTGTATGAATAGTGATAAGGTCGGATTCTTTCAAAAGTGTTTCAAAATCAACTTTTTCAACACCATATTTTTTGAACTTTTCATCAGAAACATATGGATCATACGCAATAACCCTCATTCCGCAAGCTTTGAGTCTTTCTGCAACAAGCGCTCCTATCTTGCCAAACCCGATTATTCCTGCTGTCTTTTCGTAAAGCTCAACACCTTTGAATTTGTTTCTTCTAAAATCGCCCTGCTTGCAAGACATGTACGCCTGTGGAATGTATCTGAATATACTAAATATAAGACCAATTGTGAGCTCGGCAGCTGCCATAATGTTACCATCCGGAGCATTGACAACAATTATTCCCTGTTTTGTTGCAGCCTCTACATCCACATTGTCAATACCCACACCAGCTCTTGCAATTACTTTTAAGTTCCTGCCACATTTTATCATCTCTTCATTTACTTTTGTTGCACTTCTGACAATTAAAGCATCATATTCACCAATTATATTGCAAATTTCTTGGTGAGATAGTCCTACCTTCTCATCAACTTCAATGCCTTCATTTTTTAAAATATCTATACCTTCTTTTGCGATTCTTTCAGTCACCAAGACCTTCATTTTATTTACCTTACCTCCTTAGCAATTTCCTGAAGGACTGCTTTTGTTGCCTCGCCAACTCCAAAGTTTTTGTATCCTACTTCTAAAAGCGCAAGTTCAAAACATTCTATTGTTTTGAGTAAATCAAACTCATCCACATATCCCATATGACCTATTCTTATAATCTTCCCTTTTAAAGTAGCCTGCCCCCCTGTTACCATTATATCATATTTCTGATTCATTATCTTTCTTACCTTTTCTATATCCACACCCTCTGGTGACTTGATTGCAGTAATTACCGCAGATGAGTATTCTTTCTTTGGCAAAAGCTCTAAATTGAGTTTTTCAGCTGCAAGCTGAGTAAGATGTGCAAGACGTGTGTGACGTTTAAAATTGTTTTCAAGTCCATAATCTAAAATTAGTCTAAGTCCTGCATCAACAGCTCTGATTAATGTAACAGCTGGAGTGAATGGTGTATCTTGGCTTTCTTTCAAAAGATTGTCCTGATACTTTTTAAAGTCCCAGTAAAACTTTCTAAGTTTTGACGTTTTGTAAAACTCCCAAGCTTTTTCTGATACAGAGACAAAAGCAAGTCCTGGAGGGGACATCAAAGCTTTCTGAGAACCTGTAACAACTACATCAACGCCCCACTCATCTGTCTTTAAATCAATTGCACCAAGTGAACTGACTGCATCAACAATTAATATCTTGTCGGTATTTTTTAGATACCTTGCAAGTTTCTCAATAGGATTTGTAACACCTGTTGATGTTTCGTTGTGTGTTATAAACACACCTTTTATGTCTTTATTAGATTCAATAATTTCAATTATCTCATCAATATTCGCAACGTCACCATATTGATACTTCTTTTCAATCACATTCAGACCAAATGTCTTGCATATATTTATAAATCTATCCCCAAAAACCCCTACTGAGACAACCAAAACGGTGTCGCCTTCAGAAAAGAAATTGACAGCGCTTGCTTCCATTGCACCTGTTCCTGATGCTGCAAATGTTAAAACATTGTTTTTTGTCTGGAACACCTTTTTTAGATTTTCATTCACTCTTGAAAAGATTTCACCAAATTCTTTTGTGCGATGGTGAATAATCTGTTGCGACATGGCAGAAATAACCTCAGGTGGAAGCGGAGTTGGACCAGGTGTCATCAAAAGTTTTGGTTTTCTCATATTTAAACTCTACCCCTTTCAAACAAACTCAATTTGTTTTAAGTTGATTATATCTAATGCGTCTGACAATGTCAATAATTTGACAATCTTATTATTATACATTTTAAACATATAAAAGCAGAATGTTTTTGTTTATTTATAACAACCCCTTGCAACAAATAATTGGTAATATAAACAAAAAGCCGGCAAGAAGCACCGGCTAAAACCTTCTTTCTTTATTAATATAATCTTTATTTATCTTTTTTGTCCTCATCATCTACTTCGTCTTCATACTCATCATCGTCTTCTTCATCGTCAAACTCTTCTTCAAGTTCGTCAAGATATATTATTTCGTTGCAGTTAGGGCATTCAATCTCGTCCTCGTTTAAGTACTCGTCTTCTTCTAAATAAAATGTTACCTTGCAGTTTGGACAGGTCACTTCCACCAAGTCTTCGTCATCTTCATCATCGTAGTAGTCATCATAATCCTCATCATAATTTTCATACACTTCATCTTCTAACTTTTCCAAATCCTCGTCAATTGAATCAACAACATCTTCAAGCTCTGCTTGCTTGACGTCAAGCTCATTTATTGCATCTGCAAACTCGTCAAGCACATCAATGATACTCAGAAGAAGCCTTCCTTCTTTTGAATCCTCATTTACGCCCAGACCCTCTGCAAGCCCTCTCAAGTATGCAACCTTTTCATATAAATTTTCCATTAAAGTATCCTCCTACAACACAGAATAACCTTGTCTATACATAATATTTACCCATAAAAAATAGTTTATACACAAAGCATATAATAGAAAAATGTCAAATCAATTACACTCGCGACAGATACTCTTCTGTCGATGTATCAATCTTAATTTTATCGCCAACATTTATAAAAAGTGGAACCTGTATTACAGCGCCTGTTTCAACCTTCGCTGGTTTTGTTGCACCAGTTTGAGTATCACCTTTAAAGCCCGGTTCTGTATCAATTACCTCAAGCTCCACAAATCTTGGTGGTTCAACTCCAAATACAACTCCATTGTGAGAAAGAACTGTAACTGTCATATTTTCCTTTACAAACTTGAGTGCATCACCAACCATCTCTTGATTTAGCGCAATTTGCTCGTATGTCTGGGTGTCCATGAAATAGTAGAGCTCACCGTCGTTGTAAAGGTACTGCATCTCTCTTCTTTCAATGTGAGCAAGAGGCATTCTCTCATCCGGTCTGAATGTCTTTTCAATCACAGCACCTGTCTTTATATTTTTAAGTTTTGTCCTAACAAAAGCTGCGCCCTTGCCAGGTTTTACGTGTAAAAATTCAATTACCTGAAATATCTGACCTTCATACTCTATTGTTAATCCTCTTCGAAAATCGCCTGCCTCAACCATCAGCTTCCCTCCGATTTAAAATTTTGCTCTTCTATTTTATCAAAAATAACATATTTTTTTCAACCAAATTAAAACTCTTTTACATCCTCTTTATCAACCTCATATACATCTAAAATCTTTCCTTTTGAAAGTGTTCCATACACCTTTTCAATCTTTGCATAGATATACTTGCCAACAAGGTCAGCTGCATCATCAAGCTCTATTCTATTCTGGTTTACATACCCAATTGCATTTTTCGGATTGAACCTGTCTTCCTCCTCAACAAACGCCAAAACCTCATCTCCTTCACAAAGCCAGCCACACAACGCCATGTAATGGTCCTCATCCTTTACAGGGCATATGGTAAACTTATTTATGTGAATATTTGAAGAAGCTTTGATATAGATTTTCTTTTTGTACTTTTGCTCAAGATCTTTTATCCTGTCAATTTCACCCTTTCTTAAAATCTCACATACTTTTGTGTTAATTTCAACAAAGAACTTGTCTTCTACCTTGTTTTTGCAATACCACTCAATCTCTTTCAAAACTTTAAACGCGACGCTCTCAGGAGATAAAATCTTACCTGTACCCTCACAGTAAGGACAGTTTGATTGCATAACACATGAAAGTCGCTGTCTTACCTTTTTTCTTGTCATCTCAACAAGCCCAAGCGGCGTTATGTCAACAACCACTGTTTTTGTCTTGTCTCTTTTGAGAGCCTCTTTCAAAGCATCTAAAACTATCTTCTGATGATCTGGATTTTTCATATCAATAAAGTCAATTATGATTATTCCGCCAATATCTCTGAGCCTTAGCTGCCTTGCAATCTCCTGTGCAGCTTCAAGATTTGTCTTTAAGATTGTTTCTGCAACATCAGTCTTGCCAACATACTTTCCTGTGTTGACATCAATTACAGTCAATGCCTCTGTCTCATCTATTACTATATACCCACCACTTTTGAGCCACACTCTTTTTGATAAAGCTTTTGAAAGCTTTTGTTCTATCTGAAAATATTCGAATATATTTGTTGCGAGGTTAAAATACTCAACTTTACTCTTCAAGCTTGGGGCATAAGAGGATAAAAACTCTATTATCTTGTTATATTTTTTCCTATCGTTTATAACAAACCTGTCAACCTGATTAGTAAACATGTCTCTTACAGCTTTGAACACAAGGTCATAGTCTTTGTAAAGAAGAACAGGAGCGCTCTGACAGCTTTTCTGTCTTATTTTTTTCCACATATTCTTTAAAAACTCAAGTTCGCTTTTTAAAATCTCTTCACTCTTGCTTTCTGCCGCAGTTCTGACAATCAAACCCATTCCCTCAGGTCTTATCCTGCAGGCTATCTCTTTAAGTCTCTGCCTTTCTTCTTCACTCTCAATCCTTTTTGAAACACCAACATATTCTGTGCATGGCAAAAGAACTAAGTACCTTCCTGGCAACGTTATGTTTGTGGTAACCCTTGGTCCTTTCTGGTCATACCCTTCCTTTATTACCTGCACAACTATCTCCTGACCACACCTCAGAGCAAGCGGATTTGTTTTTATTTCATAATACTCATCAGTATCTCCAAATTCAAGCCTGTTCACATCGCCAAGGTACAAAAAAGCATTTTTTTCCTGACCAATATTGACAAAAGCTGCATCCATACCAGGCAGAATGTTTTCAACAACCCCTTTATAGATATTCCCTACTATGCTTTGACTGTCTTCCCTCTCGATGTAAATCTCGACAAGTTCTTTGTCTTCCAAAACAGCAACCCTTGTTTGGTTAAAACTTACATCAACTATAATCTCACTTTGCATTATATCACCCTTTTATAGTTAACTTTTACCCTTTCAACCCTCACAATCTTACACTCAATATTATACTCTTGCGAAAACTCTCTTAATATATCTTCTGGTTTTATATAGCTTCCATTCAAAACATTTATATGAAAACTTATTTTTATAGCTTTCTCTTCTTTTTCACATTCATAGCTCAAAATAAAATCAAAAATTTTCTTTACTGTTACTTTACCTTCCTTCTCTTTTTTTATAGCAGGGTTTTTTTTCATAAATTCATCAAAGTACTTACAAAATTCTTCCTCAGCTTCAACAAAACATTGATAATACATATCACTTACTTGTATTTTATCAGTAGCCAGCTCAACTTTCAATATTTTTAATCCTTCTGGTAATATTTTGTTGAAATTCTCAATGATACTGATATCAAGTTCCTGCTCGCACTCAACCTCAAATATCTCTTCTTTTGAACAAAGCCCAACTGGCATTGGAAGAATAAAAACTATCTTTGGGTGTGGGTTGAATCCTTGTGTAAACTTAAGCTTTATATTCAACCTTCTAAATAACCTTTCAAATAACCTTGTCATGTCAAGATGGGATATAAACGCTGCAGGCAAATCACGTGAAAAGTAAAATCTATACTTATTTGTCAACACAAATTCCCCCTCGAAAAGAAGCTACACCGCAACCTGTACATCTATCAAAACACGAACTTGTAGTTTTTCCCTCATATGCTAAAAGACATTCTCTTTTTAAAAACTCTTTGGTCACGCCAGTATCTATAATGTCCCATGGCAAAACCTCATCAAAACTTCTTTTTCGATCAGAGTAAAACCTCCAGTCGATGTTTTCTTGCTGGAATGTTTTTTCCCATTTTGAAAAGTCAAAAAACTCGCCCCAGTCGTCAAACTGGCAACCAAGATCAACTGCTCTTTTAATCACCTTAGAAAGCCTTCTGTCACCCCGCGAAAGTACCGCTTCAAGTTTGCTAAGATAAAAATCATGCCAGCTATACTCAACATCCTTTACCTTTTTGAGATTCTCCTTTAAAAGTTTCATCTTTCTTTGCATGTTTTCAATACTATCCTGCGCTTCCCACTGAAAGGGCGTGTGTGGTTTTGGTACAAAAAAGGACGTGGACACTGTTATTCTTATTCTCTTTTTAAATCCAAGTTCTTTGTAAATCTCCCTTATATTCTTTGCTATTGTGTATATTCCCATTACATCTTCATCTTTTTCAAGAGGAAGTCCAAGCATGAAATAGAGTTTTATATTTTGAAACCCTCTTTCAAATGCAAGTCTGACTGTAGAGTATATATCTTCTTCTTTTATATTTTTATTTATAACATCTCTTAGTCTCTGTGTTCCTGCCTCGGGTGCAAAGGTCAGTGTAGGTTTCCTTACCTTTTCAACTTCTTTTAAAAGGTCTAAAGATGTCGTGTCAAGCCTCAAAGATGGCAAAGAAATGTTTACCTTTTTGTCCTCTGCAAACTTCAAAATTTCCCTTGCAAGTTCATCTATATTCGGATAGTCACTTGTACTGAGGGATACAAGCGATATCTCATTACACCCACAATTTTCAACAAGTTCTTTTGCATACTGTAAAACCTTTTCTGCCTTTCTGAACCTAACAGGTCTGTATATTATACCTGCCTGGCAAAACCTGCACCCTCTTGCACAACCTCTGAAAATTTCCAAGGTTATTCTATCATGAACAACTTCTATAAGAGGTGTTATCATCTTTGTTGGAAAATAGCTTGTATCTAAATCTTTTACAATTCTCTTTTTTACTCTTGCTGGTACATTTTCTGATACAGGTACTATAGACTTTATAGTTCCATCGGGGTTATACTCTACATTGTAAAGTGAAGGAACGTAACATCCTTCAATAGCCGCACATTCATGTAAGAACTCTTCCTTTGTCATATTAGAAAATTTATATCTTTTATAAAGGTCAATAATCTCCAAAATGACCTCTTCACCCTCACCAATAACAAACACATCTATAAACTCCCATAGAGGTTCTGGATTGTACGTACACGGACCTCCTGCAATTACAATTGGCATTCCTTTTTCTCTTTTTTGACTTTCAAGAGGAAGACCACCAAGTTCAAGCATCTTCAAAACATTTGTATAGCTCATTTCATATGAAAGAGAAAATCCTATTATATCAAATCTATCAAGTTCAGTAAAAGTTTCAAGTGAAAATAGTTTTATTCCCTCTTTTTTCATCTTCTTCTGCATATCTACCCATGGCATAAAAGCCCTTTCGCAGTATACATCTTCTCTTTCATTCAAAAGATGATACAATATTTTGAGACCCAAGTTAGACATACCAATCTCGTACACATCCGGAAAGCAAAATGCAAACCTTATATCTACCTTTTCAGGATCTTTTTTTACCATATTTATTTCGTTGCCGATATATCTTCCCGGTTTTTCAACATCATAGAGCAGTTTAAATACCTTGTCTTTTACAATCACTTTTGTCTTACACCTCTTCTTTATATTAAAAATACAATAAGCTACAGGCTACCCTGTAGCTGAAAAGCTTAAAATCTTAAATTTTATTATTCCTCAAAGAAAATAAACGCAAACGTCCCTGGTCCAACATATGTGCCTATTACACTACCTATTTGAGTTACTATAAGTTCTCCAGGCGAAAGTTCTTGTTTTATCGCATTTATAAGTTCTTCAGCTTCACTTAAATCACCAGCATAACAAAAACCACAAACCTGATTTTTAAGGTCTAATCCTTTTTTGTTTACCTCTTCAATTATTCTTGGCAAAGCTCTTTTCATGCCCCTTACTTTGTCAAGCGGCTCAACAACTCCATCAACTATGTGAAGTATAGGTTTTATGTTTAATATATTTCCTATCGTTGCTTTCGCAGGTGATATTCTTCCACCTTTTTTAAGATATTCTAAGGTTTCAACTGCAAAAATATGTCTTATAGTATTTGTTTTTTGTATTATCAATGAAGCTATATCTTTTGCTGGCATACCTTTCTCTGCTAACCTTTTAGCCAAAATAGCTAAAACTCCTGTACCAATCGATGCGCTTTTTCCATCAATAACAAAAATCTTTTGAGGATCTAACATATCCTTAGCCAAACAAGCAGAATTATAAGTCCCTGATAATTTTGAAGAAAGATGAATTGACACAACTTCATTACCATTTTCAATCTCTTGTTTAAATACATCCAAAAACTCTTCCGGACTTGGCTGAGACGTTCTTGGAAGAACTGTTGATGATGCTAATTTTTCGTAAAACATTTCAGGTGTAATTTCTACCCAGTCTTTATAAACTTCATCTTCAAAAAAAACTTTTAATGGTACCATTTTGATACCAAATTCATTTAGCATCTGAGGACTCAAATCACATGTCGAATCTGTAACTATAGTAACACCCATCCAAAATCCCCCTTTTATCTCTGTGGACTACACCAGATTAGGAAAACCAAGCTGTCTAAGAGCTTCATATAAAACAATAGCAACCGAATTTGAAAGATTTAAAGACCTCACATCGCTTATCATAGGTATTCTGTAAGTCCTGTGTATGTTCTGTTCAATAAGCCACTGAGGAAGACCAGCTGTTTCTTTCCCAAACATAAGGTAGCAATTGTCTTCATATGGCGCCTGGGTATAATATTGTTTGCCTTTGGTAGAAAAATAGAATATGTTTGCTCCTCTATTTTTCTCAAAAAAGTCGTTTAAATCCTTGTAGATTTTCACATCCAAATACTGCCAGTAGTCAAGCCCTGCTCTTTTCAAGTACTTGTCTTCCAATGAAAAACCAAGAGGCTCTATAAGATGGAGCTTGCTTCCTGTACATGCACACGTTCTCGCAATGTTTCCTGTGTTGTATGGAATTTCAGGTTCATGCAGTACTATATTTATTGGCATGATATAGAGAAAAAGCCCCCTTTTTTAATTTAGTTTTCCATGAACGCAACATCCATATCAATTTTATCACCGTTGTCAAGTAAAAGTGGCACACATATGTTTATCATTTTTGATGTGCTGAGCGTCATGTTCTCACCTATTAAAATTGAAGGGGGTGTTATCTCAACCTTCAGTCCCTTTTGTGAAAACAGTGTTGAAGTGTTACCCATAATCATATTTGCCATCTCGCCAATCGCACTTTTTGCAAGTTCATCAAAGTCCGATACAGGAAAACCCCCCATCATCATTGAGGCAATTTTTTTTGCTGTCTCAATTGACATGCAGAAGTTTACCTGTCCTTTGATATTACCTGTCATTCCAATTATAACAACAACCTGATCAACTTTGTATGTGGGTTCTTTAATGTACACTTTCCCAAGCTTAAAGTCAATGTTTGCAACCTGTTTTAGTACTTGCTGGCTCGCCTGAATAAACGGATTGATGTACTCAACATTTACACTTGCCATTTTATTTGCCTTGTCACCCTGCCACTTTATTTGGCAGAATACAAGACTTTCCTCCTTTCATCATTTTAGTATTTTCTCAAATAAAAATGATCTTTTGATTTTTATAGCCTTTGCAGGACAAAGTTCATGACAGCAATAACACCTTATACACTTTTTCAAATCAACATATGCTTTCCTGCTTCTCATCTCAATAGCCTGAGCAGGACATGCATTGAAACACTCTGCACAACCTATACAAATATTTATGTCGAAAATTGGTCTTGGTGAAAGAAAATTATCCAAAAACCTTGCCAAAAATTGTGGAAGCCTTCCTTTAACAAAAGATATCTCGGGTCTTAAGACAAGTTCAAAACTTGATGGAGCAACATCTTCAATCCTCTCACCAACAATCTCAACCTTATCAGGATTTAAAAGTCCTTTTTCATTCGCCACCTCCAAAAGAGGAACATCTTTTATGTCAAGCCCAATAATCTTACAAGCCACATAATCCAAAGCAATTGCATCCTCGGATATTAGCAAAATACCAAGCTCTTTGGGTTTTCCTGCTGACGGTCCTTCCCCTTCCATTGCAACAATGCCGTCCATAATATTTAGCATTGGCTTTGCTACCGTTAAGATTTCAAGTAGCATCTCCATAAACCTTCTGACATCTTGGAATCTAAAATGCATCTCAGCTTTCTGCCCACCTGGGACAAGCCCAAATAAGTTCTTTACAGCACCTGTGTAGACTGCCATCTGATGGGTTTTAAGTTTTGGAAGATTTATGATCCCCTGGCTTTCAAAGTATGGGGATATCAACGAAAGTTTTTTAAAAGTTGTAGTTTCAATACTAAGGTCTTTGTAAGATGTATCATAGTTCAAATAAACATTTTCAAGCTTTTCAAGTACTTTAATTCCTGCAGCTTGATATATACTTTCAAGCCTCTTTTTGGTATACGGTCCACCTGGACTGTCAGCTATTATAATCTTGCTTGCTTTTTCTTTAATAATTTCCACAGTTGCCTGAGCAATAGAAGGATGGGTGGTAACAGCATCTTCAGGGTTTTTTTTCATAAGAAGATTCGGTTTTACAAGCACACAATCTTTTTTCGGAATTTCATAACCTATTAGGTTTATACCCTTTAAAATTGCCTCCTTCACATCCTGCAGGTTATATGTATCACACTTTACAATCGCAACTTTACACATTAATTGTTTCCCCCAAAACAAACTTTTCTATTGCTCTTGCCACCCCGTCGTTTTCATAAGAGCTTGTCACATAATCAGCTATTTTTTTGAGCTCTTCAATAGCATTCCCCATTGCAACACCAAGTCCGGCAAACTCTACCATCTCAAGGTCATTTTCATTGTCACCTATTGCCATCACTTCCTCAGGTGCTATCCCCAAATATGAAATGACAAATTCAAGTGCTCTCTTCTTGTTAACCCCTTCTTTCATAACTTCTAAAATATTAATGTCTGATTTTGTGGTCTCAATACCTGGAATCTTACTTTCTATTATTTTTCTTACATAATTTACTTTTTCTAAGTCTTTATCAATTATGACAAATTTAGTGATTAAATCACCGCAAGCTTTAATAGTATTTTCAGAATCGTCAATTATGATATTAATTCTCTCTTCTTCAGGAAGTTCCTTATTCTTTTCGTAGTAAAATTTGGATGAATAATCAAGCCTTCTTGCTATCATTGTATCTTGAAAATAATAATGATAATAGATGTCATTTTCTTTGCAAATTCTGGCAATCTCTAAACTTTTTGAGTTTTCAAGACCAATATAATAGATATCTTTGTTCTTCTTCAGGTCTCTTACAATCGCTCCGTTGCAGGCAACAATAACCTGGTCATAAAGTCCCAAAACCTTTGCAAAATACATCACTCCTTTGAGGATTCTTCCTGAGCACAGAACAATCTGAACACCTTTTTGTTTTACAAGTTCAATAGCCCTTTTGTTTCTCGAAGATATATTTTTATTTTTGTCCAAAAGCGTCATGTCAAGGTCAATTGCAATAAGTTTGTACATCTTTTGCCTTCACCTATTTTAATAAATTTTAAAGATAATTTGTTACAATTTATTATATCAAAAAAAAATAAAGGCTGCCAATCATGGCAGCCTTTATTTTTGAGATTAATACATATCAGGTGCTGGAGCTGGCGGATTCTTTTCCTTTTCAGGTTTTTCAGCAACAACTGCTTCTGTTGTCAGAAGCATAGCAGCAGCCGATGCAGCGTTCTGAATAGCCGTTCTTGTAACCTTTGTCGGATCAACAATTCCTGCCTCGAACATGTCAACAAATCTCTCGTTGAGCGCATCAAATCCAACACCAGCTGGGCTTTCTTTTACTTTGTTAACAATAACTGAACCATCTAAACCTGCGTTTTCAGCAATTTGTCTGAGTGGCTCTTCTAAAGCTTTTCTTACAATCATTGCACCTGTCTTTTCATCGCCAGTGAGGCTTTCAATAAGCTTATCAAGTGCTGGAATTGCATTAATTAAAGCTGTACCACCGCCAGGTACAATTCCTTCTTCTACTGCAGCTTTTGTTGCAGCAAGAGCATCTTCAATTCTGAGTTTCTTTTCTTTAAGTTCAGTCTCAGTTGCAGCACCAACATGAATTACTGCAACACCACCAGCAAGTTTTGCAAGTCTTTCCTGAAGTTTTTCTCTATCAAAATCAGATGTTGTCTCTTCAATCTGCTTTTTGATAGACTGAATTCTCGCCTTGATTTCGCTTGGGTCGCCTGCACCGTCAACAATAATTGTATTTTCTTTCTGAACTTTTACTTGTCTTGCACGACCAAGCTGGCTGAGTTTTACCTCTCTCAAGTCAAGACCAAGCTCTTCAGAAATTACTTGACCACCAGTTAATATTGCAATGTCCTGGAGCATTGCTTTTCTTCTGTCACCAAATCCTGGTGCTTTTACTGCAACGCACTGAAGTGTACCTCTGAGTTTGTTTACAACCAGTGTTGCCAATGCTTCACCTTCAACATCTTCAGCAATTATCAAAAGTTTTCTTCCCTGCTGAACTATCTGTTCAAGAAGTGGCAGAATGTCTTGGATTGTTGAGATTTTCTTATCTGTAATCAAGATGTATGGGTCGTCAAGTACCGCTTCCATTCTTTCTGTATCTGTTACCATGTATGCAGAGATGTAACCTCTGTCAAACTGCATACCTTCAACTATCTCAAGAGTTGTCTCTGTTGTCTTTGACTCTTCAACAGTGATAACACCGTCATTTGTTACCTTTTCCATTGCATCTGCAACAAGTTTGCCAATCTCTTCGTCACCTGCTGAGATTGAAGCAACATATGTGATGTCTTCTTTTCCTCTTACCTTCTTGCTCATCTTTCTAATTTCTTCTACAACAACATCAACTGCTTTCTGGATACCTTTCCTTAATATCATTGGGTTTGCACCAGCTGCAATGTTCTTAAGACCTTCTCTTATCATTGCTTGTGCCAGAACTGTTGCAGTTGTTGTACCGTCACCTGCAATGTCGTTTGTCTTGGATGCAACCTCTCTTACAATCTGTGCACCCATGTTTTCAAATGGGTCTTCAAGCTCTATCTCCTTTGCAATTGTAACACCGTCATTTACAATCTGTGGTGAACCAAATTTCTTTTCAAGAACAACGTTTCTTCCTTTTGGCCCAAGTGTTACTTTAACTGTATCTGCAAGCTTGTTAACACCACGCTCTAAAGCCCTTCTTGCCTCTTCGTCAAATAATATCATCTTTGCTGCCATCTTTACATCTACCTCCTTTTTTCAATTCAAAATTAGTCTTCAATAATTGCTAAGACGTCATCTTGTCTGATTATTGTGTATTCTTCACCATCAATCTTAATTTCTGTTCCAGCATATTTGCTTACAATTACCTTGTCACCTTTCTTTACAACCATTTCAACCTTCTCACCATCTACTATTCCACCAGGACCAACCTCGATTACTTCAGCAATCTGTGGTTTTTCCTTCACAGTATCTGGAAGAACAATACCACTCTTTGTTACTTCTTCTCTTTCCTTGAATTTGATGAGTATCCTATCGCCAATTGGTCTTATCTTCATTGAACTTCCCCTCCTTTTTCAAGTTTGTTAGCACTCACTTTTAATGAGTGCTAATCACAATAAATACTATAGTATATTCTTCCTTTTCTAATCAAGTCTGATTTTACCCAAAAAAAGCACACTATATTCAATTTTCGCTGAATTTAATGGGAAAATATAAAAATATCTTCTTCAAACTCTCATTTTCTCTTTACTGCTCTTATTTTTATATCCCGCTATTCACTTAAAATCCTGTAAAATTTGCTTTCGATACTGGGTAGGACTCAGACCTGTGTACTTTTTGAAAATGTCGTTAAACCGCTGAAGTGAGGAAAACCCACACATCATAGCAATATTGCTAATCTTTAGGTTTGAGATGGTAAGATACTCCTTTGCCTTTTCTATTCGCTTTGAAAGTAGGTATTCCTTTGGCAAAATCCCAAAATGATTTTTAAATATCCTCGAAAGACTACTTTCAGACATGAAAAACCTCTTTGCAACATCACCCATTTTTATGTCTTCCATGTAGTTATTGTCAATGTACTCTTTAATATGTTTTGCAATCAGTGAATAATCGTAATTTTTTATCATCTCAAGACTATCAACTTCTCGTGTTATATATACGAAAAGTTCTAAACATTTTATATAAAGAAGAATACTATTTTTGCTTTCTTTTGCCTCACGAAGAATAGATTCTAAGCAAAAGAAAATATTGCTTCTTTTTCGAACATGAAAAAAATAAAATTTATTTGTTGTGTTTTCTAAAACTTTTAAAAAACCATAAATTTCTTTAAGATCATTTACCTTTGCCTTGTTCTCTGGATTTAAATAAAATCCAATTACAACAAACTCAGCCTTGGTTGAACCTATAACCTCGAACTTGTGCTTTGTAAAAGGTTTTATTATCAAAAGGTCACCAGCTTTTAGATCAATTTTTTCTTCCTCTACCCAAAAATCAATGTTTCCTTTCTTTATGAATATAAGTTCATAACTGTCATGAATATTGTAATCCATTTTCCAACTATTATCATGAACTCTCTCAAGCGTCTTTACTATTACGGGCAGAATTTTATTAATTGCTTCTATCATCTTCCAACCCCGCTTGTTTTACTTATGACTTTTATATACCGCTTCAAAAATCTCTTCATACGTCATTGCTTTAGAAAATGTTATCCTTTGACCTACCAACAAGTTAGAATTCACATTTTTGCTTTTTATAAACCTTTCAAACGACTCTTTATCTTGAACAACTCCATTTTGGTAAAGAACATCTGCAATGTTATCAATATTGTCAATATAAATGTCCACCGTATTATTGAGATTTGGTAAAACTTCTTTAGCCTTTGAAATAGTAACAAAATACATTGCACAAACACCAAGTACCCATCCAACTCCTATCCCCAATAGAAAAAACTTGTACCACTTCAGCTTCTCTCCCTCCCAACTATCCTTATAGCAAGCTTTGCTTCTCCCTTGCCAATATTTAAGCTCGACGCAATCTCATCTACTGTATACCCCTGTTTGTAAAGCTCAACCGCCTTTCTGTAAAGTTCTTCTTTTGAATGTTTCTTGCCTTCATCTCTTTGCATATCCTTGCCAGGTTCAATAAAATCTTCTTTTCCTGCATAAGATTTTGTCTGATCTGACTTTTCAACTTTTTCCTCAGTGTTTAGATGTTCAGTATCTCCCTTGACTGGTGCTTTTTCAATATCTAAAATCTCACCTTTTGCCCATCTTACCTTGTTTTCTATTCTTTCAATAATATATTCTCCAAAACTGTCCAATTCCTCAACTGTCTCAATGGCTTCACTCAAAAGCTGTGATAGAGTTTTTTGAGCCTTTTCTGATTCATGTAAAATCTTCTCGCCTCTTTCTATATCCTTTTTTATCGACCTCAACGACCACAATACTATAATTAACCCAAAAAATATAAACAAGATTACATAGGCGTCCATTTTCTTCTTATCTTCTCCTCTGCACAAAACTTTATATTCTAATATCAAATCCCTTCTGTTGCTTTTTAGATTTTTTGAGTTCCTGTTTTTCTCTTTCCTGTTTTTGGGTAAGCCTAATCTCAGATACATTATCCTTTTCTCTTACCCTTCTCAAATCTTCATCTACTTTTGCCTGGTTTTTCTGGCTATTTATGTGCCTTAGCATATTCTCTTTCTGCTGCTCCCCAAGCACAACCTGTGACACCTCTGTCGATTTGGGATACAAAATCTTTACATCAATTGGTCTTATATTCATCTTTCACCATCTCCCTCTTATCTACAAAAGCAATAAAAATCCTCAACTTTAAGCATACGGCGCTATCTTTATATCAGCATCTTCTCTGTAAATCTTGCAATATTTTACTGGCTCCTTTATAAGTTTGCACACATTTCCTATGGTTATCTTAACCCCAGGGTAAATGGTATCCTGAACCTTAACAATCCCCTCGTTTCTCTCCTCAAGTCTTTTTTCAATCTCCTCAAATTCACTCTGCAATTCTTTTAATTTTTCTGATGCCGTAATCTTTGACCTTGTAAACTTTTGAAGCATTTCTCTTTTCTCGTCTGTCAAAAGACCTGCTGCTTCTATCTTCCTCAAAACCTCAATTCCCTGATCACATTTTTTTATATTTTCTCTTAACTCTGACATCTCTCTCCTTATCTCTCTGTATCTTTCCACCATCAGAGGGTCAACCCCAACTTCTATCTCAGTAGCGGTGGAAAGATACGAACCTATTACCTTTGCTTCAACCTCTTTGCCAACCTTACAAGACCCACCAACAATAGAAGCTTTCCTGCCAACAAGAATAAGTTTATTCCCGCACTTTACGTCACTGTGAACAATTGCTTCTGCCTGAACATCTTCACCAGCAACAATAGTAGCGTTCTCTATAAACTTTGCAAAAACGCTCTTGCCAGCAACAACTCTGCCTTTGCCCATACCTGTAATCCCTTTGTGCAGCACTACATTCCCTTTTGCCTCAATTTCAGCTGCCTCAACAATACCATCTACTTCTACATTTCCTTCAGCAACAACCTTAAAACCAGATAGCACACTCCCTTTTATATGAACATTGCCAACAAAGTTTATGTTACCTGTTGAATTGTCTATGTCAGAGTTAATCTCCAATGTGTTTAAAACTGTGACCTTGCCCTCAATGATGCACACCTGACCATCGCACGCAGCTTTTAATGTATGCCCATCAGAATCTATGTATGTATTTTTTCCCCTTGGAAGATTTAACTTTCTCCCTTTTTGTCCTCTTATCACCCCTCCAAAAACATCCATACCATTTTCTCCATCAACAGGGTCTATCATTGTAACAAGAACATCATCTTTTCGCACATTCTGAACAATTCCCAAGTCCTTGTAATCTACTCTTCCATCAGGAAGTTCTTTGGGCCTTATCTCACGTTTGATATCAAAATGATATATGAGCTTTCCATCAACAGGTTTGCCAGGTGGTTTCCCTTGCGCAACCACAATAGGTGTTCCAAAAATGGGATTTTCAACAAGTTTTTTTATAGCTTCATCATCAATCCCAAACGTAATTTTATTTTCCCTCAATTTATTCATCACATTTTCAAACGTCAAATCCACACCATTTTGATTTTGTACAAGCACCACACTTGCTTTTAGCCTATCAGATGTTACCATAACCTTTATATCAACTTTTTGTTCACTTGACATCTCAATCTTTCCCCTTTCCCCGCAAAAAAATAAATATTATTTTTCCAAATACTTTTGTAATGCACTTCTGAGTTTTAAAAGCGCTCGCGTGTGAAGCTGACTTACACGTGATTCAGATACGCCCAGAACTTTTGCTATCTCTTTTATGCTAAGATCTTCATAGTAATAAAGCACTATTACCATCCTTTCATTCTCCATAAGATTATCTATCTGCTGCCTCAACACTTTTCTAAGCTCTTCATTCTCTATAAAATGTTCTGGCTGGGACACAAAATCTTCAAGCCCGCCAATTTTGCTTTCATAATTCTGTTCTAAAAAACTTTCCAGTGAAATAATCATCCCACTGGATATCCTGTCTTGCAGTTTCTGAAGTTCCTCTACAGAAATTCCAATTCTCTTAGCAACTTCTTGATTTGTCGGGGTTTTACCTTCTTTTTCTATCTCAATGTAAGCCCTTTCTATCTCTTTTGCTTTCTGTCGAATGCTTCGTGGCAAAAAATCCTGGTTTCTAACACAGTCAATTATTGCTCCTTTTATTCTTGTATATGCATACGTCTCAAATTTGACTCCTTTTTGACTATCAAACTTTTCGATTGCATCAAGAAGACCAATTGAACCATAACTTACCAAGTCATCATACTCAACATTACCACCAAAATAAATGGCCATCCTGCCAGCCACAAGCTTTACAAGTGGCATGTATTTTATTATAAGTTGTTCTTTTATTTTAGGGTCTTTTGTCTTTGTAAACTTTTCCCACAAAAGTGCATCATCCATACCTATTCGTACCTCTCAGCTATTTAAGGATTATGGTCCTTGTTGTCATTCAATATATCTTTAACTATACTTCCAAACACATAACCTATAATCGACACTAAAGCAGTTGCAAAAAATGTATACTCTCCAGACTTCCTTGTAACAAGACATGTAACAAGAACAATACTTCCACCTACAAGTGCTAAAATCTCAGGTAATAGTTGCTCCCCTTTCAACTTTCAAGTCTTCTCCTTTAAATTGTTTTTGTTCCCTTGCCTATTGTCTTTATTTCAAGTCTACCATCTTCTGAGTAAAATATGATTGTTCTACCATAATTTCCTCCAGTATCTTCTGCCACAATGGGTATATTTTGTTCCTGTAAAACTTTTTTAGCAGCCTCCACATTTCTTTTTCCAATGTTCATAAACTCAGAACGTGTTACCTCAAACATCTGAGCTCCGCCCGCAAGTTTGGCAAGCATATTCTTTTTTGCAGCACCAAGTTCTTCCATCTTCTCTATTAGTAGTGGTATACCTGTATCTGCAAACTTTGCAGGATTGGTATTATTTTTTACACCCCAGCTGTAAGGAAGCATAATATGTATCATACCTATTATCTTTGTCTTTGTGTCGTATATACACACCCCAACGCAAGAACCAAGTCCAAGTGTAGTAAGAGCGTTTGGATAGCCTGTAACATTCAAATCTGCCATGCCTACCTTTATAATCTCCATCATCTTTTATGCTACTCCCAGTGCTTTTAACATTTTTTGATATGACTCTATTGTTGGTATAAGGAAAAAATCAGCAACAATTCTATTGCTTTCCTCAAAAATCTCTGTTTCGATATAAAGCGCAGTATCACCAGTTTCACCAAACTGAATGGCAGGAAAACTTAAAATTGCACCTGCCATGTCTTCAGCAAGCTGCGGAACAGACTGAATCATTTTAAAACCTGTGAGAGTTGATAGTGCTGTTAAATACGCCCCTGCTAAAATGTTTCCTATCTCCATCAAAGCAGACTTTTCTATATCAGTAAATTCACTGTACCCATTCAAAGTTGTGCCCAATAACATGTTTACAAGAAGGTGGGCAGATGATTGAGACATAACAAACATGATAAATCCTTCTATATCGCCTTCTACATTCAATAAGATTCCAACTACAGGAATCTCTGCCCCGCCAAGTATTTCTGGAACTTCTTGGAGCTTTACCATCTTTACAACAGGAACCTTCATGTTTATTTTCCTGCCTATCATCATGGCAAGAGCTGACACCGCGTTACCTGTTCCTATGTTCCCCAGCTCTTTTAATACATCTAAATACATTTCGTTCATTTCGTTATTTGACAAATTCATAAAAATTAAACCTCCTCGGCTTTCTCAAAAAGCACATCTTCAAGGTTTATGATGTTTATGAGCATCCCATTGTACTTTGCAATCGAAAATTTAAACTCATTCCTGTCCCTTGTTGCTTGGTCAAAATCCTCTTTAGAAAGATATACCACATCTAAAACCTCGTCAATTATCAGTCCTACCTTGAACTCGCCTTTCCAGTTAACAACCAAAATTCTTGTCTCCTCACCAAACTCCTCTTTCTCAACACCAATCTTTTCACGAAGGTCTATCACTGGTACAATCTCACCACGAAGATTTATTACTCCTTTTACATACTGCTTTGTGTGAGGTACACGGGTTATTGGCATTAGTTTTTCAATATTCTCTATATTGTTCACATTCAGTCCATAATGCTCATCCGCAAGCCTGAAAACTAAATATTGTTCCATCTTCTTTTTTCACCTCTATACTTTTTTCTTTTACACTGTAAGCATGTTAGGATCAAGTATCATTGCAACAGACCCATCGCCAAGGATTGTTGCACCTGATATGAGTCTAATTCCCTCTAAATACTTTCCAAGCGATTTTATAACAATATCCTGTTGTCCTAAAAGTTTGTCAACAATGATTCCTGTCAGTTTTTCGCCACGTCTTACTATCACAACTGTAAATTTCTTCTTGTCAAGAACTGGCTCTAACCCCACAATAGAATGTAAATGCTTTATTGGAATCACCTGATTTCTCAGCATGATTATTTCCTTTCCTTTTTGAACAACCTTTATATCCTCTTTTGCAACATCCACAATCTCTCTGATTGATGCAACAGGAATTGCATATATCTCATCATGTACAGTGACAAGCAATGCCTGAATGATAGCAAGAGTTAACGGAAGTCGTATAACAAACTTTGTCCCTTTTCCTTTCTGTGTCTTCACTTCAACCATTCCACCAAGCTGTTCAATCTTGGTCTTTACAACATCAAGTCCAACACCACGTCCAGAAAGGTTTGTAACCTTGTCTTTTGTTGAAAAGCTCGGCATAAACAGAAAATCTATTATTTCCTGCTCTGTCAATTCTATTTGGTCCTCTTTCAAAAGCCCCTTTTCTATCGCTTTTTGCTTTACCTTTTCTAAATCAATTCCTTTGCCATCATCTTCAACCTCAATGACAACATTGTTCCCGTCATGATAAGCTGAAAGTTTAATAAGCCCACTTCTTGGTTTGCCGTTTTTGACCCTCTCATCAGGGTCTTCTATTCCATGGTCGGCAGCATTTCTCAGAAGATGAATAAGAGGATCTCCAAGCTCGTCCACAATAGTCCTGTCAACCTCAGTATCCTCACCAGACATTACAAGCTCAAATTCCTTTCCAAGTTCTCTTGCTAAATCTCTCATCATCCTTGGAAAACGTGAAAATACCCTTTCAACCGGGACCATTCGTACCTTCATTACAGCATCGTGTAAACTTGTTGTAATTCTCTCCAAATACTCAATAGACTCTTCGTATTGTCTATCGTTATACTTTTTTGCAAGTCCCTCTATTCGGCTTTTGATTATAATAAGCTCGCTCACCAAGTTCATAAGAACATCCAATCTTTCAATGTCAACTCTAACTGTTTTGCTTGTCTTCTGCAAAGATTCTTGTTTCTGCTGTCTTACAACCTTTACAGTTTCCTGTACTTGTGTCTCTTGCTGTACCTCTTCAATCTCCTCTTTTTCTTCTGCCATACTTACTTCGCCAGACTTTATCTCAAGGGCTTTTACTTCTCTTATCTCTGAAATTGAAAGAATTCTATCTCTTATTTTTTCAATCGGCTGCTTGCTTATAACGGTAATAGAAAACTCAAAATCAAACTTTTCATCCTCAATGTCCTGAACTGAGGGTTTAGAATGAATAATTTCACCAAGTTCCTCAACCGCTCTGAAAACAAGGTATGCACGTGCAGATTTTAAAAGACAGTTCTGGTCAAGCTCAACATCAAATCTGTAAACATTAAACCCTTGGTCCCATGCACGTTCTATTGCTCTTACAACAAACTCATCATATTCATATTTCTTACCTGCTTTTGTTGCTGAAGACACCGCCACATCTTCGGCAGGTTTCCCTAAAATAGCATTTAAAGCATTGACAAGATGCAAATTTGCCTCTTGTCCTTCTGTACCTGTTGCAATTATAACATCTAAGTATGATTCAAGCGCATCAACTGTCTTGAAAAGAATATCCATGATATTAGGATTTACTTTTAACTTGCCATCGCGTGCAGCAGCAAGAACATTTTCCATCGCATGTGTAAGTTTTTGCATGTTAACAAATCCCATTGTGCCGGCCATGCCTTTTAAAGTATGGGCTGACCTGAAAATCTCATTTACAATTTGCAAATCCTCCGGGTTTTCTTCAAGTTTTAGCATATTGTCGTTAAGGCTTTGAATGTGGTCTCTTGCCTCTTCTATAAACATTCCAAGATACTGAGACATATCCATTTTTTCATCACTCTCCTTCTTTTGCACAAAAAGCTTTTTTGGGTATTAATTCTTAAAGCAGACCCTTTTGTCTCATCTTTTGTTGCTGAGCAAAAATAAACCTCACTATTTTGTCTATTTCATTTTGTCTTGCCTCAACAAACTTGCAGCCGTACATAAACCTGTACGTCGGGTGTTGCACCCTTTCTTTTCTAAGTATCTGTGCTTTTAAGATAAGCTCTTCTTGTTCAATTGGTATCTTGGCCAAGATTAGGTCACCTATTTCAAACTCTTCTTGTGCTATAAAACAAACACCTCCACCACTGATATCCTTTGTGAGGGCTTTTACAATTTTCCCTTCTGAAAAGTCATCTGCTGCCCAATCTTCATGTGTATTTTCCTTTGACATTTTATCAGAGTTTAAAACCTTAACAAATATATCTAAATTTATTGGAAGTCTGAAAAACATTCTTCTCTGGATTTTCCTAACATCAGATATCTGCTTGACTTTTACAATGTATTCTGGTTCTTTAAACCTCTCCTCAACAACTCCATCAAACATCCACACACCGTCGCTTGAAACCTTGTACACCCTCAAAATCTCATCAATGTAAAATGTTACATAAACTCCTTCTTTTATGGGCGTGAAGATATAAAAATACTCATCTTTTATATCGGCAATTTTGGAAATATACTGCACATCCTTTTCTTCCCACGTGCGTCTGTCTATTCTGACAATTTCAATCTTATCACCTACTTTGAAAATCTTTTGCATAAAAAGCCCCCTCTTTTATTTTTCACGAAGTCTTTTGATAATTGAGTCAATAAACCGTGAAAAACCACCCTGATTTTTTTCCTCAACATTCTCAGAAGATTTTACAAGTTTCAATGCCACATTTTCAACCTGTCGTGAAATGTTGCTCTTTTCATATGATATCATAAATGGTACCTGTTTGATAACTGATTTTGAAACAATACTATTTTCTTCTATATACCCTATATATTCTACTTCTCTTTGCAAAAACCTTTTAATCACGCTATTTAGTCTAAAAAAAATCTCTTCTGCTTCCTTGACCCCATTTACCCTGTTTACCAAAAGGTTTATTTTATGATTAAAATCTCTCGCAATAATTGCCTTTATTATAGCATAAGCATCTGTGATAGAGGTAGGTTCTGGAGTTGTAATTACAATCACCTCATCTGACATCATTACAAACTCCATAACATTTCTTGAAATCCCCGCACCTGTATCTATGAGAACTACGTCAAACGATTTATTTATCAGCTGGGCACACTCAATTAACCTCAAAAGCCTCTCCTCATCCAAATTGGCAAGGTCAACTATCCCTGAACCACCTGATATAAAATTGATACCCAGCGGCCCTTCTTCCACAATTGAAAATATATCTTTCTTGCCTTCCAAGACATCTTTTACATTGTATTTGGGCGACGTTCCAAGCAAAACTTCAACATTTGAAAGTCCTAAATCAGCATCAATTATGAGCACTCTTTTACCCATCTTTTTCAAAGCAATTGCCAAGTTAACAGTAAGATTTGTCTTGCCAACACCGCCTTTACCACTTGTAATGGTCACAACCTTTGATTGCGTACCTTGATAGGCAGGAATATTTGTACAAATTTCAGCTTTTCTTACAAGGTTTCTCAGCCCCTGTGCCTGATCTCTCATAAAACCTTACTCCCTATGATAAGTTTTGCAAATTGTTCAGGGTTAAACTGTTCAATATCATCAGGTACATTTTGACCAGTCGTTATATACGCAATTGGCTTTTGTGTAAAGTAGCGGATATTTAATATGTTCCCATAAGTTGATACTTCATCTACTTTGGTTATGATAACTTTATAATCATTTAAAAATGAATAGGTATTCACCACCTCTTTGAACACCGACGGCTGGGTTGTTGCACTAAGAAGTAAAAACACTTCATCTGGATTTGCCTTAGCGACAAACGCTTTTAGTTCGTCCATATGTTCCTGATTCTTGTGACTTCTTCCCGCAGTGTCAACAAGAACTACATCTGAGTCAGAAAAGTTTTCAATTATTCTATCATACTCGTCCACCTCATACCACACCTTAGTCTTGATATTCATAATCTCAGCATATGTCTTAAGCTGTTCAACCGCAGCAATTCTGTATGTATCTGCTGTAATAAATCCTACCTTTTTCCCATCCTCAAACATGAGTTTAGCAGCAATCTTGGCAATTGTGGTTGTCTTGCCAACACCTGTTGGCCCTACAAAAAACACAATCTTTGGAATTTTTGAGTTGAATGAAAGTGGTGCTGCCACTCCGAGCATATTCTTTATTTCCTTGTATATATTGTTTACTACGTTGTTTATTGAAGCTTCTCCGCTTAGGTTTGAAAACAGCATATCTATAATTTCACTTTCCACGCCATTTTTTATTAAATTTTCTCTCATAACATCAATAAAATTTTTCTTACTAAGTTCTTTTGTTTGACTAATATCTTCTTCCTGCTCTTTCTTTATAACCTCTTTTAAAATCTTTTCAAGAGAATCAATCTTTCTTTCAAGTTCTTTTATCTGGGTTAGTTGGAGACTCAATGCCAAACTTTCCTGTTTTATAGATTCTTCCTCTTTTTTGACTATCTTTTCATCCTCGCATGCAGCTGTAACCTCTATTAAGGGTCTTTTGAAAAAACCAAACAGACCTTTTTGTCTTACCTTTTTGGTTGAAAGTATAACAGCATCCTTACCCAAATCTGCTTTTATTCTTATTAATGCTTCCTGCATATCATGTGCCAAATACCTCTTGATTCTCATCTTTAAACTTCCACCATCCCAACTGTTTTAATCTGCACACTGGGCAGTATCTCATTGTACGAAAGTACTACAACATCAGGAAATATATTTTCTATAAGCCTCCTAAAATATATCCTAACTATCGGCGAACAAATAACAATTGGTTGTGATGACGCGCTTACCAGCTTTTCTAAAATATTGCTGAGATTGTTTATAAGTTTTTGAATATAATCAGGCGGAAGGTTTAAAAAACTTCCCTGTTCAGTCTTTTGTATAGAATTCATTATCATATCTTCAACCTCAGGAGAAAGAGTAACCGCTTCGAGTACATTACCAGATACATACTTTTTAGTGATATACCTTGACATTGCCTGACGCACATATTCTGTCAAAATATCAGTATCTTTTGTCGTTGGTGCCCAGTCAGCAAGTGTCTCTAATATGGTAACCATATCCCTTATTGAAATCCGCTCTTTTAAAAGGTTTGCCAAAACCTTCTGAACTTCCCCAACTGTCATTAGTTTTGGAATGAGTTCATCAACTACAACAGGATTTATTTCCTTGACATTGTCAATCAGTTTTTGTACATCCTGCCGTGTCAAAAGCTCATGAGCATGGCGTCTTATTATCTCTGTAAGGTGAGTTGCTATAACAGATGGAAGGTCAACCACAGTGTACCCTGCCATCTCGGCTCTTTCTTTCATTGAAGATGGAATCCATAGTGCATCAAGCCCGAACGCAGGCTCTTTTGTTGGTATACCTTCTATCTGTTCTGTGACAAAACCAGGATTTATTGCAAGAAGACTGTCACTCATAAGCTCTGCTTTAGCCACTTCAACACCTTTTATGTTAATCCTGTACTCGTAAGGTTTGAGTGCCATGTTGTCCCTGAGCCTGATTGTGGGAACAATAATCCCAAGTTCAAGCGCAAGTTGTCTTCTTATCATAACAACCCTTTCTAAAAGGTCTCCGCCCTGTTCTTTGTCAGCAAGAGGAATTATTCCATATCCAAACTCAACCTCAATAGGGTCGACATATAAAAGATTTACAACATTTTCAGGTTTCTTTAGTTCTTCAACCTCTTTCTGTTCAACCTGTTTTTCTTCAATACTCTCTATCTTTTTCAGACTACTATTCATTCTAAACCCCATAGCAAACATAGCCCCAGATAAGAAAAATAGCGAAAGTTTTGGCATTGTTGGAATTAAAGCAAGTACTGCTAAAATACCTCCCACAGTGTAGAGCACTTTTGGGTGAAACTCAAACAACTGTTTTATAAGACTTTCTGAGAGCTTGCTCTCATCTGCTGCTTTTGTCACAACAATTCCTGTGGCAGTTGAAATAAGAAGTGCGGGTATCTGAGCTGCAATTCCATCCCCTACAGATAAAAGAAGATATTTTTGTATAGCCTCGGTGACATCTTCGCCTCTCATAGCAACACCAATTATAAGTCCGCCAAGCGCGTTGATAAAAGTAATTAATATTGCCGCAATAGCGTCACCTTTGACAAACTTGCTCGCACCGTCCATTGCACCATAAAAGTCTGCCTCTTTTTGAATCTTTTTTCTCCTCTCTCGTGCTTCATCTTCAGTTATTATCCCTGCATTGAGGTCTGCATCCACAGCCATTTGTTTGCCCGGCATTGCATCAAGTGTAAATCTGGCAGCAACCTCTGATACCCTCTCAGCACCTCTGGTTATCACTATAAACTGGATGATGATTATAATAAAGAATATTATTACACCAACAACAATGTTGCTGCCTATAACAAAATTCCCAAAAGTATATACTATCCTAACATTTTCACCTTGCCCAGTTAATATCTGTCTTGTTGTGGAGATATTTAAAGCAAGCCTGAGCAATGTTGTAAATAGAAGAAGTGATGGAAATACTGAAAAATCTAAAGCTTCTTTTATGTTTATGCTGTTTAAGAATATAACAAGTGCAAGTGAAAGGTTGACAGCAATCAAAACGTCAAGCAAACTCGGTGGTATGGGAAGTATCATCGACAATACTATTACTATCGCAAATACAGAAAAAGTCGCACCTTTAAAATTCATCTTGTATTCACCTTCTGGTAATTTTTAAGACTGTATACATATGCTAAGACTTCTGCAACTGCCTGATAAAGTTCTGGCGGAATGAAATCGCCAACCTCACACATATTATAAAGAGCCCTTGCAAGCTCTCTATTTTCAACAATTTCAATCCTGTGTTTTATTGCCTCCTGTTTTATCTTTTGGGCTATGTAATCTTTACCCTTTGCAATCACTCTCGGTGCGTCAAATTTTTCAGGTTCATATAAAAGAGCAACCGCATAGTGTGTCGGGTTAGTTATAACAACATCTGCCTTGGGAAGCTGCTGAAACATACGCTGAAGAGAAATCCTTCTCTGCCTTTCTCTTATCTTGGACTTTATCTGGGGATTCCCTTCTGTCTGTTTGAACTCTTCCTTTACCTCTTCCTTTGTCATCATTAGCTTTTTTTCATACTGCTGGCGCTGAAAAATAAAATCTATCACAGCTATTCCAAAAAACATTACTGCCATCCATAAAATCAAATTAATAGCTGAATCAAATGAAAACCTGACAATTGTAAACACATTCATCTCATACATCTCTAAAAGCTTTTTAGCAAAAGTCTGTGTATAGCAATAACCTGTGTATCCTATTATCAGAACTTTTAGTACAGACTTTATAAGTTCAACAACCGAATTAATTGAAAATATTCTTTTAAATCCTTCAATAGGATTAATCTTTTGAAAACTCATTTTAAGCGACTGCCCTGTAATAAGAAAACTGCTTTGTGCCCACTCTACAATTGCTGCCACAAACATAATTGTAACGCAGAATGGAAGAACTATCTTCAAAGAAGTTGTAATTATAAAACTCAAAAGTTTGCTTGCATCGCTTATATCTTCTAAACTATAATTCAAATTGCTAAAAAAATATTTGCTTCCTTGCTGCAATGGAACGATAATTAAAGAATAACCAAACTTTAAAAAAAGTACACTTATCAATAAAGCAAAAGCAGAGGTAACCTCTCTGCTTTTTGCTACCATACCACGTTTTCTTGCTTCCTGACGTTTTCGGGGGGTGGCCTTTTCAGTTTTAGCACTTGCCTCAGAAAACAACTGGATATCAAATTTTAACTTCACCTGATGCCCCCTCTCAAGGTTTCAAAAGTATATACAGCTATTTTGTCAATTAGTACAAATATCATCTTGTTCATGAAAGGAAAAATTATAACAAGCACCAAAAAACCAATTGCAATCTTTATAGGAAGCCCTACCATGAACACATTCATCTGTGGAACTGCTCGTGACAACACAGCTAAAATTATGTCCACAATAAGCATGCTCATTAAAATTGGCAGGCTTATCTCAACACCTATCAAGAAAAGCTCTGAAAAAAATCTAAAAAAATTCCAAGTAAATTCTCTTCTAAAACCTTCATATCCAATAGGTACAAGCTTGTAGCTATAAATTACAGCTCTTATAAGAAGATGATGAGCGTCTGTTCCAAAAAAGACAACAAGCATATAAAGGTATAAAAAGTTTCCTAAAAGAGGTACCTGAACCTCACTCATAGGGTCAATGACGTTTGCCATACCAAAACCTATTGCATTGTCAATGATTTGACCCGCCAAAAGTATAGCTGAAAATATCATGTATGATATATACCCTATCAAAAGCCCAACAATGAATTCTTTAATCACTACAAATATATACTCCAGCAAATTGGAAGGTGCACTGTAAGAAAATCTGTAAGTTGAGACAACAAGTAAGCTTAAGAAAAAAGCAAAACCAATTTTAAAATACGCAGGTATATTTCTTCTACCAAATATTGGTGAGACTATAAAAAGACCACTCATCCTTGCAAGTACAAGAAAAAATATATATGAACTATTTAAAAAAGCGTTAATAATATCTGTCATAAGAGTTCTTCCTTAAAAAGATTTACTTTACAAACTGGTTAATATTTGTCCACAAATATCTCGTAAATTCTATCACTTTTGTGAGCATCCACTGTCCGAAAATCAAAAGCGAAAGTGCAATTGCAATCAGTTTTGGCACAAAAGTGAGTGTCTGTTCGTTTATCTGAGTAGTTGCCTGCAAAATTGATACAACTATACCTACTACCATTGATATAAGCAAAATAGGCCCCGCAACATAAAATGCTGTTAAAATTGCCTGTCTTGCAATCTCAAGCACAACCGTTGTATCCATCTTTACATCTTCTCACTTTTCTTTCATTTAAAACTTCTCACAAGCGACTCTACAACCAAATTCCAACCATCAACTAAAATAAATAACAAAATTTTGAATGGTAGTGATATCATAACAGGTGGAATCATAAGCATTCCCATTGACATCAGAATACTTGCTACAACCATATCAATTATTAAAAATGGCACATATATTAAAAACCCCATTTCGAACGCACTTTTGAGCTCGCTTATTATGAAAGCAGGAACTACAACTCTTAGTGGAAGGTCTTTTACATTTGTATTTGGATTTACATTGCTAAGCTTTACAAAAAGGTCAAGGTCTTTTTTGCGCGTATTTTTTAACATAAACTCCTTTAAAGGCTCTTCTGCCCTTTTGAGAGCTTCTTGGGATGTTATTCTTCCATTTATGTATGGCTGATAAGCCTGAGTATAAATTTTATCTGTCACAGGCGCCATTACAAAAAAGGTCAAAAACAGTGCAAGCCCAATCAAAATCTGGTTCGGCGGCATTTGCTGGGTACCAAGCGCATTTCGAATAAATCCAAGAACAATAAGTATGCGCGTAAATGATGTCATCATTATCAGAATAGACGGTGCCAGGGTTAGGATGGTAAGAAATATTATAAGTTGCAGGGCAGACGATACATCATTTGGATTTTGCGGATTACCAAGATTTATATTAAGGCTTGCTGTTGCAAAGGCTATCTCTTTTTTTGTACATGTGGTTATCAAAATTAAAAGTAGTGTCGATATAATATAAAGAGATTTATTTTTTTTCATCATCCTCTTTACCTTCACTGTCTTTAATTAGGTTGTAAAGGTTTAATACCTTGTTCTTCATCTCAAAAGAAGAGTTTATCTGATTATCAATTATGTTTTTAAAACTGTGATGTTGTTCACCTAAATTGAACAGTTGGTCTTTGCTGAACTCTTTCAAAAATGTTATGCTCTTTTGTGTCTTACCAAGCAAAATAACCTTGTCACCAATCTCAACAAGCACAAGTATACTATCTTGAGAAAGGGGAAGAAGGTCAACTATCTTAATGTATTCCCCTTTCCTGCCAAGCATCTTTTTGTTCACAATCCTAAGTACATAGTAGGTAATGTATATGAGAACACATATAACTACCAGTGCAAAAACTATCCTAATTCCAAGTTCCATTTTTATATTTTTATCTCCTCAAAAATCTATTTTTACCCAAGCACTTTTTTGATTGCTTCAACAATTCTCTCTGCCTGGAACGGTTTTACTATAAAATCACGTGCACCTGCTTGAATAGATTCTATAACCATTGCCTGCTGACCCATAGCAGAACACATGATTATTTTTGCTTGTGGGTCTATCTTTTTTATTTCTCTTACAGCTTGAATCCCGTCCATTTCAGGCATTGTGATGTCCATCATAACAAGGTCAGGTTTTAGTTCTTTGTACATCTCCACAGCCTTAGCCCCGTTTTCTGCCTCTCCTGCAACCTCGTAACCGTTTTTTGTAATAATATCTTTTAACATCATTCTCATAAAAGCTGCATCATCAACTATCAGAATCCTTTTTGCCATCAATCTCTCTCCTTTTCAATGTAGTTCTTTTTTTTAATTGTAGTTTTAAAGTTTAAATCTTGAACACGAAAAAATAACTTATTTATATTTTATAATCTATTTGATGGGTTGACAATATCAGTTATCCTCACACCAAAATTCTCATCAATTACCACAACCTCGCCTTTTGCTATGACTTTTCCGTTTACCAAAATGTCAACAGGCTCACCTGCAAGCTTTTCAAGCTCAATAATTGACCCTGTTGAAAATTCCAAAATCTCTCTTACAAGTTTCTGTGTCCTTCCAAGCTCGACAGTTATCTCAAGCGGCACATCCAAAATGAGTTCAATGTTCTCAGGATACCTTCTTTCCTCTTCCTCATCAAAACTTTCAAACTGCACAGGCGAAACATTATAAACTTGTTGCGGCTGCTCTGTCCTCTGTGGTGGCGGTGTGTAAGAAGGCTGTGATGCTTTCTTCTGACTCTTTGTAGTCTGAGAAAAAGTTTGTCTTAATACCTCTTCCTTCAAAGTCTCTTGCTGAGTTTGTGTTGATGTTTCTGACTGCGCAGGTGTACCAAGTGTATTTTTGAGCATAGCATCCACAAGCTGTTTTGCAAAGTCAACAGGTATCAACTGCATAATCTGGCTGTCTATCAAATCTCCTATGGTCATCCGAAAAGCTACCTTGACAATCTCGTCAGCTCTTTTTAGCTCAGGTATCATCTCTTCGGCATTCTGGGCAAAATCAATCACAAAGGCTTCGGGCGGATTTATGTCAATCTTTAAATTTAGCATGGAAGAAAGCGATGTGGAAGCAGAACCCACCATCTGGTTCATTGCTTCCTGTATTGCCGAAAGCTGAAGTTCTGTCAGCTCATCAGTAAACTCAATTTGACCTGTACCGCCCATCATAAGGTCTGCAATAATTTCAACATCCTCTTTTTTAAGAATGAGGAGATTTACGCCGTCAAGCCCTTCCTTGTAAACAACCTTTATTGCAACATATGGTACAGGAAACTCCCTGGGAAGCTCATCCCATTTTAAAATGCTCACAACTGGTGTTGTAATGTTTACCTTCTGGTTCAGTAAAATGCTTAACGTAGTGGCTGCTGTGCCCATTGAGATGTTTCCAATTTCGCCTAAAACATCTTTGTCTTGGTCAGATATCGTAGGTGATGATGGTGATGTTTCGCTCATTCCCCGCAAAAGAGCGTCTATTTCGTCCTGAGAGAGCAAATCGCTCATCTAAAATCCTCCCCCTCTTCTACTCGTGTAATCTTTACTGCAATCCTGCCTTCTTTTCGTCCTGGAACACCATAAAATTTTAATTTGTTCCCGACAAAAACTTCTATCTCCTGGTTCTTTCTTCTGTCAAGCCTCAGTACATCACCCACCTGAAGCTCTAAAAATTCTCTGACTGTAATCTGTGTTCTGCCAAGCACCGCTTTCACTGTAACCCTCGTTCTTTCAATTTTTTTCTGTAAATACTCTTTTGTCTCCTCTGATGACTCTTTTGCAGATGTTGAAAACCAGAACTTTGTTGAAAGCCTTGGCATTATCGGCTCTATCACCATATGCGGAATACAGATATTCGCCATCCCTTCTGCCTCGCCAACTTTCATGGCAATTGTAACAAGTGCTACTGTCTCATTAGGTGATACAATCTGGGTAAACTGTGGATTTGTTTCTATCTTTTCAAGCCGTGGTCTAAGATCAACAATATTCTCCCACGCTTCTTGGAAATAATTGATGAGTTGTTGAAGTAGCCTTTCTATCAGTGCAAGCTCGATCTCCGTAAAAGTTCTCACTTTATCTATTCCTTTGCCAAACCCTCCAAGGACTCTATCTATCATGGCAAACGCAATCTCTGGTGCCATCTCAAATACAATACTTCCTTTTAATGGCGAAAAATTTACAATACCCATCACAACTGGATTGGAAAGAGAATTGCTGAATTCATAATATGTCAGTTGTTCAACCGACAAAACGTCCATCTGAACAACTGTCCTTAAATACCCAGATAAAAAGGTGGTGACAATCCGGGCGTAGTTTTCAAATATCATTTGAAGGGTCCTCAAATGGTCTTTTGCAAACTTACTTGGTCTTTTAAAATCATATACCCTTACATTCTTTTCTTGTTTTGGTTTTTGAATCTCTTCGATTGAAAGTTCACCAGATGTAAGAGAACGCAAAAGCTCATCTATTTCACTCTGAGACAGTATATCGCCCATATTCTTACTTTCACCACCTTATTTACTGGATTATAAACTCACCAAAGTTTACATTGTATACCTTATTCCCAAATATCTCATTTAACCTGTCTTTAATTTCTTTTCTGACCTTTTCTTTCCCCTCAGGTTTTAAAAGCTCATCTGCTGTCTTGCTTCTCAAAACACTGTCGATTATATCAGCAATTACTATGTTTTTCTCCTTCATAGTCTCAGGAAGTTTCTTGTCTGTCACCTCAAGTTGGACTGTCACTCTAATAATTCTTCCTGCATTTGTTTGAGTATCCTGCAGGTTGCTCATAAGAGCTTTACCGTCGTTAACATCGTATGTATAAAGCTTTTCTGGTTTTTTCTCAACTGTAGTAGTCTTTGCAGCTGACGAAGTAGGTGATAGATTTTTCACAACAGTCAAAAATCCTATTCCCATCCCCACCATCATTAGAAGAAGCAGAACAAGTAAAATAAGAATTATTGAGTTCATCTTTTCGCCTTTCATCCTTCATGCTCCTTTTGCATAGGTTGTATATTAAATATAATACCCTCAAAAATTCTCTTTTTATATTCAATGACCTTTTCAATAACTTCATCTACAGACTCTTTCACAACAAGTTTTACACCGTTTGTGAGGGTTATAACAGTATCTGGTGTGGATTCCACAAACTCTATAAAATCTGCATTTACCACAAACTCTTTGTTGTTTATCCTTCTCAATTTTATCATACACAATCAACCTCTTAAAGATATTGAAATGAAAAAATACATCTGTCTTTTTGCAAGGGAAGGAGAAAAGATATTACACTGTATCTTTTTCTCCTTCCCTTACTTTTCACTTATTTACCTTTTAATATTGACCAAATCCTGCAAAAGTTCATCTGATGCAGTTATCACCCTTGCGTTTGCCTGATACCCTCTCTGAGTTACTATCATGTCTGTAAATTCTTTTGCTAAGTCCACATTTGACATCTCAAGCGTTCCCTGAGATATTGTACCTCTTGAGCCAGAACCAGGTGTACCAATCTCAGGGTCACCTGAGTTTACTGTGTTTATATAAAGATTATCGCCTATTCGCTGAAGTCCTGCAGGGTTTGCAAATGTTGCAATCGCAATCTGACCAATTAGCTGGTTCAAACCATTTGAATATACACCTGTTATCTTACCTGATGCATCAACGTTAAATCCTTGAAGACTTCCTGCACTGTACCCTGTCATCTGCGCAACTCTTATTGAACTTTCCATATTACCAAATTGAGTTATATTCTTCAAGAAAAAGGCAATGTTTGTGGCATCATTCACATCAAATTGAGAACTATTAACTTTTAATGTAACAGGATTCACAACACTGTTCTTGAAATTAATTGTAAATGTACCGTCTTGTGTATTAATAAACCTTCCACCTGTTATAGCAATTCCTTCTACATCAGGTGTATTTTCATCATCAAGCACCTTTCCTGCTTGTCCAAATGTTATTGTTCCTCTTGCAATAAAGTTGTCATAGTCATTGTTTGCCTCTATCATATCATCAACATATACATACGCTTCTTGTGGATTTTGGGCAGTACCTATATTCTTCTTTACCCTCGGAGCATCCACAAACCATTCCCATGTGTTATCGCCTGTTTTTATAAAAGTGAGCTGTAACGTGTGTTCTTTGCCCTGTGAATCGAAAATCTTAAAACTTGTTGAATATTTGCTATCGGCAGGCACGTTCAATAAATCTTCAAATTTTGTTATTTGACCTGAATATATTTTTGTATCCGCGCTTAGGTTCCCGTCAAAACTAATCTTATCTGTTGCCTTTGGAGGTAAAGTTGGAAATGCAAGTATGTTGATCTTTGAAGGCGATTTTGTTGTATCAATTTGATTGTTTACAGGGTCATACATCCATCCCAGAACATTTAATCCTGTTGCTGTCACTAAATTCCCCATCTTGTCTAAACTGAAATTCCCCGCTCTGGTGAATCGCGGAGCTTTCCCGTCCCCTCCCACAACAAAAAATCCATCACCTTCAATTGCAAGGTCTGTTGGATTATCTGTTCTCTGAAGGCTTCCTCTTGTCATGTTCATATCAACAGAGGCAACCGACACACCAAGACCAATCTGCATAGGGTTTGACCCGCCTCGACCTGACGCTGTATCTGGTGCTGACGCTGATTTTAAAACAGAAGCAAATACAGAGGCAAATGTCACTCTGCTTGACTTAAACCCCACTGTATTTACATTGGCGATGTTATCACCAATAACGTCCATTCTTGTCTGGTGAGCGCGGAGGGCAGAGATAGATGAAAACATTGACCTCATCATGGCTTTAATAAAATCCCCCTTTTCATCTGAAATTGCATCCTTTTTGTGGGCCTTCCTTCTGTCAGTCAGAAAGGCCCTTTAATTGGGGGACCTCCTACTTTTCAGGTCCATCCCCCATTGTCAATTTTAAATCATCAGCACACCATCAATATTTGTGAATATGTTATCTTTCAAGCCTGACACATCTTTTACAGTCACAACAACCTTGTTTTTAATATTTACTATATACGCCTTGTTCCCATCTAAAACCAGTACATCATTTTTAAGACCTTTTTGCTCAGCCTTCTTCACAGCCTCTTCAAGCTTGCTTAAGGTAACCTCATCCAAATTTATATTCTGAAATTTTAACCTTTCGCTTGCATGTTTTGAGATTTTAAGCGTTTGAGAAAAAATACTTGCAAAACTTTCTGTTGCTTTCTTTGGATTAGTTGAAACAAAACCTTCAAGTTTCCCACCAGTAATACCTTTTATATTATTATTTACTGTCATCCATCTCATTCTCCCTTTTGCAAGGAGCTTAGTATCTCAAGCAGGTCTTCCTTTGAAGGTACTTTACTTAGAAGACTTGATATAACCTCCTCAGAATAAGAATGATAAACCTCTTTTACATTATCAGAAAGTACTTCGGTGCCGTTTACTTTTAAATATACCTTGCTACCATCTACTCTTATACTGTCAATTCTCCCCTCTATGGTCTTTGATGTGTCTGCCGGATTTGTCGCTACAACATATCTTCCTATCATGCTCTGAGCTTTCAAAAATTCAAATGACTCATTCAAGTTTTGCATCTGTTCAAGCGCAGAAAACTGAGCAAGCTGAGCAACAAATTCTTTGTCTTCCATTGGTTTTAATGGGTCCTGATACCTTAGTTGTGTGACTAAAAGATTTAAAAACTCCTGTTTGCCAAGAACATTTTTACCCAATGATGTAGCTGAACCTTGAGTTGAATTTGATATATTTGTATTATTACTTACAATTAAGTCGGGCATCTCTTTTTCACCTCAAGCTTTCAAGTTAAGAATACTTTCATTTATCTCATAAATCAAACTCTCTATACTTCTGATACTCTCCTCATTACCTTGAACAATCAAATTTCTTCTTTGAGAAAACCTCTGCTGTTCTTGATTCTGCTGACCAGTAAAATTTCCTCCCAAGCTTACATTAAGTTGTGATATGTTTATTCCCTGGTCTTTGAGTATAGTAAGAAGACTATTCAGTGACCCTTCTATGATTTCTTTAACATGCGGCGTTGTTACAATGAAATTTCCAAAAATCTTTCCGCTACTATCTTTGCTCAGTTCAATCACAACACTTCCAAGCCACTCAGGTTTTATGCTCACCTGCAATGTAGTCAAATTCTGTCTACTGACTACAGAAATTTTTTCTGCAAGCTGATTAATTATAGACATTCTGAGATCTTTCATTATTCTGTCATTTTGGGAAGGTGTTGTGTTCTCTATATTCTCTACCTTGTTCTGAAAAGCAAAAGCATGCTGTCTCAAATCTAAGGTTTTAACTTCTCCTTTTTGGTCATTTATGCTACTGCCTTCATCTTTTTTCAACAAGGTTGAAAAAACTTTGTTAAAATCACCATCATTTGAACCTATACCATTAAAATTGCTGTTCTCTTTTTCGGCTATTTGTACTCTCTCTGGACTCTCCATATTAAAACTATCTACTATTTTTTGCCCATTTAATCTTTTAGCAATATTCTCAAGCTCATTTAAAACATTATTTAAAATCTCTTTGCCACCACTTGCTTCAGACAAAACTTTGAAGCTTTGATCTTCCTGTGCAAAAAAATTTATAAAACTTTTAACCCATGAATTATCATCCGATTTAACATCAAATATCTGTTTTTCCCCTTCTTTTTCAAGCAAGACCTTTTTTAACAACTCAAAAATATTTTCTTGATTAACTTCACTTCCTTGCACATAGATAAAATTTTGAACTTGCTGATTTTGAGTATCTTTAACCATTTTTTGCAATATATTGTGTAAAATTTTCGTAATTGTTGTTTTATTGCTTTGATTAATGTTTAAATTTAAATATTGATCTAAATCCCCTTCCATCTTTAGTGATTGCAGCTGCAAATTTAAAAAGTCTGTCCCTTGGATGCTACTATTCTGAAAAAGCTTGTCTAAATTAAACTTGTCCAAGCTTTCACCGCTTTGTAGTAAATTAAAAATTAGCTGTAAAAATTCCATCATCTGAGCTTGCAATGATTGAATTTCAGCCCTGTTTTCTAAGTCTGAATTTGTACCGTCTGGCAATTCTTTAGAAAAAGGTGTGTCTACGTGTAAGTTTTGGTTCTCATTTTGAACTTGTCTTTTAGAAGTTACAATAGCTGCTCTGTAGCTTTCTTCTACATTTTTTTGCAAACCATTACTTTTTTTGTCCGTATTTTTTGCAATGTCAGATGCCTTTTTGAAAACATCTTTAAATGATATACTGTTTTCCTGCCTATCTTTTGTCTTTGATGTCGCAGAGAATGTTTTTAAAAACAGCATATTAGTGTTAACAATGTTCTGTGTGCCCACCTTATCTTTCTCCCTCCTTTCTTGTTAAAATTTCAAATTTTAGATTATCTAAATGCTGAAAGGCTGGACGTAACCTTTGCAGCATTTTCAGCGCTCATATTACTAATTATCTGCGAAGATGTCTTTGTATCAAGTGACTTTAATATTCTAACCACTAATGTATATTTTGTATTATCACTCATCATATTTTCAAATATTGACGCTGCAACTTTCGGGTCAATGTTTTTATAGATGTTTGTCAAAATAGAGATATCTTCAGAATTTGTCTTTTGATTTGAGTTTGAAATCCCTAATAATTTTATCGTCTTCTCAGGTGCAATATTTGATAGTATCTCCGATGCAGTCTCAGACGGTATAGCTGAAAGCACATCATTTGCCATCTGACTATTTGTGTCTAACAAGTTCTCAACTATCTTTGCAGCTTTTTTTGAGTCCATATTTTGAAGCAAACTTGCAAAATATTTTGTCCTGTTTTGAATATCTTGCTGCTTTGAAGTAAGATCTGTTATTTTCATCGTCAAATCTTCTATTCTCTTTTGCAAATCAGCATTTTGTTTTTCCAGCAAAGAAAGTTTTGATTGCAGAGCCTCTTTCTGTTTTTGAAGGTCAGCAATCTGCTTTTCATAAACCTTTTGCATATCCACAGTCTGTGTCTTATTTGCACTTTTTGCAAAAGGAGTCTTCTTTAAAATCCCATCTAAAGCAGTCTTTGCACCAAAAAGATTAAAATGCACTGTGGCAAATGACGCTCCAGCAAGAATTAGAAAAATTACCAAGAATACTAATAAACCCTTTCTCTTTTTCTTCTCTTTCTTTTTTGGCATATTTTCAACTGTCAAATCCTCAACAAGTTTAGTTTCTGCCACTTCTATCACCTATACCTTTGTAGATTTTGTATGACACCACTCTGTCAAGTTCCTTGTTTTCAAGCTGTTTTATCTTATTCATTAAGTTTATCAAATACCTTTCTTTTAACTTTTCGAACTTTTTCTTTTCTATCATACTTTCAATTACCTCTTTTTTCTTCTCTTCAACTCTTATTTGCTGATAGTAAATTAACTGATTTTGAACGTCTACTCTTTTTTTTAGCATGCTTAAAAACTGGGAATAAACCTTCATCTGCTGGGGCGAAAAACCATTCAAGCAAAGACTTTTTAGATCTTCTCTTGCCTTTTTTATATTTTCCTCCAGTTCAAGTTTTTTTTCAATGTATTCATTCAAAATCTGATTTTGCTTGGCAAGCTCACTCTTTTTTATTTCTTCAAACTGCGTTTTTATACTCAAAAGCTGGTCAAATCTAAACTTTTCCATTTTCTTTTCAACCCTTCAAAAAGTGTGTTAGGAAATTATAGCTTTTAGCATATCAATCTCCTCTTCAAACTCAAACCTCTCGTCAACATCCTGTCTTAAAAACTGGTTTATCCGTGGCACAAGTTCAATTGCTCTATCAATCTCCGGATTTGAACCTTTGGTATACGCACCAATGTTTATTAAGTCCTCTGCTTCCCTGTACACAGCTAAAACTCGTTTTGTCTCGTTCGCAAGATCTCTGTGAAAAGGCTCAACAATATCGTTCATCACCCTGCTAATGCTTGCAAGCACATCAATTGCTGGATAATGGTTTTTATTAGCTATCGCCCTTGACAGCACAATGTGCCCATCCAAAATACCCCTTGCTGTGTCAGTAATAGGCTCGTTAAAATCGTCACCGTCAACAAGCACAGTGAAAAGAGCTGTGATAGATCCTTTCTGGTTCTTTCCCGCACGCTCCAAAAGCTTTGGCATGATAGAAAACACAGATGGTGTATACCCTCTTGACACTGGCGGTTCGCCAATTGCAAGCCCAATCTCCCTTTGTGCCATTGCAAACCTTGTAAGTGAATCCATCAAAAAAAGAACGTCCAGTCCTTGGTCGCGAAAATACTCTGCAATTGCCATTGCAACATATGCTGCCTTAACTCTTTTGAGTGCCGACTCGTCAGAGGTTGCAACTACTACAACAGACCTTTTAAGCCCTTCTTCTTTCAAATCCTTTTCCAAAAACTCTTTTAGCTCTCTTCCTCTTTCACCAATCAAAGCAAGAACATTGACGTCTGCCTTTGCATTTCGGGCAATCATGCCAAGAAGGGTACTTTTGCCAACACCGCTTCCTGCAAATATCCCAACTCTCTGTCCCTTGCCAATTGTCAAAAGAGTATCTATTGCCTTTATCCCAAGGGGCATTATGGTGTCTATTCTGGGTCTTTCAAGGGGGTTTGGCGCCCTGTTTTCAACAGGGTACTTTATCTTAGATTTTATCTCGCCTTTGCCATCGATTGGTTGACCCAAACCGTCAAGGATTCTTCCCAAAAGTTCTTTTCCCACCTTCACCTCAAACATGCTGTCCTGTGCAATCACCTTGCAGCCAGGAAAAACACCTACAAGGTCAGAGTACGGCATCAAAAGCACTTTATTTTCTTTAAACCCTACAACCTCTGCCAAGGTCTCTGTCTTTGCAGCTTTTATGCGGCACAGAGTCCCTATACTAACAGCCGGACCCTGTGATTCTATTGTAAGACCTATAACCTGATTAACAAACCCTGTGAACTGGTAAAAGTTTGCATTTTCAATCTTTGATTTTAGTTTTTCAATCATCTCAATCACCAATCAAAGATAAAACTATTTCCTGTATCTTTTCAAGTCTCATCTTTACACCTGTTTCGACAAAACCGTATGGAGTTTCAACCACTACATCACCGCTTCTCAAGGCTTTGTCAACTTTCACATCTACTTTGTCAATCCCGTCAATCCCCCGTAAAATCTCATCAAGTTTACTATTTACGTACTCAAAATCTTCCTCGCTAACTCTTAAAGTTAAATTGTTTCGAATAGAAAGTTGTAAAATAGCATTTTTAATATACTGCTGTAAAAAGCTTTTATCTTTTATCTCCCTTTCCAATACCTTTTCTAAAATTTGAGGTACAAGGAACAAAACCTTGGTCTCAAGGTCTTTGAGTATATTCTCTCTTTCTTTTAATATCATTGCCTTTTGAATTTCTATATCCTCAAGCATCTTTTCATACTCTTTTTGAGCATCAAGTAAACCCTTTTCAAGCCCTTCTCTGTAACCATCTTCCTGTGCCTGCTGCAAAATTAGCTGTGCGCGAACATTTGCTTCATCTACTATTCTCTGTGCTTCTTCCTTCGCTTTTTGTAAAACCTCTTCAGCTTCTTTTTGAAGAACCTCGGCTCTATTTTTTTGCTTTTCAAACTCTTCTTCCTGCTCTTTTAATCTTCTTTCATAGTGCTCAATCTCAGCCTTTGCCTTTATAAGCTTTTCAAGAAGCACTTTGTAGTTTGTTTCAACTGGATTTTGAATCAGTACCTGGTTATTTCTGATAACATTAGACAATTATCTCATCTCCCCCACCACGAGAAATTACAATCTCGCCGGCATCTTCAAGTTTTCTTATAATATTGACAATCTTCTGCTGAGCTTCTTCAACATCACGTATTCTAACAGGTCCCATATACTCCATATCTTCTTGAATCATCTCTGCCATACGTTTTGACATATTACTAAAGATAACCTTTCGAACCTCTTCAGTCGTGCCTTTTAGTGCAATTGCCAATGTATTGTTCTCAACCTCTCGCAAAATCCTCTGGATAGACCTGTTGTCAAGTTTAACAATGTCTTCGAATACAAACATACGTTTTCTAATCTCTTCAACAAGCTCAACATCTTCAAGTTCTAAAGCTTCCAAAATCCTCTTTTCTGTGCCTCTGTCAACAGCATTCAATATGTCAACAATAGCCTGAATACCACCAACAACTGTATAATCCTGCATTACAACAGATGAAAGTTTTTTTTCAAGCACCTTTTCAACCTCGCGTATTACATCAGGCGAGGTTCTGTCCATAAGCGCAATCCTTCGCGCAACATCAGCCTGTTTTTCCTGAGGCAGAGATGCCAACACCTGAGCAGCCTGTTGAGGCTTTAAATACGAAATGACAAGTGCTATTGTCTGCGGATGTTCGTTTTGAATAAAGTTGAGTATCTGTGATGCATCAGCTTTTCTTATAAAGTCAAAAGGTCTTACCTGCAGCGATACTGTAAGTTTCTCTATAACCTCTCTTGCCTTTTCAGGACCAAGTGCCTTTTCTAAAACCTCTTTTGCGTAGTCAATTCCACCTTCGGCAATATATTCCTGCGCAAGACAAAGGTTATAAAATTCTTCTAAGATGGCCTGTTTTTGCTCAGGCGATACTGTCCTTATATTGGCTATCTCTAATGTCAGTTCTTCAATCTCTTCTTCTTTTAAGTGCTTAAAAATCTTTGCTGACCTCTCAGGTCCAAGCGCAATTAATAGCATAGCTGCCTTTTGCTTTCCTGAAATATTACTTTTTGCCATTAAGATTCATCACTCCCAATCTTCGTTGAGCCAGTTTCTGAGAAGTTGTGCAACTATTTCAGGTTTTTCTTTTAAGAGTTTGTCAATCTGTTTTTCATACTGGCTAACACCAAACTCTTCAACATTTATCTCTTCAACTTCTGGTTCTTTTCTTTTTTCAGCTTCGTGTAAAATTTCCTCAGCTGTGGGTTTTCCCTCTGAAATCTCTAAAGGCCCAACTCCTGCAAGTTCCACAGTTTTAGACTTGCTCCTTGATGCCTTTATTAAGACGCTTGCCGCAAACACCATCAAAAGCAAAAACGCAAGCGCAACGTAAATGTAATCAACAGGAATTTGTCTTTGAGGCTTGTCAACAAAGGTTGGAATTTCATACCCTTCTACTGTAACGTTTTGTATACCTGTTGCACTCTTTATAAGATTTATAATTGTTTCCACTTCTTTCTGGTCTGTCAAAAATGACCTTTTATTGTTCTGATTCTGGAGTTTGAACTGTGCCCAGCTCATATTTTTTGCTTGCTCAGACTTTTCAAAATCTTCCTGAGTATATGTAACGTATCTGTACAGCACAACTGCTATTGAAGATTTGTCATAGTTAATAGTGCCAGGTGCTTTTATAGTCTCAATTTTTTTTTCATTATTTTGATAATTCACAGTCTCATCAGTCTTTGTATATGTAGACTGCCCTCCTTGAGAAGTTATAGGATACTGTGGTGCATTTTGTGTGGGATTAGTATCAGTCCCAGGAACACCGCTGGATGAAGAATTTGTGCTCTGAGCTTCCTCCTTTGTTGTTTTTTTTGATACAACTATGCCACTGTCTTCTAAAACAGGTGAGTACTTCGTTTCGCTTATTTTTTGCATATCAAAATTCATATCTAAATTCACTGACACCTTCACATCTTCAGGGGAACTTACATAGCTTCCTAAAAGCTCTTTTATCTTTTTCTCAATCTCATTTTTAGTTGCAATCTTGAGTTGAAGCTGCTTGCTTGAAAGTCCTTCGGTTGTATCTGACGAATTGTCTGAAAGATAATTTCCTTTGTTGTCTATTATCACTACATTTTCTGGCAAAAGTCCTTCAACTGAAGCTGCAACAAACCTCTGAATACCCTCTATTTGGTCCGAGCTCAAACTCTTTTTCAAAGTGAGCTTTACACTTGCAGTAGGTTTTTCTGCTTCACTTTTAAGCGCAAAAGTGTAGTCCTCAGGTATGCTCAAATTTACAACCGCGTCCTCTATGTAATCTGACATTTGTTTTAGAGCTTGTTGAATTTCACTTTCTTTAAGTTTTATAAATGTTCTTCTTTTATCGGTTTCTGTTGCCGTCATAGAGCTTGAAAGTTTTAACGCATCTTCAAATGTGATACTGCTATTTTTAGGATATCCTGCTTGAGCTGCCGCCATCTTTGCCCTGTCAACATCTTTATCTCTTACTAATATAGTTGTACCACCGTTTGCAGCTTTTGAATCAATCTTTTGGTCGCTTAAAATGTTTTGAATCTCTGCTGCTTCTTTCGGGTCAAGCCCAGAAAAGATTGTGACATAGTGAGGCCTTGTTGTAATGTAAATGGCTACAATGACCGATAATAGTATTATAGAAGAAGATACAACAAACATTATCTTCTGTGATTTGGATAAGCTACTCCATTTTTCTTTTATATTTTTCAAATAATCATTTAAAAATTGAGGCAACTATAATACCTCCCCGCAAAGAAATAAAAGGGTTACACCTGCATACGCATAATCTCATTGTATGCATCCAAAATCTTGTTTCGAATCTGCAAGGTAAGCTGCAATGCTATTGAAGCTTTTTCAGAGGCTACTATTGCATCCTGCGGATTTGTAGAAAGCCCCAGCAAAAAAAGCCTATTTTGATAATCTGCTTCTTTTTGAAGCCCATCCACGCCTTCTAACGCTTTGTAAAGAAAATCAACAAACGAAACCTGGGAATTTTGAGTACTTGCGCTGTTTGTATTTATGCTCGAAAACTGCTTTTCAAAAGCTTTTGTAATGCTATCAAAGTTTATGTTCCCCACCATTGTCAACAAATCCCCCTTAATTATTTGCCTATTTCAAACGTTCTTGTTATCATCGACTTTGTAATGTTAAGAGCAGTGACATTTGCCTCATACGAACGCGATGCTTCAATCATATTAACCATCTCTGTGACAATGTCTACATTTGGATAATTTACATAACCGTTTTGGTCAGCATCTGGGTGTGTAGGGTCATATACCTTCTTAAATGGGCTTGGGTCTTCTAAAATAGCCTTTACTCTCACACCACCATAAGATGATGTTTGATCTTTCCCAATCTTCTGACTTAATATATCAGCAAAACTCTGCTTACTTTCTTCAAAAACCACAACTTTTCTTCTGTAAGGCTGACCATTTTCTGTTCTTGTTGTGTTAGCGTTTGCAATATTTTGGGCAATTACATCCATTCTAACACGCTGTGCACTCAAAGCCGACGAAGAAATATTTATTGCATCAAACATTCCCATTCCTTATCACCTTCCTTCCTTGATAACCGTCTTCCACTTGTTTATCTCCCTTGAAAGCTGAAGTGACACACCATCAAAATACAGAGAATTTTGCAAAAGTTTCCCCATCTCCTGTTCTATGTCCACAGTGTTCTGGTCAAGTCTCATCTGCAGACTGCTGTCAAGCACTTCTATGGAATTGTCTGGATTGCTACTGCTTTCTTTTATATGTCTTTCATTGGTTGTTACAAGTTCTAAACTTTCTTCTTGGTCCAAACTTCTCTGCAAGAATGCTTCAAAATTCAAATCTTTTGCTTTATAGCCAGGCGTATCCGCATTTGCTATGTTGTTTGATATTATTTTGTTTCTCTCCCACGCCCAGTCAAGCGCCTTTTTGTAAAGGTCAATTTTATCAAACATATTTATCATTCTTTATCCCTCTATTTTTCGACAATCTTTTATTTTATTTTACAAAATTTTTGATAAAAATACCATACAAAATTTTTTAGACTGAAAATTACATAAAAAAAGAGGATAGCAAGAAGCACTTAATTTACAAATCCTCTTACTATCCTCATCTTTCCCCTCACTTTAACTTTAGGTTTTCTTTTTGTTTTTCTATCTCATCCCTCACCATTTCATTTAACACCTTTATATATGTTCCCTTAAGTCCAAGCGACCTTGTCTCTATAAGACCTGCACTCTCAAATTTTCTTAGAGCATTTACAATGACAGAACGTGTAATTCCAACTTTATCAGCAATTCTGCTTGCAACCAAAAGCCCTTCGTTTCCTTTTAACTCATCAAAAATATGCACAAGTGCTTCAAGCTCAGACATAGAAAGTGTCTCAATTGCAGATTTTATCATCTCTCTTTTTTTCTTTTCTTCTTCATCTTCTTCTTTTGAAAGATTCAAAAGTTCAAGCCCAAGCACAGTAGAGGCATATTCAAGAACAATTATATCCTCTTCAGTAAAAGATGAAAAACTTTTGAACGCCAAAACTGTACCAAACCTTCTACCCCCGCCAATCACAGGGACAGATGTACACAGCAGTTCGTTTTCGCTACCAACTTTGCTCTCGATTTCAGCAATCCTGGTGATGTCTGAAAACTTCATATTGGCTCTTGTATCCACAAACCACCAGAAAAATTTTTGAAGATTATCACCTATCTTTTTTTCTTCAGAAAGCTTTATATCCACATTCACAAAAGGCATGATGTATTTGCAAATGACTTTGCCATCCTTGTCTATAAAAAATACACTCGAATCTGTCACATCACCAACAACAGAGCACAGCTTTTCAAAATCCAAGACTTCTTTGTCCTTACTTTGGATAACTCTGTTGAGTTTCCGAACTTTTTCAAGAAGACTCTGCTGCATTGGCACATTTATCTCCCTTCACCAATTCCTATGGAAGATACTTGGCTTATATTATGAACCTGCTCAAATCTTTGTCCTTTATAATATCCGAAACCTTCGAATATACATAATCCTTGTCAATCACAAGGTCTACTGGTTTTTCAACATTTGCATATTCAAACGAAATGTCTTCCATTATTTTTTCAACAACAGTGTGAAGTCTTCGCGCACCGATATTTTCGCTCTGCTCATTTATCTTCACAGCAACCTTTGCAATTGCCTCTATTGCATCATCTGTAAAGGTAATATTTACACCCTCTGTTTTCATAAGCTCAATATATTGCTTTATAATTGCATTCTTTGGCTGTGTTAATATCTTTTTGAAATCCTCTTCTGTCAAAGGACTTAGTTCTACAACAACTGGAAACCTTCCCTGAAGTTCTGGTATCAAGTCAGAAACCTTTGCAACATGAAAAGCTCCAGCTGCAATAAACAGAATATGGTCTGTCTTTACAGGACCGTATTTTGTCATAACAGTGCTTCCCTCAACAATGGGAAGAATGTCTCTTTGCACACCTTCTCTTGACACATCAGGACCAACACTTGAACCTTTTCCTGCAATCTTGTCTATCTCATCAATAAAGATGATCCCATGTTGCTCAGCTCTTTGAATAGCTTCTTTTATAACCTCATCCATGTCAATAAGTTTGTTGTACTCTTCCTGCTCTAAAACCTCTCGTGCTTCCCTTATTGTCATCTTTTTCTTTTTTTTCTTCTTTGGGAAGAGCGACCCAAAAACATCCTGGAAAGAAATCCCCATCTCATCAGAAATTGTCCCCATAATCATTTCAAAAGGAGGTTTTACAGTATCTTCAACCTCAACCTCAATCACCTTGTCCTCAAGCTCACCAGATCGAAGTTTTTCACGCAAAATCTCTCTTTGCGTTCTAATGTAGTCATCTGTTGTCTGATAACTTTGCTCCATCTCTTGTGAGGTGGCACCAAAAAGCGCTTCAAACGGATTTTTAAATCCTGCTTTTCTTGCCTGAGGTTCAGGAATTAATATCTCCAAAATTCTGTCCTCAACAAGAGCTTTTGCTCTTTCTTTCATTCTTTCCATGTACTCGCTTTTAACTAAGGATATTGCATTTTCAACAAGGTCTCGAACCATTGAATCTACATCTCTTCCAACATATCCAACCTCAGTAAACTTTGTTGCTTCAACTTTTACAAACGGAGCATTTACAAGCTTTGCAAGCCTTCTTGCAATCTCTGTCTTACCAACACCTGTTGGCCCTACCATCAAGATGTTCTTTGGCGTTATCTCATCCTGAAGCTCCTTGGGAAGCTTTGCGCGCCTGTACCTATTTCGAAGGGCAATGGCAACACACTTTTTTGCCCTATCTTGCCCAACTATATACTTGTCAAGTTCTCTTACAATCTCCTGAGGAGTTAATTCCATCATATCTTATCACCTACAATTCCAAAACTGTAATATTGTTGTTTGTATACACACAAATGGATGCCGCAATCTCCAAAGCTTTTCTGGCAATTTCAGCGGCAGAAAGGTCAGTGCTCTGCAAAAGTGCTCTTGCAGCTGCCAAGGCATATGGCCCACCAGAACCAATCGCAGCAATGTTGTCATCCGGCTCGACAACCTCGCCGCTTCCTGATACCACAAAAAGGTGATCTTTGTCTGCTACAACCATGAGGGCTTCTAAGCGTCTTAGGATTTTGTCCTGCCGCCACTCCTTTGCAAGCTCAACAACGCTCTTTTGTAAATTGCCGCTATTTTGTTCAAGCTTTTCTTCAAACTTTTCACACAGGGTTATTGCGTCTGCAACAGACCCTGCAAAACCAACCAAAACCTTGCCATTGTAAAGTTTTCTGACCTTCTTAGCTGTAGATTTCATTATCATATTCTGGGAAAATGTAACCTGACCATCACCAGCGATGGCAACACTTTCGCCTTTTTTTACAGCCACTATTGTTGTTGCATGAAACATAGCAAACCTCCATAAACTCTAAATTATTCAAAGATTTTGTTGGCTAATTCTCTGCAAATGTTTAAAGATTTTTGAGCAATCAAAAGTTTTCTTTTCTCTTTGTCTTTAATCTTTGAAATTTCATCATCAATTGATATTATACCATAGTTAGCGTTCATGGGCTGAAAATCTTTTTTGGGTGTTGTAATATACTCTATAAGAGCTCCAATGCAAGTGTTGGGTGGCAAACTTATAGGCTCTTTCCCTAAAATCTGTCTTGCTGCATTAATCCCTGCAATGATACCAGTTGATGCAGACTCCAAATACCCTTCAACACCTGTTATTTGACCTGCAAAGAATATGTTTGGATATTTTTTGAGAAAAAGGTATTTAGTCAGCACTTCAGGTGAGTTAATATAAGAATTTTTGTGCATCACACCATATCTCACAAACTCAGCATTCTCAAGGCCGGGAATTAGCCTGAAAACCCTTTTTTGTTCGCCCCATTTAAGTCTTGTCTGAAACCCTACCATGTTATAAAGTTTTCCATCCTGGGTGTCTTTTCTCAGCTGTACAACAGCGTAAGGCATCTTACCAGTTCTTGGGTCAATAATTCCAACCGGCTTTAGCGGACCATACCTCATTGTATCAATACCACGTCTTGCCATCTCTTCAATCGGCATACAGCCTTCAAACAGCAGGTCCTTTTCAAAATCTTTAACTTCTATAACTTCAGCATTTACAAGTTCCCAGTAAAACCTTTCATATTCTTCTTTGGTCATTGGACAGTTTATATAGTCATTTGAACCTTTGTTATAGCGTGAGGCAAAAAACGCTTTTGAAAAGTCTATGGAGTCTTTGAGCACAATTGGTGCTGCAGCATCAAAAAAATAAAGATTTTTGCTATTACATAGCTTTGAAATATCAGAAAGAAGACTTTCTGTTGTAAGAGGTCCTGTGCTGACCACTACAACCTTGTCCCTTGGAACTTCTGTCACCTCTTCATGAATTACGCTAATTAGCCCATTTTGTTTTATTCTTTGGGTTATATACTCTGAAAACTTGTACCTGTCAACTGCCAAAGCCTGTCCTGCCTCAACTGAAGTTGCCTCTGCTGCTTCCATCACAAGCGAACCGAACACCTTCATCTCTTCCTTTAAAAGCCCAGATGCATTTGTCAAAAGTTTAGATTTTAAAGAGTTGCTGCATACAAGCTCTGCAAAGTTATCTATTTTGTGCGCAGGCGAAAACTTTTTGGGTTTCATCTCAAAAAGTTTTACCTTTATTCCAAACTTTGTGATTACATTCGCTGCTTCAACACCTGCAAGCCCAGCTCCAATAACTACAATTTCCATATCAATTACTCACCTTTTTCCCCCGTTTTTTCTTGGTAAGCACAGTTTTCATTTGAACATACAAGCTTTTTATTCCCTTTCTTGCCCTTTTCAAACATGAGACTGCCACACTTCGGACAGTTTTTGACTGGTTTTTCCCACAAAATTAGGTCACAGTCAGGATACCCCTCGCACGTGTAATATCTCTTGCCCTTTTTGGACTTCTTTTCTATTATCCTCTTGCCGCACTTTGGACACAACACATCAAGGTAATCGTAATAAGGTTTTGTGTTTTTGCATTCAGGATATCCTGGACATGCCAAGAACTTTCCGTATCTACCTTTTTTTATCACCATTTTTCTTCCACAGTTTTCGCATACAATGTCTGTCTCCTCATCCTCAACCTTAACCTTTAGCAAAGTAGCTCGTGCTATCTCAAGTTCTTTTTCAAGTGGCTGGTAGTATTTTTTTACCACCTCTGTCCACTCAAGTTTTCCTTCCTCAATTTTGTCAAGGTTGCTCTCAAGCTCTGCAGTAAATTCAATGTCTATTATGTCTTTGAAATATTCTTTAAGTATATTTGTTACAATTCTGCCCAATTCGGTTGGTTTTAAAAACCTATCTTCTTTGGCAACATATCCTCTCTCCAGAATTGTCTGGATTGTTGGAGCGTATGTGCTGGGTCTTCCTATCCCCTTTTCTTCTAAAGCCTTTATTAAGGTTGCTTCAGTATAGCGAGAAGGCGGTTGAGTAAAATGCTGTTTGCTCTCAAGTTTTATGGGCTTTAAAGTCTCTCCTTCTCTAATTTCTGGAAGCTGATTTTCCTCCTCTTCATCTTCTGTATCCTTACCTTCAACATATACTTCCATAAACCCTGCAAACTTGAGCTTTGAACCTGTTAGTCTAAAAATATAACCTTCAACTTCAAGCTCGGCTGAAAGAACTTCATATATGCTACTTTCCATCTGCGACGCTAAAAATCTGTCATAAATGAGTTTGTACAGCTTGTACTGATCAAGAGTCAGAGAATCTTTTATACTCTCAGGGTCCATATCCAAATAAGTAGGTCTTATAGCCTCATGAGCGTCCTGCGCATCTTTTTTTGTTTTGTAAACCCTCGGCTTTTCAGGAATATATTCTTTGCCAAACTTCTGTACGATAAGACTTCTTGCTGCCTGCTGTGCCTCTTCAGAAACCCTTGTTGAATCTGTTCTCATATATGTTATAAGTCCAACACTTCCCTCACCTTTTATCTCAACACCTTCATACAGCATCTGCGCAACTGCCATTGTCTTTGCAGGAGTAAATCTCAGTTTTCTTGATGCCTCCTGCTGAAGTGTGCTTGTTATAAAAGGTGGGGGCGGACTTTTCTTCTTCTCTGACACCTTTATCTTTACAACCTTGAATTCTTTATTTTTTATCTTTTCTTCAATTTTTTGAACCTGATCTTGGTTTTTTAGCTCTATCTTCCCTTTCTTATCTCCATAGAACTTTGCCTTAAACTCTTGGACATCTTTTTTAAATACAGCTTCTAAGGTCCAGTACTCTTCAGGCTTAAAATTTTCTATCTCCTCTTCTCTTTCAACCACAAGCCTTGTTGCAACAGACTGCACCCTTCCTGCAGAAAGTCCACCCTTGACCTTTTCCCACAAAAATGGACTTAGCTTGTAGCCGACAAGTCTGTCTAAAACTCTTCTGGCTTGCTGGGCATTAACTAAGTTCTGGTCAATTGGCCTTGCATTTTTCAAAGATTCCTGTACAGCCTTTTTTGTTATCTCATTGAATGTAATTCTCACATTATCGTTTGTATCAAGCCCTAAAATAGTTGCTAAATGCCATGAGATTGCCTCGCCTTCCCTGTCGGGGTCTGTTGCAAGGTAAACCTTCTCTGCTTCTTGTGCAGATTTTTTTAGCCTGTTTATTACATCTGCCTTACCTCTGATGTTTATATACTTAGGGACAAAACCATTTTCTATATCAACGCCCAAATCACTCTTGGGAAGGTCTCTTACATGCCCCATTGAAGCTTCTACTTTAAACTCTTTACCAAGATACTTTGCAATTGTTTTTGCCTTTGCAGGTGACTCTACAATGACAAGTTTTTTCAACAGAATTTTACCCCCTGTAAACAGAATTCTTTTAAAGTTTAGAAATTATGTTTCCTCGTCCTCTTACAACCTTCGCCTTTATCTCAAGCGAAGTAATTAAACTTGCAAGCTTGCCAGGTTCCCATCCTGTTAGCGCAATCAAACTTTCTACGTGCATCTCACCATTTTCATCTAAAAGCTTTATCAATCTTTTCTCATCATCTGTCAGCTCTTCTTCATCTTCATTTGCATCAAAGCTTAGCTGGGCAGGTTTTAAAGTATAAATCTCCTTTATGTCCTCAAGAAAATCCTCATATGAACATATAATCCTTGCACCCTCTTTTATGAGCCTGTTTGTACCACTACTCTTTTGCGAAAATATGTTGCCAGGCACAGCAAATACCTCTTTCCCCTGCTCCAAAGCAAAGTCAACTGTTGAAAAAGTGCCACTTTTGGTTGATGCTTCAATTACAACCAAGCAAGGTGAAAACATCGCAACAATTCTGTTTCTCTGGGGAAAGTTCATTTTCTCCGGCAGAGTACCTGGCAAAAACTCAGACACAACACATCCATTTTCTATAATCTGACGGTAAAGCTTTAAATTTTCTTTTGGATATACAATATCAACTCCACAACCCAAAACAGCTACTGTCTTCCCATTTTCAAGTGCCCCTGCATGACAAAAGCTGTCAATCCCCCTTGCCATTCCGCTAACAACCAAAATTTCTAAGGAAGTCAAAAGACTTGCCAGTTCTTTTGCAACTTTCTTGCCATAATAAGTTGGTTCTCGTGTGCCGACTATTGAAATTTTTCGAGGAAATTTAAGAAGCTTTGCATCCCCTTTTACAAAGAGCATAACTGGTGCATGGTCAAAAACTTTGAACTCATCTGGATACAGCTCATCGTCTTCAAGTATTATATTTATACTATTTTTCTCACAAAATTCAAGAATTTTTTCAGCCCTCTGCAAGTCAGAATTTTTTATTTCGTCTTTTACTGCGCCAATAATACCTTCGACTTCCAACTCTTTTTTATTAAGATAAGCATCTTTTAGACTTTTATACTTATTCTTTATCTGCCTGAACTTTTTAGGACCTATCCCTTTTATGCTGTAAAGCCACAAAGAATAAATGAGTTCTTCTCTGTTCATTTTCTACCTCATCCTACACCATGTAATATTGTTAATCTTTTCCTTTTATGACTCCAAGCGGCTCCATTTTGGCAACAGGAGTAGCAAGCCTGGATGTAATTACTGAATTTATCACAAGTTCAATGTCTTTGTAACTCTGTGGACTTTCATCTAAAAAATCTTTTAGGTTTTTAGTGTTTATAAGAATCTCTCCGCTTTGCCCCTGTTTTAAAGCTTTTGAAAATTCTTCAATGGAAATTGTCTTTTTTGCCTTTGTTCGTGATAAAACCCTGCCTGCTCCATGGTTGACTGTATGATAACTTATTATATTGTCCTCAATTCCCCTCATAAGATATGAACTTGAACCCATACTGCCAGGTAAAATCACAGGATGTCCTGTCTCAGCAAATTTAGGATTCGGAATCAAATAGTGGTTTGGCGGTAATGCTCTTGTTGCCCCTTTTCTTATAACAAGCTTTTCTCTGTTTGCAAATCTTTCCATGTATGCAATGTTATGTGCAACGTCATACAAAACCCAAGCGTCAATTGAGTGTTTTTCTAAGACTGATATTATAAAGTTGCTCATATAATGTCTATTTATTTTTGCATAAATAGCTGCTGACTGCATAGCTTTAATATAATCTTTTGCAACCTTGTTGTCAATTGGCAAAAAGGTAAGCTGCGGGTCTGGCGTAGTGATACCCTTGGATTTCATAACGTCTTTAAATTTCTTTTGATAATAATCGCCAATGACCGCTCCAAACCTTCTCGAACCAGAATGTATCATCACAACAAACTGCCCATCGAAAAGTCCCCATTTTTCTGCAATAATTTTATCTATGACATGAAGTTTTTGAAACTCTATAAAGTGGTTGCCTCCACCCAAGGTTGCAAACTGCTCTTTACCAATCTCATAAGCCTCATCCGGTATTGTGTCAAGGTCAAACTCATGAATGAGAACCATCTTGTCTGAAATGTCCTTATCAATCTCTGTATTTTGAAGATACTCTTCATACTTTGTCTTGGAAAGAGCTATCTTTTTGTTTTTCTTACCAACACCTGTTGGAATCAAATCTTCTACCTCATCCATTATTTTCTTCAAAAGTGCTTTATCTATATCATCTGCAAACTTGTCTGTCAGAATCAGTCTCATACCACAGCCTATGTCAACACCAACAATTGTTGGTGAAATCCACGCCTTTGACATGTCCCAGACAATTATTGTGCCAATTGAAGTACCTTTGCCTATGTGTGCATCTGGTGTATAGCCCAAAAATTCTACATTTGGAATTTGGGATGCGTTTTTTGCCTGCTGGAGCACCCCTTCGTCAAGGTCCTTTAAAATTTCTTCTGTCATGAAGAATATGGCATAATCGTTTGTATAAACACCGTCTCTTATCTTTTTCATAAAAACTTCACCACCGGTTTTGGTTTTTAATCTTTATAGATAACTCAAAATACATTAAAATATTATTAAATACTATTGTGGGAAAACCAATTTTTGAAAATGAAAGAGTTTGTTTTTTACTTCTTTGCTTTTTTGATAGGAAGTATTCCTTTTTCGTATATTATCACAAAGAAATTTTTTAATAAAGACATTACCCATTTTTATGATAATAATCCTGGTGCCACAAATGCATTCAGAGTGGCAGGAATAAAAGCAGGTATCCCATCTTTGATATTGGATATCTCAAAAGGTTACTTTACCATATACATCGCAAATACAATCTTTTATCCACAAAAATTACCGGTGTACGTATGTGCTTTCATGGTGGTATTAGGGCATGCTTACTCAATTTTTCTTAAACTAAAAGGGGGAAAATCAATCGCGAGCACTATGGGAATTCTGCTATTTTTGTATGGAGTTTTGCCTGTGATATTCTTCTGTCTGGGCACTTTTTTGGGACTTTTGGTTTTCAGAAAAGACAACATAGGAACAGTCCTGGGAATATGGTCTGTAATACTTTTTGCAGTGCTTTTTAATACCAATGCAAATGACATAATATTTCTAAGTATGCTTTGCCTCTTCTTAACATATCGTCAATTGAGGACTCCGTCTATTCCAATAGATATCATAAAGGTAATAAAAAATACGATAAAAAAAGCAAGCCATTCCTTTCTGGGGAAATAGCTTGCTTTAACTAAAATTTCTTTCGCCAATTTCATCTTTTAATCTCTTCAATAACAGACAAATCAACCTTATTCTGAGGAACACCTTGTTTTCTCTGCTCCCAAAGCTTATCTGCAACCCTGCCCCAAGCCTCTGAATATTCAATAAGTTTGTTTGCAAGTTCTTCAGCTGTCTCTGTCTCACCACCAATTTGTGTTGGATGCGCACCAGATTCTTCAACAATCTGTTTGAGCTTGAGCGGATTGTCTATCATAGGACATGGTCGCAGATGGTTCTCATTAAATGGAATATTCTTTCTGTATGCCATAAATAGTGGAGATTTTAAAGCATCCAAAAGCGAACATTCTTTTATATTGACATTTGAAAAGTGGATAAATGCACAAGGTTCAACATCACCGTTTGCATTGATATGAAGGTATCTTCTTCCGCCCGCAATGCACCCACCAGCTGGCTCGCCATCGTTCCAGAAGTCAAGTACAAATATTGGTTTTGACCATCTTATCTCTTCTATCCTTCTATACATGTACGCTCTTTGCTCTGGTGTTGCCATGTATGATATATCCGCATCCTTGCCAACAGGAACATATGTGAAGTACCAGCCAAACTTTGCTCCTTTTTCTATCAAGAAATCTATATATTCATCAGAAGATACCTCTTCGACATTGTACCTATGATATGTTGTTGAAAATCCAAACACAACGCCTGCTTCTTTGAGTTTTTCCATTGCAGTTACAACCTTCTTGAATACACCTTGACCACGTCTTTCATCTGTTGACTTTTCAAATCCGTCTATGCTAATGGCAAATGCCAAGTTGCCCACTTTTGCAACCTTGTCGATGAAATCATCGTCAATCAAAGTAGCATTTGTAAATGATAGGAATACTGTATCCTCGTACTTTTCACAAAGTTTTAGAATATCGTCTTTTCTCAGAAGTGGCTCTCCACCTGAGAAGATTATAAAGTAAATTCCAAGCTCCTGAGCCTCTTTTACAACCCTGTCAAGTATTTCATAATCAAGTTTTGCAGCTTTGTGATACTCTCCTGCCCAACATCCCTTGCAGTGCAGGTTACATGCAGCTGTCGGGTCAATTAAAATTGCATATGGAATATTTATGTCATATTTCTTGATGAGTTCAAGTTGTTTTGGAACACCTATAAAACCAGCATTCAGGAAGAAATTAATGAGAATCCTTTCTCTCACTCTTGGATTTGTTTCCTTGATAATCCTCATTGCATAGTGATGCCAAGAGCTATTTGGGTCAAGCAGATACTTTTTAGCATTCTGTATATACCATTTGTCTCTATCACGTCTTACTATCTTTTCTGTAAGGTCTAAAATCTTGCCTATGTTTTCTTCAGGATTATTCGAAAGATATCTAATTACCTGCTTTAGCACTGCTTCACCTATTATTTTCTTTGGGAGTTCCATATACTTATCACCCCTTTTTTCTTGCTCGACTTTAATTATAACTCTCTTGTTTCTAATATGTCAATAGTTATATATGCATATGTGTATATAAATATGTTTATTTTTTTTCAAAAACGTGATATAATGATACTTGTCATAACTACAACTTAAACGAAGGGGAGCAAAAATGACAAGGCTGAATGAAATACTGTATGCTCTTTCAGACACAACAAGGCTCAGAATTTTAAATATATTGGCCCACCGTGAACAAAATGTAAGCAGTCTTGTTCAGTTGATTCAGGAAAGTCAGCCAAAAGTGTCTCGCCATCTTGCTTATCTTAAAAATGTGGGACTTATAGAAGCCAGAAACCATGCGCAAAAAAGAATCTATTCAATAAAAGAGGATGTGTTTGAAAAATACCCATTTTTAAAAGCTCTCATTCAAGACCTTGCAAAGGTAGATATATTTGCGAATGATTTGAGACTTTTGTCTTCTCTTACTTAAAAATCGTGGCCAAAACAAAACTACAAAGAAGACCTCCTTGCAAAAAATCCGTAAAGGAGGTCTTTTTTATTTTTTGTACATCTTGATTTTTTTATCCACAGACTCTATAATGTTAAACATGGGTTGTTGCAAATTATTTGCAAGTAGGTGGAAAGGATGAAGCATCAAGATGTAAAGTCAATCTTAAACTTACACAATATAAAAGCCACGCGGCAGAGGATTGAAATATATAAGGTTTTGCAAAAGGCACAGCAGTGTTTATCTGCTGATGAGATACTGCAAACTCTTGAAGCACAAAACATGAAAATTAACCTTGCAACGGTTTACAGAAATCTTGAACTTTTTGTTCAAAATGGAATTGCAGTGAAATCTACTATAAATAGAAAACATTTTTTTGAGATAAAAAAAAGTAGCCATCATCACTATTTTGTATGTATAAAGTGCAATGCAAAAGCCGAAATTGTAGACTGTAAGATAAATCTAATTGAAGAGGAACTAAATAAAAGGAACTTCAAAATTCTGGATCACAATTTGGAAGTGTATGGGATATGCGATAAATGTTGTGGGAGGAAAGAATAATGAAGAAGATAAAGCTGCTAACTATACCCCTTCTTATTAGCTTCATGGTTTTCTTAAGTAGCTGCAAAAATGAATCTTTAACTACCACCAAAGGCACAGTCTACACTACTATCTATCCTTTGTATTCCATTACAAAACTTATAGCAGGACAGAATATAACAGTTGAAAAGCTTGTAAAGGACGGTGCGGAAATTCACTCATTTGAACCATCTTCACGTGACATTGCCAAAATCACATCAGCAAAGGCGGTGATATATCTCGGGCTTGTTGATGAATGGGTTAAAAAACCTCTTGAGGGAACAAAGGTCAAAATCTTTAGAGCATCTGAAGGTATAGGATTTGTAGATAATGACCCGCACATATGGACATCACCGAGGCTTTTAAAGAAAATAGCAAGAAACATTGAAAATTTCTTGACAAGCTTAGATCCAAAAAACAAAAGTTATTACCAAGAAAATGCTTCAAAGCTAATTGCAAGTCTTGATAAACTTGATAAGGAATTTTCTTCTGTTGTGAAAAATTCAAAAAGAAAAGAATTTCTAATTGCCCATCCCTCTTTTGGATATTTAGCAAGAGACTACAGCCTCAAGCAGTATTCAATTACAGGTGTGAATGAAGAAGAAGAGCCCTCGGCTCAAAAAATGAAAGAGATTGTTCAGCTTATAAAGGAAAAGAACATAAAGTACATTCTTGTTGACCCAAATGAAAATTTGCCTGCTGTAAAGACAATCGCAAAAGACACTGGTGTCAAAATTGTAAACATCTATGGAATGGGAATTGTAAACTCATCTCAAGCAAAAAATGAGACAATACTCAGCCTTATGGAAAAGAACTTAAAAGCATTTGAGATGGTTTTAAAATAAATGTTGTGGGAGAGAAAACCAGAATGATTGAACTTATAGATGTAAACTTTTATATTGATCAGAAAAGAATCCTAAAAGACATAAACCTCAAAGTTCAAAAAGGTGAGTTTGTTGCCATAGTCGGACCAAACGGTTCTGGTAAGTCAACACTTTTGAATATAATCTCAGGGATTTACGCCCCTACAAGTGGGAAAATACTAATATTTGGCAAACAACATCTTACGCCGCAGGATAGGCAGAAAATATCCTTTGTTCCTCAAAAGGTCACAAATTTTAACCAGAGCTTTCCTTTGAGCGTTTTTGAAACTGTACTTTTGGGACTTGTGCCAAAAAAGGGATTGCTTCAAAGATTTTCAAAACAGGACTTCGAAAAAGCTGAAAGCATTTTGGAAAAACTTCAAATAAAGCAGCTCAAAAACAGGCTCATTGGTGAGCTTTCTGGCGGACAGCAGCAAAGAGTATTTTTAGCCCGCGCGCTCATATCCGACCCACAAATACTTCTTTTGGATGAACCAACTGTGGGGATAGACAGTCTCTCTGAGCAGCTTCTATTTGAAATTCTTGGGGAAAAAAAGAAAGAAGGGACAACAATATTGATGGTGACACACGATGTGTATGCTGTAACTCAACATGCTGATACTATAATTTGTATGGGTGATGGTATGATTTACACTGCTTGCAGAGCAAAAGACTTTTCACCTTCAAAGTATGAAAGTGTATATAAATACAAGATAAAGAAAATTGAGCACAGACATTCTTATATTAAAAAATAACAAAATAACAGGATGTGATATTATGCTTCAATATGAATTTATGCAAAGGGCTTTTTTAGCAGGTGTGCTGGTTAGCATTATGACTTCACTTGTCGGAAATTTTCTTGTTTTGAAGAGACTTTCACAGATAGGAGACTCTCTTTCACATACAGCAATTGTTGGTGTTGCAGCAGCACTGTTATTTAATTTTAGTCCAACCATTGGAGCAATTATCTCAACAGTTGCATTTGCTTTGGCTATTGAGTATTTCAAATCAAGATTTAAAAGGTTTGAGGAAATATCCCTTGCTCTTACTTCAATAACCGCCCTTGGCCTTGCCTCAGTTCTGTTTGGAATTTTAAAAAGCAGTAGCAATTTAATGAGCTTTCTTTTTGGAAGCATAGTAACAATTGGGAATGAAGATGTATGGATTATCTTTGCAGTATGCCTTGTAACAGTCACTTTTATAGCAATGTTCAGAAAAAGACTTATTCTTGCTACATTTGATGAAGTTAGCGCAATGGTCTCAGGAATAAACACAAAACTACTTGATTTTTTGCTGGGTATAATTTCAGCAACAATAATTGCTGTTTCGGTCAAGATTGTGGGCGGTCTTTTAATCTCAAGCTTGATTGTTTTCCCAACAGCAATTGCGATGAGATTTTCAAAAAATTTTAGAATGCTTCAAGTAGTTTCACTTTTAGTATCATTAATTGCTGTAATAAGTGGTTTGACTTCTTCTTATTACCTTGACATTCCTCCTGGTGGATCAACAGTTTTGATATTTGTATTAATTTTCTTTGTAGTTGAAATTACTAACATCGCAAGAAAAAGAAGTCTTGCTAAAACTTTTAAATAAGCCTTCTTTCCAACATCCTGTAAGAGATTGCCTCTTGCAGGTGCTCTGCCTTTATCTCTTCGCTTCCTTCTAAATCAGCAACTGTTCTTGCAACCTTCAAAATTTTGGTATATCCTCTAAGTGATAGCCCCAAAGTAGTAAACGCTCTTTCAAGTAGCTGCTTTTCTTTTTTCGAAAGTTTACAGAATTTATTCACAAGCGACCCTTTCATCTGAGAATTATAAAATATGCCAAGCCCTTTGAACCTTTCAAGCTGAATTTGTCTTGCTCTTTCTACCTCTTTTCTCATAGCTGCTGAATCTTTGCAAATTGAGGAATTGAAATTTTCAAGTTTGACAACCTTTACTTCAACCTGAACATCAATCCTGTCCAAAATAGGACCAGAAATCCTGCCCAGATACTGCTTAATTTGAGCAGGTGTGCATGTACACTCCCTTTCATCTGACAAAAAATAACCACATTTGCAAGGGTTCATGCTACATACAAGCATAAACCTTGCAGGATATTCAATTGATGCGTTGACCCTCGAAATTGTTACATATCCATCTTCAAGGGGCTGACGAAGAACCTCTATTGTCTTTTTGTCAAATTCGGGAAACTCATCCAAAAACAAAACTCCATTGTGTGCCAGAGAAACCTCGCCAGGTTTTGGAACTCTACCTCCACCAATTATTGCAATCGAAGAAGAGGTGTGATGAGGACTTCTAAAAGGTCTTGCAGTGATAAGCGCCTGACCATCTTTCAAAAGTCCTGCACAGCTGTAAATCTTTGTCACTTCTAAGCTCTCTTCAAAGGTCATTTGTGGCAGGATTGTGGGTATGCGCTGAGCAATCATGGTTTTGCCGCTTCCTGGTGGACCAATCAAAAGTAGGTTGTGCATTCCTGCCACTGCTACCTCAACTGCTCTTTTGACATACTCTTGACCTTTTACCTCTGAAAAATCAACGTCATATGTAAATGTATCAAGAAAATTCATCTCATCTATTTCAACCTTATAAGGTGTAGCATTTTGAGGATTATCCAAAATCTCAACAGCTTCTTTTAAAGTTTTTACAGGGAAAACATCAATTCCTTTCACAATGCTACATTCTGCCCTGTTCTCATAAGGAACAATAATCTTTTTGATACCATTTTCCAAAGCTGAGATTGTCATAAGTAAAGCCCCATCTACCCTTTTGACACTTCCATCAAGAGATAGCTCTCCAATAATAGCAATCTCATAAGGGCTAATTTTAGGGTTTATCTGTTCTGACGACTTTAGCACAGAAATAGCCACAGGCAGGTCAAAAGATGACCCTTCTTTTTTAGTGTTTGCAGGTGCAAGGTTTACAATTATTTTTCTGTTTGGAAAGTCAAAGCCACTGTTCTTTATTGCTACTCTTATTCTCTCTTTTGCCTCTTTAATAGTCACATCAGGAAGGCCGACTATATCAAAACTCGGAAGGCCATTTGACATGTCTGTTTCAACTGTAACAATATAGCCTTTTATGCCAAGGTAAGAAGATGTCAAAACTTTTGCAAGCATTTTTTATATAGCTTTTCCTTTCCCTTTTTTATTAAAACTTTATCACAGCTTAATTTCTTTTTCAATAATAAACAAAAAAGCCCTTTTTCAAGGGCTTATATTTTTGAAGATGGTGAGCCATCCGCGACTCGAACGCGGGACACCCAGCTTAAAAGGCTGGTGCTCTGCCTACTGAGCTAATGGCCCATATTTAAGGTGCATTGTTATTATAGCTGATGTCTGCTAACTCTACAATACCAAACTTTTGTTCGAAATATACGAACAATTAACTTAAAATGATTATGCTGTAAAGTTTACAATAAATATCAATTATTTTGGAGATACCTTTTTATACAACAAATATATTCTTCAAAATCTTGCATATTTTCTTTTATAAACCTATAAACCAAACTATCATCAATTTCACAATAAAGATGTACCAGTTTGTTTCTAAACCTTGCCATTTGAGAAAGCCTTGTGCTAAATTCGTCATTAATAATACCTAATTGAGACAATGCCAAAAATATATCTGCATATGTTTCAGGCGTTTTTATATTTTTACCTTTTGTTTGTTCTATTGAAATTATTCTATTTCCAATGTTGATACATGTTTCAATTGCAATTTGCAAATACCTTTGCACTGCACCTTTTAAGATTTCATTTGCCATATATTCTTCAAAATCAACTTTTGATATGTCTTTCAACAACCCTGTATATTTTTTTAAGAGCTTTAAATGAAATAATATTTTTTCGTCCATATCTTAAAAACAAACTCCTTTCAATAAATCTTTACAAAGATTTCAAAAATTCCCTATAAAATTCTTCCCTGTAAGGTTTTATATCAAGATACTTTGAAATGACCTCTGTTTGAAAGTCAACCGTTTTTTCTGTATTGCTACAGTAAACTATCTTACCAGTTTTTAATACTCCGTATCTAACAGACAAAGGTGCACTATTGAGAACAACAAGATCAATTTCATCAGTTTTAAATATTTTCATAAGCCCATCAAGAATCTCATTTTCAAGTTCTTCCACTATTGTTTTGGAAAGTTCCTTGTCAAATAAAACTGCTATGTCTATATCAGAAAGTGGAGTATATGTGCCCATTGCAAATGAACCAAAAAGATAAGCAGCAACAACCTTGTTCCCAAATCTTCTGAAAAATTCCTCCAAATCTTCAATAGCTTTTTTAGCATGATCAATATCAACTTTATTTCTTCTTATCACTTTCAAAGCACCTTCTATTACTAAATTTTAATCCTACTTAAACTTTATTTTACCCTCATCTTACCTCTAAGTTTAGTTTAGAAAAATTGTAATACAATAACTTACCAACTAACCTTCGAACAAAAATATACTCTTGCAGATATAATGTGCAACCAACAAAGATAACAAAAAATCTGTTCCAAGATTGTTAGATTGCTGAAATACAAACACAATTACAAACATAAGTAAAAATGAGATAATAAGAACTCCCAGTAGATAAGAGAGAGCACCTTTTTTGAGTTTCACTTTTTATCAACTCTCTCCTATAGTGATTCAAAGTATCTTTGAATTATTTTATCAAAAATTCCTAAACTGCGCAATAAAAGAGAATCTTTTTTCTCAATAAAATTCTCTTTTCAATATTTCTTGGGGAAAGTAGATTATTTTTGTATATTTCTTACATTCTAATTATTTACTACTATAACAGCCATAAATCTAAGGAAAAAATATGTGAAATGCAATTAATGAATTGACACAAAGAAAGTTTTTTAAACAACCTAAATTTTTGGATTTTAAACTTCTCCTAAACCCTCAAATAACCTAAATTCTCATATGTTTTCTCTGCATATTGAAAGATAACTTATTGGACATAGTAAAACCACCTCACGCACTCATTTGCGTTCGGTGGCTTTGATATCATTTTGTAAGTTCTGCTCCTTTAAAACACTGCTGGACTTGATGATTTAATTACCAATTTACATTTTTAACAATGTGTTGTAACCCATGATACTTCTCTAAAAACAAAAATGGCTGGGGTGGGTGGATTCGAACCACCGGAATGCAGGAGTCAAAGTCCTGTGCCTTACCGCTTGGCGACACCCCAACATAATTTAAATGGGGTGGATAATGGGACTCGAACCCATGACCTCCAGGGCCACAACCTGGCGCTCTAACCAACTGAGCTATATCCACCACCTCTTTAACAAGCAAATCATATTATAAAAGCAAAGACTATATTAGTCAATAGCGATTATATGTTTGTTATTGTTAAACTCTTTATAAGCATGGTCGCAAAAGAACCTGCAGGAAGATAGAATTTTATCCTCAGCTTATAATACCCTTCATAAAAATCATCTTCTTCAAAGCTTGAAACCTCAAGCTTTTCTGGAAAGATTATGGCAGGTCTTAAAAATGATTTAAAATACCAACTTTTAATTTTCTTTGTATCAAAGTCCGAAGTCTTTACTCCTCTTTCATTTAAAATTTCCAAAATAGCGTTATTTACAATATCACTCACATATGGTATTTTTGATGAGACGGTTGGAATTTGAAGATTTTTAAGTTCATTTAATGACTTTTTCGATAGTGTAGTATAAATTAAATACTCCATGATTTTACCTTTTACAGGTTTCAGTAAATCAGCATAATAAGGTAAAATGGAACTTAAAGTCCTGTTCCATATATAGCTCTGGTAAGCAGAAAGAAAAATAGACATTTCTTCTTTGGGAATAAGATTGAGCGCTCTAATTAAATAGTGTCTGCTATTGCCTTTTAATAGAGTTTTTATAATATCCCTTTCTACCTTCGTTTTACAAAGAGGAAGTATCTTTTCGAAATCTCCCCAAAGCTCAGAGATTTTTTTCTTCCTCTCCTTTTCTTCTTTTTTATCTTCAGGATGAATGGTTGTAAAATAAAGTTTGAGAGCACCGTTGTAATGTTTTTTAACAATCTTTTCGCCTATGAACTCATCTTCACTTTGGGTGCTTCCAAACCGCTGGTCATCAAAGTAGTTGGGAAAACCAAACTGCTGTACTTCGTTCAGTCTTTGTAAAATTTTTTCATCCTTATTTTTTAATTTTCTCATTGTTATTTCAAAAAAATTTCCTTCGAGAATCAAAGGAGATACAAAATCATCTGAATATCCTATAAACTCTACCTTTACATTTTCTTTGTTAAAATTTATGGTATATTCTCTTGGCACAGAAATATACTGAAAAGTGAGTGCGTGTCTGTCTTTTCTCCCAGCACAGCCAATCTTCTCAAGTGGAATCTTGTTTTCTTTTGAGATAAACCTGAGAGCATCAACAGTGTTCCAGTGCCTTTTTGCTAAAAGATAAATTTTGTATTTGCCAGATGGTTTTATTTCAATCTTAAGTTTTTCTTTCACAACAAAATCCTCTGGTAAAACCTTAATCTTCAAACTATTATCACCCTTTAAAATCCACAATTTTTCAAAACTCTTATTGACACCTTATTTTATTATGATATCATTATATATTGTTGTCAACAAACTATTTTACTGAAAAAATCGGGTAACAATAAATATTATGAGGAGGTGGTAGAAGTGGATGTATTAAAAGGTGCTGTTGACTTTGTACAGAACAAAACAAAAGTTGAAGTAAACCAGAGAGATATAGAAAAAATATTGTCGGCGCTGAACTCCACAAACCATTTTTGGGAAGTTATTTTCCTTTCACAAAAACCATTTGCTGTGGTAAGAGAAACAATCAACTATCTTATTTCAATAGATTTTGTTAAGACTGATGAATCGGGTAACTTGATATTAACAGAAAAGGGGAAAGAATTTATAAGTGCTAACAATATTCCTGTTGTAAAAAATTACACATGCCAGTACTGTGAAGGAAGAGGAATAGTCTTTTCTGAAATCAAGGATGCTTATGAAAAGTTTAAAGAGATTGTCAAGACAAGACCTGATGCAATAGTTGAATATGACCAAGGTTATGTAACAGAAGAGACAGCATATTCACGAATTGCGCTGATGATTAAAAAAGGAGACTTGGTTGGAAAAAGGCTAATAGTATTTGGTGACGATGACCTTGTTTCAATTGCAGCAGCACTAACAAAACTACCAAAAGAGGTCATAGTTTTAGAGATTGATAAACGACTTGTTGACTTTATAAATCAGGCTGCAAAAGAACACAATTTAAACCTCAAAGCTATTGAATATGACTTTAGAAACAAACTTCCTGATGATTTTGTAAAAAGCTTTGACACATTTACAATAGACCCACCAGAGACAATTGAGGCTTTAGACCTTTGCTTTACAAGGACAATTTCAAGCTTAAAAGGAGCAGGCTGTGCAGGTTACTTTGGTCTTACAAACATTGAAGCTTCACTTTCAAAATGGCATGAATTTCAAAAACTTTTGTTGAACAAGTTCAATGCAGTTATTACAGACATAATTGAAAATTTCAATCATTATGTAAACTGGAATTATCTCTTGCCATCGCTCGAAAGTAGCCTTACTTTTGTAAATGTTCAACCAAAGCTCAACTGGTACACATCAAGTATGTACAGGATTGAGCTTGTAAAGGATGTAGACATTAAAAATGAATTTATTAATTGTGAACTTTATATAGACAACGAAGCTATACTTTATAAGGAAAATTAATCCTTGCTCTTTTTCTCTTTTTTATGTTAAAATATCTTGTGGTTTTTAAGCTTTTGAGGAGAAAAGGGAGGGAAATTAAAGATGGCAATGTGCGAAGTTTGCGGTAAAAAAGTTGCTTTTGGAAATAAAGTAAGCCACTCAAACAAGAAATCAAGAAGAACATGGAAGCCAAATGTAAAGAAAATAAAAGTTCTTTTGCAGAATGGTCAGAGAAAGAGAATATATGTGTGCACAAGCTGTATAAAGGCGGGCAAGGTTGCGCGTGCCTAAAAATAGAAAAGTTCAAGATAAGCAATCAAAGTTTATCTTGAACTTTTTTCTTTATTTATCATCACTTATTTTAAACAACTTTTTTATTAACTTGCTCAAAAACCTTGGCATTTTAAACACCATGATTCTCATTTTACTTTCATCTCCCATCTTTCAAAAATAGATATATCCCTATACCTATTAACAAAACTGCGATTATAAAGGCTAAAAGCCATGGAGGCATCAGTAGCGATATCAGAATCCCTATACCAATTAGAAGTAGAACAAGACCTAACCATTTTTTGTTTTTGTGCGAAAAATGCTTGCTCATACCATAAATATATTCTTTCAACAGCTGGTTTTATTCTATTATATTCATTAGAAAACATATGAGTGACAAAAAAAGGGTGGAAACTTTTTGTGTCCACCCTTTTGTATCTTTTATCAATCCTTTAAAAACTCAACTGTTTTATCAAGTACCAATCTTTCCCATTCATACTTGTTAAATGTATGGTCAGCACCTTCAATTTCAACAAGATCAGCCCTATCCCCTAAAATCTGTTTATATTTTCTTCCAACCTCGATTGGTACGGCTTGGTCATTTGTCCCATGCAAAATCAAAACCTTACCAGGATATCTTTTTATTTCTTCAAAGAAATCATACTTTTGCAAATCGTAATAAAAATCCTGAGAAAGTAAAAGTCCTCCTAAGTCTATATATCCCTTTTCCTTAATTGTTGGATTTGTTTCAACCACATTTTTAGCAATCTCTTTCATATTACCTGCAGGTGCCCACAATACAACCTTGTAAAGTTTTTCTTTATATTCACCAGCAAGATATGAGGATATTGCACCGCCAAGTGAAAGCCCCACTATCGAAACCTTCTGCTTGTCAACAAAATCAAGAGAAAATAGATACTCTAAAATACAGCGTGCATCGTCAATCTCACGCGTAACTGTCATGTCGTAAAACTCTCCGTCTGACTCGCCAGAGCCTGCAAAATCAAACCTCACACTTGCAATCCCATGTTGTTCTAAAAGGCGCGAGAGCTTTACAAAGATAAAATGCGGTTCCATTTTGTTTCCTGTAAACCCGTGAAATATAGCAACAGCAGGGATTCTCCCCTCGTATTCCTCTGGTGTATGCAAATAACCTCTTAGCACCTGACCTATTTTATTTTTGATTTCAACATGCTTTTGCATTCAAAATCCCCCTTTGATCTTATATTGCTCTGCAGGTTTCCCCCTCAACAATTGAGTGCTCAACAATTAGTCTCTTGTATGTCTTGTAAGGCTCCTCAAGTTCTTTTATTAGCATCTCAGCTGCATAATATCCTAAATAAAATATATTGGTATTTACAGTTGTCAATCTTGGCGAAGATAGCTTAGAAAAAATTGATTCGTTAAACCCTATGACAGACACGTCATACCCTACTTTCAAATCAAGCTCCCTGCACGCTCTTATTGCTGCATATGCAACAACCTCGTCAATACACACAATAGCCGTTGGCCTGTTGGGTAATTGCAACATCTGTTTTGCCTTTTCATAAGAGCTTTGCTCATCAAACTCAGTAAACATGACATATTGGTTCTCAACTGGAATTTTGTATTTGCTAAGAGCACTTTTGTAACCAGAAAGTCTATCTTGAGTCAAAACAAGATTTTCCATTCCACCCAGAAAACCTATTTGAGTGTGTCCAAGCCGAATTAGATACTCTGTTGCCTCAAACGCAGCTTTTTTGTTATCATTGTCAACCCAATTTACATAATCTTTGTCCTTGTCAGGTGAACCTATCAGAACAAAGGGAAATTTTAGGTTTCGCAAGTATTTTATTGCATAGTCGTTTATACGAGATGTCAGAAGTATAAAACCATCCACTTTCTTGCTTTTAATAAGCCTCTCTAAACTTTCTCTTTCCTTTTCAGGAGGCACAATCGAAAGCACTATTTCATATTCAGTATTGTTTATATAGCTGCAGATTCCAGATACAACTTGGTCGAAAAACGTAGAAGTCAGAGTTTGCTCAAGCCTTCTTGGCATAAAAATGCCCACCGAATAAGCCTTTTTCATAACAAGACTTTTCGCACTTGCATTTGGGATATATCCAAGTTTTTTTATCGCTTCCATCACTCTTTTTGTTGTCTCGGGAGAAATTTTTGCTTTACCAGATAACACTCTTGACACTGTGGAAGGTGAAACACCTGCTTCTCTTGCTATGTCTTTAATAGTTACCATCTTAATCTCATCCCAACTCTTTCTTACCTTTATTCTCTTAAAGTTTAATTTCAATAATACCAAATATTCTGAAAAATTGCAAATTATACTGAAAAGCTTGATTGCCTTTAGCTCTCAGAAGATTTTATTTCTGGCAATGTCATCTCAATCACAATATGATTGTCACCAGTTGAATATGTTATCAGATATGAACCCTCAGGATAATATAGCGCAAACTTGTTTTTGAGAATATTCATCACTTCTTCAATCTTCTCATGGTTTTTTACAACATCATTGTAATATATTCTTATATTCAACATTCCTGATAGTTCAAATATTGAAAGCTGGATTACACTTTTAATTGGAAGCTGCCTTTCTGAACAACTGGTAAAAAGCTTTGCGATAAAACTCAGTGTCCCATGAAGTATAAATCTTTCTTTCACACTATCGTTGTGGAAGTTTACAACTATTTCAAAATTGTTCTTGAGTGAATAAACACAACCAGAAAGAATTGTTTGAAATAACGTAACCTCATACCACAGCGGGACAAATATGCGGTTTGAATACACGCTTGCTTCTAAGGCGTCTAAAAGTGACATGGCAAGCCCTTCAATTTCCTTTTGTCCTTTTTCAACGGCTATTCCATATATAATCTGAATATTTCTTATTATCATTTCCTTGTAATCAAAAATAAATTGGTTTTCAGCCCCACTTTCTTCTTTTACTAAATGAAATTTATTCTTTAATGTTTGCACAGCACTTTCAAATTTTTTATCATCTTCATTGAAAAACTCAAAGTTACTCTCCATCAACTTTAAAACATCCTCTATCTTCTTAACTCGTCCACCAAATTCATTTATAATAGGTAAAATCCCAAAAACATATCCTGCAGCTACAATCAAGCTTAAACTTATACAGATCAAAATCCAGGAAACTATGCTATATGTATGAGTTTGAAGCTGAATATACAAAACAAGTCCAAAAAATAACAGAAGTTCTGTAAATGTGACTATCCCATACGCTCTTGTAAACTTTTCTTTCATAAACTTCTCACCAACTGCCAATCCCTTTCTTGTATTCTTTTAAATATATACCCATATTTTTGAGACATATGCACAAAAAGTTTAGTACTTCTTTGTCAAAATACCTGTATGTTAATTCAATTTTAATATTATTTAAACGGTATTAGCAACTACTTTTTGATTGTAAAATTTCACAAAAATTTAAACACAACCTTTATACTCTTTTCACTACCCTTAGATGACGCAACTTCAATGGCTTTTTGATAATCCTCAAGTCTAAAATAATGAGTAATAAGCTTCTCATATGGAATTCCGTGCTGCTGAATAAGGCTCAGTGCAAGCTGATACGTAGACATCTTGTATTCATTTATATTCTCTGTGCTGTAACAGTAAGCACCTTTGACATTTAGTTCTTTAAACCAAATAGGAGTCAAATCCAAATCTTTCACAAGTGATGCAAGCCCCACAAGAATATAGCTTCCTCGCTGTTTTGTAAGCCACATGCCATCCCTAATGGTCTTTCTTGACCCTACACAGTCAAAGACCTTGTCAAACCCCCCAAGCAAGACTTTATCACCAATCATTGGTTTAAATATTTTAGCATCAGATATTTTGGCAAGTTCATCTAAATATCCTTCTTTTGACTTTACCACTCTGTTTGCACCAAACTCTTTTGCCAAATCTGCTTGAAAATCATATTTTGCTAAAGCCGTAATATCTGCTGAGCTTCCAAGTTTTCTCAAGCTCCAAATAACTAAAAGTCCAATTATTCCGGCTCCATAAACCAAAACCTTTTCGCTATCTTTTGGAAAACTTCTCATAACAGGATGAAGAGCTGATGCTAATGGGTCGACCAGTATCGCCTCTTGGTCCTTGACAGTAGCAGGTACTTTTATAACCTGCGACTTGTGTGCAACAAAATATTCGCCCCACGACCCACCTGTTGTGCTGCACGCTCCCATAATTGTACCAGGTGAAAGCTTTCCTTCTGTTATATTAAGACAGGTTGAAAATTCCTCTTCCTGACAAGAGCTGCATCTTGGAAGTTCTCGTGCGTCACAGTCAAGCACCGGGTCAACAATGACTCTGTCACCTATTTCAAACTCCGAAACAGCTTTGCCTTTTTCAATTATCACTCCAAGATTCTCGTGCCCTATGACGAAAGGAAATGAAGCAAAAGGTGAGGTTGAGGGTGAATCGTGTAAAAATATGAGATTTAAGTCAGAACCGCAAATTCCTGCGTATGTGGTTTTTATTTTCACATAGTTCTCTGATGGAAGCTCAGGTTCAGGAATGTCTTTAAGTTGAATACATGAAAATCTATTGTAAAAAAACTTCTTGGAAATTTTACCAAGCAAAAGAGTTCTTATGTACTTTGCAACATTTGCATCAAACACAACTGCTTTCATTCTTTATATCTCCTTTCTCTCAAAAATTCTGCCAAAAACTCTAAGAGGCTGCACACTATCCTTGCAGCCTCTTGTAACTTAAAAGCTCATATTTAAATTATACCGTATTTCTTACCCAAGTGTTCAAGGACATCTAATGTTCTGTCAAGATGCTCTTTTGTATGCCCAGCTGTAATAGACATTCTAATTCGCGAAAGTCTTCTTGGAACAGCAGGATAAAACACAGGATTTACATATATCCCTGCTTCATGAAGCTCTCTGCACATCTCTTTTACTTTGTAATCATCCCCTATAATTATTGGAAAAATAGCAGTTTGCTGGTTACCAAGATTAAATCCAAGCTTTAGAAGGTTTTCTCTAAAATACCTGATATTGTCCCAAAGTCTTTGGCGAAGCTCTGGTTCCTCTTCAATAACATTCAACGCTTCAATTAAAGAGGCTGTTGCCTGTGGTGTTGGTGCTGTTGAGAACATGTATGCTCTTGAATAAAAGTGTAGATAGTTTACAAGCTCTTTGTTTGTTGCGATAAATCCACCAACAGCACCAAGCGCTTTTGATAAAGTTCCTGCAACTATATCAACCTTTCCTTCCACATTGCAATGTTCAGGTGTTCCTCTTCCGTTTTTGCCAATCACACCTGTTGCATGGGCTTCATCGACCATGACAAATGCGCCATAAGCATGTGCTATTTCAACAATCTGGTCAAGCGGGGCGATGTCACCGTCCATTGAATACACACCATCAACTATGACAAGTTTTGTGTTGTATTTGTCCTTAACCTTTTTCAATACTTTTTCTAAAGAATCCATATTGTTGTGTCTGAAAAACTCTACATTTGTATTTCTACATCCATCGATTATACTTGCATGTACATACATATCAAGTATAGCAACGTCCTTTTCGTGCAGAATTGCTGAAATTGTCCCCAGATTGGATCCATAACCACTTGTGTAAATCAGAGCATCCTCACAGCCTTTGAACTTTGCAAGTTTTTTTTCAAGCTCTACATGAATGTCAAGTGTTCCACCAAGAAGTGGCACAGACCCAGCCCCTGTACCATACTTTTTGACAGCTTCAATCCCTGCTTTAATTGTTCTTGGATGTTTTGTTAGATTGAGATAATCGTTTGATGCAAGATTTATCATCTCTTTGACCTGTCCTGTGTAATGGTCGATAATCTTCATTGTTGGTCCTGACCCTGTTATTGAAACTCTTCTGTATTGATAATGTCTTCTTCTTACATAATCTTCCTTGTACTCCCAGAACTCTTTTGCAAGTTCCATAATATTTTTATCTTCACTCTTCATAAAATCAGCAAGTGAAAATTTTGTGGTATCAATCACTTTTTTCAACCTCCTTCTGAACACATTTTTGTGCACATGTATAACTTAAAAAAATTATTTAAAAATGGGATTTCCGCTATTGTCAATGTCAAGATGAAGAGCTGCAAAGTCTTTCCCAAGTCCCGGCATCGCTATTATATCTCCGCACATGACAACCACAAACCCAGCTCCATTTTTTATCTCTATATCTGTGACATTCAGAACAAAATCCTTCGGTCTTCCCAACACTTTCGGGTCATCAGAAAGCGAATACTGAGTTTTTGACATACAAATGGGAAAATGTTCAACCTTGAGGTTTTTTATAAGCTCAAGTTTTGACAAAGCTGCTTTAGAAAATTTTACATCTTTGGCGCCATAGATGATGGTTGCAACTTTTTTAATTTTCTCCTCGATAGAATCACTGTCTTGGTAAACAAAGTTTATTTTTTTCCTTTTATTGCTCACCTCTATAACCTTTTCAGCAAGATCAAGCACACCTTCTGAGCCATGAGTATATGCACTTGATACTGAAAATTCTACACCCATTTCCTCACAAAAAGACCTGATAAGCTCAATCTCTTCATCTTTATCGTCCGGAAACTTATTTAAAGCCACCACTGTCTCAAACCCCATGACTTTGAGATTTTCAATGTGCTTTTCTAAATTCTCAAGCCCTTTTTGAATAGAATGTACACCACTTTGTAAACCACTATTTTCTTCAATCTTCGCATGATGTTTTAATGCTTTTACTGTCACAACCAGAACAGCAGCTTGTGGATATATTCCAGATTTTCTTGCAACAATATTTATAAACTTCTCTGCTCCTAAATCCGACCCAAAACCTGCCTCAACAACTACATATTCAGAAAGCTTTTGAGCAATTTTTGTTGCAACAATGCTATTTGTTCCGTGTGCAATATTTGCAAAAGGACCACCATGAACAATTGCAGCGGTATATTCAGAAGTTTGAACAAGGTTTGGTTTTAGTGCATCTTTTAACAAAAGAGCCATACTCCCATGGACATTCAAATCCTTGGCATACACAGGTTTTTTGTGATAGGTAAAACCTACTAATATATTTCCAAGTTTTTCTTTTAGATCGTCATAGCTCATTGAAAGACACAAAACTGCCATCACTTCAGAGGCAACAGAGATAACAAACCCATCTTCTCTTATAGCACCTTTCTGGTCATTTGAAAGTCCAACTATAATGTGCCGAAGACTTCTATCATTCATATCCATTGCTCTTTTTATGGTTATAGACTTTGGATTTATTCCAAGGCTATTTCCATGATAAATGTGGTTGTCAATGGCAGCGCAAAGAAGATTGTTTGCAGAGGTCACTGCATGAATGTCTCCTGTAAAGTGAAGATTTATATCAATTGAGGGCAAAATCTGAGAAGCGCCGCCACCTGTTGCCCCACCTTTTAAACCCAAAAACGGTCCTAAGGAAGGTTCTCTTAAAGTAACGATAGATTTAAACCCCAGCCTGTTTATTGCCATAGAAAGACCAATCGCAGTTGTCGTCTTCCCCTCTCCAAAAGGTGTTGGGTTAATAGATGTCACCAGAATAACCTTGCCGTCTTCTTTGTCTGCTTTTTTCTTAAGCACATCTAAACTGATTTTTGCCTTGTACTTCCCGTAAAGCTCAAGGTCATCCTCGTCAAGCCCTATTTTCTCTGCAATCTTGGATATAGGCTCAAGAGTGGTCTCCTGCACTTTTGATATGCTTTTCATAGGTAGATTTCACCTTGCCTTTTGATATGTTTTGTTTAAAAATCTCTCGCGATTTACAATAAACCTTTCGTGAATTCCTTCTCCAATCTTTTCAAAAGCGTCATACGCCTCAACTTTAAATGTGAGTTTTCTGTCTTCAATGGCAATCAGCTGGGCAACTGCTTTTACTTTCATTCCCTTTGGTGTTGGTGCTAAGTGTAAAACATCTACTTTGCTTCCAACTGTGGTATAACCTTCTTCTAAATAATTTTCGACACAAAGAAGTGCTGCCTTTTCCATCAGCGCTATCATCGAAGGAGTTGCAAATACATCCAAAAGCCCGCTTTGAAAATGAGAAGCAAGCATGTTATCGTTTACTACTTCCTCAATCTCAAATTTAAGTCCAACTTGAAGTTCTGGTTTTTTCAATATTAAATGCGCCTCCTTTGAATGCTGCTATGTATTTGGAACACTATTTGAACATTCTTATATGGTGCACAATTTTGTTCACAATATACGCTAATAAATATATTACTTCTATTTTGCGGAATTGTCAATTACAATTATGAAAAAGTTTGACTTGAAAATGCTGATAATATGAATTATAATTGATTTTGCAAAATGAAAAAGGCGGAGAGATGGCCGAGTGGTCGAAGGCACACGACTCGAAATCGTGCGCACCCCCAAAAAGGGTGCCGTGGGTTCGAATCCCACTCTCTCCGCCATTAATATTTTTTGGGGCGTGCAATCTTCACTTCTCAAAATATATGCATTGGTAACAGAAAGATTGTCTAAGATTTGTGGTACAATAATATTTAATTAAATATTCTATAGCCAAAAGTTCTACCTAATAACAAAGGAGCTGAATACAGTGATTGCCGAAATATTCGCTGTATCAATAATTGCAGGTTTTGTAGGCTCACTTCTGGGAATTGGTGGGGGGCTTATTGTCATCCCTTTTTTGTCAATTGTATTCAAGTTCAATATGCACCAGGCTGCTGCAGCCGGGCTTGTGTCAGTCATTGCAACATCGTCTGGAGCTGCGTCTGCATATGTCAAAGATAAACTTACCCATCTCAGAATAGGAATGTTCTTGCAGCTTGCAACAGTCATTGGAGGTGTACTTGGAGCAATCTTGAGCGGTATTCTGCCTGCAAAAGTTTTGTCACTCATATTTGGAGTTCTGCTTTTATACAACTCGTTTTTGATGATAAAAAATAGAAAGTCTGATGAAAAGCCACAATCTTCAAGTTTTCAAATCTCCAAATGGGCAAAGAAGCTTAAACTTTACGGAAGCTACTTTGACAAAATCCAAAACAGAGAAATAGAATACAGTGCACAAAATATTGCAGGTGGCTTTTTGATGATGATATTTGCAGGAATACTTTCTGGGCTTTTGGGTATTGGTAGCGGGATTTTCAAGGTTTTAGCACTTGACACTATAATGAAACTGCCTTTTAAAGTATCAACTGCAACAAGCAACTTCATGATGGGCGTGACTGCACTGGCCAGTATTAGCATATATCTTGCAAGAGGCGATATTGTATACGATGCATGTGGAGCTGTTGCAGTAGGTGTGCTTTTCGGTTCATTGCTGGGAGCAAAGGTTATGCCTTACATAAAATCAAAGTATCTTCGTGTTGCATTTGCTTTAGTTCTAATCTATACCTCAATTGAGATGATAAAAAAGGGGTTGTTTTAGATGGAAAATAAAAAAGTAACCACAATGGAAGACATAATAAGTATTGTTTTGAGAGCTGGAGTGCTGCTGAGTATAATTGTTATCTGTGCAGGACTTTTTCTGCATATTGTGCTAAAACTTTCTGCAGGAAGCCTGATTATAAAAACAGGGCTTTATATTCTTTTTCTTACTCCCTTCGCAAGACTTGTTGTATCTTTATTGATGTTCTTGATTGAAAAAGATTTGATATACTTTGCTATAACACTTTCTATAATTCTAATTATAATAGGAAGCAATTTACTTGTATCAATTAATTTCTAAAATATTTGCTAAGAGTGTAAATAGCCACAGGGCTCAAATCTTCCCCCGTGGCTCTAATTATTTTCTGCATAAGATTCAGTATACTATTTTTATCTTACTAAAAGTTTCTTGTTAAATACATTTTTGAGAGTCAGTAAAATGTTATATACCCAGACAACAAACAAAATCCAGACAAAAGACTTTACAAAAAGATTTAACAACAAAAAATTGTAACTTGAATTAACTTTAAAAGTTGCAAGAACAAATATACCAATAGGGAAAATATATGCCCAGTATGCAAGGCTAAATGGAATTTTTATTTTCAGATTTTTCAGCAGTAAAAAAACCAATGCCATTAATACCCAAAATCCAAATCCCCAGAGTATTGTTGTCAGTACGTTAATCAAAGCTGGTAAAGCTGCATTATCAATTGTCCCTGTAAGTTTGAGGCTCTGCACAAAGCCCTTTAGAGCAACAATTGAGGCACCAACAGGTGCAAGAAGAATAAACATTGTTGGAAAATGACCTTTTTCAATAGGTTCTTGTAAAATAAACCTTCCTTTGATAATCGGCAAATAACTTAAAAATAGCATAAATCCTATTCCAAACATAGTCAAATTTATGAAGGTTATTATGCTTTTTTCATTGCCATCAACTACACTTCTGTTTATGATTTCATTGCCAAGTATAGGTACTATTATATTTCCAACAGGTGGCATAAAATACGCAAAGTTTAAGAGTGAACCTGGTATTTCTCTGTGAGAAAGATGAACTAAAAATGTTGTTATTGAAAATATTATCATAAGAAAGCTTCCTAAATAGAATGAATACCTTGCAAAAGCGACTGAAAAAATTTTCCCAAAGAACTGCTGGTTAATTAAAATATTTAATCCTACAATCAAAAGGGAAATTGGCATTGTAGCAAAATAGTTTGATAAAAGAGGATTTTCTATATCCTTTTTTACACTTTCAAATCCTATAAACCATTTTAGAAACCAGATTAAAAAGATTATTGCAAAAAATACAATGTTAATCAAGGCAAAAGTAATAGACAAAAAGTTATAGCCAACAGCTTTGAAAAGATTTGTAATAATTCCAGTTCCCATACAAACAACAAACCATGACGGATAAAAGTTTTTGATGATACTTTTCATTTTTCTCCACCTTTCATAATTGTATAAGAATATAATTATATTATAATGAATAAGTTCTTTAATTTCAATCAAAATTTTCAAACAGAGAAAATAGTATTATAATTTTCTCATGAGCAATACATTAATTTGTGTTTTGAAACATCTTTATATGAAAGGATGATTAATATGATTCCTCTTTGGGAAAACCAAGATGATATTCCTTTTTTTGATCCTGAAAACCCGTTTGTTCCTCATCTTGTACCTTATACACTTGAAAGCAGTAACAAACTCTCGTGTATAATTGTATTTCCGGGGGGTGGATACACCCACAGAGCCCAGCATGAGGGCGAACCTGTCTGCAAATGGCTAAACTCCATAGGAATTTCGGCTTTTTTGCTAAATTATAGAGTCTTGCCCTACAAACACCCTGCTCCTCTTTTGGATGCCAAAAGATCAATTAGACTTGTAAGATACTTTTCAAAAAAATGGAATATTGACCCAAATAGAATTGGTGTTTTGGGCTTTTCTGCAGGCGGGCACTTGGCGTCTTTGGCTGGTACACATTTTGACAGTGGCGACAAGAAAAACAACGACCCTGTTGAAAGAGTTTCCAGCAGACCCGACTGTATGGTTCTGTGTTATCCTGTTATAAGCCTTGCTGAGTATGCCCACGAAGGTAGCAAAAAAGCTCTGCTTGGTGAAAACCCCGACCCAGTTTTGGTGTGGACACTTTCATCCCACAACATGGTTTCAAGTAAAACACCGCCAACATTTTTGTGGCATACAAGCGATGATAGTAGCGTCCCTGTAGAAAACTCTCTCTTGTTTGCAATGGCTCTAAAAAAACACGGGGTACCGTTTGAGCTTCACATTTTCCCTCACGGAAGACACGGACTTGGTCTTGCCAACGAGACTTTATATGTCAAAGAGTGGACAAACCTCTGCGAAAAATGGTTTGAAAGCATAGGGTTTATAGGATATAATGTTTGATAAGAAAAGATGTAATTTAAAACTTACAAGAAAGGGATTGTAAATGTTTCTTAGAAAAGAAGGTAGAAGAGCTCAGAAAAAGTTAATCAAGGAAAATAAGCTTTTAGATGCTGCTTATAATCTTTTTATTGAAAAGGGAATAACAGCCACTGCTATAGATGAAATAGTTAAAAAAGCAGGCGTTGCAAAGGGAACCTTTTATCTTTATTTCAAGGACAAGGAAGATATTCTTGAAAAGTTAATTCTCAAAAAAAGTAGTGAGATTGTCAAAAAAGCATTGCAAGAGGTATCTACAAGAGAATTTTCGTCTTCTGTTGACAAATTTCTTTATTTTCTTGAGTATATTATTGACTATTTAAGTAAAAACAGAGTTCTTTTTAAATTTTTAAAAAAGGATTTTTCATGGGTGTTTTATAAAAAGATTACCGAAAATGAACAGTTTGCAGAATTGAAAAGAGCAAAAGAAATGTTTCTAAAAAATTTTAATACAAACTATACCCAAGAAGAACTTGAGATAGTTGTTTTTATGATACTTGAACTTGTCAGCTCGCTCACCTATTCAAGTATTGTAAATGACGAGCCTGCTCCAATCGAAAAGGTAAAACCTCTTCTTTTGTCCACAATTCGAAAAATTCTTGAAAATTGAATTTCACAATTTCTTAATCTCCTTTCACAATCTTTTCACAATTTGTTCACACACCATCTCTTTTTTTGCCTTATAATAGATATTACAAAAACTGCACAGAAGGAGCTTAAAAAACTGCGATGGACACAGCCTTGATTTCAAATAAGACAAAGATTATAAAATCAATATTTGCACTTGGCACAGACATTCATTTTATTTTTTACCAATCAAACTTTGAAAGTGCATTTGATAGAGCTTACAAACTCATTTTAGACATGGAAAATAAGTTGTCAGTTTTCAAGCCTAAAAGTTTGGTCTCAAAATTAAATAGATATGGAAGTTATATACCTATAAAGGTTTGTCCTGAGGTTTATAATCTCATAAAAAAATCGCTTGAATATAGCAAATTTTCAGAAGGCTATTTTGACATAACAATAAAAAGACTTATGGACCTGTGGAAAGAAGCAAAACAAAAAAATAAGATGCCGTCAAAAGAAGAAATAGAACTTGCTCTCACTTTTTCAGGCTCAGAAAATATAAAGCTTTTACCAAACTACAAAGTAAAGCTCAAAAACAAAGTCAAACTTGACTTTGGAGCTATTGCCAAAGGCTTTGTGGCAGACAAAATACGTGAGATTTTTGAACAGGAAGGTATAAATTCAGCAATTGTCGACCTTGGTGGGCATATACTGACAGTTGGGAAAAAACATGATGAGAGCCTTTGGAAGGTGGGAATTCGGCATCCTTTTAAAACAAGAAAAGATATACTGGGTTTTTTAGAACTGGGTAGTACTTCAGTTGTAACATCCGCAAGTTATGAAAGGTACTTTACAATTGATGGTAAAAAACTTTCACACATAATCAATCCAAAAACAGGATTTCCTGTAAAAGATGACATTGCAAGTATAACCGTTGTTGACACAAACTCAACATTTGCAGATGCGATGTCAACTGCTCTTTTTGCAATGGGATTTAAAAAGGCCATAAATTTCATACAGGACAGCAAGACTATTGAAGCAGTGGTTGCTACTTCTTTTCGAGAAATATATATAACACCAGGGCTTGCACAAAGGTTTACCCTGTGTGATAGCTCTTTCAGAATTATTAAGACAAATGAGGTGATTGTTCTGTGAGAAAAAAAGTAATGCCAACACAAATACTAAGGTTTTTCATCCAGCTTATTTCATTTATTTTCTTTCCTCTTTCTTTTGCAATGCTTCTATCTCAAATAAAAAGTCTGTATTTAGCCTTTTTGGGCAAGGAAAACTTTCAATTTAATCAGAACTTTATAATGCTTATTGTAACCCTGATTATCACAATCTTTTTGGGAAGGTTTTTTTGCGGCTGGGTATGTGCGTTCGGAAGCATTTTAGAATGGATACATTTTTTGGGCAAGAAAATCTTTAAAAAGACATTTGAAATGCCTAAAAAATTAGATAGCTTTCTTAAAATGATAAAATACCTTGTGCTTGTGTACCTCATTGTAATTGTGTGGACGTTTGGAAAAACTTTTTATGCTGACCCCTGGGATGCCTTTGACAACCTGCTTTCTTTGAATTTTGATATAAAGACATACTTGCCAAGCTTTGTATTTTTTGTGTTTGTATTAATCTTGAGCCTTTTTGTAAACAGAGCCCATTGCAGATACTTCTGCCCACTTGGTGCAATCTTCAATATAATCTCCAGAGCAAAACTTTTATTTGTCAAAAAGGTAGACAAAAACTGTGGAAAGTGCAGAATATGCACTAGTGCTTGCCCAATGGGAATAGATATGAACAATGTCGAAAATTACAAAGGCGAGTGCATAGCGTGTGTAAAATGCGTTGAAAGCTGTCCAATGTTAAATATTGAGCTGAACATCGCAAAGACCAAAATAGACCCACGGTATACCTCTGCCGCAGCCATTGCAGGCGTGTTTTCAGTTGCAAGCTTTTTTGCTACTGCTTCTTCTATTGAACTATTGAACCAAAAATTTACATCTTCAAAATCTTCAACAACTTTTTCACAAAGTATTCAATCTGAAAATAACACGGGCTTGCAAGAAAATCAAACTGAATCAGAAAATACAGGCCTTGCTACACAAAATTCTCAGGAAACTACCACACAAAATTCTGCCTCTAAAATTTACAGAGATGGAACATATACAGGCGAAGGTTTTGGATACAGACCAGGGCTTGTTGTTCAGGTTACAATCAAAAACGATAAAATTACAGATATCCAGATAATCTCTCATCACGAAACACCAAGCTTTGCACAGCTGCCATTTGAGATCATTCCAAAAGAGATAATAGAGTCTCAGTCAACAAATGTTGATATTATCTCTGGTGCGACAAGAACGTCTTATGGTATTATCATGGCAGTTGAAGACGCACTCAGTAAGGCAAAAATTGAAAATGATGAGTCGGCACAAAATTAAAATACACGGGCTGCTCAAAATTAAGAAAGTTTAGCAGCCCATTTTTTTCGTTTGTTATCTTTTAGCTAACCCATGGGCGGTTAAATTTATCCATGCTCAGTAAATACTCTGCAAAACTTCTCTGTTTAAACTCAATATTTTCAATCCGCAAAACAGGGAAAATACCTGCTATGCTGCTTGTAATAAAGCACTCATCCATATCTTTGATATCTTCTATTTTCAAAAAAGCTTTTCTTACTATATATCCTAATTTTTCAGATACTCTTATTACATGTTTTCTTACAATGCCGGGAAGCAGTCCGCACGAAATGTGAGGTGTGTAAATAACCTTATCTCTTCTAAAAAAGATGTTGGCAAACGCTGCCTCGCATATAAAACCATCTTGATTGAGAAAAAGACAGCTGTCAAATCCTTTGTTTTTGGCACTTTTTTCTTCTATCAAATTCACACCTATATTGGTAGTTTTTATGTAGTTAAGTATATTGGCTTTATCCTTTCTTGTGCGTGCGATTTTCAGCTCAAATCCCTTTTGGAAAAGAGCTCTGCTGTATCTTATTTCCTTTTGCTCCAAAATCAAATTGCCATCAACATATAAAACCCTCATCCCACCATAATCTCTACCACAAGAAACCATATACCTTTCTATAGCTTGTTTGAACTTTTCAAACTCCAAATCAAACTCAACTCCAAGTATCCAGAAGGCTCTTTTAAATCTTTTAAAGTGTTCAAACAAAAAATGCACACCTTTTTTGTCAAAATAAACTGTCTCAAAAGGAATCAATACAAAACTATACCACCGAAAAAACTCTTCCAAAATTCCTGCCTCCTTTTTACATAAATGTTAAATTATTAATTCCTAAAATTTCTATAAACGGTCTTCCTTTGTGGATTGTCTCCCACCACTCTTCCTCTTCTTGAGAGTCCCAAACAATTCCGCCCCCAACACTAAAGTATGCTGTGTCCTGTTCTATAACAAGCGTTCTGATTGCAATGTTAAAATCCATGTTGAAATTGTTTGAGATATAACCAATAGAACCACAGTATATCCCCCGCGGACACTTTTCAAGCTCCTCTATAATCTTTATAGCATTCAGTTTTGGTGCACCTGTTATTGACCCGCCTGGAAAGGTTGCTTCAATTATCCTTTTTAAATCTATACCATCAAGAAGCTTTCCCTTTATAGTTGAAACAAGATGAAAAACTGTTGAGTATTCTTCAACATCAAAAAGTTTTTCAACCTCAATGGACTCTGGCAAACATATCTTAGCAAAATCGTTTCTCTCAAGGTCAACAATCATCAAAAGCTCTGACCTGCACTTTATATCGTTATATAGCCGCTTTTTTAAAATTCTATCTTCTTCTGGGGTTTTTCCACGTTTAGATGTACCTTTTATTGGTTTGGTTATGAGGATATCTCCTCTTTTTCTTAAAAAAAGTTCGGGCGATGTTGATATTACAGATGCTTTTGGAAGCTTTATATATGCATGGTAACAGCCATAGTTACTTTTTCTGAGGTTAAAATACAAAAAGTCAGAGTCAAATACTCCTTTTACAAAAAAGCGCTGTGAAAGATTTACTTGGTAAACATCACCTTCAAAAATATAATTCTTTATTCTTTTCACCGCTTGCATGTATTCTGACTTTTCAAAGTTGCACCAAGCTCTTTCAATGCAGGTTCTTTTAAAGCTTGGCAGAGCAAGGTTTTCACTTATTAGGATCATTTCGAATTCTTGTGCTAAAGCTTTAGATGTAAAAGAAGCATATGTCTTTTTTTCAAAGTGGTCAATAACAACAAAATCTTCAAAATATCCAAAATACGCTTTGGGGATAGGAGAAGTATCTTTTTTTCTTTCAATTTCAAAAAGGTCAACACCAAAGTTGTAAGAAAAATATCCTGCAAAACCTCCATTGAAGATAAAGTCAGAAGGGCAATATTTACTTGTTATTTTATTTGAAAGTTGGTTTAAATACTCAAAAACATCATCCTCTTCATCTAAGATATAAACTTCTTTGGGCTTTAAAAACAAAAAAGAATATCTTCCATACCTTTTGCTTAACATACTGCTCTCAAGCAAAACTGAAAAATCGGTTTTCAGATGACAAAAAATCAAAAATGGGTCAACTACTGTGTTATAAACCAAAATCTGCACTTAAATTCTCACCCTTTTAAAAAATTTTTAAGCATCAAAAGCCCATGCTGAGTTGCAATTGATTCAGGATGAAACTGCACACCTTCTATTTTAAACCTTTTGTGTCTTATACCCATAACCTCTCCCTCTTTTGATACTGCTGTGATGGTAAGCTGCGTGCTGTCAACATCATCTATCACAAGAGAGTGGTATCGCACAACGCGCAGAGGGTTTTTGAGATTTTCAAATACTCCTTTTTGGTCATGAAATACTGTATCTACAATCCCATGCATAGGCCTTCTTGCTTTTTTTAGTTTTGCCCCAAAGAACATGCCAATTGCCTGATGTCCAAGACATACACCAAGAATACTTTTTGACTCTTTAAATTTATCTATGATTTCAAACAAAATTTTATCGTCAGTAGGTCTTCCTGGTCCAGGGGAAAGGACAATGTGAGTAGGGTTTAGCTGCAAGATTTTTTCTGTGGTAATCTTATCTCGGTTTATTACAGTGGTAGACACCTTGAGTCTTAAAAAATAGTTATAGAGATTATATGTAAACGAATCAAAATTGTCAACAATCAAAACCTTCATTGTAAAAACACCCTCTTTACCTGGCCGGAGACTATATTTTGATAGTATCCTTTTTGATACCTTATATCAAAAAAGTGCATTCTTGTACTCTTCTACTTTTCACTATTATACTATAACTTGCAAAGGCACACATCAATATTTTGCAACCTTCTGCCAAATTAAAGCTATTCACAAATTTCAAAAAAGGATTATAATTTTACTTACCTGAAAATTTTGAAAGGAGTTGAAAATTGAAAATGGCAAAATCAAAGGTGTATTTCACAGATTTTAAAACCAAACCGGGGTACAATATGCTTGACAAGCTTGAAAACCTTGTGAAAAAAGCAGGAATTGAAACAATAGATTTTAAAAACAAGTTTGTTGCTATCAAGGTCCACTTTGGAGAACCAGGCAATCTTGCGTATATAAGACCAAACTACGTTGCAAGGATTGTAAAACTTATCAAAAGTCTTGGTGGCAAGCCTTTTGTAACAGATGCAAACACACTTTACACAGGAAGAAGGAGCAATGCTTTAGACCATTTAGAAGCAGCTTACGAAAATGGGTTTAACCCGCTTGTGCTTGGCTGTCATGTAATAATTGCAGATGGGCTAAAAGGTACAGAGTACAGAGAGATTGAGGTGAATCTCAAGCACACCCAAAAAGCAAAGATAGGTTCTGCCATCGCAGATGCTGATATTATAATTTCAATGAACCACTTCAAAGGTCATGAGATGACAGGGTTTGGTGGTGCAATCAAGAACATTGGAATGGGCTCAGGCTCTCGCGGTGGAAAGCTTTTTATGCACTCATCCTCAAAGCCGGTTATAAAGACATCAAAATGTGTTGGCTGCGGAATGTGCGTCAAAAGCTGTGCTCAGCTTGCTATAACTTTGAATGAGAAGAAAAAAGCTGTCATTGACTATGAAAAATGTGTTGGATGTGGTCAGTGCGTTGCAGTTTGTCAGTTTGGCGCAGCAACTGTAAGATGGGATGAGGCAGCATCAATCGCAAGTGAAAAGATTGCTGAGTATACCTATGCAGTTTTAAAAGACAAACCCAATTTTCATATAAACTTTATAATGAACATTTCACCTGATTGCGACTGCTGGTCACACAATGATATTCCCATTGCACCAGACATTGGCATTGCAGCATCATTTGACCCTGTTGCACTTGACAAAGCATGTGTTGACCTTGTAAATAGTTCTGCATTCACACCAGCTGGGTCTGCATTTGAAAAGGCAAAACATATTGAGATTGACGGCAAAATTGACAGATTCAAGAGTATTCATCCTGACACAGACTGGCAAGTAGCACTAAAACATGCTCAGGAGATTGGACTTGGAAGTATGGAGTATGAACTTGTAAAAATATAGAGATGCTTGCTTGCCAAATTGCTGGTTTTCTGATATGATAAAAATAATTATAATAAGAATAAAATTAAAAAAGCTGAATTCCTGTGTAAAAAGCACAGGATAGGGGGGACCCATTTTTTGGGGTGAATCAAGGCATTTTTGCCTTGTAGGGCAAACGTCCCTTTCTGCCCGAACCCGTCAGCTAACCCCCGAAGCTTTGAAAGGGAGGTTTGTTTTTTATGAATGTAAAATTTAATCAAAAGACTCACATTCTTGAGATTGAGTATCAGTTCAGGGATGTTGAAGAGCCAAATCTTTTCAGGAACATCTATCCTTACAATGAGGTACCAAGGCTTGTTTTCAACCACAGAATTGTGCCAATGAATGTTCCTGAGCGGCTTTACATCACAGACACAACTTTCAGAGACGGCCAGCAATCACGCTCACCGTACACTGTTGATCAAATTTGTAGAATTTATGACTACTTGCATGAACTTGACAATGGGAGTGGCGTTATTCTTCACACAGAGTTTTTTTTGTACTCAAAACAGGACAAAGAAGCAGTTTTAAAGTGTTTAGAAAAAGGTTATGATTTTCCAAAAGTCACCGCTTGGATTCGGGCAAAAAAAGAGGATTTTGAGATTGTAAAGAGCCTTGGTATCAAGGAAACAGGAATTTTGGTTTCATGTTCTGACTATCATATCTTCAAAAAATTAAAGATGACAAGAAGTCAAGCAATGAAGCAATACTTAGAAATTGTGTCGGCAGCTTTAGAGGCAGGAATTATACCACGCTGCCATTTTGAAGACATCACAAGAGCTGATTTTTACGGATTTGTCTTGCCGTTTATTAATGAACTTATGAAACTTTCAAAAGAGGCAAATATGCCTGTGAAAATCAGAGCCTGTGACACACTGGGGCTTGGATCACCAATACCGGGTGTGGCTCTCCCAAGAAGTGTGCCTCAAATAATCTATGGTATTGTCAACTATGGTGAAGTGCCATCTGAGTGGCTTGAATGGCACGGGCACAACGATTTTTATAAGGCAGTCATAAACTCAACAATGGCATGGCTTTACGGTGCTTCAATGGTAAACACCTCACTATTGGGAATAGGTGAGCGAACTGGAAATACACCATTAGAGGCAATGGTGATGGAATATATTCAGATAAGAGGCAGTGCAGATGGCATGAATGTTGCTGTGATATCTGAAATTGCTGAGTATTTCAAAAAAGAAATCGGGTATGAGATTCCTCCAATGACGCCTTTTGTCGGTGACAACTTTAACGCAACACGGGCAGGAATCCATGCAGATGGACTTATGAAAGATGAGGAGATTTATAATATATTTGATACAGGAAAGATTCTGGGGAAGCCTCCTAAGGTGATTATAGATGCATACTCAGGCATTGCAGGAATTGTAATCTGGATAAATAGGTATTTCAAAGATAGCGGCATTGACATTCAGGTTGACAAAAAAGACCCAAGGGTTCAGAAGGTCAAAGAGTGGGTAGACAGTCAATATGAAAATGGAAGAAATACATCAATAAGTGATGAAGAGTTAAAAGAGGTTGTAAGTAGAATATTTGGACTGTAAAAAAACAAGCAAGGCTGCCACATGAAAACGGCAGCCTTATGTTGTATTAACAATCCTTTCTTGTGCTGGGGGGAAGTAATTTTTTATTTTTGCCCATATTTTGTCATGTATCTCTCATGAGCTCTTTTTACCTCATCAAGCGGAATCTCGATAGGCTGGCCCATCATCTTTGCAATAAACACTGTCTTTGCAACATCTTCAACCATCACAGCCGCTTTTACAGCCTCATCAACTGTCTTACCTATTGTGAAAACTCCATGGTTCTGAAGAAGAATCGCCGGACTTTCTCCTATATACTCAACTATCACCTTTCCTATGTCCTCACCACCAATTTGAGCGTACGGACCGCACGGAATCTCACAGCCGAACTCATCAGCAATTGCTGTCAAATACACCTTTATTGGCTGACCCAAAGCTGCAAACGCTGTTGCATAGTTTGAATGTGTATGAACAACAGCATTTATGTGCGGCATGTGTTTGTATACATAAAGATGAGTTAGTGTATCTGTTGACGGCTTTAAATCTCCTTCAACAACATTTCCATCCATGTCAACAACAACCATTTTGTCAGGTGTCAAATCATCATACATTACACCCGATGGCTTTATAACAACAAGGTTTGTCTCAGGGTCGCGTGCTGAGACATTACCAGATGTCCATGTGACAAGACCAAATTTTGGAAGATAAAGATTGTATTTGCAAACAATCTCTTTTAAGCTTTCAAGCATTCCTGTATTCCTCCTCTTGTAGAATTCCTGTAAATAATCTCACACTCTATTTCTTCACTTACATGCACTTTATTTTTCTTTATCATTGCAATAGTGGCTTTTGCTGCCATCTCACCAAGCTTTTCCTTAGGATGTTCAACTGTTGTGAGCTTTATATCTGTTAATGTTGCTAAAAGTGAATTGTCAAACCCTGTAACAGATATATCCTGGGGAATTCTAAATCCCATTTCTTTTAGCTTAACACAAAGAGGAAGAGCAATCTTGTCGTTGTAACAGACAACTGCATCAAACTTTTCTCTTGATATAACCTCTGCTGCCCTTTTGTGAACAAAATTGTATTCCTCACTTGTGAAAAAGATTGCATCAAATTCTACATTGGCTTCTTTGCAGGCTTTTTCAAACCCACGGTACCTTTTTATTCCTTGCAGGTCATCACCTTTGAACACACCAAAAAGTCTTTTACACCCATTTTTTATAAGGTTGGTAGTAAGTTTATATACAGCCGATTGGTCTTTTGTTATTATATAGTTTTGAGTCACTTCTTCTAAGATGGTGTTTATGAATATAACAGGTATGTCTTTTTGTATAAGCTTTTTGTAAAGTTCCAGATTTTTGGATGGCAGCGCACTTTTTGTGGGTTCTATTATAACAGCATCAATATTGGGGTTGTTGATTATACTTTCCAAGTGGTATCTTTCAAACTCGTAACTATTGTCTGTTGAAAATAGTAAAAGTCCGTAACCTTCATGTGCTATAACCTTTTCAATTCCCCTTATAATTAGTGGAAAGATATAGTCAGAGATAAATGTTGTAAGAACTGCGATACATTTAGAACTGTCTGCACTCTTTTTTGCAACAAACGTGCCTCTTCCTTTTAGCGATACCAAAAGCCCTTCAAATTCAAGCTCCATTATAGCTCTTCTTACAGTGTGCCGCGAAACTTTGAACTTCCTTGCAAGCATATTCTCTGAATAAATCTTTTCTCCCTCTTTAAATTTGCCAGAATTAATACCCTCAATTATGAAATCCTTTATCAATTCATATTTTGTCTTACTCATTTTACCATCATCTTGTATATACAAGTTTATTTTAATCATACCATTTCTAAATTTTCAAATCAATCTATAATTATAACCTGCAGGCTGTCGGAAATTGTAAAATTTTGAAGACAGCCTGCAAGTTACAAATTAAATGCATTTGTTACATTTTCGAAACTTCATCTTTTATCTCTTTTAGTCTCTTCATTACATCATTTGCTCCTCTTCCAAAATAGTCGTGAAGTGTTCTGTATTCTCTGTATAGCTTTTTGTAAACCTCATGGTTTTGCAGATTTGGTTTATAAGAATAGTCTTTAAGTTTTGCCATTTTCTTTGCAGCTTCAAATATGCTGTCATAACCACCTCTTTCTTTTCCTGCAGCAACAGCACCAAACATTGCAGAACCAAGTGCCGGTGTTTGAGGTGATGCAGAAACCTTTATTTCAAGCCCTGTCACATCAGCATAAATCTGCATCAAAAGCTCATCTTTTTCAGCAATTCCTCCACACGCATAAAGTTCTCTTACTTCAACACCGTGCTCATTGAAGTTATCAATTATTATCTTTGTGCCATATGCCGTTGCCTCAATCAGTGCTCTGTACATCTCCTCTGGCTTTGTAGTCAAGGTCATGCCAAGCATCATACCAGTGAGGTCTGCATCAACCAGAATTGACCTGTTACCATTCCACCAGTCAAGCGCCAAAAGACCACTCTGGCCGGGCTTGAGTCCCTTTGCTTTTTCTTTCAGTAGCTGATATATGTTGAGTCCTTTTTGTTTTGCCTCATCGTGATATTGAGCTGGCACGCAGTTTTCAACAAACCACTCAAAATGATCTCCAACACAGCTCTGTCCTGCCTCATACCCATAAAAACCAGGTAAGATTCCATCTTCAACATATCCGCAAATTCCTGGTACCATCTTCTCTTCATTCCACAAAAGCATGTGGCATGTAGATGTTCCAATTATCATTAGCATCTTGCCAATATCAGTAATCCCAACAGCAGGAACTGACACATGAGCATCAACATTTGCAATTGCAACAGCAGTACCAGGATTTAATCCTATTAGCTTTGCCATCTCTTCTGTGAGCTCACCAGCTTTTTGACCAATCGGGTATATATCGCGTGACAGCTTTTCATCAACAACATTTTCAAGCCTTGGATGAAGTGCTTTGAAAAATTCTTTTGAAGGATATCCTTCCCTCTTGCTCCAGATAGCTTTATATCCAGCTGTGCATGAGTTTCTCTTTTCAACCCCTGTCATCTTAAACACAATCCAGTCAGCAGCTTCTATAAATTTGTCTGCCTCTTCATAGACTTCTGGTGCTTCTTCTAAAATCTGCATGATTTTGGGGAATAGCCATTCGGATGAAATCTTTCCGCCATACCTTTGTAAGAATTTTTCTCCTCGCTCTTGTGCTATTTGGTTTAGCTTATTTGCATATTTTTGAGCAGCATGGTGTTTCCACAGCTTAACATAGGCATGAGGATTTGATTTGAACTTGTCTATCATGCAAAGCGGTGTTCCATCTTTTTTGATAGGAAGCATTGTGCAGGCTGTAAAGTCAATTCCTATTCCAATCACATCGTCTTTGGAAACACCTGCTTTTTTCAAGACATCTGGAACGGTTGTTGCCAAGACTTCTATATAATCCTGTGGATGTTGAAGTGCCCAGTCATGAGGAAGTTTTGTACCGTCTGGCAAGCTCTCGTCCATAACTCCGTGAGTGTACTCTTTCACACTTGTTGCAACCTCTTCTCCTGTCTCAACATTAACAAGCACTGCCCTTCCTGACTGTGTCCCAAAATCAATTCCTATACTGAACTTTGCCATAAAAATCCCCCTTTTCCCCTTTGCTTGTGCATACATGTTTCTTTAAAAATATAGTATCATATATGCAAAAAGAACAAAAGAGAAGGAGCAAAAAAAGTTGTACGCGGACAATTTAATGCTCCTTCTCTTTTAGAGCCTAAAATATTCTGGATTCAATACAAGTATCACATTGCCTTCATAATCAATTGTTGTTCCTAAAAGAAGTTTGTTGTTTTCCAGAAACTTGGGAAGAGGTTTTAAAACAAATTCTTCATTTTGCATTAGTTTTTCAACACATATAGCTATTTTTACACCCCTTATATTCAAAATTACAACTGAAAGTTCATCATCTTTTGTAAATCTTTTAACAACATCTTCACTACAAGAATCTTCCTGATAAAGCACATATGAAATGGGATAAAGGGGAATTGGTTCATCTCTTACATCAATAATAAGTTTATCAACATACCCATATACATTTTTCATACTTATTTTTACAGTTTCTTCAATATATTCGAATGGTATTATAAACTTTTGCGAATTATAAACAACTACAATACCCTGTGAAACAGCAGCTGTTGTTGGAATTTCAAGTATGAATTTACTTCCTTTACTTTTTTCTGTTTTAACTTCAACCTTTCCTTTTAACGCTTCAACAGTATTTTTAACAACATCCATTCCTACTCCTCTGCCAGAAATTTCATCTGCAATATCCTTTGTAGAAAACCCAGGTTCAAAAATTAATTTTATTGCTTCATCGGCTGTGAGACTTTTTGCCTTTTCCTCAGATAAAATTCCCTTTTCTATTGCTTTTTGTGTTACTCTTTCAATATCTATTCCTTTGCCATCATCAATTATCTCTATAACAATGTTCTGCCCCCTATAGTATGAAATAAGCTCTACTTTCCCATGCTCTGGTTTGCCAATCTTCTTCCTTTCGGAAGCACTTTCAATACCATGGTCTATAGAATTTCTGATTATGTGCATAAGCGGTTCGCTAAGTTTTTCTGCAACACCTTTATCTATTACCACATCATTACATGTAAATATAAATTTAACTTTCTTGCCTGTCTTTTTAGCAGTCTCTCTTACAAGTCTATTAAATCTTTTTACAACCAGCTCAAAAGGAATCATTCTTATCTTCATAATGTTATCCTGAAGAATCTCAGAGGTCCGATGTATAAAACGAAAAAGCTCTTTGAATTTTTTAGAAAGTTCAACATCATATTTTTCAAGTTCTTTTGAAAGATAATAAAACGTGCTTTTAGTTGTTATAATCTCACCAACAAGCCCAAGCATTTCGTCAATTTTTTCATAACTAATTTTTACTTCATTAAACTCAGAAGAAAGTGCTGATGTTGTCGATTCGATAATCTTTTCAATATTATCTTTCTTTTCAATTTTGTCAGAAAATTCCTCATTGCCTTCCTCTTTTGCTTCAAAATCTTTTTCAAAATATTCATCCTTGGTTTCTTTTTCTTCAACCTTAGACTTTAAAATTTCAGTCTCTATAAGACTTTCTTTTTCTTTTTCAAATAGTTCTAAATTAAATTCTTCCTCAATCTCAATATTTCTCTCTCCAGTTTTTCGTACCTCACTGAGACCAAAGACAATCTTTTTTATAACATCGCTTCCTTTAAGAAGAAAATCTATAACGTCACTGCTAACATTTATTGTTCTGTTTCTTATTTTTGCTAACACATCCTCAATAATCTGACATAATTTTGTAAATTCATTCATTCCTTCAAAAAATCCTGACAATCCTTTTATAGAATGATATTTTCTAAATAAACTGTTCACAAGCTCTTCATCGGTAACTCTTTCCTCCAATGCTAAAATTTCTGCTTCTATATTGTTGAGATACTCACACGACTCTGACAAAAAATCATCCAATATCTCAAGTTCATCTTCTTTTACTACAACTTTCATCAAATCACCATCCACTTTCGCATTCTTTATAATAGAAAAAATAATCATTTATTCTTCTTACATTGAATTTGTCAGAAAGCCTTCCAACAGATTCTGAATGCCCTAAAAAAAGATACCCTCCACAGTTTAAAATTTCATACATCTTGTCAATAACTTTTTTTCTCTGTTCATCACCAAAGTATATAAGAACATTTCGGCAAAATATAAAATCAGATTTTGAAAAAATAAAGTATTTAGCAAAATCAACCAAATTGTGATGTATAAACTTTATATTTCTCTTCATTTGGTCCTTAACTTTGAACTTACCATCATTTGTAATATCAAAATACCTATTCAAATAATGATGATGAACAAATCTCACATTTCTCATTTCATAGATGCCTAATTCTGCTATTTTTAATGCCTTTGTATCAATGTCAGATGCAAAAATCTCAAATTTAATCTCATCTTCTAAAAATTCATTTAAAATTATAGAAATTGTATATGCTTCATCACCTGTTGCACATCCCGCAACCCATATTTTTATTCTATCTTCTCCACTTTTCTTTTTAAACTCTATAACCTCAGGTAGTATCACTTCTGCAAAAGCCTTTAATTGTTCAAACTCTCTAAAAAAGTATGTTTCATTTACTGTCAAAAAATTTATAAAATCTTGAAGAACTTTTTCATCTGTCACAAGATTATAATAAAAATGACTCAAATCTTTTATAGTACCTTCATTTATTTGCTTTTTTAACTTTTGCAATACAATACTAATTTTCTGGTCGTTTAAGTATATCCCAGTTTTATCAAGAATAAACCTTTTTATTTTGTCAATCGAAGCAGCATCAATATCTTGTATCATATACTAATCTTTCCCCCATACGCTTATATTAATACCTATAGAACCCTTTTCTGTCGAAAATTTTATGTCAACAGATTCATATCTTGTCATCATTATATAGACTTCATTCCCCATAACAAGTGTGGGAGGAGTTATATCCACCTTTTCACCACCAAGTTCAGCAGACATATTATTTGCAATATATGCAGAAAGCATATTACCAAGTTCCAAAATGGTGCTTCTTGCCATGGGATCATCCAATGTGTTCAAAAACCCACCTGTCATAATGCTAACAAGTTCTTCTGCTATGTGTTCATTCAGTCCAACTATCACATATCCGTTAATTTTCCCAAGAAATCCTATTGTAACATTTACAGGATAGTCACTTTCATTATTTTCCTTTTGCTGATAATAAGAAAGCCTTATATCACTTACGCCAAACTGTTGCAGGATTGCAATGGTTGCATTTTTTACAGCTTCAATAATATTCTCATTCACCATTTAAATACCCCTTTCAAAACCAACCTCAATAAACATTTTTCCATACTCAAATGCATACTCAATTTTCTTTCTTTGAATCTTGGGCGAAACAATCAACATATTGTCACCAAGAAAAATTGAAGGTGGAGTTGGTCGCAAGATAGTATTATAGCTTTTTTTGCACTCAACTAATGTATTTCCTACAATCATGTTGAAAATCTCATACGCAACATCAAGGATATCACTGTTTGTAACAATATCCTGGTCATAGACCATTTTTACAAAATATGTGGAAAGTTCAAAATCAATACCTATTATTACTCTCCCCTTAATTTCCCCCATAATGCCCAAAACTCCAACAACACCAGAGTACCAAAATTCATCAAGTTCAGGAACAATTTCTTGTTTGTTATTTGCTTCAATATTAAAATTTTCTGAGATTATTTTTTTCAAAACAACATCAGCTATATTCAACGCTTCATCTATCACTTTTGCCTAACCCCCAAACGCCTTATTTATAGCATTTTGTATGTCCTCACTTTTGAAAGGCTTTCTTATAATTGCTACTATATTTGAAGGGTCATTCACATTTAAAAGTTCCTTATCCCCGATTGCACTTAAAAATATAACTTTACATGATTTATCCTTTTCGATAATTTTATTGTACGCTGCATCACCCTCTAAAACTGGCATAGTAACGTCCATGAAAATAAGGTCTGGCTTTAGTTCAAAATACTTTTCAACAGCTTCTTGCCCATTTGTTGCACAAAAACACACTTCATGACCTAATTTTTCTATCTCCTTTTTTAAAAGTTTGTGAATCATCGGTGAATCATCAACTATCATAATCCTTTTCATAACTGTTATCTCCTCCCTATTTTAATCTTCTTGCCCAATAAGCTCAATAAGTTTTTCTGCTATTTTATACGATGGAAGAACATAATCAGCACCACCACGCAAAATCGCCTCTCTCGGCATTCCAAAAACAATTGCCGTCTCTTCAGATTCTGCAATTGTAATACCGCCTCTTTGTCTTATTTTCACCATTGCATCAGCTCCATCATCACCCATACCCGTCATAAGCACCCCAATGGTATTTTCCTGAAACTTTTCCAGTACAGACATCATACATACATCCACAGATGGCATAAATCTATGTTCTGGTTTTTGTGTAAGTCTTATCCTTAAATCTTCAATATTTGTGCCGTATAAAGTAAGATGGTATCCGCCTTTTCCTACATAACATTTTGACTTTTCTACTTTCATCCCAGCTGATGCCTCAATAACTTCAATCTGGCAGTTTTCATTGAGTCTTTTTGCATACTGAGCAGTAAAAGTAGGCGGCATATGCTGAATTAGAAATACACATGCGTTCAAGTTTGGTGGAAGGTAAGGCAAAACATCCATAATTGTTTTGGGCCCACCTGTTGAAATACCTATAACAATAGCTTTAAATGGCTTTTGTTCTTCATGTTGAGTTGATATTGTCGGCCTTGCAGATACATCAAACATGGTTTTCTTGGCAAGTTCTTTCCTGACAACAAACTTTTTTGAAGATGTTGCTGCAGCTCTGACTTTTTCAATAATATCCTCTTTTACCTTATCAATGTCAAGTGAAATAGTTCCGCCAGGTTTAGGAACAAAATCAAATGCGCCCATTTCAAGAGCTTTTAAAGTAATCTCAGCACCTTCTTGTGTAAGAGAGGATACCATCACAACTGGTGCAATCTTTTTTTGCATCAAAATCCTCAGTGCAGTAAGCCCATCCATCCTTGGCATGTTGATATCAAGAGTTATCACATCAGGTAAATACTCTTCAGCTTTTCTGATGGCATCCTCTCCATCCCTTGCAGTTGCAATAACTTCAATCTCAGGGTCACTTTCTAAAATCTCTGTTAACTTTTTTCGCATGAAAGCTGAGTCGTCAACAACTAAAACTTTTATCATGAACCTTACTCCTTAAACCTTTGTCAAGTTTTTTATTCTTCAAGAATTATCTCAGGGTCAATTTGGATAATTAAATCATCGTTATGTTTTATTATAGCTTTTATATATTTTATATCCAAGTTGCTTAATTTTTCTTGCATTTGATCATCTTCAATAGAGTTATCAACCTCAATAATATTTTCCGCAGAAACCTTTGAAACACTCAATACCTTCTTTGCCAGAATTCCAAATCTTTCCCCTCTTAGCTCAACAATTATTACTCTGGATGAATCATTAATTTGTGTCTCTTCACCGTATAAAAGTATGCCAAGGTCAATAATAGCTATAATGTCTCCGCGCAAATTTGCAATTCCTTTTAAATACACTTTTTCGTTTGGCACTTTAACAATACTTGGTATTCGATTTATTTCTTTTACCTTCTGAATGTCTATTGCAAACTTCTGATTATTTATTTCAAACAGCACAACCTGTTTTTCATCACTGGTCTTCAACATTTCCAAAGCCTCTTCTCCCTGATTTTTAATCTCTTCATAAATAGCACTGCTAACTTTTTCAAAAATTTTGTTTATACCCAAAATAATAAACATTCTTTCATCAGATTTAATTGTTCCAGTAAAAATATCTTTATAGTTTGCAATTGTTGGAAGTGGTTTTATTTCATATTCGTTAACTGAAATTACAGACAAAATTTTGTCAACAATAAATCCAAATTTAAACCCTGAATTATATGCTATGATAATCTTTGTTTCATCATCTATTTCTTTGCTTTCTGCTTTAAGTAGTTTTTGAATGTTAATAATAGGAATTATTTCGTTTCTTAAATTTATAATACCCAGTATATCCTCACTCTCAGATGGAACTGTTGAAAAATCAGAAAATCGTATTATTTCTTGAATATTGGCAATATTAAGTGCATAGTTTTGACCATCAATTTGGACTAAAATATACCTTTCCTGTTTTAACACTTTTTGTTCAGTCTCCTCTGTCTTTGAAATGCTCGATTCTATGTTAATCTTCTGAAAAACTGAAAGTTCAAGGTTCTCTTCAAGGATTTTGTCAGTGTCAATGAACGTAATTAACTTATCTTCTTCCTTCTGCTTAATAACAGCCTTTACCTCTTCAATTGTTGTAACTTTACACTCGTTTACCTGCGATTGATCAATGCTGCTTATATTCAAAACCTTGTCAACAAGCATACCAATTTTTACGTTATTCTTTTCTATGATAATTATCCTTGCATCTTCACTTTTAATGTAACTTTCTATTCCGTACTTTTCTCTTAAATTTAAAACAGGAATAACATCACCTCTTAAATTTATAAGTCCTGCAACATGGCTTTTTGTAAGTGGAACTGGAGTGATAGATGGAACCTTTATAATCTCCTTTACATTGTCAAGGCTAAACGCAAAGTTCTGCTTGCCTATCTGAAATACAATTACATTTAAGTCAAGTGTTCCTATCTTGCTCATACTCAATCATCCTTTCGCTACATGGCTAAAATTTCTTCAGCCAAGCTTGCAACATCCTGTATAGCCGAAAGCAGTTCATCAGCACCAAGTCTTTGTTCATTTACAGCTCTTGTTGCTTCTTCAAGTGATGCAAGGTTTTCTTGTGCTGCTGCTGAAATATTCTCTATTCCTTTTGTAAGCTGCTCTAAAGCAGATTGGATCTGCAGTATCTCCATGTTGATAGAATTTGTTGCTTGTTTCATGTCCTTTATCATACCCATTGTCTGGTTTAAAATCTCTATGTCTCGTTTTGACTTTTCTACCATATTTGATGTCGAAAGAGTTAAATTTTCTATATCGCTTGTAAATCTTAAAACCTTCCTTTGAGTACTTTTTACTATATCTTTCATCTTTTGAGCATTTTCAGATGATTCATAAGCTAAGTTTCTAACATCATTAGCAACAACAGAAAATCCTCTTCCATATTCTCCAGCTCTTGCTGCCTCAATTGATCCATTTACAGAAAGCATATTTGTCTGAACAGTTACCAAAGAAATTTGCTCAATGAGTTTTTCTAAATCAGCAATATAGTTATCCAAACTTTCAATAAACTTCAAAACCTTGTTATTTGATTCTAAAACATTTGACAGATCTGATATAAGACCTACAGTTTTTTCAATTACCTCACCCATCTGGTCATTAAATGTATTGATTATATCATTTAACTCATTCGAAAGGTCTTTATTCTTTCTTGATTCTACTACTATTTCATTTATGTTGTTCCTTGCAAGGTTAGCGTTTTCAACCTGAATTTTTGACCCACTCTCAACCTGAGAAAATGCCTCGGCTATCTGGCTCAAAGACTGAGAAATTTCTTCAACAGCTGAGGAAAGCTCATCAGATGATGCTGAAATTTTTGTTGCATCCTTTTCTACAGCAGTTGAAACTCTCATCTCTTCTGCCAGCTGATTCAAATCTTCTGCTTTTTCACTTGCAATCTTGTATGCTTTCACCTGTTCATTTACTGTCTGGCTTATCTCTTCAATTGCAGCTCCTATTTGTTCTGATGCTGAAGCAATGTTTGTCATAAGTTTTAAAAACTCGTCCATAGAATTCGAAGTTCTCTGGGAAGACTTTTGTATTTCATTTGCATTTGTTAAAACTTTTTCGAAAATCCTTGTTGTCTCTAAAAGTTTTGTGAGAATTTCCTCACCTGTTGCTGCTTTTGAATTTTCATACTCAACAGACTCTTTTATCTCATTATCTATATTCTGAATTTCTTCATTAATCTTATTGACATTTTTGCTCACTGAATCTGTAAGTTTTTCAACAACCTCAGCTAAATTTCTTATTTCATCAGCAACAACAGCAAAACCTCTTCCATACTCGCCAGCTCTTGCAGCTTCAATTGCAGCATTTAGCGCTAAAAGATTAATTTGGTCAGCAATCTTTCCAACCGAAATCACAATATCATTTATATCCTTTGCAGACTCGTTCAGCTGTTTCATAAACTCGCTCGCCTGAAGTTTTTTGTAAGCAGAAAGCTTTACTTCTTCAATAATTTCATGAATTTTTCGTGTTGTGTCCATAACAGATATGTTTAACGTCTTTGCCCTGTCGACAAGGTCAATTGCATTTTGAAATGCTGTGTTTGCTGATTTTTTAATCTCATCTGTTGCAGTTTTTGACTCTTCAACAGCAGCCGCTGTCTCTTCTGCAGCTGCCGCAAGCTGCTCAACATTTTTATTTAGCTCCTCAACAGCTGCAGTTGACTCTTCAATCCCCGCCATAAGCTGAGCTGCTGCAGCGGCAAGTCTTTCTGAAAGCTGTTGCTGACGAAGAAGTACCTTTGTTTTTGCCTTTTCCTCTGCTTGTTTTTTGCTTTCAACCTTCTTTGTTGTAGCAATATCATTCTTCAAAAGCTTCTTTTCCATATACAAACCTCCCCACCTACAAAAATTTTTATTGACAATTTAAAAATATCTTTCACAAAAATATATACCCTCTTTTTGAGTTCCTGTAAACTTTTTTTTTTTTTTACAATAATGGAATTTTGTTTATATATTATTAGTTATCATTATTGTAAACTACAACCTCTTCTATATTTACAGGTTTTGAAAAATAATAACCCTGAAATTGGTCACAACCAAGCTCTCGCAATATCTCATATTGTTCTTTATTTTCAACACCCTCTGCAACTGTCTTTAAATTCATTTCCTTTGCCATATAAATTATATTCTTTACAATTACATATTCATTGCCAAATAATTGTATCTTATCAATAAATTTCTTATCAATTTTAAGAGCATAAATTGGAAGCTGCAGAAGAAGCTCAAATGAAGAATATCCTGTACCAAAGTCATCTATAGATATTTTTATACCTTTTTCATGTAAGCTATTAAAAATTTGTTTTGTTAATTCCACATTGTTCAATATTGCTCTTTCTGTAACTTCAATTTCAATATCTTCAGGCAGAAGATTATGGGTTTTTAAACGTTCATTTAAAACTCCAATCATATTGTACATTGCAAATTCCTTACCAGACAAATTTACAGCAACAGGAATAGTTTTTGAAGTTTTTTGCTTAATGTACTTTATATCCTTACAAACAATATCAAGCACAAGCCTGTTCAAATCATACACAAGCCCGCTCTCTTCTGCAATTTGAATAAATTTGTCCGGAGTTAAAATTCCTTTTTGGGAGTTCCACCTAAGAAGTGATTCAAACCCGACTACCGTTCTACCATCATAAGATACCTTCGGCTGATAAACCAAAAAGAACTGTCTTTCCAGAATTCCTCTTGAAATTTCTGACTCAATCTCAACTCTTCTCAAAATCTCTTCTTCCATTGAGATTTTATAAAATTCATATTGGCTCTTTCCATAATCTCTTCCATGTTTTTTAGCTTCGGTCAGAGCAATCTCTGCATTCTTCAAAAGCGTATCAGCAAACTCTCCATCCTGCGGATACCCTGAAATCCCAACGTTTATGTTTGCATATAACCACTTTCCCATCACATTCCATGGTCTTGAAAATCTTTCTATGAGGTTTTCAACTACCATTGCAACAGAAGTTCTCTGTATGTTTGATGTCAAAACAACAAATTCATCTCCACCAAATCTACAAAATGTCCAATCCCTTGGCAAAAACTTTTTTATCTCAAATGTTATAGCTTTTAAAAACTCGTCCCCTACTGAATGACCAAATAGCTCATTTATATACCCAAAGTTACTTACCTCTATAAATATTACCCAAAAGCCAGAATTATCTTTTTTGCTCTTATCAATTTTTTCTCTCAAGACTTCATTCAAAAAGTTCCTGTTAGGAAGACCGGTTATTTCATCATAATATGCTATAAGTTCAATATATCTACTTAATCTCAAATCACACGAAACATGTGGAGTTACATCCTCAAATGTACCAACTATCTTTAAAGGCTCCTGTTCACTATATAAAATAGTAGCACATACAAAAATCCATCTACCATCCTTCAGTTTTATTCTGCTCGAAAAACCATTTTGACCTTTTTCTATACTGTCTCTTACAAGCTTTTTAAGATGTTTAAACTCACTTTCAGTCATTACATCTTGGATAAAATTAACGCTACCATTTATTTGGATAGAAATGTATTCAAAACCGTTTGAAATGTAAACTCCTTTTTTTTCTATATCATAGAGCCAAAATCCTCTTTCTGATTTAATTAATTGTACTAATCTTTCATAATTACCTTCTATTATGTTTTTAAAATTATTAATCCAAAAATCATTAGAAGATTCACTCATACATCTTTTTCATCCTTTCTAAATGATTAATTTAAACTTTCTTTATTTATACAAGACTTATTTTAATCTTTTCTGTATTCCATTTCAATGGTTTTAAAATAGTTTCGAAATTTATATTGTTCTTGAATTAGTACATTAGTTGACTATAATTATAACTTATGTATACTAATCTGTTTTCTTTGGTTATTCTATTATTAAACTTTATTGGTTATTAATAACATCCACGGGCTTATGTCAACTTAAACACAAAATTTCGATAACAAAATTTTTGTAGGTGAGTGCCTGACCGGGCTTTTTCCAAGACTGTGGCTGTTATACTAACCTTGAATAAATAAGATTGCATTTGAAATGGGGGTTTGATGTATGTATGAAATGAATGAAAAAGAGGCAATTATTCTGGAAAGATTCACAAACTTGCTCAAAGAAGCACCTCAGATGCTTGAAAGGCAAAAAGACTTAGATAAGTTTGCTGAAGAGGTAAGTAAAATTCTCTATAGTCTATTGATTGAAATCATTGTTTATTCAATTGAAAAACTTGATGACAAAATCAAGGAGTCTGAAGATGTCAAAGAAAATTGGAAAAATATAAAAAGAGATTATAGAACTATCCTCATGCCTCATGCAGTTGTGGTTTACAAAAGACGATACTATCAGCACAAACAGACCGGTGAGTATGCATACCTCGTAGACAAATTTTTAGGAATTGATAGTTATCAGCGTCTCAGCCAGCATTATGAAGAAAAAATAAAAAGTCTTTTTAGAATCCACAAATCCTTTGCTGGTGTTTTAAAAGAACTTGCTAAAGCCTCAAGCTCTACCGAAATAAGCGCACAAACCATTAGAAATAAAGTTTTTAAAGATAAAAAGAAAGAAGAAAAAAAACAAAACTAATAGTCATTTTTCAGAAAAAGTGATATAATAAATATAAGATAAAATTAAGTCAATTGATATTTTGGGAGGTGAAAAAATGAAAAGATTATTAAGACTTATATCAAGCTTATTAGTTGTTTTAATTTTACTTTCTATGTCTGTATCCTACATTTTAGGTGCATCAAATCAGCAATCACAGACATCTTTACTTGAGAAAAGTTTCAAAGCAGAGCTTGCAAAAATACTAAACCCTGACTCGCCTCTTTCTTGTGACATAATTTCTTCATCATCCGGGCAAAAGTCACTTGGTTATGGTCTGAATCTTGCCATTAACGATATGAAAACATACAAAATAGCTTTTGACAGAAAAAATAAAAAACTTTATGTGCAGACTAAAAAAGACAATGTAAATCAAGCTGTTTTTATAAACGGGCAAAATGTTTATAGGCTTGACCCAAAAGATAATAAATATACTCATTTGAACATACCAACAAATTTATGGATGAGTATAAATATAATTGACAGTACTCTTACTCAACCTGTGAATAAGCTATATCAGAACATTTTAAACTATCTTGGTTCTCAGTCATCTTCAATTGTAAAAAGCGCAGTAAAGACAACAACATCTGTAGGTTCAAAAAAGATAACCTGCTGGCAGCTTAGCGCTAACCTGCCAAGCAAGATATTAGAGCCTGCATTTAAAGAATTTTTATCTACATCTTCAAAATCTGTTATTTCTCAGCTTAAACTTATGTTTGACATCTATTTAAAGTCATTGACTGATGATGAGAAAAAGGCATTAAGTTCACTGAACATTGATGTCAATAAAATATCATCTGCTGATATATCCAAACAGCTTGAAATTTATTTGTCTAAGATTATTGCTTCATTAAAATTAGATGACTATAAGATTATCTTCTATATTGACGAAAAGACAGGCAAAATTGTTAAGTTAATAATAAAAAATCTGCCTTCAACCGGCAGCGGCATTCTGTCAAGAGTGGAGATTTCAAATATTCAAACAGGAAACGATGTAAAGTTCCCTCAAATTCCTCAGAACATGATAAAAACTCAGTCAAATCAAGTAGATATAGTTGGTATTTTAAAACTGATTGAAAATTTTGTTTCAAAAATGCAGCAAATTAAATAAAGCTGTAGAAAATTAAAAAGCATGGAGACTGCCACATAAGGTTACCAAATAAAAAAGGTGGCAGTCTTTTTATTTTTAGATAAAACAACTATTGCGATAAATTATCTAATTTTTGTAACATTCTTTTAAAAATAATCACACAAAATATCTTTATAATCTTTTAATTGTGAGGCAACATATGTTCATCAAAAAAGAAGGTGAAATTGCAAATGAAAGTTAGATTTGTCTCAGCATTTTTTGCAGTAATATTAATTTATACACTTATTTCTTCTGATTTAGTTTTCGCACAACCTCAGCAAATAAAGATACCAGTACTTGTATATCACTATTTTGCAAAGGACCAAAAAGAAGCTCAAGATTATAATTCTTCAACAGTTGTAAACATTCAAAAATTTGAAAGACAAATGGAATATTTATATAAAAATAATTTTAAAACACTGACAATGGAAGAATTATATAAATTTTTGAAAGGCGAGTATACTCCCCCTAAAAAATCAGTTGTGATTACAATGGATGATGGTTACAAAAACAATATTACCTTAGCATATCCTATCTTAAAAAAATATAGGTTTAGAGCATGTATATTTGTAATTGGAAAATTTTTAATATCTAAAAATTCCTCAAATGAATTTGAGTATCTTTCATTTGAAGACACTCTTAAATATACAGACGTCTTTGAGTTTGGTTCCCACACATATGACATGCATAGGCTGCTAAATGGAATGCCCATTCTCCTTCAGGCTAACATGCTGGACATCATTTTTGATTTTGTAAACAATCAAATGCTTATAAATTCTCCTTATTTTGCTTATCCGTTTGGCGCATATGACGAAAAAGTAATAGAAGTTTTAAAGTCTTTTAACTACAAATTAGCTTTTACTACCAAAAAAGGATATGTGACATCTTCTACTGACCCGTATGAGATCCCACGGTTTACTATCTCACAAAAAACTACTTTTGACCAGTTTGTAAAAATTGTAAATGGTGAATATTTTGATGTATATGTGCACAAATCCAGCAACAAAATCCGCAAATCTAAACAACCTACCAAATTGCTTGATGAAAAACTACAATACAATTTTATTCAAAAGAGAGGCTAAAAAGCCTCTCTCTTTATTTGGTAAGAAGCCATACCCTCATCTCATTAGCTCCCCTATTTGCCCAAGCATAATAAGGAATGAGCTTTATTTTTGCTGGAACAAACTTTGGCCTGTGGCTCTTGTAAAGCTCTTCTCCAAAATCATCTTCTGCCATCCTAAAACCATCTACTTCAACTGTGTACAAACCTCCTAAAATATTGCTATCAAATTCTAACTTGCCTTTGCCATTTACATCAACAAAAAGCAGATGCAAATTCTTGCCATTGTCTGCTTCTTCTGCACAAAATACAACAGGGCCTTTCACAACTGCCACTTTACCTACATTGCTCCTCACCTGCGGGTGTGAACTTACCATTTTAACCTCTGTTGGTATCTTTAATATAACTTGATCATTTTCTTTCCACAACCTCTCAATGCAAACATAGCCGCTGGGCGGTTCTTCTGGCTCTTCTTTCTTCCCATTTACATAAACCTCATAGCTTTCACACCAACTTGGAATTCTAAGATAAAGCTTAAATCTTGCTTCTTTTGAAGGTTTTAAATCTATCTTGACTATGTCTTCAAAAGGATAACTTGACATTTGCTGGAGTAAAACCTTAACACCACCTACTTCAACCTGAACACTGCTGCCAATGTATAAATTCACGTAAATCCCTTCATGGTTGTAACTATAAATATACCTTCCCAAAGAGGCTAAAAGCCTTGCAACATTTGGCGGACAGCACGCACACCCAAACCAAGGTTGACGTTCTGGTTTTACATGGCGCCTGTCAAACCTCTTTTCCACTTCTTTCGGATATACCTCAAGAGGATTTACATAAAAATACTTTTTACCATCCTGCGACATAGAACCAATAACGGTGTTATAAAGAGCTCTTTCTACAACATCATAATACTTAGCATGCGGTTCTATTTTGTTTAAGCGATGTGCAAAAAAGATAAGACCTACAGATGCACAAGTCTCAGCATACGCTGTATCATTTGGCAAATCATACTCAAATGTAAATGCCTCACCATGAGCAGATGAACCAATTGCACCTGTGATATACATCTTCCTTTTGACTATGTCATCAAAGAGAGTCTTGCACACATCAAAAAGCTCTTTATCTTGTGTATATGCTGCAACATCTGCAGCTCCAGAATAAAGATAAACTGCTCTTACTGCATGACCAACAGCTTCTTTCTGCTGCCTTAAAGGCCTGTAGGCTTGCAAATACTCTCTGCCAAGACTTTTAAAACCAGCCCAGTGACTTTTTTTCCCTCTTTTTTCATACTCAATATCAAAGTAGTAAGGCTCTTGACCTCTTTCATCAACAAAAAACTTTGCAAGCTCTAAATATTTTCTGTCCCCTGTCACTTCATAGAGCTTTACAAGCGCAAGTTCAATCTCTGGATGACCATCATACCCCGGAATTTTACCTTCTTCTTTGCCAAAAACATTGTATATGTGGTCTGCAATCTTTTTTACAATCTCCAAAAGGGTTGTTTTGCCAGTTGCCAGAAAATGCGCACAACCTGCCTCTATCATGTGCCCTGCAGTGTAAAGCTCATGACACTCTTCTAAATTTGTCCACCTTTTACCCTTTTCTTTGATAGTAAAATATGTATTGAGATATCCATCTTCCCATTGAGCCTTGCCAATCAGCTGTATAACCTCATCAACTTTCTTTTCCAAATCAGGGTTTGGGTACTTTTCAAGGACGTATGAAGCTGCCTCAAGCCACTTTGCAACATCGCTGTCTTGAAAAACAAATCCTTCAAATTCGCCTTCCTCAAGTCCTGCTGCTATCTTGAAATTCTTTATTGCATGGCTTTTGACTGGAATATCAACATTATCATTGAGTATCTCCCATTGATATGGAACTACCACATCTTTTACAAGGTCTATGTATTTTCTCCAAAAAGGATCTGTGATTGAAACATCTTTTATTCTGGGAGAATTCAAATATACTGAAAAATCTTTATCACTCATCTTTTTCACCTACCTAAAATATTTTTTGTTTTTCTAAACTAATTTTATTTTCTAATATTTTTATTCACTTTTCAAGATGAAAAATCTAAAATTACCTAAGGAAAATCAGCTAAATCTTTTTAAACGACACTCAAATTTATCAATGGAAAATATAAATTTTCACCAAATTGTCTCTTTTGTTTTTGTACATATTTTTTTTACCTTATTTTAGCTTTTATTTGAAAAAGATAAGTAAAATCAAGCCCTTTGCTTGTCTTTTGAAACTGTTTATTCTTTGTTCAAAACCTCTACAATTCTTTGTATTCCTTTTATCTTAAAACATCAAAATAACAATTGAAATAAAGCTTTCCGGGGAATATAATTTTGTAATCATCTGAAATAGGCTTAAAATCATCAAGTTAAAGGAGGAATTTTAGCTTGTTTGAGAAGCTCAAAAGAATTCTCATAGGAAAGCCTCTGCCAAACGAAGCTGAAAAGACAGAAAAATATGGTGTTTTATGGGGATTGCCAATTTTGTCAAGCGATGCTATATCATCAGTTGCATACGCTGGACAAGAAATTTTGTATGTACTCTTGCCTGCAATAGGATTTCTTGCTTTTAAAGAAATATCTGTTGTAACTACTGCAATCATAATACTTCTTTTTATTTTAATGCTCTCTTACAGACAAACTATTGAAAACTATCCAAATGGTGGCGGCGCTTTCATTGTCGCGAAGGACAACCTCGGCGTTTTGGCAGGCATTGTGGCAGGAGCAGCTTTGTCAGTTGACTACATCTTGACAGTAGCAGTTTCTATCTCGTCGGGTGTTGACCAGATTGTAACCGCACTTGAATTTTTAAAGCCTTATAAGATTGCCCTATGTCTATTTTTAGTTCTATTTTTGATGATTGGAAATTTAAGAGGAATAAGAGAATCATCCAGAATATTTGGTATACCTGCTTATGCTTTTATGTTTTCAATTTTGGCTTTAATTTTAGGTGGATATATAAAGCTAAAGATGGGATATGTTCCGCCAGAGCCAAAAGTAAATTATTCTTCACATCCTGTTACTCTCGTTTTGCTTTTGAAGGCATTTGCAAGCGGGTGCACAGCACTGACTGGAATTGAGGCTGTATCAAATGCTGTTCCAAACTTTAAAGACCCGGCAACAAAACATGCTAAAACTGTTTTGCTTTTATTATCGTTGATAATCCTCGTGTTATTTGGCGGAACAACACTTTTGGCAACACACTACCATATAGTTCCTTCTGAAGGTGCTATGCTTGTTTTGATGGCGCAAGAAATTTTTGGCAAAAGCTTTATGTATTACATTGTTGCTGCAACAACCTTTATAATCCTTGTTTTTGCTGCAAACACAGCATTTTCGGGTTTTCCAATGCTTGTTGCTGTCATGGCAAAAGAAGAATTTGTTCCAAGGCAGCTGAGTCTCAAAGGTGACAAGCTCTCATACTCAAATGGAATTATCATCCTTGCTTTGGTATCCGCCCTTTTGATTGTAGCATTTAATGGTAACGTTACAGCACTCATTGGACTTTATGCGGTTGGTGTTTTTATATCATTTACACTATCTCAATCAGGTATGTTTGTAAGGTGGCTTAGAAACAAAGGCAATCACTGGCATATAAAAGCATTTATAAACGGATTTGGTGCACTCACAACATTTGTTGTTGTCATTATAATTGCAATAACTAAATTCAAAGAAGGTGCGTGGATTGTTGTTCTTTTAATTCCTCTACTTGTCTTTGCAATGATAAAGGTAAAGCTTCATTATATTGCCGTTGCCGACCAGCTGAGAGTAACACCTGAAGATAAAGAACTTTTGGATGTTGAACACAATATATATAGAAACAGGGTTATTGTTCCAATTGAAAGTTTAAACAAGGCAAGCATTCGTGCTTTAAGATTTGCAAAGACAATCTCAGACAATATAATTGCTTTTAATGTATCAATAAATGAAGAGCAGGCAAAAAAGCTACAAGAAAGATATAAAATGCTCAATTGTTCCATCCCACTTGTAATAAGGTATTCACCTTATAGAAAAATATTAGAACCGCTTTTAGAGTATATAAAGTCAGAAGAGTACAACTATCAAAAGGGGGACATGATAACAGTCATCATACCCAAATTTACCGTACAGCGCTGGTGGCAAAAGGTTTTGCACAACCATACATGGCTGTTTATAGAAAAAGAACTTTTAAAACACAAGCACATTGTTGTATCTGTCATGCCACTGCAGTTGAAAGATGATGATGTGGTTTTGAAGAAAAAGAACAAACCTTTGTGGAAGGTGTTGGAGGAAGACTAAAGATTTTCTCCATAAAATTAAGTAAGGGAGCTGGCCAATGTTTTTTTGGGCTCAGCTCCCTTTATTATAGTTTACTTTTTGAGATTGTTAAGTGCTCTGAATAATATTGTCAAAAGTTCAGCTCTCGTGATTGTATTTTGAGGTCTGAATGTTCCATCTGGATAGCCTTTAACAATACCAAGCTTGTATGCTTTTGCAAGATATTCAACATCTATCGATGACTGGTCAAACAGATCACTAAACTCAATTTCAGCTGGTTCAACCGTCACACCAATCTTTTCTAAGGTCTTCATTATGATTGAAACTGCTTCAATTCGTGTAAGTGGTTTGTTTGCATCTTCTACTTCAGAAATAACTTCATTATCAAGCAAAGCTTTCACAGCTGTTGCTGCCCAGTCAGGAACATTTGAAGGCTTTGTAGCATCTTTTGCTTGAACTTCGAATGCTCTTTGGACAATAACTGCTGCTTCAGCAAGTGTCACATTTTTTGCAGGTCTTAGTGTCATGTCGTTATAGCCAACAACCAATCCAGATGTTACAGCCTGCTTGAATGTGTCATATGCCCAATGTGTATTTGTAATATCTTTATAAACCTCTTCAAGCTTTGCTGAAACAACCATTATTGTTCCTTCTTTTGTAGTATTTACAACAACTTTGTTTAAACCCTTCTTAACTGGAACAAGTGTAGGTTTGTTTGCTTCATCTATGACAAATGCAACAGGTATCTTGTTATCTTTAAAAACTTCTGGATCAACTTTTATTTCTATTTGAACAGGTTTCACTATATCCGCATTTTCAACGTTAACCTTAATAGCCGGTGCAATAACTGTACCAATGTTAACAGCTACAGGTGTTTTTTCAACTTTTTCTACATTGATAACTGCATTTTTATTTGTTACAGCATCAGGTACAACTATAACCTTTGTATCCTGTCCAAGATTTACTGTTGCTGGTTTGTCAGCTTCAACCTTAATTGTTGCAGAATTTTGAGAAGTTACTTGTTGAGTTTGCTGTAGCTGTTGTGCTGAAGTTTGCGTCTGTGTTTGTTGTTGCTGTTGTGTTTGTTGAGTTTGCTGAGTTTGTTGTGTTGTGGTAGATGCACCTGTTGAAGGCGTTGATGGAATTATTGTCGACGGTGAAGTAGTTGTTTGAGCATTTCTTGTAACTGTTATAGTATAAATCTTTTCAGAATTATCATCAGCAACCACCTTTACTCTTATTGTATTGACACCAACATTCAATGATATAGCATTTGTATTACCCAAAACGTCATTGATATAAACCAATGATGTTGGAACCTCTGGTACTGCAGTGACTGTAATTGAAGATGTTTCATAAGGCACTGTTACAGTGTAAGCTGTTATATCTTTATTAAATGCAGGTGATAATGTGCCTGTACTGATATTAAGCTGTTTAAGATTTTTATTCTTAAATAGTGCCAATTCAATGCACCCAAATCCAGTAGTATCTCTCCAGTCATTTCCACTCTTGTCGTTCCAAGTAATCACATTTACTCTTCTACCTGTATGATCAGCATCGTTTACCTGAACATCAAAACCTATTATCATGCCTTCAGAAAGAACTGTTGTTCTCATATATACTTTCGCTTCAACTGTGTATCCAAATGGAGTTATCTTCGTGCTTGTTATAAAGTTCTGTGCTGAACCATTTGTACCAAATGTCTGTGTGTTTTCGTAGTTCACTCTGTATTGAACATCGTCATCTTCATAGAAAGAGGTTTTATGATTATTCTCATCTACAAAGAATTCAATCGAATCCTGTTCCCATGGATTTGCATTAGCTTTGTTTAAAAGTGGGTCATATACGTCTGCCCAAATATACAGAGCAGTTTCATCCCATAAAAGTTTGACATTTGCATAAGCTGCTGCATATACTGTGCCACTTACCTGAATTGGTGTTTGTGTTGTTATCTGTGTTGCAAAGTCCCAAATAGCATCCGCTTCACCATCTATCTTAGGTGTACCTTTGTAAACTGTTGCAAACTTTATGCTATCTGACATGCTTAAAATTCCATAATTGTCTGTTGCATATAACTGAGAATTTGTCTTATCATTCCAGCAGAAAACGTTAGCATCATCCCTTACTACTAAATCAAATCCAATGTTAGTTCCTTTGGAAAGTTGATTGTCAAGAAGTATCTTAGCTTCAACAACATATGAATCTTGCTTTGATACAACTTTATATGCTGCAACCTTGCCATCTTGAAGTTCAGTCAAAACGCCACCTCTTGTTATAATAGCCCAGAAATCGTCTGATTTGAATTCAGGAAGTTTTGCATTGTCTTGGTCAATACATATCATAACATAATCAGTTGATGGATTGTATATTGCGTCATTTACGTATACGTACAAATATACTTCATTAGCATTCCAAAGCATCCTCGCTGTAGCTTTTGTATTTCCCGCATCATCTTTAATTTCAATCGGAACAGCACCTCTGTATTCTCTGTCCATAACACCATCTATTGTAGCTGATGCATTTATAGCATATGCCTTGTTTATTGCAAGAGGCAAAACTGAAGGTTCAACAATTGCCCAGTAGCTGTATTTTGCCTGGTAATTGCTATCGAAAAGCAATGGCCAGTTGTTCCTATCTTTTGATAGCCATGAATAATCATCTTTAAGACCCCAAAGCGTTACATTTGTAATTCTGTCACTGTGACGTTTTAACATCTCAAATAGTTCTTTGAACTTTAATGCTTGTTTGATTGCTACATCTTGCGGTAGAGTGTCATAACGCTGGCTGCTACTTGTGTAAACACTTATGTCAAGCTCTGTTACTTGAATCTCAAGCCCAGGAATTGTTGAGAATAGATTGATTGTGTCTTCTATCTCTTTTACTGTTGGAGAATCCACATTAATATGCCCTTGCAAACCAACACCATCAATTAAGTCCATATCGTGCAATTTTTTGACCATGTTGTATATAAACTGTCTTTTCTTTGGATTTTCTGTGCTGTAATCGTTATAAAAGAGTTTTGCACTTGGGTCTGCTTGTCTTGCATACTGGAATGCAAGCACAATGTATTCTGGAATACCATTTGTCTCGGGTGTTGGTCCAAGAATTCTGTACCATTCACTTCTTCGATAGCCATCTGGCTGGCTTTCGTCAATAGCTTCGTTTACAACATCCCATGCATAAATTTTACCTTGATACCTTGACATAACAGTCTGAATATGAGTTCTTAATCTATCTCTTAAAAGTTGTTTATCCTCTGGATTGCTTGGATCAAGCGGCGTTCCGTCACTGTGCTGGAAGAACCAGTTGGGCACTTGGCTATGCCAAACAAGTGTATGTCCTCTTATTCCAATGCCATTTTGTTGCGCAAAGTTAACATACTGGTCTGCTATAGTAAAATTAAACTGACCTTCTGTTCTTTGCAGCGCATCTGGTTTCATTTCATTTTCAGCTGTTATGCTGTTGAAGTGCTTCAGTACCATTGCACTTTCAACAGGGTTTTGCAGAACCTTATATGGTATTGCGACACCAATTTTGAAATACTGGCTGTACTGCTGACAAAGTGATGGAATCTCCCATTCTGGCTGTTTTACAGCAGCGGGAATTGTAACTGGATTTTTGTCAATTGCTGTAAAATCGTCAAGATAAAAGCTCAAGGTAGCATTTGGTGACTCAACATAGAATATAAGCTGTGTTGCTGTTTGAGGTACTGTGTATGAACCTGAAAGTTCTGTCCATGCTCCCGATGGAACTGTTTGCTGATACTTTATAGAATCATAGTTAGTACTACCATCTGTATTTTTTCTTTGCATTGTGAGAGTTATCTTCTGGTCACTTCCACTGTTCTGATATACCCATATACTAAATTGATAGTCCTTACCTTTTTCAAGTAGACTTGTCATATCTATCTGGGCACCATTCCATGTTGATGCCCTTCCGCTTACATACAAAGCTTTAGTTCCTGAATGATAATAGACATTGTCAACAACGGTTAATGAAACACTACTTCCTCTTGGTACAAAATCTTCTGTAGTACCACTTTCAAATGTACAAGACTTAATGAGTCCTGGATTTACAACAGGAGGATTTTTGTCAATTGCTGTAAAATCGTCAAGGTAAAAATCAAAATCAAGGGCCGGTGATTCAACATAGAATATAAGCTGAGTTGCCGTTTGAGGGACAGTATATGAACCTGTAACCTCTGTCCATGTTCCTGATGGAACTGTTTGTTTCCATTTTATAGTATCATAATTTTCTGTATTGTCTGCATTTTTTCTATACATTGTCAAAGTAATCTGTTGGTCTTTTCCACTATTTTGATACACCCATATACTGAACTGATAATCCTTACCCTTCTCAAGCACACTTGTCATATCTATTTGAGCACCCTGCCATGTCTGTGCTCTTCCGGTTACATATAAACTCTTGCTACCTGTATGTGCAACTGTGTCAACAACAGATATTTGTGCATCAGTGCCAGTTCCTCTTGCCTGCCAGCCTTCGGTGCTACCGCTTTCAAACGTAGATGATTTTACAATGCCTGATGAAGTTGGCTGAGCAGATGTTACAATCACACTGTCAAGATAAAATTCAAGTGATTTGTTAGAAGGGACACATACAAGAAGTTTAACTATTTGGAGAGGATTAGATGTACTAATAGTAAATTTACCAAATATTTGTTTCCAGTAATTTGGCATTACTACCTTATCTGCAATCTGTATATATTTTTCACCTGCACTGTCTTTTACATATGCGTATACTGCAAATCTTTGCGGCTTTGCATCATTGTGATAAACAAACATAGATACAGTATATGTGGTATTTACCGAAACGTTAGAAGTAATATCAACAACTGCTCCATCCCATGATGAATTTCTGCCCGAAACTTTTAAAGAGTAGTCTCCTTCATAAGCCACTCCGTAAACGGTTGCAACAGTAGTTGAAACACCTCTTCCTGTCCACCCCTGGATACCGTTTTCAAAGTCAAATTTTAAATTAGTTTGGCTGCTTTGAGCTTTTGCAACCGGTGTCAAAAATGATAGGTACATTGGATTTAGCAATGAGATGACAAATATTAACATCACAAGAAATGCTATAAGTCGCTTTTTCATTATTTTATCTTCCCTCCCTTTATTTTGGCTTGAGAATAATATATAACATTAAATTTCAAACTTAAACCCCAAAAATTTGACTAAAATCTCCTAAAAATTAAATTAAATTTGATTTCAATATTGACTAAATTTTTCTAATATTCTTTAATATTTCATTTATAACAAACAAAATAAGCACAGCAGTTTTTTACTTATGCTGTGCTTGAATAATATAAACTTATCTAAATTCTACAATTTATTTATATGCATTTTTCATTATCTGTACAGTTTCCTCAAAAGAAAGCTTATATGGATCAACCTCAAAAAGTCCGCCCATTGTTTTTATAGCATTATCAGCAAGCTTTTCAATCTCATCCTCTTTAATTCCATAGTCAGACATCTTTAAATTCCCAACTCCACACTCTTCCTGAAGCTTTTTCATTGCCTTGATAAATGCAAACGGTCTTTCATCTTCTGGAAGTTGTTCTACATCAACACCCATTGCTCTTGCAAGCTGAATGTATTTTTTAGGCACCTTTGATGCAAAGAATGTATGATAAGCTTCAGATAGCATTATAAGTCCTGCACCATGTGGCAAATCTGGATAAAATGCAGAGAGGGCATGTTCCATTGAATGCTCTGATGTACAGCTGGAAGTCGACTCAACAAACCCTGCCAACGTGTTCGCAAGCGCAACATATGTTCTCGCCTCTATATTTGTCCCATCTTTTACACAAATCGGCAAGTACTTTGCTATAAGCTCAACGCTTTTGAGTGCAAACATATCACTTACTGGAGTTGCAATCTTTGCAATATACCCTTCAACTGCATGGAAGAAAGCATCAAACCCTTGGTAAGCAGTAAGATGCGGTGGTACACTTAGCATAAGCTCTGGGTCTACAACCGACAAAGTTGGAAATGTGTACTGGTTGCCATAACCTATCTTCTCGTTTGTCTCTTCATTTGTTATAACAGTCCAAGGGTCAGCCTCTGTTCCAGTTCCAGCTGTTGTGGTTATTGCAACAATTGGAAGTGCACCGTTTGATGGAAATTTGCCTTTCCCGCTGCCTCCAACAATATAGTCCCAGTAATCTCCATCGTTTTTAGCCATAATAGCAATACTTTTTGCAGAGTCAATGCTACTTCCTCCACCAAGACCAATTACAAAGTCGCAGCCTTCTTCTTTTGCTAATTTTGCCCCTTCCATAACATGTTTCTTGATAGGATTTGGCAAAATCTTATCAAATACAACATACTCAATTCCCTTTTCTTTTAATATCGCTGTAAGCCTGTCCAGATAACCATACTTTTTCATAGATGTTCCAGTAGATATTACAATCAAGGCTTTCTTTCCGGGCAAATTTTCGTCTTTGAGCCTGTTCAAACTTCCTGGTCCAAACAATATTTTTGTTGGTATGAAGTAGTTAAATACTAAATTCTCCATATTTTTATCCCTCCAAAATTCAATCTAAAACTTTAAAAGCAAAATTCCTTTTAAGTTTAGTATAATATTCTTGTCAACGTTTACAAGAGTGCACTTTTTGGATATAAAGTATCATACATGATACTAAAGGAAGGTGTTAACAAACATGACCCAAAAACAAAAAGTTAAAGAAGCAACATGCGAAATAGAAGTTGCATTTGAGGTCATAGGCGGAAAATGGAAACCTCTCATTTTGTGGTATTTAGGAGAATATGGTACACTCAGATTTGCTCAGCTGCAGCACTTAATCCCTGATATTACCCATAGAATTTTAACAAAGCAACTCAGAGAACTTGAAGAACATGGTCTTGTGGCAAGAAAAGTTTACCCTGAAGTTCCTGTAAAGGTAGAGTATAGTCTTACCGAAAAGGGAAAAGATGTTCTGCCAATATTAGATATGATGTGTAATTGGGCTGATAAGTATGATTATTTCGGATATAAACTAAAATACAATTTATGCAATGAAGAGTTGTGTGATTTGCAAGAAGAATAGCCTTTTGTCAAATTAAAATTCAAGTTAGTTAGGGGGGTTACAGTTTATTGTGTACCTTTTTGTTTATGGTTCTCTTCTTTCACATAACAGTCATAATTATCTTCTAAGTGGTTGCAAATTTATTGGAAATGCTATCTTAAACGGTTATGCCCTTTACAAGATAAGCTGGTATCCTGCAATAGTACCCAAAAACGGATGCAAGGTAGCCGGTGAGGTTTATAAGGTTGATGAAAATACAATTGAAAAAATAGATGACTTTGAAGATGAAGGAGAAATTTATAAAAGACAAGAAGTTAATGTCGTATTAAATAACTCTGAGATTATAAAGGCATGGACATATGTGTATCTACGTGAAGTTGATGAAAAAAATTATATTCCTTTTGAAAATCAGCCGTGGAGAGAATAAGGCAAAAAGGCTTTATTCTCGTTTTTTTATTCTTGGTGGTATTTTCTTTTTCACATATTCACTTTCTGATTTTTTAGAGATAATACTCACATTACCATCCATTTCCAAAACAGCAAGCTCCACATCTTCAAGCAACGCCACTCCATGTTCTCTCACAGTTTCAAGCAGTTCTTCTTTTGTAATTTTTACTTTAGCTAAATTTTTTTCATTTATTTTCCCTCTGTAGACCAATATTAACGGTTCACCTTCAAGTAAATGTTCTATTTTCGGAAACCTATATACAATAAGTTTTATAACAAAGTTTACTGCAAATAGAGAGGTTGCTGAAACAAGTCCACCGAAAAGACTTGAATCAGATCCTACCATAGCATTTTGAACAGAATTGCTGAGGAGCAAAACAAAAACTAAATCGGTAATCGATAGCTGCGAAATATCTTTTTTGCCAAACAGCCTAATAGCAATGATAATAAATATATACACTGATATTGAACAAAATGCTATGTAAAGATATTTTAGCATTTTCTTAAAACTCCTTTTATAACTTAAAATATTTGTATTTTGCTAAGATTTATTATGAAATTCTTTCTCTTCTAATTTACCAAATCAATTTCAAACCACAATACCTTTAAAAAATACTAAAAAATGATACACCAGATTTGCTCATATTATGCCAAATGAGATAAATCTGCAACATCCAAAAGTTTTTTCAAAGAATTCTTCCTATGCTTTAGTAGGATATATTCGATATTTATATGCCTTCAGCATTTTCTTTTCTCACCTTGACTTTCAATGTATTTTCTAATTACTTCAACTGGTGCACCACCACTTGTCAGCAAACAATAACTTCTTGACCAAAAATATTCCTTCCATAGTTTTTGCTTAATTTCAGCAAATTCCTTTTTTATAAGTCTTGAAGAAGCACTTTTATAAGCATTTATAAACTTGGAAAGTGATGTTGTAGGAGTTGCATTGAACAAAATATGCACATGGTCTTTATCATGATTCCATTCAAGAAGGGATATGTTGTAATTAGGTTGAATGTATTCAAAGATTTCTCTTAATCTTTTTGAAATTCTCTCATCTATTACATCCCTTCTATATTTTGTTACTAAAATCAAGTGGTAGTAGAGAAGAAACACTGAATGTTTATTAGTATCAAATTTCATTATTATCACCAGTTCTATTATATACCAAACCAAATTGTCATCAACCGCAATTCATCTTCACCTTATAGAAAATGGAGACTTCTTACAGAATATTTATTAAAACTTGGTAATATCAGCGTAAATCTTCATCTTCTAAATTTTTAAAGCTCTTTGTAAACAAATCTTTACCATACTTTTTCTTTTACTTTTCTGCCACCTTATAGCAATATTTACCATCTCTTGGCAACACTGCAACAAAATTCATTACTTTCTTTGATAGAATAAGTGAGAATGTGGATTTTTGCTAACTTTCCATATACCAGCCAAGACTATTTTCTGAGTTTGTTTATCAAGTTTAAAAAGTTCTTTTTTAGCTTCTGGCAAAAAGTTACTTGCCACATTTTATTCTATCTCCACCGATTCTGCTAACTTATCAATTTCTTCAAGTGTAAAGCCAGCTTCTTCAACCACTTGTTCGAAAGTAGAACAATCTTCTTGTTTTAAATTTTCAGTTCTTTTGAGGGCCAGAAGCAGGAGCTTATAGTCCTCATGTGCCTGTATAAGTTGGTCATATAAATCAATAGGTATTATAACTGCCTGTGGCTTGTTGTTTTTGATAACGAGAAAATTCTTTTTCTTTTTAGCAACTTCATCAATAATTTTTGAAGCTCTGCCTCTTGAAAGTTCACTTATCGAAATCATATGCGAAACCAATTCTTTCAAGTTGGAGAATTTCATTTGTTGAGTACTTAATTTGACTTCCGACATTTTAATACTACCCTTCATCGCTCTTCTATTTGAAATTAGACATGAAGTACACATGAATTTCAATAAAAAGTTAATGAAAATTTTCATGATTTTTTAAGATAATACTTTAAAAAAATAGACCGCCAGAGCTAAGATATTTGATATACTGGCAGCCTTTTTTGTTTTATTTTATCCTCTCAATCTTTGTGCCTTGGGGTGTGTCCAAAACTATATAGCCTAAACTCCTTAGATCATCTCGTATCCTGTCCGCTTCAAGAAAGTTTTTAGCTTTTCTTGCCTCGTTTCTCTTTTCAACAAGCTCTAAAATCTCTGGTGGAATTTCATCCTTTTTCTCTTCATATTGCTCTAAGATTCCTAAAATGCTGCAAAGCTCTTTTAAAGTGTCTCTTGCCAAAATCAGTACATCTTTTGAGCACGTATTTGAATGTGTATTTATTTCTCTTACCATCTCAAAAAGATATCCTGTTGCCTCGGCAGTGTTGAGGTCATCTTCCATTGCATCTATAAATTTTGCTTTTAGCTCTTTTAAGACAGCTTTAAGTGTACTGTCGCTACTATTTGACGTTGTTCCGTTTTTAATCAAATATTCAAGGTTTTCATAACATGTGTAGATTCTCTTCAGCGCGCTTTCTGCCTGTTCAATCAAATCAATAGAAAAGTTCAGAGGCTTTCTATAGTGAGCCTGAAGCATGAAAAGTCTCAGAGCCTCTGGATGATACTTTTCTATGATCTCACGCACAGTAAAGAAATTCCCAAGCGACTTTGACATCTTTTCATTGTTTATATTCACATACCCATTGTGAAGCCAAAAACGTGCAAAAGGTTTCCCTGTTGAAGCCTCGCTCTGGGCAATCTCATTTTCATGATGAGGAAAAATCAAATCCTGTCCGCCTGCATGAATGTCAATAGTCTGCCCAAGGTATTTCATTGCCATAACAGAACACTCTATATGCCAGCCGGGTCTTCCCTCACCCCAAGGTGAACTCCATGCTGGCTCACCTTCTTTTTTAGCCTTCCACAGGGCAAAATCAAGCGGGTCTTCTTTCTTTTCGTTCGGGTCAACGCGCGCGCCAGCCATCAGCTCTTCAATGTTCTTGTGAGAAAGCTTTCCATACTCGGCAAATTTTCTTGTTCTAAAATACACATCACCATCAACCACATATGCATAACCTTTATCAATCAGCGTTTGTATCAGGGCTATCATATCTTCTATCTCTTCTGTTGCCCTTGGATTTTTGGTTGCTCGCTTGACATTTAATCTGTCTGCATCTTTGTAATACTCTTGTATGAATCTCTCAGCAAGTTCAAATACGGTTACACCTTCTTTGTTTGCTCTGTTTATCATCTTATCTTCTACATCTGTAAAGTTCTGAATGTAGATAACCTCATATCCTTTGTACTCAAAATAACGCCTTAAAGTATCAAACACAATCAAAGGCCTTGCATTGCCGATGTGGATAAAATCATAAACAGTTGGACCGCAAACATACATCTTTACTTTGCCTTCTTCTAAGGGTTCAAACTCCTCTTTTGTCATTGTCAGAGTGTTGTAAAGCTTCATACTCTTTTAATCTCCTTTCATACTCGGCAAGTTTTTTCTCCAAAGCCTCTATCTTGGCCTCAAGCCTGCAAATCTGCATTGCAAGCGGGTCGGGAAATCTTACTTGGTCAAGCTGTTCTTCAACAGTTGGCTTTTCCTTTTTCTCCTTTCTGACAACTCTTCCTGGTACCCCAACTACTGTTGAGTTGTCTTCAACCTCACGAAGAACAACTGCATTTGCACCGATTTTCGTATTATCCCCCACCTTAAAGGGTCCTAAAACCTTAGCACCAGCACCAATTAAGACGTTGTTTCCAATTGTTGGATGACGCTTACCTTTTTCTTTACCTGTTCCACCTAATGTAACGCCCTGGTAAATTAAAACATCGTCGCCAATCTCAGCTGTCTCACCAATGACAACACCCATGCCATGGTCTATAAATACCCTTCGACCAATCTTGGCACCGGGATGTATCTCAATACCAGTTTTGTGCCTTGCACGCTGGGAAATCCACCTTGCAATGAAGTACATCCTGCGGTTGTAAAACCAGTGAGCTATTCTGTGATATATAATAGCCCACAGGCTTGGATACAAAAGAGTTTCCAGCCTGCTCTTGCAAGCCGGGTCCTTTTCCATGATAACATCCATCTCTTCTTTAATCATCTTGAAAAATCTAAACATACTCTCAAAAACTCCTTTACAAACCTATAAAAATTCTTAATTTAATTATACCACGTTTTGAAGAATTCCAATCGTTTTAGTATGTTTTCTTTCCCCACAATCTCAATTATCTCAACAAGCTCAGGACCGTGTGTTTTGCCAGTCAAAACAACTCTTATCGGCATAAACAGATTTTTGCCCTTGTAACCTGTCTCTTTTTGAATCTCTTTGAAAAGTAGCTTAATAGCTTCTGGAGTCAATTCATTCATCTGCCTTATCTTATTTTCGAATACATTAATTAAATCCTTCACATGATCCCACTTTAAGACCTCTTTTGCTTCATCTTCTTCTATTTTTATTTCATTATTGAAAAATACATCAACTCTGTCTTTGATCTGAGATAGATAATCCAGTCCTTCATACACAGATTTTACTATCTTCTTGAGCCATTCAAATTTGGACTGTGCCTCATCCTCTTTGATATATCCTGCTTCAACAAAGTACGGTATGCACATCTGGGTAAGCTCATCCAATGACTTTAGTTTAATATGCTGAGAGTTTATATAATTTAGCTTATCAATGTCAAATATTGCAGGATTTTTTGAAACTCTTTCTAATGAGAAATTCTCAATTAGATATTCCATGTCAAATATTTCCTTATCTTCTGGTGGTGACCAGCCAAGCAGAGCCAAGAAGTTTATAAGTCCTTCTTTTAAATACCCTTGATCTTTATACTGCTCAACCCAAGTAGAACCGTGGCGCTTTGACATCTTTGTTCTGTCTTTTCCAAGTATGAGCGAAACATGAGCAAACTGCGGAAGTTCAAACCCAAGCGCATTGTAAATTAGAATCTGGCGTGGAGTGTTTGAAAGATGCTCTTCACCCCTTATAACATGCGAAATCTTCATTAAGTGGTCATCTATGACAACCGCAAAGTTGTATGTGGGAATTCCATCAGATTTGACAATTACAAAGTCGCCTATGTCATCACTCAAAAACTCAACATTGCCTCTTACCAAATCATGGACAACTATCTTAACACCTTCTGGCACTTTGAACCTTACAGTTGGTTTTCTCCCCTCCTGCTCAAATCTTCTCTTCTGATCCTCTGTTAGGTTTCTACATTTTCCTGTATACCTTGGCATCTGACCTTTTGATAAAAGCTCTTGTCTTTGAGCCTCAAGCTCCTCTTCTGTGCAGTAACAATAGTATGCGTAGCCTTTTTCAAAAAGAACATCAACATATTTTTTGTAAATATCCACTCTTTCTGTCGACCTATAAGGACCGTAGGGACCCCCTACCTCAACACCTTCATCCCACTCAATCCCAAGCCATCTCAAACTCTCTATTATAACCTTTTCAGACTCAATAGACGATCTTTCTAAATCTGTGTCTTCTATCCTTAATATAAACTTTCCCCCATATCTTTTGGCAAAAAGGTAATTAAAAAGTGCTGTTCTTGCACCGCCTATGTGAAGATGCCCTGTCGGACTTGGTGCAAACCTTGTTCTTACTTCCACTGTATTTCTCAATCCTTTCTTTTTGAGATTTTAAAAACTATTGAAAGGCTATTTATCTTGTTTTGAACGAGCAAAACATCTCTCTTTTTAAAGTATAAACTTTGAAAAATCTGTAGTCAATCCAAAAAATAAGGGCTGAACTTAAAACTCTCCCTTTATTTTGAAATATCATCTCAGATGAGACTCCTCTTTAGACCCTGTAACAAACTTAACTGCCATGTGCCATGCTCTTACCTCTTCAGGCGTATAGTTTTCATGAATGTTTCGATGGTCGTTCTTTTCTTTTATCTTCTCAAATAGCAAATTATATACTTATCTTCTTTGAAGTTTTCTATCATTTCAAAATACACAATATCCAAGGTCCATCCCCCCAAAAAGCCTTTAAAAAGGCTTAAAACTCTTTAAAAAAGCAAAAAACTCCTGCCCGCACGCTTTACGGACAGGAGTTATCAGCCACAAAGTATTTGAACTTCTTGTGGCAATTTAAAGCGAATTTCATCGCCTTAGTATTTAACTTTTCTTCTATAAATTAATTATGCTAAGTTTTGAAAAACAAGCTTTAGGAACTTGTTTTTTTTCAATTTATACCTTCTTTAATTTTTTTATTTCTTCAGGTGTAAGACCCGTATACTTTGAAATAAGCTCTATAGGCTGATTATCTTTTAGCATCTGTTTTGCAATTAATTTCATTGCGCGTTTCATACCTTGTCTCATGCCTTGCTTCATTGCCTCTTTAGCAATTTTTTTCTTTTCTCTCTCAATTCCCTGCTTTATCTTTTCAGCCGTGCTTGAAAACATCTCATCCACCTCCAATCCTGATTTTTTAAACATCTCTTCAGCTTCTTCTTCACTAACACCATAAGACCTTAAAATAACCTCATACAACCAATCAGCTAATTCTTCTCTCTGTTCCCAGTTAAGATGTATTTTCCCTCTTAAATTCAATATCCTATTTAGTACCCTTTCAGGATTATTAGATACTTGGTCAATATACATTGCTATTGCTAGTACGTTTGACGCACTAATTAACTTCTCCTCAGGTATACTTTTGATATCTAAGAATATTATCTTGAAATTTTGTGCGTACTCTGGAAAATCTTCTGCAAATAGGATAATTTCGCTATACTGTTCATTAGGCTTCCAATGACTTATACCATTATACAGCACAATTGGCACAACTACTGGTATTTCACCATTTACTTTGTTCTTGAGCTGAATGAGATGCATATATTCATATAATCTGTGTAAAATTCTCTTGTCCTCTCTACTTTGAAATTCAATAGTCAAACAAAAGAAAGAATCTTTATATTTTATCTTATACACTATGTCTGAGCTTTTCTTTTGCCACTTTTTATTTATCGACTCGGTTGCAATAATCTCTACATCACTTTTTTCTAATCTCTTAAATCTTTCTTCATTTAAAACATTCTGTAAAAACCAAATTAGATTCTCTTTATTAGAAAACAATTTTTTGTATCCTTCATCATACTTTTTATAAGTCTTCATACTTTTCTCCTTTTTGCAAAATCATATTTATTGCAAAAATCAGGCTATTTTTATTATACCTCATTTCAATTATCGATAACAATAAACTTTTGCATCTAGGATAGTGTCAAGAGTTTGTAGGAAAAAATTTTTATTAGAATATACCTGCGTTATAGAAGTTACAACTAATCAAAGACTTTAATGCTCTTTGTAACTGGTTAACTTTACCATTTGCTATAACTGGTATATTATTCCACTTTTCCATACCTTTTCGTACTCTTTTCCCGTTCTTTATAATTCCTTTTGCTATTTCTTTAACTTCTTGCCTTTCTGCCTTCTTGGCTTTTATCTTCTCTAAATATACATTCATAAGTTCAAAACCATTGTATTTTAAACTCAATAACTTTACCATGTTCTCTGCTATATCTTCACTCCATCCTCTTGGTCTTGAACTCATCCTCTTTGCTAATACATGACTTACATGCCCTTCTGCACTACATCCCTTTATATTAACATTCGCTGCTTCTAATATTATATTATCCCAGTGGGGAGTTAAAATAAAATTGTGTCCACTGTATAATTATGTATAATTAGTATTGAAATAATCATCAAGGGGGCTACTTAAAATGAATAAAAACGAAATTTATTGAGCCTGCTAAAAACATGGCTCAAGAAGCAAGTATTAAACAAGTATTAAATATGTATTGCTTCCTGTGATGACTCTATCCGCCAAGCTTCTTTAGCAACTACAAGTAAAACTTGCTCGATTGTTTTATGTTATAGGAAAGATAAGTAACCCTTGCTAAAAATGACAATGACAAAGGCAATGGTTTTTATTGAAGTAAAACTTGCAACACCTGCCCTGTATCTTTAAATCTCTGTCCCTCGCACACGCCCTTAGAATTTCCCACCTTCTATCCTCTTCTTTCCGCTACAAAAGAGTTGATAGTTTGACTGCCTCCCTTCTTATGTCGCAAGTACGTCAATGGTTATTATTGAGCTTTCCCTTCTCAAGACTTTGAAAGCTTTGAATCTTCCATATTCCGAAAATGAAATACTAAAAATCAAAGAAGACCTTAAAAATGAGCTTAAGTTTCTAAAAAAGAGAACTACCAACAAGTGCTTTTGCTCTTATCATCGACGGTTATTCAAAAACGAAGTTAAGGACAATTCTAAAAGCAAAACATGCTACTTGCAATGCCAGCCTCGGTATCGACTCAAGAAAGGTAAAAAAGATATCTTTGGTATTCTGCCCTTTCTTCGGCAAAGAAAATAAGGTTGATTGGATGAAAGTTTTTGACGATTTAATTACAAGAGGTCTTAAAGAAGTTTTAATTGTCACAAGTGATGACTTCCCTGGTATTATAGATGCTGTCAAACTTGCTTACCCTCTTGCTGACCTTTAGCTTGCTTTTGTCCACCTTGAGCGTAATGTCAGAAAACATATGACAAAAGATTTAGCTTTCAGCTTTTAACAAGAGTTTGGATAAAATCAAAATCTCTTCTTCTGATTTCGATGAAGCTGTACTGAAATTTAAAGAACTTTGCGATGGATACCTTTCAAAATATCCTCGATTTTATTGCTGCAATATCAGAAAAAGCAGAGTTTTTTTCTGTTCATATGAAATACCCTGAGGAATTAAGGACGCATATTCTTTGCTACAGAGGCCGCCTTGCGTGTAAACAGCATGATTGAAAAGACAAGAAGTAAATTCAGGTGGATACTTTCAGGGCTTTCATAGTCTTAGAAATTAATATTTACTTAACAAGAAGAGAACTTACGCCGTACAAAATGGAAAAATGGAGCTTTTCAGTGTTAGAAAATGCATCAGTAACATAACCCAACTTTACAACTTACGTTATAAATTGGAAACACAAAATTCTTGACAAGTCTCTAAGTTCAATTGAATATTCCGCTAAATCCTTCTCCCTTTTCACTATCTTCTCTAATCCTTCCTCAAAAGTCTTTAAAAGTTCTTCTATTTTTGATACAATATTTTCAGTCATTTTGCTCCCTCCTTTGGTTTGTTTTTCCTTTTTCTTTTTTATTTTTTTCATCATTATATTCCACATTATTTTTTCTCTTCTACCAAGAGGAGGGAGGTTTTTCCATCAAATGTCCTATAAATATTTTACACTAAGCAAAATAATGGGAGGCTGTTTTGTCTTTAACACAGCCTCCCTTAAACAGACACCAAAACCTTATAATTATGCTAACATTACTTTATCACATTAACCTTATAGAACGCATCAACATTCTGTTTTGTTACAACCATTGTACCTGTGTCGACGTATGGTGGGAGTGGATTTATACCATACTTCTGCCAGTTGTCAACAGGATTTACTATACCATGTTTGAGATAGAACAGGAATGTCATGCCCCAGAATCCCATGTTCCATGTACCTTGCGCGATTGATGCATCAATGATTCCTTGCTTTATGAGGTCAAGTGTTCCTTTGTCAGTGTCAAAGCTTACTATTTTAACCTTGCCAACCTTGTTAGCTTCTTTGATAGCTGTTGCAGCACCAACACCACCAAGAGCGTCTGTGCAGAATATTCCTTTGATATTTGGATGAGCCTGGAGCATAGCAGAAATCTGTCTTGCAGCTTTTGTCTGGTCGTTTTCATCGTTTACAATTGCAACAACTTTAATTCCTGGGAACTCTTTCTTGAGAGTATCAATAAACCCTTGTTTTCTCTGCTCATGGTTGAGCTGTGCAGCAACTGTTGAGATGCCAACCTCGCCTTTGCCACCCAAAAGCTTGCCAAGATATCTTGCAGCCATTGCACCTGCGTTATAGTTTCCAGTTTCCAAAACTGAATATCTGCTTGACTTTGGTGAATCTGCGTCAAATGTTATAACAGGAATTCCTTTCTTAATCGCCTCATCAATTGGGGCTTTTAGAGCGTCAGGGTTTGCACAAGTGACCAAAATTCCAGCTGGTTTTTTAGCAATAACCTGACGAAGAACAGTAACTTCTTGGTTTACATCAAACTGTGGTGCACCTGTGTAGATTGCTTTTACACCGTACAGGTCTGCTGCAGCCTTCATACCTTTAAAGCAACCTTTCCAGTACTCAATACCAGAAACAAATGTCACCATGTAATACTCCTCATTTGGACTTCCTTTTAACTTTGGATTGCCGCTGCTTGCTTGAGTAATGTCCTTTGAGCTTGGAACAAGAGCATAAGCTAAAGACACAATGAGCGCAACCGCCAAAAAGATCGAAAGGTACTTGTAAAAATTCTTCTTCATAGCCTACCAAACCTCCTCAAATATAATTTTTATTTATTTTAACCCCTGTTGCCTACTAACTTTTCTCAATGTAGGCAACAAGAAGCTAAAACCAAACCTTTAATTTTAAAATCTTCTATGATTTTTTCTGATGTGTTAGATAGTCAATTGTCACAGCTGCAATCAAAATTACACCACTTACTAAGTTCTGCCAGTAGACAGAGACGTTCAAAAGCACAAGCGCGTTGTTGATAATACCTACCAGGATTGTACCAAGAATTGCGCCAAGAACTGTTCCTTCACCGCCTGCCAGTGATGCTCCGCCAATGACACATGCTGAAATAGCATTGAGCTCTGAGCCATTTCCAGCTGTTGGTGCAGCAACCGAAAACCTTGAAAGTGTAAATATTCCAGCAATTCCTGCTAAGACTGACATTAAAACATATACAGAAATCTTTACCTTTGGAACATTTATACCAGAAAGCTTTGCTGCATTTTCGTTACTACCAACATAGTACACAAGCCTGAACGGTGCTGACTTTCTCATCAAAAAGTCAAATAGGATTATGAGTATGATAAAAAACAGGATGAAAAATGGAATCCCCAAAACCTTACCCTGACCAAGAAAATCAAAGCCTTTTAAGTTCCCGTAAAGTGAAAGAGGCGAACCTTGAGTCAGAACATACGCAGCACCTCTTGCAATACCCATCATAGCAAGCGTAACAATAAGAGGTGGAATTCCAATTCGCGCTATAAAATATCCATTGAAAAGCCCAATCAGAGCACAGATAACAAGAGCTATAAAAGAACCTATCCAGATGTTCACACCATAGCTAAGATAAAGCCCACCTGCAATGACAGCCGAAAGCCCCAGAACAGAACCAACAGAGAGATCTACCCCGCCTGAGACAAGTACAACTGTCATCCCTATTGCCAAGATACCATCTGCTGCAAGACCTAAAGCTGTTGTTATCAAGTTTTCTGCAGTCAAGAAGTTTGGACTTAGGACCGATATAATAGCGCTTATTACAATTATGATGAAAATCAAAGTAATTTCCCTAAATCCCATCAATTTTTTTAGTAGGCTTTTGTTAGATGATGTATTTAAAGTAGTATTTGACATTTTTAAGATGCTCCTCCTTTCTCGCAATTAAGTTAAATTACTTGTGTGCAGCAAGCTGCATGATGTTCTCTTCTGTGATTTTTTCTCCAGAGAGTTCTCCAGTTATCCTTCCTTCTCTCATGACAAGTACCCTGTCACACATTCCAATTATCTCGGGAAGCTCAGATGAGATTAGAATAATCCCTATTCCGTTTTTTGCAAGCTCTCTTAAAAGACTATGAATTTCTGCCTTTGCACCAACATCTATTCCACGTGTAGGCTCATCCAAAATCAAAATCTTTGGATTTATAGCAAGCCATTTTGCTATCATTACCTTTTGCTGATTCCCACCTGAAAGACTCATAACAAGCTGTACATATGATGAAGTTTTTACATTTAGTTTTTTAACATACTTATCTGCAAGCGAAAGTTCATGATTTTTGTCAATCAAAAGCTTTTTGTAATCATATTTGAGATGTATTGCCGAGACATTGTGCGCAACAGGAAGTTTTAGAAAAAGACCAAACTGTTTTCTGTCTTCTGTAACATAACCGATTTTATGCCTGATAGCATCTTCAAACGAGTTTATCTCAATCCTTTTTCCTTCAAGATAAATTTCCCCACAATGCTTTGGCAAAATTCCGCAGATTGTCTGGGCAAGCTCAGTTCTTCCGCTTCCTACAAGCCCTGCAAAACCTAAAATTTCACCTTCTCTGAGCGAAAATGAAACATTGTAAACCTTGTCAGAGCTAATGTTTTCCACCCTGAAGATCTCTTTGCCAACAAAAGTGCTCTTTGGTGGGTACATCTCTTTGATTTCTCTTCCCACCATCAGGCTTACAACCTGGTCAGGGTTTGTCTCAGACGTATTCAGCGTTTTGATGTATCTGCCATCGCGAAGGACAGTGATTCTGTCTGCAAGCTCAAAAATCTCACGTAGCCTGTGAGAAATGTAAAGAATGCTTATTCCTTTTGCCTTTAAATCTTTTATGATTTTAAAGAGCACTGCTGCATCAGCTTCAGACAAAGCCGATGTTGGCTCATCCAAAATCAAAAGTTTGCAGTTAAATGTAATTGCCTTTGCAATCTCAACAATCTGCTGTTGCGCAACGTTCAAGTTTGCAACCTTGTCAGTTGGCTTTATGTTCACCTCATCAAACAAAGACAAGACCTCTTGCGACATCTTGTTGAGCGTCTTATAATCCACAATCTTTGCTGACTTTTCTGGAAGCCTCCCTATATATATATTCTCAGCAACAGTAAGATGCGGACAGAGCGCAAGCTCCTGGTGAACTATGCTAATGCCAAGATTTTGAGCATCTCTTGGAGACCTGATATTTACCTTCTTGCCCTCAAGGTATATCTCACCTTTGTCTGGAAGAAGGCTTCCTGATATGATATTCATCAAAGTTGACTTTCCAGCACCGTTTTCACCAACTATTGCATGAATTTCAGCTTTGTTTACAGAAAACGAAACATCAGAAAGTGCAACTGTCCCTGGAAAAATCTTTGTAATTCCATGCAGCCTTAAAAGTTCGCTATCAGTGCAGCTTTTCATGCAAATCTCACCTCGCTTTGTTAAAAATTATTGTAGTTTTGTTAAATCTATTTACTCTGATTTATCATTTGCTTTTCTATTTATATATATTCTACACCAAAATCAAAAATCCTTCTTTTTTAATCAAAAAATTTTTATTATTTTGAACGATGTTATCAAAAGTGTTCAGATTGTTGACAGGCTTGATAAAATGTAATACACTGAAGAAAAGAAAACGTATTAAACTTGTTCACATACAACTTTTTCGGTGATATAATTTTCATATAAATTGCAAAAGTGGTGAATATTGATGCTTGTTGCAGAAAGGCTAAAAAAGATAAAGGAAATACTTCTTCAGAAAAAGCACATTGACGTTGCAACACTTGCAGAACTTCTGAGCGTTTCAGAGGTAACAATCAGGCGTGACTTAGACAGGCTTGAGAGCGAAGGATTTTTGATAAAAACTTACGGCGGGGCAATCTTGAAAGAAGAGGCAGCAAAGATTCTATCACCTACAATATCAGAAGACTCTGAAAAAGAAGCAATAGCAAAAGTATGCTCTTACATGATAGAAAGTAATCAGGCGATAATCCTTGCTGGTGGAAATATATTAAGGCTTGTTCCAAAGTATATAAAGGAAAAACAAAACATAATAGTTTTGACAAACGACCTTCTTTTGGCAATAGAGTGTGGAAAGCTTTCCATCCAGACAATTGTGACAGGTGGTTATATTGTTGGAAATACCTTCACCTTGGCAGGGCCTATGCTTGTAAATCCAAATCTTGATATTTTTGTTGACAAGGCATTTATTGAGGTTGACGGAGTGTCTTTAGAGCGCGGTTTTACTGTCAACAATGTTGAGTTTGCAAATGCATATAAGTATTTTAAGTCAATTGCCAAAGAAACAATTATTGTTGCTGACTCCTCTAAGTTTGATAAAATTTCACTTTTTCAGATTGCAAAGGTTGATGAGATCAAAAAGGTTATAAGCGACACAAACGTACCTGATGAGTATAAATCATTTTTCTTTGAAAACGGCACACAGATATTTTGCAGTTTTGACTTTTCTGACCTTGAAAGAGAGGTTTGAAGCTGTTATGTCAATTGTCTTAGAAAATGTATCAAAGAAGTTTGAAGAATTTTATGCCTTAAAGAGAATTAACCTTGAATTTTTTGAGGGCGAAGTGCATGTAATATTAGGTAAAAACGGTTCTGGCAAGACTACTCTAACAAAGCTTATCAACGGAACATACCAGCCATCTGAAGGAAGAGTTATAATAAACGGCAAGGCTTTTTCAAGCCTAAATCCGCTTTTGGCAAAGTCGCTTGGGATTTTCACTGTGCATCAGGAACTTTTATACTTTCCGCACCTTTCTGTTGCAGAAAATATCTTCATTGAAAACAAGCCAAAAAATAGTCTTGGATTTATCAGTACAAAAAAGATGTTAAAACTTTCTTCTGAAATCCTTGCTAAAATGGGTGTTAACATAAATCCAGAGGCAAGTTGCAAAAACCTTGGCACATCTCAGCTTCAGGTGATAGAGATTTGCCGTGCACTTGTGCAAGATGCAAAGGCTATTATATTCGATGAGCCAACAGCCGGCCTTACTTCGTATGAGATAGAAAACCTTTTTAGAATTATCAAGGAGCTAAAGCAAAAAGGAATCATCATTATATTTGTCACAAACATGGTGGAAGAAGCACTCTCTATTGCTGACAGAATAACAATCCTGCGCGACGGCGAGGTTGTGGCATCTGATAAAGTAACAAGCTTTAATCTGAACAGGGCAATTTCCCTCATCTTTGGAAGCGTAAACAGAACATATCCAAAGCTAAAAGTAGAAAAAGGCCCGGTTATTTTTAGCGTCAAAAATTTAACAAAGTCTGGGATAATAGAGGATATATCGTTTGATGTAAGAAGTGGCGAGGTGTATGGAATAGCAGGGCTTGTTGGCTCTGGAAGAAGCTTTTTGGCAAAAGCGCTTTTTGGTGCTGAAAAAGTAGACTCGGGAGAGATTTTTATTAAAGGAAATTTTTTGAAGCTTTCAAGCCCATCCGATGCAATAAAAAATGGCATTGCATTTATGAGCGAAGATAGGATTGGCACAGGACTTTTTAAGACTTTGAACATTGCAGATAACATTATCTCATCTAATATTTGGAATATTGTAAATGGGTTTTTCATTGACTCATCACGTCAAGAGAAGATTGCAAATTTTTTTATAAAGCGGCTTGGGATAAAGCCAAAGGAAATATCTCAAAAGATAGCAACTCTATCTGGTGGTAATCAGCAAAAGGTTTTGATTGCCAAGTGGTTATTTTCCCAATCTTTAGTATTTATTCTTGATGAACCAACAAAGGGTTTGGATTTGGCATCTAAGGTTGAGGTGTATAACATCATCAATGAGCTTGCGCGAATTGGCTGTGCAATCATTTTCATCTCCTCTGAATTTTCAGAGCTAATTGGCATGTGCGACAGAATTTTGGTTTTGAGAGAAGGCAAAAAGGTTCATGAGTTTTCAAAGAAGGAAATGGATTATGATAGAATTTTGAAAAGTGCGATGGGAATTTTAGAAAGCAAATAACAAAAATCTTGATGGTATACCACCACCAAGATTAAAACTTTTCACTCTTCATTGTCATATTGCGGCATAGGATGATAAGGATGAGGTTTTTCTTTCTTTATTATAGTTGCCTTAAACTCTCTTATCATGTCAAGCTTTTTGATTATAATATTTTGCTTTTGAATGAGCTTTTCTAAAATCTCTGCAACAAGCTTTTGAAGACTAAGCAGCTGTGAAAAATCCTCAGCTTTTGGAAGATCATGGCTCGCAACAACTCTTTTTATCTTCTCAGCCTCAGCGTTCATAAGATTTGCAATAGCCATCTCTTCCTTTGCAATAGACTCTAAAATCTCATTTATAATTTCATCTCTTGGCTTTCTGACAAATTCTGGACCACTCAAAGCTATCATCACTCCCTTACTTTAAAAACTTACACTTGGCAGTTAATCAACACTAAAAAGCATCCTTTGATTTTTCTTTTGTCTTCTGCCTCAAGATCAGCCCACTCAATATACATCTTAACATCGCAGCAGCCACAAAAGATTTTGTAACTTTCTTCCAAGCATTTGATGTTTATAAAAGCATCAACATCGTGGCACAAATGTACATTGCGGACAGATTGCTGTGGATTTGCAGCTGTGTACCTCATATTTAAGTTTATTGTACCTGTAACAACTATTTTGTCACCAAGCGGCCCGCAGATTAGCTTGCACTTTTTTCTTGTAATTTGCATCACTACCGACGAAAAATCTTCTATCTCTGGCTTTGACTCTGGAATTTCAAACTCAGCGTTTGTCAGCACTTGTTTATAAACGTGTTTTTTTACATGGTCATACTCATGTGGCTCAATTATCCCCAAGTATGAACAACCTTTTTATTATTTCCATCTTTTTCTATAGACCTTTTTAACATTGTTCTAATGTTGATTTTTGGCAACTTCTCCTATTTTATGATACTAAATTTAGCTAAGTACAGTTGATAGTGCGCTATTTAATGTTGCCCAGATGAAAGGACTGTGCATTTTTCAATTGTTCTTGGGTCAAGAAGTGATACTGTCACGTATTCAATCAGCACGTTGGGTTTCCCAACTAAAACATCGTTTAAAGTAATGCCCAATGTCTGCAGAAGCTGTAATGTGTTTGTGCCAACAGGAATCTTAAGTGGCGCTTCGATAAATGTGCAAAATGGTTCAACTACCTCATACTGGCTGTATCTGTCAAGAGTTGTAAACGTGGGAAATTCAGATACTTTTGCAATCCCTTCGATATTGATAATGTTCTTTAGTATCAACCTATCATCTCTATTTTTATTGTGTTTACATAAGTATAAAATGAAATGGAGCAAAAATGTGTGATAGGAATTTTTAGAAAGAAAAAAGATAATTCTAAAATACTATAAAAAATGAAAGGGGTTTGAAATGTTAAAAGATTTGAAAAATGAGTATAAACTGCTAAACGAAGATGCATAATATGTATTAAAGAAAAATAAAAGGATCAATCCCAGCAATGCCATCGCCCAATTTTTTCAGAGGGTTAAAAAATGGGATTATAATAAGCGTTTTATTGTGGGCAGTTATAATTGTTTTGTTGAAGATTTTGTTTTTAGTGTGTAATATATTTTGAAAATGAATTTGTAAAGTCCAATTCCTATTAAAGCCCCAATACCATCAATTAAAACATCAGTTACTTTTGCCACTCTTCCTGGAACAAATAATTGGTGTATTTCGTCACTTGCGGCATAAAAGAGGCAAAATATTAAAGAAAAAATAAAGGCTTTATAGGCTCTAATTCCACTTATTACAAATGCATTAATAACCAATATGCCCAGCACTAAGTACATTACTACATGGGCATATTTTCTTACAAGGTTGTTGAGTTTATTCATTATATTTTTTCTTGGCTTAATGTAAGTATTCTGTACAATCACCTTTTGTGTTGCTTTAACAATTTGCTTTGTCACACTTTTGCTCAGGTCATTAGACTTTGGGCCTGGCTGTGAGGATAAGGAAAAGATAATGAGCAACCATAAGTGGACTGTTGCCCAAGAAAGAAGTGTAATTATTTTTTTGCTCATATTCATTTTGCCCCTCTGTTTCGGTTAATTTAATTTTTATTACTTTCTAATTTAAGTAATTTTTGCCAAACGAATTTTTTTAAATTACATACTATATGTATAGATATAATGAAAACGGAAATTTATTTTATTTATATAAATATCTCTTCAGCTTTTTTTAAGTCATTAAAATCATCAATTTCTATCCACCTTCCTTTCAAAGGACATGGTGTAAATTTTACCTCTGATAATATTTCGTTAAGTGCCACTTCAGTCCATTGAATTAAATCTTTCTTTATCTCGACGTATTCAATTATTTTATTAAAAAATATTCTCGATCCTTCTGCTGAAAATTTATAAACATCGATAGATACACCATAAGCTTCATTTTTAGGTATCTGTTTACTTATTTCAGTTATTCGCCCCTTATTAAATTTAACCTTCATACTTTCTTCAAAAAACACTCCTTTTTCTACCACAATAGAATCAACATATTGCTCCTTGAGTAGTTCAGCAATTACTGATTCGTCAAAAAAGACATCTCCATTCATGAGCAAAAACTCCTTTCCAGCATAGCTACTTCGTGCTAGATATGCAGAATACATATTATTTGTAGTTTCATATTCATAATTTACAATAACATCTACAAATGGATAGTTTTTATTTAGAGCATTTTTTAACATATCAGCTTTATATCCTGCTACAACCGTAATATCTTTAATACCATTTTGAATTAAATTATCAAGCTGTTTAAAAATAATAGGAACCCCATTTACTTCTACCATACATTTAGGTTTAAAATCTGTTATTGGTCTAAGTCGTGTCCCCATACCAGCTGCAAGAATCAATGCTTTCATTTTACTTTAACACCTCCATAATTTTATAATACACTTCTTCTAGATATTTTTCTGAAAGCTTTATAATATCTAACACTGTAAACCTTTCAGGGCGAGTTAATTTAGCTTTCATCCATGCATCGATAAAAATATCTTTATTAATACCCAACTTATCAGGAGACACATCAACTCCAAAAGTTTTTAGAAAATCAACAATTATTTTATAATCTCTTTTTTGAAAAATACAACTAGCTATACTTCCCAATGCCACTTTTAATCCATGGGGAACATTTATATGACTATAATATTCATCCAATGCATGACTAAACAAATGTTCTGATCCGCTACACGGTCTACTACTCCCTGCTATTTCCATGGCTAATCCACTTAAAACGAATGACTGTGCCAACTGTCTAATGAAGTTTTCATTTTTCAGTTTTTTTTCTGTAGTATAAAGTACTAGATTGAGCGCAGCATCTGAAAGTAAATATGCAAAATCATTTAGTTGTATTCCTTCATATTCACACTGAAGCTTCCAATCGTATAACGCTGTATAATTCGAAACTGTATCTCCTACACCAGCCATTAAAAGATTATCAGGGGCTTCTTTAACAATATTCACGTCAATAATGATTCCGTCTGGTACTTTACATCCAAAACTTTTAGCCCGTCCATTTGTAGTTTTTAACACAGCAATAGGAGATGCAACTCCATCATTACTGAGAATTGTTGGTATACTAATATACTTCTTTTTGCTAACATATGCTGCATATTTTGCCGTATCTAATACTTTACCACCACCAAAACCTATTATCAATTCATAATCTTCTATCAAAATAGTTTTAGCTGCTTCTACCGCAATATCATAAGAACTATCTTTAACAAAGTATAAAGATATGTTTTTTAATTCATCTTTTAATTTTTCGATCACATATTTATACCTATGAAAGTTTCCCTCGGAAGTAAAAAGCATTGTTTTTCTTTTAATTAAATTACCTATTTTTATTTCTAATTCTTTACCTAATCTATTAATTATACTTTCTTCTATTGTTAAAAATATTGGTAAATTAAACAATTGCATTATTAACTACCTCTCATATTTTATAAATAATACTCTTTTAAAATCATGGTCGTTTTTTATGATCTACAGTCCGTTATATATGATTTTTAATTATATTCCATACTCTTTCACAGGATTTATTATCATTATAAACATGAAACAACGTCTTAAAAAGAGTTCTTAGCTCTTTATATGTATCTTTACCAGATAATATATTAACAATTTCATCCTGTAACTCTCTTTGGTTTTTAACTTTTGGTCCTGGAGTCCAAAAATCATAAGGTTTTAATAAAAAACCTCGTTCTTTCTCGTATATATCAATGTCATTACTTATAAACAGTAAAGGTCTGTTCAGAAGAAGATAATCAAAATAAACGCTTGAATAATCTGTTATCAATATATCAGCACTTCCAAGAATCTCATACAAATCTATTGAGTATATCTTTAATACATCTGTCGTCAAAAAAATGAAATAACTGTTGGATATTTTACTTAATTTTTTGATAAATAGTTTTTCTTCAACTGGATGCAATTTGGTAATAAATAGTATATTGTTTTTGGCTAAAAACCTATTAAATTGGTCATAATCAAAATCATCAAAACCAAAAATATTCTTATCTTTTGTAGTTCCTTCAATTCGCTGATTCCCATAATTTACTCTAAATGTAGGCAGATAAAAAACTATCTTATAAGAATCTATAGGTTGTTTTACGATGCTCTGTAACTTTTCTCTTGCATCAGTATTAAAGAGCATATCATTTCTAGGAAATCCTGTTATAACATATTTTGATCCATCTACCCCTACACAAGCATTAAGTAACGTGCTATAAAATTGAGAAGAAGATATAATATAATCATATTCACTAAAATTTTTAACTGATAATTTTTTATGGTTTATCCCTTCTGTCTTATCCATCAGAGTCATAGCTTTTAATGGTATACCATGCCATAATTGAATATAAATTTGCGTTTTTTTAAGTTTTGGATACAAATGTGTTGTAACTACAATATTGGCACTACATACTTCCCTAAAATTTTCAAAAAATACTTTTAAATTCCAAAATGATTTCCATTTTAAGTCATTTTCTGTAAGAAACTTGATATTATTGTATTTTATTGATTTTTTTATAAAATCATATAATGCCTTGGCATTAGAGCCAGAATAAGGTGTTCCATCTATTATCACTATTTTGCCTCTCTCGATTCTTATAAAAACAGCAAAAATACTTTTGAGTAAATTCTTTAGTATAGCTGACATACCCACATAAGTTAACCTCCTCTTGGTATCTTTGCTTCTATTTTTCCTTGTACTTTTAAACTGTAAACATTACCCACTAATATACATAACCAAATAAGATAAATAAATAAATTAAAATACACATACTTAGTACCGTAAGAGTTAAAAGTTTGCAGATATATCAAAAGCAATATACATGAAGCTCTTTGATATAAATCCTTAATGTGACTGATCATAAAAATCAATCCAAAAAGCAGTAAAAGTGAAAAGACATATCCATAAGCACTTCCCAATATTATTGTTGGATTTTCAGGTATAATGTTAACCTTTGCCATCTGCGACAATTCATCAGCAAGCATTGATTGTTTCAAACCATATCCAACAATGAGGTTACTAAAAAAAGAGGTTCTAAAATATTGAATTGCGATAATGCGCGATAATTTTGAATAAACATCATACTTATCTTTAAGAAAGTAAATATATGCACCAATAACAACAAGAAAAATGTAAGGAATGGCTAATAAAATAGTTAATATCTTTTTTTCACTAATCTTTGATAATATGAATAAAGAAACTGTTCCTAAAATTATAGCCAAGAATATTCCTGCTCTACTTATAGAAATTATTGTCATTATAATACCAATTATAACAAACGCAAAATCTTTTCTTTTTCGGGTTATTATAAAAATTGATATTGAAACTAACCCTACAAAAGCATAATTTAACGGGTGCTGAACCAAGCCATAACTTCTAATGTGATTCAGCGAGATAAGCATACTTTTTTTTAACTCAATCAAATCACTCTCAAATATATTCTTGTTTGTTATAAACTCAATAAGGCCTAAGATAAAATTTATTACAATCCCAATTTTCAAAATTCCCAATGAATGTATTATTTCATCAATTCTTAAATTAAGCATAATATACATAATACCTAGGGGAGTAATAAAATTCTCAACTATAATTGCTATACTCCTAAAACCTTCACTCATAATTGACGCCAAAAGTATTATAAAAACAAGAAGAGCATATATACTTAATAATTTCTTATTGCTGTTATATAATTTTGTTTTTGAAAAAAACAGAAAAATTGCAGCATTTAGAATTAGAAGACTAAATAAACTAATTTTAAATATGCCTTTATATTCAGCGCCACTATATGGTGTACCAGTTATAATTTGCTGCGATATAGGAAAAATAGTGATTAAAACTAGCAGAGAAAAATTAAAAATGATGTCTACCCTTTTCATAAAAAAAACGAATATAATGGAAACTAATGCAACTAATACAATTGTTAAAATATTATTCACCCATTCAGAAATAATTATACTGCAATTCATTTTAACATAGGAAAAGTATATTATATAATACATTGTAATAGGTGCCAAGTATAAAATTATGCGTATGGAAGCAATTTTCAATTCTCTTTTTGGTAACATAAAACATACCCATCCCTTCAATAATAGATACATGTTTATAAACTATAATTCTCACAGAACTTCTTGTGAATTTATTTATACTTCGCATATCTTTTCCAATTATAATACCATTGTATATTAACTTACCTGTAATTACTTTACAAAACTTAACAAGAATAAATAATATATCATTTTTGCAATCACGCCAATAATAAATTGTAATTAACTTGCTGAATAAATCAATATGGAAATATAATCGTTCACACCCAAATGTATTAAATTTTATATCGCATATTAGTAAATCAGTCTTATAGAAAAATGGCAAAACGCCTTTCCAAAAACTCATCCTTACGCCTTATCTCTTATATTATTCTTAATAAAGTTTAATTTAATTAATTCAAATTTTTCATAACCAATAATATTTATCACCATATTTCTAATCTTTAATTTTATCTTGTCTTTTAGCGGAAGCCAAGAACCTTGAAAATGATGGATAGTATATGTATTATCTGTGATTATCAATTTGTTTTTTTCAAGATCATAAGGGCAAAACCATTCCTTAGGGTAAATGTGCATATCATGTTCTAAAACCTGGTACTTACCATTCAACTCCAAACCATACTTCTTCATGAGGTTGCTTATTATTTGCGTATTTGTTTTTAATTTATTGGCGTCAAAATCTTGTCCATTATACCATTCTAATAATTCTTTTAAAAATGGATGTCCTTTTTCCGAACCCATAATTCCAGTTACTGCAAAATTATTACTTTCAAACCCAGTAAAAAATCTATGGCAAAGAAATCGGTCCAAGTTTTTCAGGACTTCAACATCTGTATCCATATATATTCCTCCATAATTATATAAACTCCAAATTCTAACATAATCTGATACAAAAGCATATTTTTTCAACTTATATGCTTTTGTTGTGAATTTAGTAATATGTATATCAAAATTTTGTTCGTTCCACTCTATTATTTTATAATCAGGCAAACATATTTTCCACGTATTTATGCACTTTTCAACCAATTTATTTTTTTTTCCGCCGAACCAGCAATAATGAATTATTTTTGGAATCATTCCGAGTATTCAGCTCCTTTCACAACTACAAATTCTTGATAATCTACCTTTTTCACTTTCGAAATTTTTATTCCAGTAACTACTGGAAGTAGCCAAATAAAATGCAAACATAGAGACTATAGAGGCTATTGATTGTTTTTCTAAATAATTATCTAATATTAGCAAGATATATATCAAACTTATCATTAAGGAACATACTTTAAGCATATTTTTCCCTCTCTTATATTTGATTTGCCTAAATCCACTTTGCTGACTTATGTAAAAGATTACAAAGTAAAATATTAGACCAATTATTCCTGTCTCAGCAAACACCGAAACCCATCCTGAAAACGGATAAGATAAAATACCACTGTGGAATCTTTGCATTTTAAAAATATTCATAAATCATCCCTGACAGCTACAGGTAAGCATATTAGATAACTTCACTCTCAATAAAGTTAGGTAATACAAAATTTGAGTCTCCTTTATTACATATAATCTTTGGCAAGAAAATTGACTGCTTTTGACCCGTAAGTTCCTACTCCCAAACCAATCAGATTTCGCGGAAACTTAATACTTTTCAACGCATTAGTCAAGGAGTAATACTTTAAATTTGCCGTGCCATCATACATATACATTTTCAAATTTACATTTACGTAATCTTTAAAATTAGAAATTATCCTGTCATTATAAATGTAAATCACCCCCTCAATAAATACAATAAACAATATTTTCCTGAAAATGCTAATAAGTGTTTATTATTTCTAAGCTGACCGAAAAATAAAGAAATAGGCATACCACAAAAGAAACTATCACGTGCTTAGCATCAGCAATATACGTTAAAAAAACAATACTCCTACATAGATAATTTTTCTAAAAATCGTTATATCCTTATTGAAAAAATAATATAACATACTCGCAATAAAGAAAATACCTGTTGTGCGAGCATCTTCTAATGTTCCTTTATATAAATCACCTAAAAATATGTATTTGTCCTTATATAAAATATAAGTTACATTAATTGGAATAACTTGTAATAGCATCAATTTAGCCATTAAATCAGTGTAATATTTTATCCCTTTGTCTTTAATACTTATATAAACAACTAACGTCAAAATAGGTATCCAAAACGTAATAAAATACGCAATTACCCCCTTTCAACTCGCTCCAAATATTATATTAATTGCCGTTCCTATCATCATATAAGCATAAAAAGCAAATAGCATCTTAACATTGACATTATCTTTGAAATCTTTATTTTTTTGAGGTTTTTTGCAATGAAATATGTAAATATAATGAACTTAAACACATAATAGGGTGTAAACAAGGATAAAATCAATAGGATGCTATCATCAGTTTTGAATTTAATATTCCAAAAAATAAATAAATAGATACAACAAAACTGTTTAAACCAAACTGTATCAATAACGTTAAAATCAAAATGTATATCAACAACTTTATGTCTTGTTTCGAATTACCAACCATATAGTAAGCCTCCATGTGCACAAAACATTATTCTTGTGGCCTTATAAGGGTAATATTGTTTTTTACAGTTTTCCAAAAACATTAAAGCATAAAAGCAAAATACATATTTCTTAACTTTAGAAAAACTCCATTTTCAGCAACTTTTTAAAACATCGTAAACTCTATTGGCAATAGCTGAAGGCGACCGAGCTAAAACCGATTTGATACAGTTCTCTTTATACTTGTCTCTTCCTTCTCTTAATATCTTAACAATAGCTGTTGATATTAAGACTGGATCATATCTTTCTACAACATAGCCGTTGTACCCATCTCTGATTATTTCCTTAACATCTCCAACGTCCACGGTTACTACAGGAACTCCCATGGCTAAAGCTTCAACAACACAGACTGGTGAACCTTCTTTTAAAGATGTTAGCACAAATACATCTGCTTTATTAAGAAAGAAACGAATTTCTTCTCTTTTTAAATACCCTGTAAAAATAACATCATCTTTCAAACCGCGCTCCTCCACATACCTTTCTAGCTTAATTCTTTCTTCACCATCACCACAGAGTATCAATTTCACATTCTTTTTTTCTTCTCTAACCAACTTAAATGAATCAATTAGAAGATTTAAATTCTTCACTGCTGAAAGCCTACCAACAAAGATAATTATTTGGTTAGTCTTTTTAACGAGATTATCTTCCTCACAAAGACAAAATAAACTACTATCATATGGAGACGGGATTACAATATTTTTTTCTTTCGAATACTTTTCCCCTAAATAGCTCTTTAATGCTTTTTGAGAAACCCATATAACTTTTTTACTCTTCGTAATAGCTATTTTAATTATTGTATTGTAAAGAAATGAAAATATGTGAAATCTAAAAATGCTAAATCTTGAAACCTTTAATGTATGTTGAGGTTCCCCATGTACATGATACACAACTACAGTTTTATTATCTCCCAAAAAAGGCAAAATCAACTCAGGACAATGTATATACAAAATATCATACTTTTTTTTCATTATTTCCTTTCTAAATTTTAATAACCCCCAAACCATACGAAACCTAAATGGAATCCTTGTTTTTTCTTTTTCTCTAACTTCTTTAAACACTGGAAAAAAATTGTATTCCTTTTCTCCTATCGATCTTTTTTGCCAATTGCCAACATTTTCATTTAAAGAATGTGTCATCCCTATTAAATCTATCTCTAAATCTTCATATTTCCATTCCTTTAATATACTTGTTAAAAAAGAAACTTCGCCTCCTGGAGGAAAATCTATAAAGTCACATATAGCAATAAGACCTACCTTCTTTCTCAAAAGTTTCATCTCCTTTTGCCCCTTATCTTCATATTGAAATAAACTTCACTTAATTTTTTAATAACACTTAGTCTAACTTAACAATAATTTCTATAAACATTTGATAGCAATCTTAAATTTCCTTATTGAGCAGCTCATTTTTATATCAAGTGTATTACCACATATTTGTTTTTCATTAGTACTACGATATTAGTGAATTCTTTTTTATCTCTAACTATAATAATTACTCGATTCTTTTACAATTTCAGACATTCTCTCAGATTACTTGTCAAAACATATATTACAATTCTAGTAAACTCTAATAAAAACCGCTTCAAAAGTTTTAAAACAAAATTTAGAAAACCCTAGATTTTTCATTCAAATTAATTCTAAAACTTCTTCTGGCAAAGTTACAGACATACACATAACCGTATTTAATGTGCAGTATTTTTTATTATACAAGTACATGTATAATAGCACAACTACACATTATTAATTATTCTATCAAATACCTCTGAAGTTTTTAACGCTGCATTATGCCATGTATACTTTTTTACTAGCTTTGAAGCTTCCTTTTTAATCGACTCTAAATCCACAATATTTTCTTCTACAGCGTAAATGGCTCTAGCTATATCATTTGGATCATGCGGATTGACAAGAACTGCAGCATTTTTATATATCTCTGCCAAACTACTACAGTTTGAGCAAATTACTGGAACATTAAATCTCATAGCCTCCAAAGGTGGTAGCCCAAATCCCTCTATTAAAGGGATAAAAATGAACATCTTTGCATTTTTATAATATCCATTCAACTTAGCATCTGATAAATTGTTAACAAATTTAATATTATTGAAAGCTCTACTATCTATAATCTTATATCTATCAGGATTTTTAACACCACATATTATCAATTTAGTTTTGTTATTATAGTTGTTATAATAAATTTCATATCCTTTTAATAATGTTTTTAAATTTTTATGAGGTAGCTCAGATGTAATAGCAAAAATATAGTCTATTTCACTAACCTCCTCTACTTTTACATTAGTCTCGACTCCATTGTAAATTACATTTATTTTATCCGGATCTACTTTAAATCTGTCAATAATATCATACTTCGAAAATTCAGAAACAGTAATTATTTGATCAGCCGCTTTAACTGCTTGTGTTATTCTCCACCTTACATAATAGTTTTCCATCCTATTAAAGTGGCTTTTAAAATTCTCATGATAATAAAAAGGTATAAGATCATGGATAGTAACACAAACTTTGCAAACTTTAACTAATGGTATACTTCCTTTGGGAGAAAAATATACATCTGCCCCAAGTTTCAACAAATACGCTGGTAATACTATTGTTTCCCACATTATTCTATTAACTAACTTAGTTGGATCAGCTTTAATTATTTTTAAGGTAATATTTTTATATTCAAAGTCATGTAAATTTTTATTGTTACACAAGATAATCACTTCATTATTAACAGATAACATTGGTACCAAATAATTTAATATGTTTTTTGCATAATTATAAATACCTATACTTTTACCTTTTCCTTTAACCAAGGTATAGCAATCAATAACAATTTTCATTTTTCTCACCTAATCTAACCTATGGCGAATATATTAACTTTACAACTTTAAAATAAGTATTTCTACACTTGAAACAACTGCACCAAAATCAGCTTCTTTTTTTGTAATATCCCCGTAGCATCATAAATAGAGCTTTTCTGGCCATCTATAATCCTTATTATATCTCTGACTTTATTAATTTTCCTATAATCTCATCTTGAACCACGAACTAAAGTTTCAGTAACCAAAAGCTTGATAAACTTCAAGTTTGTATATAGATATCTTCTCCACAATCTCCTGGGCTCCTTTATAAGCCTGTACAACCATTCAAGCCCCATTCTTTGCATCCACAACGGAGCTCTTTTAATTTTACCGGCGTGCATATTAAACGCTGCACCAACTCCTATCATCACAGCATTTATCTTTCCTTTATTCTTGCTCATCCAAATTTCCTGCTTTGGACAACCAAGGCTAACGAATAATATCTGTGTCTTGCTTTGATTTATTTCTTCTAAAATCTTTTCTTCCTCTTCTGGTGTGAGGTCCCTAAATGGTGGAGAATAGGAATAAGTAATTTTCAAAGCACTAAACATTTTTTTTAGATTATCTATAAGTGCATTCAAAACATCCTTTTCACTTCCGTAAAGCCCTATCTTCAAATTATTTTCCTGAGCATATTTGCAAATCTCTAACATCATTGATGGTCCATCAAGTCGCTCTTGGTCATGTTCCCCCTTCCTTTTTAGCCACCATACTAATGGCATTCCATCCGGGCATACTATGTCTGCCGAATTTACAGCTTCTTTCACCTTCTCTGATTCAACACACTCAATATTCATATGGACGTTTGCAAAACAAACAACTCTACTCTCATTTTTTCGTGCCCACATACCTATCCTTTCTAATAGTTCTTCTTTACTTATTGAATGCAATTTCATATTGTTAAGCAAATATTCTTTCATAGTATTGATTCACCTTTAAAAAGTATTTACTCTACTTTCCATTCAGTTTTATTATTGCTAAAAAAGTTTTGAATATTAAGTACAAATCCAAAAGCAGATTCTTTTTAGTTATATACTCATAATCCATCTTCATCCACTCATTATACCCAACATCATTTCTATTGTGAGTGGTCTGCCAAATACATGTTAAGCCTGGTTTTACTGAATGTCTTATATGATGTTCAAATTCACAGCCGAGGGCTTCTTTGGTCTCTAAAGGTCTTGGTCCTACTAAGCTCATCTCTCCTTTCAAAACATTTATCAATTGAGGAAGCTCATCAAGATTTAGTTTTCTTAATATCTTTCCTACCCTTGTTATTCTTGGATCGTTAGTTATCTTAAAAACAGGTCCATCCATCTCATTATATTTCATTAATTGATCTTTCATTTTATCTGCATCAGGTATCATAGTTCTAAACTTTATAAGTTTAAATCGCCGACCATTTAGCCCAACACGTTCTTGGACAAAGAATACAGGTCCACCTGGAGAATCAATTTTTATCAATATCGCAATCAATAAAAACAACGGTGCTGTAAGTACGAGAGCTACCAATGATATTAATATATCAAGTACTCGCTTAACAAATACATATGCAAAGCTTGTTTCAACTGTCTTAAATTCAAACACAATATTATTGCCATCAACACTTAATTGAGCCTTTTCAACTCCTATATCATTCTTATAAACAACTCTCAGTTTTCGTCCACTTATTTTACAAATTTCAATAATTTTCTTTAAAAATTCATTATTCAAGTTAAACTCTGACAAGAGAATAACTTCGTCTACTACCGAATATTTGATCAAACGACAAAGATTTTCAATTGCATATGAACAAGAATTTTCATTCTTAGAATTGAGCTCAATCGTAGTTATCTTGTTTTTCTTGTTATAAAAGTTCAACAGATTGCTGTTTTTTATTAATTTGATAGCTTCATTTGTTCCTATAACAACAAAATAATAATCTCTTATTAAAGATTTAAACAAAATATCCTCAATTTTGGTAAGAACAATTTTTAGTGCAACACCAACTAAAAAGTAAATTAGAATAAAAGTGCCGATAACAATTCTACTAAGACCAAGTTTTGCAATAAAATCTATACAAGACACATAGATAAATATAGCTATTGATCTTTTCAACGTATTTAAAACAATCTCTTTTACTCCAATTTTCTTTAAATTCAATTCTTTTGAAACCTTGAGTACTAATATAAACCAAAACAATATAATAAGACCATATGTCAAAAAATATAATTTTTCATTGAAGAAATCAACTTTATTGAACCTAAATCGATAAGCAGCAAAATATGCCAAAGTTAATGCAATAAATCCTGCTAAATTATAAAGTACCTTTCTCCATATTTTCACTTCATCAGGCACTTGAGGTCTCTCCCTTTTATCTATAATTCTCAACATACCATTCATATGTCGACATCAAACCATCATATAAGCTAATCTTTCTCTCCCAACCAAGGCTTTTAAGTCTGCTGATGTCAAGTAGTTTTCTCGGTGTCCCGTCTGGCATGTCAGGATTAAATAATATTTCACCTTTATACCCCGCAATTTCTTTTATCATGTTAGCCAACTCTGCAATAGAGACCTCTTCGCCGCTTCCCACATTTATCCATATCTCATCATCGTAATTCTTCATTAAAAACAAGCACGCATCAGCTAAATCATCGACATGTAAAAACTCCCTCAGTGACTTTCCTGTTCCCCATACTTCAACATAAGGTTTGTTGTTGATTTTAGCTTCATGAAACTTGCGAATCAAAGCAGGTATCACATGTGATGTATGCAAATCAAAATTGTCATTTGGGCCATACAAATTTGTTGGCATACAGCTTATAAAATTTGCTCCATATTGCCTCTTATAATATTGACACAGTTTAAGTCCTGCAATTTTAGCTACTGCATACGCCTCATTTGTAGGTTCTAAATACCCAGAGAGTAAATATTCCTCTTTCATCGGCTGAGGACATTCTCTTGGATAGATGCAAGAGCTTCCTAAGAACAATAATTTTTTTACACCATACTTGTAAGCACTGTGTATCACATTGCACTCAATCATTAAATTCTGATATATAAACTCTGCAGGGTATGTTCTGTTTGCATGAATTCCTCCAACTTTTGCAGCAGCCAGAAAAACATATTCTGGTCTTTCTTTTTCAAAAAATCTTTCAACCTCTTCCTGGCGAGTCAAATCAACTTCTTCTCTGCCTTTCAAAACAAGGTTTGTATAGCCTTCTTTTTGTAGTCTTCTTACTATTGCGGAGCCAACAAGCCCTCTGTGCCCTGCAACAAATATCTTGCTCGACTTTTCCATCTTTTAAGACCCCTCATTCTAAATATGATGGTTGATAAGCATAGCCATTTTCTTTGTTGAAAAGTTCTTTTTCAGCTTCTTTTAAATCGCTTTGCATCATAATTTTTACAAGCTCATCAAATGTAACTGTTGGCTGCCACCCAAGAACCTGCCTTGCTTTTGTTGCATCACCAACTAATATATCAACTTCGGTCGGTCTGAAGTATCTTGGGTCAACTTCGACCAAAACCCTTCCTGTTTTTGCATCTATTCCTTTTTCATTTACTTCTTGTCCAACCCATTCGATATCTATATCAACATACTTGAAAGCTTTCTCCACAAACTCCCTAACACTATGTGTCTCACCTGTAGCAATTACATAATCATCTGGTACGTCATGATTCAATATCATCCACATAGCTCTCACATAGTCTTTTGCATAGCCCCAGTCTCTTTTAGCATCAAGATTGCCTAAATAAAGCTTATCTTGCAATCCATATTTTATCCGAGCAACTGCTCGGGTTATTTTTCTTGTTACAAAAGTTTCACCCCTAATAGGTGATTCATGATTGAACAGTATTCCGTTGCATGCAAATATTCCATACGCTTCACGATAATTTACAGTGATCCAATAAGCATATAGCTTGGCAACAGCATATGGACTTCGTGGATAAAATGGAGTGGTTTCTCTTTGAGGAATCTCTTGTACCTTCCCAAAAAGCTCGCTGGTTGATGCCTGATAGAATCGAGTTTTGTTTTCAAGCTTTAATATTCTAATTGCTTCGAGCAGCCTAAGTGTACCAAGTGCATCTGCGTTTGCAGTATATTCAGGCGATTCAAACGAAACCTTTACATGACTTTGAGCAGCCAAATTATAGATTTCATCAGGCTGAACTTCCTGGATTATTCTTATGAGGTTTGTGGAATCTGTTAAATCACCATAGTGCAGGTAAAAACGTCGGTTCTCAACATGCGGGTCTTCATAAAGATGATCTATTCTTTGGGTATTAATTAATGATGTTCGTCTTTTTATGCCATGAACTTCATAACCTTTTTCAAGCAAAAACTCAGCTAAATATGCACCGTCTTGACCTGTGATGCCAGTAATTAAAGCTCTTTTCATAAAAGAACACCTTCTCTTAAAAGAATCATTTATATTTGAAATATAGCTCCTTCAATCTTTTCTTCTGCTCAGGTGACAATCTCTGCTTCAAAATCATAACCCCTCGTTGTATAGCCTCATTCTTTTTGCCTGATTTGTATAAGCTCACAAGTTCTTTTATCTCAGCCATTGACATAACAGAAAGGACAATCTTAGCAGCTTCTAACTGGTCAGAGGTTGAAATATTCAATTTATCGTGTTTTGGTGAAGAAGATGTTTGCTCTTCATTTTTCGGTGTATCTTTGTTTAAGCTACTTTGGGAACTGTTATTTGTGCTTGAGTTATTTGATAGTTCTTGTTTTTTAGAATCTTGATTGTTAGTCTTGCCTTTAAGCTCATTGTTTCCTGTAGAGGTATTTTTAGTGGGAGCGTTTGAAGCATTGGCTGGTTCGCTGCCACCCTTAGCTTGTTCCAAATCCTTTTTTACTTGGTTTTGCTCATAAACTATACTTTGAACATCTTTGGCAATGTTCTCATCGTTTATTAAACTGCTAAGTTCTTTGTTCAGACTTTTATCATTTAAAAGTTCTTTTACCATCTCAGGTGGCAAAACCGAATTCAAAGCTTTTTCAATTGCTATTGCAAAGAGTACTGCCATTAAAATTAGCGAAATGGCCAATATAAGCAATACTTTTCGCTTTCTTTTCAATCACACCACACCTTTTTAGATACCCTTGAGGTCCCAGCGTCAAGAGACCTCAAGGGTGTTTAATTCTTTTTAAAGAATTTTACTTCATCAAAGCTCTTACAATAACTGTTGCAACCTCAGCCCTTGTTGCGTTAGCCTTTGGTGCAAATGTAGAGCTGCCTCTTCCTTCCATAATTCCATTTTCAACAACAATAGCCACATACTTCTTAGCCCAAGCTGAGATGCTTGAGTCATCCTTGAAGCTAAGCGTTGGTATAGCAGATAGAGAAACTTTTCCTGCTTTGACAAGTGCGAGTGATATCATCTTTGCCATCTCTTCTCTTGTAACTGGTGCGTTTGGTGAAAACTTGGTCTCGCTTCTACCATTGATGATTCCCAAGTTGTACAGAGTTGCAACATATGAATAGAACCAATCTGTAGATTTCACATCCTCAAATTTTGTTACTTCTTGGCCAGTAGTATCAAACTGGAATGTTTCAACAACCATCTTTGCAAACTCTGCTCTTGTAACGTTGTTGTTTGGTCTGAATGTTCCGTCTGGATAGCCATCTGTTATACCCTTTGCAGATATTAGCTGAACATTCTTGTAATACCAAGCATTTGAATCAACATCTGAATATGTCTTGTTATAGCTTCCTACATAGTACGTGCTAAGAGACTTTCTTTCAACTAAAAAGCTATTTATTGTTGATACATATATGCCAGGAACAATCTCTGTTTTGCCATCTGATACTCTATAAACAGCTACTTTTGATTCATCTGAAATTTTATTGTTGAGCTTGAGCAGGAGCACAACTGGCTTATCAAATTTTTCTTGAACATTATCTCCAACAACAATGTTCACATCCACTGCTTTAGAAAGTGCGTTTGATACCTGTTTGGGTATGATTTTAATTTCAAATTTGTCTGCAGTTAAAGTCGATTTCGGAATTACAACGCTTGTATTTTGAGTCTTTATAAGTATATTTGTGACCTTACTATCGCTCTTTATTTTATCGATAGATTCTTTATCAAACATAACAGATATATCCTTGCTTGATATTGCATTAATAGCAATTGAAACACCCGCAAAATTTAATGATTTTTTTACAGTTGAATTAGTAGTTTGAATACCTGATGCGACCTCATTTGCTTTTGATATAGCTAAAGCAATGTCATTCGCACTCACTTTGAATGTCACTTTTGATGTGTCTTCAGTTTTTTGTGGAGTTACTGCAGCTGCCTCATAAGCTTTTAAAAGTAAGCCTGCTGTTTCAAACTTGAGGCTTTCAAGCTGGAGTGACTTTTCAACAGTAGATAGTGATTGCTTCTGAATATTTGACGCAACTGTATTTATAGCATTTGTCAAACCATTCACAATAGATTTAACTTGTGAAACATCAGAAATTTTATCAAGAGCAGTTGCCACTTTCCCTGAAATTTCTTTTAAACTTGACACTGCTTCCTCCGTATTTTTCATAGCTGCCAAAACTGATGCTAATGCATTAACTGCCTCACTTATCTGAGCAGAGTTACCTTGCGCTATTGCTTCATCAAGTTTTTTAGATAAATCTGAAAGTGTTGTTTGCTGGGTTTGCTGGCTTGGCTGCTGAGCTGGCTGAGTTGCTTGCTGTTGTTGCTGGCTGGTTGTAGGTTGGGTTGTTGTTGTACCACCACCTGTGCTTGGTACTACCCCACCACCTGTTGATGGAGCACTTTCTACATACAAAAGCCCGAGTGCTTGAAGTAGCGCTTTTGCACCAAGTTTTTCTGTCGGGTCTGCAATAGAGTTGACTGCATTGACTATTGTTTGAAATGCATTTTTCAAATTAGCTTTGTTCTCTTCCCCAGTAATTTGATTACCTAAAAGCGGATTTAAAAGGCTAAACAAATTGTTGAATCCTGTATCATATACACTGAAATTGCCAGTTGAATCATATTTTATTGGTTTATAACCACCTGGAGTACCATTAAAAAGCATTATTGCCGCATTGATTTTGTTCAGCTGATATTCAGCCTTGTAAACATCTCCACCGACTGTTTGAATATACTTATTTACAAGGTCATTTGCTGCAGTATCAAGTGCACTATTCAGAGCATCCCCTGAAAGACTTACCAAATTTACAAACCAGTTCTTGCCGCCTCCACCTTGGTAACTTGCCATCCAATCAAGAAGCTGACCCAAAGTTGTTGGGTTTAACCCCAGTGCACTTTCAAGTCTTTGAGCAGCTCCAGGACCCTGCGCTATTTGGTTGAAAGCATTCACAAGTACAGTTCTCCCACTGCCACTTATAAACTTGCTTATAACTTCAGCTGTTTGCTGTGCAGAGCCAGAAGCTTTTATTTTATCTACTAACTGGCTCAAAAGTGATTTTGCTGCCGACTTGCAATTATCAAGCGGTGTTGCTGCAAAAGCAAGGACATTAGCCAGTAGAAATACAGCTACTACTGCTAAGCTGACTGTTCTTTTAAATCTTTTCATTATCCATACCTCCCTATACTTCCTAATAACCTTTTTAAAAAGTTTTTTCTTGTAAGGCGTTGAGCTGTAAATTCCCCACTTCCGTTTAATATAGCTTTTTGGTTTTGCTCAAATAATAGGTCAATTTGCCAATGTTCATTGTAGGTATCTTTTAGATATTTTTTCGCCTCTTGAAAATAAAACTGCCTTGAGCTTTTGTTGTGAGCATCTGACGCAATAAAATGACAAAGCCCTCTTTCAAGCAACTCTTCTGAAAACTTCTTAATTTGCCTGCCAAATGCACCGATAAAGCTTGCCGCCGTCAGTTGAAAGTAAACATTCATTTCTGCTAACTTTTTTAGCTTGTCAATATCCTTTTTCTCAAACGACCTTTCTGGATGAGCAATTATTACTTCATAACCACAAAGTTTTAGCTCATAAACCTGATTTAGTACATATTCTGCCAGAAAACCTTGGGTAATTTCGATCAGCACATAGTCAGAACCACCAAGTGTAATCAGATCACTTTTTTGAACTAAAGCATCTTGAAGTTTGTATTCACACCCTCTATGTAGCATCACCCCTTCCTGAAGGGCTATTTTTTGAATCTCTTCAAATTTATTGTCATATATAACTTTGAGCCTTGAGGTATAATGTGGTGTCACTATTATTTCATTTATACCCTCTTTCTTTGCAAGCTTAATCATTTTTTTTGCTTCATCCAAATCTTCTGCACCATCATCAACGCCCACCATCAGATGGCAGTGTATATCTATCATCTTTCTTTCTTCTCCTGCCTGTCTTCTTTTTCTTGACAACCTCTCCGTTTTCATCTTGGTAATAATAGTAGTAGTAATAGTAATAATAGTAGCTTGACGTTTGTCGTTTTACTTTATTTAAAACAACACCTATTATGTTGGCATTGACCTTTTGCAAGTTCTCCTTTGCCTGCTGGATTGCTTCAATCTGTACTTCACCTGCAGCTGCTACCAAAATTACACCATCTACAATTCTACCAATAATAGCTGCATCTGTTAAGCTTCCACAGGGTGGCGTATCTATGATTATGTAATCGTAACTTTGGCTAATTGTATTTAAGAAATTTTCAAATTTCTTGGAACCCAGAAGTTCAGCTGGGTTTGGTGGAATAGGTCCAGATGTTATCAAATCCAGCCCCTCAACACCATCTTTTTGAACTATCTCTTCAAAATTTTTATTTTCAACAAGAAGATTTGTAAGTCCCACTTTATTACTAACACCAAATACTTTATGTATAGCAGGGCGCCTTAAGTCTGCATCTATGACCAATACTTTACTCCCCGCTTGGGCCATTACAACTGCCAAATTTGCGCATGTAACTGTTTTTCCTTCTGATGGTCCAGTGCTTGTGACAACTATGGTTTTTATGGGCTTGTCCAAACTTGAATATTGAATGTTGGTTCGAAGCATTCTGTAGCTTTCTGTGATGGGCGAGCGAGGATTATATAGTGCTATGACTTCTTTGACGGCATTCATCTAATTTTTGCCCCCTTCATCCAAATCAGGAATGACAGCTAAAACAGGCAGCTGCAAGTACTTTTCAACATCGTCAGGTGTTTTGATGGTATTGTCCAAGTACTCAATGAAAAATGCAATTCCTACTCCTACCATTAAACCCAATACAAATGCCACTGCCGTGTTCAAAAGTTTTTTTGGCTTTTCTGGCTTGTCCGGAACAACCGCTCTGTCAACTATTTGGACATTTTCTATCTTCATAATCCTCTGAACTGCTTCTATAAACACTTCTGCTAACTTGTTCGCAATAGTTGCAGCAAACTTTGGATCTTTGCTTTCAATATTTATCATCAAGATACGGGTGTCATTTTTTAGCTGAACAGAGACCATACTCCCAAGCTCTTCAGGAGTCATATTTAGATTTAACTCTTTTATGACTCTTTCCAAAACTGTGCGGCTGACAGCAATCTCTCTGTAGTCTTTGACAAGCTGCTGCCCGAGCAAAACATCACTGTATAATGCCTGAATACTATCATTTGCACCATCGCTGTTAGTAGAACGCCCCGCAAAAAGTGTAACAGTTGCTTTGTAAATGGGTGGGAGAATGTAAAAGCTTAAAATTGCAGCAATAAGAGTGGATATTAGGGTAGTTGCAACAATAAGAGGTAACCTTTTTCTGATTATAAGTATGTATTCTTTTATTTCCAATCCCAATCCTCTCCTGTTTTAAAATTTACGTCAAAAAAAATTGCCACCTTTTTGTAGAGTAGAACTGTTAATATTATACTCCACTTGGTGGCATTTTATCAACCCATTACACCATTTTTAAGCATAATTTTGCATAATTCGCATTAATATTTTCACATTTTTGTAATATTACTGTAATACTTTTAACACAGATTTACAAACTTCTATCCATTCTCCACCTCAAACATCTCACCTTCCCAGTTTCTAAAAACCACTTTGTCTTTACCAAAGTAAAGAAGATAATTTGGCATGATTGGAGTTTTTCCCTTGCCCTTTGGTGCATTTATGATGTATGTGGGAACTGCCATGCCTGAGGTTCTTCCTCTAAGGCTCTCAATAATCTCCATACCCTCTTCAATCGTCACCCAAAAGTGCGATGTCCCTTTTACTCTTTTTGGATGAAAGATATAATATGGCTTTACTCTGATTTTTAAAAGTTCTTGATTGAGTTTTCGAACAACATACTTATCATTGTTGACCCCATTTAACAAAACCATCTGGTTGCCAAGTGGCACTCCAGCGTCTGAGAGCATCTCACAAGCTCTTTTTGATTCTTTTGTTATTTCTCGTGGATGGTTAAAGTGGGTGTTTATATAAATAGGATGATATTTCTTTAGCATATCAACAAGCTCTTTTGTAATTCTTTGCGGTAGAGTCACAGGTGCTCGTGTGCCAATTCTGATTATCTCAACATGAGGTATTTGCCTGAGTGACCTTAAAATCCAATCCAAAACCTCATCAGATAGCATCAGGGCATCGCCACCTGTGATAAGTACATCTCTGATATTTGGATTCTGTGCCACATATTCAATTGCATCAGTAATGTCATCTAAGGATGCGTGTGTGTCAGTCTCACCGATGAGTCTTCTTCTTTGGCAAAATCTGCAAAACATCCCGCATATGTTTGTAACCTTTATTATGAGCCTGTCTGGATAGCGCTGGGTAATTATCTTGGTGGGGGAGGTGTGCTCTTCGTCCATTGGGTCAAGCTCTCCTTTTTCTATAAGCTCAAATGAGCTTGGGACTGATTGCTTTTTTATTGGGCAGTTTGGATTATCTGGGTCAATTAGCGATAAATAGTAAGGTGAGATTGCAAAGCGGTAACTCTTGGCCACTTCTTCTATTTGCTCTGCTTCTTTCTCATCAAGATTTAAAAGTTCTTTTAGTATTTTGGAAGAGGCAACTCTATTTTTCAGCTGCCACTTATAATTTTCCCAATCTTTTTCGCTTGCACCAAAATAGGAAAGAATCTTTCTTTTTTGATATTCAATCTTTTCTTCATCCTCGATGCCAGTTTTGATTGTGTCTTTGACTTCTAAGTAGTCTTGAATTGCTTCTTTTAACTTTTCAAACCTTTCGTTGTTGTTGATAACATTTAACTTTTCCATATCTATAAAACCTCCTTTCAAAATTTTTGCTGAAAATAAAAGCAGCCAAACTCCATAACCTCGGAATTTGGCTGCTTTGAAATCAAAGGCAAAGGAATGCCTTCCCTTTTAAAAAAAGGCATAAAAAAACTCCTTTTGCCTCCCCTTTCAAAGCTTCCGAGGTTAGCTGACGGGTTCGGGCCGAAAGGGTTAGCCCTACAGAAGCTTTTGGCTTCTGATTCACCCCAAAAAGGTTGGGTCCCCCGTATCCCAAGGTTCACTTGGGAATTCAGCTTTTCAAAAGGAGTACAAGACTATCTTTACTTTATTTTTTCTGGTACAAAAACTTATTTATATATGTCTCCTCTCGGTCCAATATCATAGACATAAATTATAAGTCTATCTTTCTCTACCCTATATATTATCCTGAGATCACCTTCTTTGTATCTGTAAAAACCTTCTAACTTCCCATGTAGTCTTATAATTTTGGGAGAAGAAAGAGGGCCTAATATTTTGTGGCAATTTCTGCAAATACTTATATGCTTCTTTAGAAAATATTATATTGAATTTGTCGGATGTTCCCATCTAACGCCGCCACCTGTTTTAAATTCATTTTCTGCTTCTTTTAATCTATTCATAAGTTCATCATCGAGGCAAATTTCAGCGGTCTCTGCCCATTCATCTAACTCTTTTTTCAATTCAGGAGCATAAAAAGTAACAGGTATATTTTTTAGAACCTCTAACAAGGAAATAGTAAACGCTAATATATTTTCCTTTTCCTCAATCTTTAAGTATTTTTAAATGAGTTCTATCTTTTCTTTCATTTCTGCTATACTATTGTCTGCACTATGAAAACTTACTTTTTTCTTTGAAATCATCTATTTACACCTCTAAAAGCTTATAGCTATCTCTGTTATTTTAATTATACCACATCCATTAGCTTTGTAACAACATAAACAACTGAAAATCAAACTGGACATAATATTATTGATTTTTCAATTTGTTTCATGATAAGATTAATTAGAGTTTCTAAAGAGGCTGGTGTTTTCTGTGTTGAACATAGAATCAAAATTGCCAAAACTAATTGAATATTTTAGCTCAACACCTGAAATACTGGGTGTATGGATAATAGGCTCATATGGAACAGAATTTCAAACAGAAGACAGTGACATAGATTTGGCAATTCTATTTGACAAAGATATGAGCATTTTCGAAGAGATTGACATTGAAATTAAAATTTGTGAAATACTTGAAACTGATATGGTTGACATCGTCAACTTAAATAAGGCACCACTTACTTTGCAGTTCAAAACAATCAGTGAAGGAAGACAAATTTTTGAAAGAGATTTTAAAAAAGTTGCAGATTTTGAAGAACAGGTTTTAGACCTATATCAAGACCATGAATATTTCTACAAGGCTTTTTGGGAAGATTTTAAAGCTTCACTATCAAAGGAGTCGAGTAATCATGCAAAACAACCTTGACTTAGACAAAATTTCCTTGAAAATGAAATATATCAGAGAATGTTTATCAAAACTTGAACATCTCAAAAAATTAAGTTACCAAGATTTCATTGCTGATTTTAGGAATATCACAAGTTGTAAGTATCTATTACAAACATCAATTGAAGCTATTATTGATATATGCAATCATATCGTTTCAAGAAAAAAATTAGGTAAGCCTTCAAGTTATTCTGATACCATCAAAATTTTGCTTGAAAATAGTTATATTTCAACTAATTTAGCAGAAAAATTAATCCGAATGGTGAAATTTAGAAACAGAATAGTTCATTTGTATCTTGAGGTAGACAACCAAACTTTATATGAAATCCTCCAAAACAATCTTAGTGATTTTGAACTGTTTTGGAATGAGATTTCAAGCAAAATTTTTAATGAGGAGTGATGACATGGACTTTTTGCTGATATTAATCTTAGCTCTTGTTTTCATTTTGCCATTCGTGTTTAAAAAGGTGGAGCACAATTTAGAAATTTTTCTTTTTTTCATGGGAATTTTGGCAACAATCGTTTCAAGAACTTTATCTGTGCATTTGATTGGACATATTCTCTCAAATTATCTTCTCTATGTTGTCACTGCAGTAGTTTTAATAATGGGCTTTCTCTTTAATCTCTCGGTTAACAAGCTTAAAAATGCTATTAACCTTTTACTTAGCAAGATAAACCTTGAAATCTTTATATTTTTGGTTTTGTTAATCTTGGGACTTTTCTCAAGCGTAATTACTGCTATTGTTGCAACACTGATAATGGTAGAAATATTACATCTGCTACCTTTGAGACATTCATCAAAATCAAAAGTTGCAATTGCTGGGTGCTACGCAATTGGCTTTGGCGCTGCACTAACACCAATTGGCGAGCCTCTTTCTACAATTGTTGTAAGTATATTGAAAGAAGATTTTGCTTATCTCCTTCGTCTTGTGGGTCACTATATTATACCTGTGATACTTGTCATGGCTTTGCTTGGAAGCTTTATTGCTAAAAGAGAAAAGAAATTCTTTTATAGAAAAGAAGAGATGTCTGAAGAAGACAGAAAGTATTTTGAAATAGAAGATCAGCATATAAAAGAAGTTGAAACACACAAAGATGTAGTGATAAGAGCAGGTAAAATATTTTTGTTTATAGTGGCATTAGAGCTCTTAGGAAATGGATTTAAACCGTTTATAGACAAATACATTGTAAAGCTTGGTGACAAGTTATTATTTTGGCTTAACACTATATCTGCCGTTTTAGATAATGCAACAGTTGCAGCTGCTATAATCAGCCCAAAACTTACCTCAAGCCAAGTAACTGCTATTCTTCTCAGTCTCTTAGCAAGTGGTGGAATGCTCATTCAAGGAAACATTCCAAATATTATTGCGGCAAATAAACTCGAAATAAAAAGCAAAGAATGGGTTAAATTTGGTTTTCCTATAGGTCTGGTTTTATTGACAACCTTTTATGTTATTTTGTTCGTAATATAAAAGAAGGCTCCATTAAAAAGAGAAAAATTTAGAGCTGGGTAATACCATGAGGATTTGATTACCCAGCCCTGCTTTTACTTTTACAATATATCCCTATTCAATTCTCACAACCTCATACCCAGCATCATCAATTGCTCGAACAAACTCTTCATCTTTTACATCTTTACTTAGATCAACGGTTGCAACGCCTTCTTGCAGGTCAACCTGCACAGAGGTTACACCTTCTATGGCTTTTAGGTTGTTTTCCACTCTTCTTACGCAGTGGTCACAAGTCATGCCTTTAATATAAATTTTCTTTGTCATTTCAAAACCCATCCTTTCTTTCAATTTTTTATATAAATTTTAATTTACAGGTTTAAATCTTTTTAACCTCAGAGCGTTTGAAACCACAGAGACTGAAGAAAACGCCATAGCAAGCGCTGCTATAATCGGATTCAAAAGTGGTCCACCAAATATGTGCAAAACTCCTGCTGCAATCGGAATGCCCAATGTATTGTAGAAAAATGCCCAGAATAGATTCTGTTTGATGTTCTGTATTGTTTTTTTGCTAAGCAGTATTGCATTTACAACGTCCAATATATCACTTTTCATAAGAACCACATCAGCAGACTCGATTGCAACATCTGTTCCAGACCCAATTGCTATACCCACGTCAGCTTGAGCTAAAGCTGGTGCGTCGTTGATACCATCGCCCACCATCGCAACCTTTTTACCTTCTCCCTGAAGTTTTTTTACTTCATTTGCCTTATCCTGTGGCAAGACTTCCGCTAAAACCCTATCTATTCCAACCTGTTTTGCAATTGCTTTTGCTGTTTTGCTATTATCACCTGTTATCATTGCTACCTCAATACCCATGCTATGCAAAAGTTCTATTGCCCGTTTAGCATTTGGCTTTATCACGTCTGATACTGCTATGATTCCAGCAAACTTTCCATTCAGCGCTATAAACATAGGCGTCTTTGCCTGCTGTGAAAGCTTTTCTACATCAAGTAAGAAATCTATCTCAATCCCTTTATCTTTCATAAGTTTTTCATTACCAACAAGAACTGTTTGTCCATCTACCACTGCCTCTATTCCATGCCCTGAAATTGCTTCAAACTGACTTACGTCAAAAAGTTTCAGATTCTTTTCCTTTGCTGCCAAGGCTATTGCTTCACCTAAAGGATGTTCAGAGAACCTTTCTGCCGACGCCACTATCTGCAACAGCCTTTTTCTTTCCCACCCATTTGCTGGAATTATGTCAGTTACTTTTGGCTTACCTTCAGTGATTGTTCCCGTTTTGTCGAATACAACCATTGTGATTTTGTGCAAGGTTTCTAATGCGTCACCACTTTTTATCAAAATTCCATGTTCTGCGCCTTTTCCTGTTGAGACCATAATAGCAGTGGGTGTTGCAAGACCCAAAGCGCACGGGCATGCGATAACTAAGACGGTAATAAATATTCTCAAAGCAAAAATAAATGAACTGCCAGCAAAGTACCATGCAGTCGCTGAAATTACAGCAATGAGAATGACAACTGGTACAAAATACCCTGAGATTACATCTGCCAACCTTGCAATTGGTGCTTTAGAGCTTTGAGCATCCTCAACCAGTTTTATAATCTGTGCTATGACTGTATCCTTGCCGACCTTTGTAGCTTTTATCTTTAGCGTGCCATTTTTGTTTATTGTAGCCCCAATAACCTTGCTTCCAGGTGTTTTTTCAACAGGGATGCTTTCACCTGTCAGCATTGATTCATCAACAAAGCTTCTACCTTCAATTACTTCTCCATCAACGGGAATCTTTTCCCCGGGCTTTACTAAGAGTATATCGCCTACTTCAACTTCTTCTATTGGAATGACTATTTCATTATCACCTTGAATAACTACCGCAGTTTTTGGGGCAAGTCCCATTAATTTTTTTATGGCTTCCGAGGCTTTGCCTTTGGAAACTGTTTCTAAGTATTTGCCCAGTAAAACAAGGGCTATAATTACACCTGCAGTCTCAAAATACAGTTCTTTTACATACTGGTAGTGACCAATTGCAATTTGGTATATAGCAAAAAGACCATAAAGAAAAGCAGCTCCTGTCCCAACTGCAATTAATGAGTCCATGTTTGGGTGAAACTTGAAAAGCCTGCTAAAGCCTACCGTGTAGAACTTATACCCTGCAATGACAATTGGAATTGCCAATATTGCTTGTACAAGCGCAAAATTCAAAGGATGTTTTTCAGGCAAAATTATCTCTGGCAGCGGAAGTCCCACTAAATGTGCCATAGCAATCAATAAAAGTGGAACTGCAAATATGCTTGCAATGACAAACCTTCTAAAAAGATTATTTATCTCTTTTTGTTTTCGTTCTTGATGCAAATCTCCATAATATGTCTTCTCAATCTCAAGTGGCGTATATCCGGCTTTTATTATCGCATTTTTTATTTCAGACAGTCTCAACTTAGATGAATCATACACAACTTTTGCTTTTTCACTTGCAAGGTTAACACTTACCTCTTTTATTCCATTTAGCTTTGAAATTGATTTTTCGATTGCTCTTGCACATGAAGCACAAGTCATGCCTGAAATGGGAATAGTTACTTCCCTGATAGTTGCCTCCTCATCATCCAAAACACCATAGCCGGCTCTTTCAACAGCTTCTCTTATCATCTCAATGCTGGCTTTGTTCTCATCAAACTCAACAATAAGTTTCTCAGTGGCAAAATTAACCGACGCACTACTTACTCCTTCTAATTTGCTAACACTTTTTTCAATCGCTCTTGCACAAGAACTACATGTCATACCCGTTATACTCAAAGTTTTTTTCACATGTAACACCTTCTTTTTTAGCATATGCCAATCCAATTTCATTATACTCAACTATTTCTATATGTCAAGTAGGAATTATTTAAAAAATAAATTTTTCTTTCGCTTTTATTATACCCAACTACTAAAAAATACTATCAGCTATCTTTGCTTATCATCATCACCCTCCGTTGTGCCTGAAGCAGTGTCCTCTTCCTTTTCCTCTGTGACATACAACATGAGAAGAGTGGCATTCTGGGCACTCACACTTTTCTGATTCAAAAACTTTTCCACAATTTAAGCAAGTATACTTGCAATTTCCAAAAACGTAGTTCCCACCTTCAATTCTGATAGCTTTGCCATTGACAAGCGCATCGGCAACCTTCTTTCTCGCCTCTTCTAATATGAGCTGAAATGTCTGGCGGGAAACCTGCATTTTTTGTGCACATTCTTCCTGCATGAGCCCTTCTAAGTCTTTAAGTCTTATTGCTTCAAGCTCTTCAACCTTCAGCAAAACCTCATCGTTTGAACCCTCATGTGGTAAAAAATATTTAAATCTTGGCAGAAATTCAACTTTTCTGCATCTTATTGGTCGTGGCAAGTCAAATGCCTCCTTTTTCTGAAAATTATTATGAACAAAAAGGCAGGATTTTAACCCTGCCCATCTTAATTGTTACATTTTCTTCTTAGCTCTTTTAGGCTCATTTCAATTATACCATAAACTAAAGAGCCTATGTCATTAATTTTTCTCATCTATTTTCAAAACGTCTCTAACGGTAATTTATAATGACTATGAAATATGACGGTGCTGGTGAGAGTGTCCATGCGAACGATGATGCAATCCCTCTTCATGCTCATGGATCTCATTTGCAAGTGATTCATTTGACTTCAGCTGGCCTTTTAATAGCTTTTCAACTGCTTCATCTGGATGGCCTAAGACACCGATGAAATACTTAATACCAAGATTGTCAAATATATATCTTGCTCTTTCACCCATCGAACCTGTTATCACAACATCTGCTCCTTTTTCCTTTATAAACTTCGCAAAAAGCCCAGCCCTGTGCTCTGGCATGTTAAAATATTCTTTTGCTACAACATTGTCGTTTTCGACTGTATATATACAAACCTTTTCACTTCCCCCAAAATGTGGACTTATCTGATTGTCTACCATCATTACTGCTATTTTCATCTTTTTTCCTCCTAATCCTTTATTCTTCTTTTTTTGTTTTTAAGCATACTCTTCATAACACCCACCAAATTTGAGTAGCAAACTTAATCTTATTAAAGGTAATTTTAGTTTAACAAATTGGGGGGCACATAACACATAAAAATATTCTGCTGTGCCCCCTTCTATGAAGTTTCTTTAAGTTCCTTTACTCTTGCTTTTGTTCATTATATTTTAGAAGCTTATCAATTAGCTTCAGTCTTTGCTCTAAAACTTGTTTTTCAAACTCCAAAGCATCCTTGACATTTGGTGCATAAGAAGTGCTACCTAAGAGAACCCATTTGCAAATCCCAAGACCTTTGCCAAAGCCACCGCCAAAACCTCTGCCAAAGCCTCTTGCAGCATTACCTGCGCCAAATCCTGGTCCAAAACCCCAAGGCATAGCTTTCACCTCCAAAAATGTATTATTGGCATTTGCTAATAATAATTATAATCTATTTTTGGCATATGTCAATATCTTTTTTCAAAAAATTTATCCCTGCTTTTTGCAAGGGTAATTTCGACAATGAAAAGTTCTATGTCATTCTTCTTTAAGCTCACTTTTTAAAACCTCTATACAAGAATCCAAATACAGATTTTGTGCCTTTTCAATTTCGCCACTGTCACAAAGGGCTGTTAGTTGCGGGTCTATCGGAACACGACCTAAAACTTTTAAATTCAGCTTTTCTGCCTCTTCTTCAAGCTTGCTTTTGCCAAAAATATTAATTTCTTTGCCACAATGAGGGCACACTGCATAGCTCATGTTCTCAACAATTCCTACAATTGGTATATCCATTTGTTTTGCCATGTTATATGCCTTTTTCACTATTAGAGAAACAAGGTCCTGCGGTGAAGTTACCATTATAATTCCATCTATCGGCAAAGATTGAAAAACTGTAAGCGCAACATCACCTGTTCCTGGAGGCATATCAATTAAAAGATAGTCTAAAACACCCCAGCCAACTTCCGTCCAAAACTGCTCTATTGTTTTTGCAATGAGCGGTCCTCTCCAGATAACAGGAGCATCTTCTTTGCTAAAAAGCAGGTTCATTGACATAACTTTTATATCATTGTGAGTTCTCACAGGATAGATTGCTTTTGAATCTGAGTCAATTTTAGCACCACTCACCCCAAACATCTTGGGAATGGACGGTCCAGTTATATCTGCATCAAGTATTCCAACCTCATAACCTTCTCTTCTCAAACCAACAGCAATCAAAGATGTAACCAAACTCTTCCCAACCCCACCTTTGCCACTGACAATGGCATATATCTTTTTCACATCAGTAAATTCATTTTTCGGAATTGGATGCATTATATTCTGCCTCAATTTTCTCTCTCCTTCTATAAATTTTTTCTTTTTATTTTACTTTTATTTTTGGCATAGTTCAATAATAATTGTTGTCTTTTTTTATTAGAAACGGGTATATAATTATTGATAAGATAAAAAATTTTTAAAATAATTCTGGAGGAGAAAAAGATGCTTGCAAATGTTATCAACCGCGATTTTATAAAACTTCTGCCAACTGATACTGTCAAATTTGCACTTGAACAGATGCAAAAAAGAAAAAAAAGTGTTGCAGTTGTGGTAGATGAGAATGATTTTCTCAAAGGTATTATAGTGAAGGTAGATATTTACAGATTTTTGAGTCAGCCGGGACACTATGAAACATACCCTGTTGAGCTTGCCATGACAAAAGCTGTTATTACAGCTTCCCAAAATGATGATATAAAACAGGTGGCAAAACTTCTGCGTGAACATGATATCTCTGCTGTTCCTGTTGTGGATAATGGCAAAGTTATTGGTCTAATTGGACTTGAAGACATAGTTGACTATTTTATCAACATGTAGTATTAAATATTCTCAGAAACATTGCAAATTCAAAAGCAATATATTGGTATATTGTGCTAAAGGAGGCATAAGATGGAGCAATCATTTGATACAAAGAGAGTAATCATTGGTCCAGAAGGGTTTAAAAAGGTTGTTGATATATCTGTACCAAAGAGAGTTAACCTTCCAACAGGATACATTGAAACAGACAAAATTGCGCAGATTTCACCCGGCGGAAGCTTTTTTGCAAACGATGTTGAATACTATGTTTTTCCGTGCGACATATTTGACTATGTTATGCACTTTTTGAAGAGACACACGCAGATAGTCTATCCAAAAGATGGAGCATATATTCTGATGAGACTTGACATACACCCTGGAAAAAGAGTTGGTGAGGCTGGGACAGGCTCTGGTGCGTTTACGATTTACCTTTCGATGGCTGTTGGTCCGGAAGGGAAAGTGTATACATATGAGCAAAGAGAAGAGTTTTACAAAATGGCTGTGAAGAATATAAAAAATTTTTCAAAGTTTGACAATGTGGTTATGCACAACAAGTCAATAGTAGAAGGAATTGAAGAGAAGGATTTGGATGCATTCTTTTTAGATATCAGAGAGCCTGAAGAAGCAATTAGCGCTGTGAGAGAGGCTTTAAAGCCTGCAGGGCACTTGGGAATACTTGTTCCAACAACAAATCAAGTGGCAGAGACGCTCACAGCCTTGCAAGCGCACAGATTTTATGTCTCCGAAGTTGTTGAAATTATGATGCGCCAGTACAAGCCTGTGCCTGAGCGCCTTAGACCTGACGATAGAATGATAGGGCATACTGCTTATATGATTTTTGCAAGGAAGATTTTGTGATACGACCCCTTTTTCTTTTCCTTTTTCTTCAGCTTCTTTGTAATACTCCTGCATCAGTCGCTGAACATTAAATACAAAATCACCCATATCTATCTAACCTCTTTTTCAACAAACTCATCTTTTATAAAGCTTCTGTCTACAAACTCAAGACTCTGCAGGTCTATTTTATCAACCCATGGTCTTTTGATGGTTGATTTTAGAAAGTTCAAGAATACTTCTTTGAAACTAAATATCCTTTTGAAAATCAGATCATACTGGTTGTAAGGAGGTTTTTGTCCCACTTCCATTTACTCCCATCTTCAAATAATAAACTGAAATTAAACACTGGATGATAGTCTGAGCTGCCGCTGAAAGCTCCTTTGTATTTTCAATTTTATTATACCACACTCTCCTCTTTTTTGACATAGCAACTTAGCAATTGACTGCGGTGAAAGTCTACATAATATCATTTAGAAAATCAAAATATTTCCAGCAAAAACTTACAACATAATTAAAATTTTGAGAAGACCAAATTAAAAAGTTGTTATATGGTAAAGATATAAGAGCTTTATGGCGGAGGGATTAGGATGATAATAAATATTACAGAGCTTGGGGCAAAGCCAGATGGAATAACCTTCTGTGAAGGTGCAATTCAAAAAGCAATTGACATGTGCCATGAAAAAGGTGGTGGAAGGGTAGTTGTGCCAGCAGGAGTATACCTTTCAAGACCAATTGAGTTAAAGTCAAATGTGACCCTGTACTTAGAAGAAGGTGCTATCTTAAAAGCATCACCTTATATAGAAGATTACTTTAAAATTGGGTATTATCACAACGAATGGGGAGATGTGACTTCATTTTTATTTGCAATGAACCAAAAAAATATCTCAATCGATGGCAAGGGCACAATTGACCTCTCTGGAAACAGCTTTATGGACTTTTCACAGGCTTTTAACATTTTTGATGAACTTCAAAATCTCACACCTGAGCAGTTTGAAGAAACAGAGTGCAAACCAAAGTTTCGACCAAACCAACCTATATTTTTCTACAACTGTGGAAACATAAATCTTTCTGGAATCTCAATTATAGATTCTCCATGCTGGACAGTTTGCATTCACTCTTCAAAGTTCATCAAGATAAACTCAATAAAGATTGTGAACAATCTTAGAGTCCCAAATAGTGATGGAATTCACCTTTGTTCATGTGAAAATGCTATTATTACAAGCAACTTTTTTGTATGCGGTGACGACTGCGTTGCTTTAAGTAGCATCACCAACTGGGAAAAGCCATGTGAAAATGTGATTGTCTCAAACTGCATCATGCAAACACGCTCTGCAGCTTTGAGAATGGGCCATTTAGATAGTAAGATCAAAAATGTAATTGCTTCAAACCTTATAGTCCTAAACTCTAACAGAGGCATAGCAATATTTGCAAATGGCAAAAATGGATACGTAAAGCATGTGACCATTTCAAATGTGACAATGTCAACCAAAATTTTTGCAGGTACATGGTGGGGAAAAGGTGAACCCATTGTCATAGCAGCACCAGAAGAAGGAAATTTAATTGAGGATATTACAATATCAAATGTAAAGGCATTTTCTGAAAATAGTATTGTTGTTTATGGTAAAAATAAAAATATTAAAAATGTAACTTTGAAGGACATCGATATATATCTTTCATTTGGGAAAAACAGACCTCAGTTTGCCAAGAGAATTGACCTCCTTCCCAGTGAATGTCCAGATTTTACTGAGTACATGAGAAAAATTCCATGGATATTTGCAAAAGATACTGTAAATCTCAAGCTTTTGAATATAAACTATGGATATGGTTTGAACAGTCCCAATAAAGATTACGATATAGAAGGTCTTTTTGAGAACCTGACAAATTGCCTCTTTTCTAATGTGGTAAAGAGCGAAAAGTTTGTGGTATAATTATTAAAAGAGAGAAGTCTTGTGTTTTGAGCAAAGGTGGGTATAAGTTGGAGACAAGCTTCCCCAATAAATATGAGTACTACACATATGAAGAATTTTTGACTCTTCAAAAAGAGGAAAACCGATTTAAAATTGAATACGACAATGGCTTTATCTTTTCTATGGCCCCTGCTCATCCAAACCATGATAGAGTAAAGAACAAAATCGCAACAGCGTTTATTAATCATTTTGGGTTTGGTGGCATGTGTGAAGTTTTCACAAATGATATTGCTGTTGTCTTTGAAAATCAAAATGAAATTTACGAATTTCAGCCAGATATAATGGTATGCTGCAACACTAAACTTTTCCACGGACCTAAATACAAGGGAAATCCCCGCTTGATTGTTGAAGTACTATCATATTCGACAGAACACCCCGACAGAACAATTAAACTGTCTGTGTATGAAAAATTTCAAGTACCTGAGTACTGGATAGTTGACATTTCAAATGAGTGTATAGAAGTTTACAGCAATAATATTAATGGGAAATATTGCTCTATAAATAAATACAAAAAAGGTATGACAATAAAGGTATTTGATGATCTTGTTTTGGATGTTGATGAAATATTTAGCGTGATAAAATAAGATGTGAAACTCGAGGGTGGTCTTGTTGGTTTCATTGAGTATTTTATCTATTTAACACCGCGGACAACTTCATTTTAAATAGGAAGTTTGGAACATCATTAAATCATTTATCTATAAACAACTTTCTATTTTTTATTTGCAATCTCTTTTCGAAGCTTTCTTATCTCTTCAACTTCAAGCTCTGTAAGTTCTGCAATTTCATCATCGCTATAACCTTTTTTAACAAGCTTTTTTGCCATTTCAACCTTGGCTCTGTAAATTCCCTGCTGAATTCCTTGCTGAATTCCCATATTAAACTCTTTTGTCTTTGTCTCATCAAGCAGCCTTGCAACATTGGATACAAAATCACCCATTCTGCCTGCACCCCCTTCTTTTATCCTTGCTACTATTTTGTCATACTCTGCTTTGAGATCCTCTGCAAGTCTTGGCCGTATAATATAATGTGCCCAGTTTAAAAATCGGTCAATATTTCTTCTGCTCAAACTCTTTAAATTGCTTCTATTTCGTATAGCCTCTTCACAAGCTCATCTTTGTCTTCTCTTACCTGCTCTAAATAGAATACTACTGGACCAAGGACATCTTCTTGTTTTTCCAAAAACTTTTTCATATCAAGCTCTATAATATCAACTACCCGGTATTTAAATATATCATCCCTGAATATATCAAAAGCCTCCATTAAGTTTGTTGATATATTCCATCTTTCGTCAATTCCGTTATAAACAACTATAGGTATAATTGCGGGCAAAACTTCTACTCCTTTTCTTATCTCTTGTGCCCATAAGCTTATCATGTATCTTAATATTCTAAGCTGCATATCCCTCTTTACTGTTGACTGATTCTCTATCAATATGTAAAAATACTTCCCGTTCACTCAACCTTGCTTTTGCAATGACATCAGCTTCTATCTGCATAAAATCCTGTGTTACATAGTTTGTTTTTACCAGCTCAATTGAATCTTCATCTATCATCTCTGCCCATTTGTACTTTAGTATATCTTTTATTAAAAGAAGTATATCCTTTTTCTCTTCAAATAAAAATTTAAATGTGGAATCATGTTCTTTTGGAGGCAAATTTTCACTCAAAACATTTGCTCCTTTCATTTTTACATTTTTTGCTTCAAACTGATTTTATTATTCAATTATTATTATACCACAAATTCTTTATTTTGTCTTAAGAGAAAAGGCCGCCCTCTCTACCGAATTGGCGGCCTTTTGAAAGCTATTATTTAATTTAGTTACGGATTTACCATTGCAACAACCTTGCCATCGTAGCCCAAAAGAATATATACTCTTTGCCCCGTCTTGAATGTATCTGACAAAATCCATGAGGTGTCACAGTTTTCGCTTATATCATACGTCTTTTCAACAAGCTTACCTGAAGCTAAGTCATACACACTCACAACTATCGACTTTGGAGTAAACCTTGTCGGCTGGTAGCTTTTCAAATAACAGTCTATCTTGTTGTCCACTATCAGAATATAACTATTCTTGCCCCATATATCCTTTACTTCATAAACTACATTATATTTTTGAATATAGCTATAATCTACAACATCTCCATCTTTTATAAATTTCTTACTGCCACTTATATCCAAATCCCCAATCTTCAGGGTCATATATGTCTGATCCCCTGCAATGTATGGTTTGCTGTATACAGGGTCAAATATTACACAGTAGTCATAACCTTTTTTCTTGTTTGAAAGCCCAAACACAAGCGATGTTGACATCTGAAGTTTGCTAAGTGCTGTTGAAAAATCAATCTTTGAACCATTATAGTAATATGTTATATTTTGAGGCAATATCATATCAACTTGACTCCCGCCTTTGTCAACTGTCACTTTGTTTGAAATGGCAGAAAGCACTGTCACTCCTTCGGTCGAATTAAGTTTCTTGTACACAAGGGTTATCTGGTTATCATTATCAATATAAAGCCCATACTTTGATCCAAGATCTAAATTTACATTCTGGTTTTCTGGCAATGTCAAAATTCCCTGGTCTGTTAAAATTTCATCTACATCAAGTCCTTTTGTAGTTGAATATGTCCCCAAAATCACTGTCTCTACATATTTTCCATAGCTGTCGTAGTATGGGTCTTGAATTATTGCATACTCATACGAATTTCCTGCTGCGTTGTATCCAAAATAAATCTTTTGCCCTGATTTTATTATGTTTTTCAAACTATTGTAGTCAACCTTACTTCCATTGTAATAATAAACAGGTTTTTGTGGCAGGAAAGTAGAGCTGCTTGTGCTGCCTTTTTTGAGGACAACATTTGTGTCGCTTATAACCTCTGTAACCTCTGCTGTATCGACGCTGTTGAGCTTCTTTACAACCTTTGTGATTGTATCATTCTTGATGTACACACCATACTTTGCTCCAACTATCAGCTTGCCAGCTGTTGATTTAACAGCATATATTCCTTTGTCTGTCAAAACCTCGTTTGTAGATAACTTATCAGATACAACCGCATCTGCCAGAACTATAACCTCTGTATATGCACCGTATTCAGACGAATATGGGTCTTGAAGAACAATATACTCACAAGTTTTCCCATCCTTTGAGTATCCAAAATAGATTTTTTGACCTGATTTTAACGCGTTTTTCAAATCACTGTAGCTAATTTTATTGCCGTTATAGTAGTAAACAGGTTTTTGTGGCAGGATTATGTTCTCCTGGCCTTTTGATGATTTTAACTTTACATTTGTATCACTAACAACATCTGTAATCTCATACAAATTCACAGTATTTAATTTTTTTACAACTAATGTTATCTTGTCATCCTTAACATAAACACCATACTTTGAGCCAATCTCCAGTTTTGTGTTTATATTAGGTAAATAAAATATACCTTTGTCTGTTAAAACCTGATTGTTTTCTAAAGCAGGGTTTAAAAGTGCATCCTGCAGGATTATTGCCTCAATATAGTTTCCATACTGGGTGCCGTATGGGTCTTGAATAACATATGCCATAACCTTGCCTGTGTCAGGGTCTTTTGATACATAGAGTATCTGGTCTTCTTTTAAAACGTTCGAAAGAGAATCATAGTTCTGTTTTGTTCCCTGATAGTAATATAAAGGCTTGCTAGATAGCTGAATCTTCTGTGTCTTGCCGTTTTGCTGAACATCAAGTGTGTAATCATCTATATTTTTGATTGTAAACTTGTCGGATACCCACACTTTTTGCAAAGCTGTAGTGATTGTATCATCTTTTATATACACTCCATACTTTGCTCCAATTTCAAGGTTTTCAGGTTTTATTGAAGATGCAACAAAGTATATTCCCTTGTCTGTCTGAACCTGGTTTGCCTCTAACGACGATGATGTTTTAGGAGTTGCCAAAATCAGCACCTCATCGTAGTTTCCATAAACCTCTTGTGCATATATGTCTTTAATTACAATATAGTCCACTTTGCTCCTATCTTCAGAATATATAAAGCTTATTTTCTGGTTCGGTTTTAGCACATTTTCTATTGCATCATAGCTTTGCTTTGAGCCGTTGTAATAGTATGTTGCCGAAGATGGCAAAGTTATTGATTTTGTCTTTCCACTTTCCTTGTAATATACAGTCTTGCTGCTTACCTTTGTGCTGACAATCTGGAAAGAGTCAGCTTCAGTGCCAAACACTTTCGTGATTTTATTGCTATCGACCTGAAGCATGTACTTTTTCCCAACTTCAAGTTGCGTTTTTGTTGTGTTCACAAGCACTCCGTTGTCTGTCAAAACCTCATTTGAAAGAAGCTTTGAAGAAGTTTTGCCGGTATCAAGCACAACATACGATTTGTAAAGCCCAACATACTCAGAAAATTTTGTGCCGCTACTGTTTTGTGATGAAGCTGATACGCCACTTAAAGCTGACTGGCCAGATTGAGCTTGATTTCCACCGCTTTTGACCTCAGTGTCAAGAAGCCTTGATAACATCAGTGCCGCAGCCCAGCGCGGAACCTTTTGCGACGCAGAAAGGTTTATTCCTTTTATAAGCCCAAGCTCTGATGCCTTGTCGATGTAGTTTTGCGGCCAGATGCCAGAAAGATCTGAGTCAGAGTACCTAAGCATCCTAATAATGGCAGTTGTTGCCTGGGCAAAGGTAAGCGGGCTGTTTGGATTAAACTTGCCATCTGCCATTGGTGTCATGTATTTTTTCTTTACCGCCCAGTTGACATATCCGCAAAGGACGGTATTTGGCTTTATATCAGGATACTGTGAATATCCTTTCTGAAGATTTGCCTCATCCTCTGCATTTGAAATCTTGACAATCGCAGCTGCAAACTCGCCGCGTAAGATAGCAGTGTTCGGCTTGAAATAGTCCTTGTAAACAAGAATTCCAAGCTTATTTAACTTTTCTACAGCCTGTTTGTAGCTTGCATTTGATGGAATATCCTTGTATGCAGCAAAAGCAGAAGACAAACCAAAATTTACAAGTATAAAACCAAGTAGCAAAATGACTGTCAAAAGCTTTTTTCTCATCTTTCAAATCCCCTCCAAGCTTATTCGTATCTTAGCGCTTCTATCGGGTTGAGGCGCGATGCTTTTGATGCCGGGAACAGTCCAAAGACTATCCCTATAGCAAGTGAAATTGTAAATGCAAGAATGGCCCATGGTATTGAGAATATGGCTGTTGCAATATTAAGTTTTGACATTACTCTTATTGTCACAAATCCCAGAATTATACCCACCACTCCACCAAGCCCTGTCACAACAGATGCCTCTATCAAAAACTGAATCAAAATATTTCTCCTCTTTGCACCGATTGCTTTTCTGATTCCAATCTCTCTTGTTCTCTCTGTCACAGACACAAGCATGATGTTCATGATGCCAATTCCACCAACAATCAGCGAAATCGCAGCAATTCCGGCAAGCATAAGCGTGAGTGTCTGGGTTACACTGTTTAATGTGTCAAGTAGCTGGGCTGTATTGAAAACTCTAAAAGCTGTAGAGTCATTGTAAATCTTCATGAGAAAGTCGTTCAGATAGTTCATTACAGCTTCACTTCTGTTACCATCCGTGATTTTTATCGCAAAGTTTCGGATTATTGCGTTTCGTGTGAGCCTTTGTGCAACTGTTACAGGGACTATCACCTGGTCATCGTCTGACTGCTCCTGCGAATTTGCCCGCTCTTCTAAAACACCAACAACTGTGAATATCTGCCCGTTTATCTTTATCTTTTTCCCTATCGGGTTTTGCCCGTTAAATAAATCCTTTACGATGTACGTCCCAACAAGCGCAACCTTTTGACGATAGTCCACATCAATTGGCAAAATAAACCTTCCGCTGCTGACGTTGACGTCTCTGACAGTGCTGTAGTCTGCTGTTGTTCCAACCAGGGTTGTATCGTGGGTGTTTGTTCCATACTTGAGCGTGACAGAGCTCGATACAGTTGGAGCTATTGCCTCAATGTCGTCTTGGTGCTGCTCGGCAAACTGCTGAAGCTCTTCATATGTGACGTTCCTGTTACTGTTTCTTCCAGTGATGTTTATTTGAATGAGATTTGTTCCAAGCCTTTGCAGCCTGTCTGTTATGCTTTTGGTGCTTCCCTGGGCAAGCCCAACAACCGCAATCACTGCCCAGATGCCAATGATAACACCAAGCATAGTAAGAAAAGACCTTAGCTTATTTGAAAGGATGCTCTTTATTGCCATCTTGAAAGCCAAAGCAAACTGAGCCACCTGTCAGCTCACCTCCTTGTCTTCTATTATTTGACCATCCTGAATCCGCACAATTCTTCTTGCCTGAGCTGCTATGTTGTTGTCGTGTGTGATTAAAACAATTGTGCTACCCTGTGCATGAAGTTCCTTAAATATTTGAATTATCTCAGCACCTGACTTTGAGTCCAAGTTTCCTGTTGGCTCATCAGCAAGAATTATTGCTGGGTTTGTGACAAGCGCCCTTGCAATTGCAACTCTCTGCTGCTGACCGCCAGATAGCTCTCTTGGTCTGTGGTGCATTCTATGTTCCAAGCTAACCCTTGCAAGAGCTTCTTTTGCAAGCTTGTGACGCATAGAGGCCGGAACACCTTTGTAGATTAAAGGAAGCTCAACATTTTCAAGAGCTGTGAGCTGGGGTATTAAGTTAAAGTTTTGAAACACAAAGCCTATCTTGCTGTTTCGAATCTCTGCAAGCTGGTTGTCGTTGAGCCTGCTGACTTCATGACCATCCAGTATGTATGTGCCAGATGTTGGTGTGTCAAGACAGCCTATGATGTTCATAAGAGTTGATTTTCCTGAGCCGGATGGTCCAACTATTGCAACAAACTCGTGAGCATTGATTTTTAGGTTAATACCGTTTAAAGCATACACCTCATTTTCGCCCATTTTGTAGATTTTGTAGATATCATAAAGTTCGATCATAGCAAGCTTTCACCTTCTTTTTTTATTACCTGTTTGTGTTACTTCCCTGAGAGCCAGACGACTGATTTGTTCTGCCAGTACCGCTTTGGTTTTGTCTGAACTGTCTGAACTCGCCTGGCATTCCACCACCTGGTCCGCCAAACCCGCCCATTATGTTAAAGCCCTGCTGAGTTTGCGTCTGGGTGCTTGTTGAGCCTGTAGAAAGCGGTGGCAGGACAACGATATCGCCTTCGATAAGTCCGCTTACAATCTCGATGTATGAGTCATTGTTTATACCAACCTCAACAGGTCGCAAAACTGCGCCTTTGTAGTAACTGTTGTTAAGTAAACTTGCCATCCTTCTTGTTCGCAGCTGCGAAGAGCTACCTGTGCCTTGACTATTTTGCGACCATGAACCTCTTGACTGGCTGCTTGTCGACTGCTGCGTATTTTCTGTGCTGCTACCTTCTTGCTGCCATCTTTGTCGCCAGTTTTGTGAGCCTTGAGCAGAGCTTTGCTGATTATTTCCAAAACCTCCCTGCGGGAAAAATCCGCCAGTTTGCCCTTCTTGAGTGCTATTTTGACTTGAGCTTTTTACAAACACAAAGTACCTGTTGCCGAATTTCTGGACAGCTTCAAGCGGCACCATCAAAACATCTTGTTTCTGGTTTACTATTATCTCAGCATTTGCGTTCATGCCAATCTTGAGGTTCTTGGGGTTGTCAATTGAGATCGTAACAGAGTATGTTGTAACGCCGTTCTGGGTTTTTCCCTCAAGCGGGATTTTGGATACTTTCCCTGTCAGCGGGTTTGTCTGTGTCTCTGGTAGAGCATCAACTGTTATATTTACTTTTTGTCCTACTTTTATTTTAGCAATATCAAGCTCATCTATGTCAACCCTAAATACTAAATTTTTGTTATCAAATACAGTTGCAAGTACCTCTCCCGCTTTTATGTTATCGCCTTTTTTGAAGTTTATATTGGTCACAACACCGTCAAACGGAGCTTTAATGTAGTAGTTTTCCAAGTTATCCTCTGCATCCTTTAGCTGGTCCTGCAAGTTTTTAAGCTGTGTCTGGTAGTTCTTGAGCTGTTTTGACAGGTCATCGTTTGAAAGTTTTAAAAGCACAGCTCCTTTTTCAACAAACTGGTTGTTTCTTGCAAAAATCTCTTCAACCTCACCGTCAACCTTTGCCTTGACATTTTCTTTGTCTACATACTCCAAGGTTGCATCCTGCGTGCTAAGATATACTTCGGTCCCGACCTTTATCTCAGCACTTGCCTTCATACCTTCCTGTAGAGCGCCGGGGTTTGAGATTGTGATCTCAACATCAAAAACTTTGCCACCATAGTCATTTGTGTAAGTTGTGTTTCCAAGATAGCTTACAGTACCCTGTACTGACTGTGATATGTCAGAAATGTAAACAACTGCTGGCGCACCTATCTTGACCTTGCCGAAAAGCGCTGCTGAAAATGGCAACGTGACTTTCAGCTTTGATGTATCAATTATTGTTAAAATGGTTGAGCCTTTTGAAACCCTGTCTCCTTCTTGAACGTTCAGATTTTTAACATATCCGGAAATGGGTGCAGTGATAACAAGGTTTTTGATGCTTTCCTGAACATCTGCAATTGAAGAGTTTACATCGTCAATCTGGCTCTTTATTGAGTCAATCTTGTCCTTTGCATCCTGGCTTTCAAGCTCAAATATTACATCCCCTTTTTTGACAGAATCCCCGTCTTTGAAAAATACATTTGTGATGGTTGAGCTCACAGTTGATGTGAGATCAACGCTCTGGGCAGACTCAATCGGTCCTGAACCGGTGACACTAACGGTTATATCGCCACGCGTCACTCTTGCAGTCCTCTGCTGAACTGTTTGATTTTGATTTTTTCTTCCCTGGACAAACCTGTATATTCCAAACCCTGCTCCTGCTAAAATTGCAACAATTACTATGGATATTATAACTCTCTTTAAAACCTTGCTTTTTAAACTGAACTTAAACTTTGAAGTTTTTAGCGGTTTTATTTTCTCTGCCATATGCACACCCTTCCTTTCGCTTTTTTTACTGCTTTATTTTGAGCTCTGGCTATATGTCCCCATAACCATAATCCTTTTTGCAGTTGTCTTTTTGCTGTCAAAATACCAGATGTACACTATATTGTTTGTTTTCAAATCCTTAACTGTCAGCTTCTTTTCTGTTATCTGACCATTTTAAAATGTTCTTGTAACAATCACTGTCGACTTTGAAATTGCTATTGTCTTTGTTTGGCTTGATAGCTTTAGATTCATCATGCCTCTGCCAAATCCACCTTGAGGTGGCTGAGAAGCCATTCTTTGCTGAGGTTGATTGTTTGATGTGTTTTGCCTTGGCTGTGGTCTTTCCATTGTTGCGACTGTGATGGTTATTCTGCTTGATTCAACATTTTTAATAACACCTATCAGCTCTGGGGTTTGATATGGATCATATGTTCCCTGAACAAGTATTTTTGAGACGGTTGTCTTTTTGCTATCTGCATACCAGATGTACAAGATGTTGTTTGTCTTTAAGTCCTTTGTTAATAGCTTTTTCTCTGTTACCTGACCATTTTGAAATACTTTTGTTACAATTGATGTTTTGCTTGAAACTGTGATTGTCTGTGTTTTGTTTGTCAGCTCAATTCTACCTCTTCCAAATCCTCTACCATCGCTTTGAGAAGAGAGCTTTGCGATGTAGATTGTGATTTTACTGCCAGATAAACTCTTTACAACACCAATTAAATCTGGCTGTGAATTTTGAGCACTGTTCGATTGGGCATATGATATATTCCATGATAAGATCAACACTGCAATTATAAAAGTCAATATTAACATAAGGGACATATGAGCTTTTAGGCTTTTTGGTACTCTCATTTTTGCTTTCTGCCTCCTTCTGTGAAGATTTTCCTCTTTAAAATATATTAGCAACAATTTTTGAATAAATTTTTAAATTTTTATAAACATATTTTAATTAAATTTTAACGAAACGTGAAAATTGTGAAATGCGGAAAAATAAAAAAGGTGAGCTAAATGCCCACCTCGCTTTTAGTCACAACCAGAAAAATTTAGGGAAAATAATAACAATATCTTTTTTTTGAATTTATAAAAATACTGTAATTAAGATAAACAATCCTTCTTGGTAAATAATCATTCAGAATTTAGTTTCCAACTTTCTATTTTTTGGTATTACCATTTTAATATTTTTTATGAATAAATTTTTAATAAGCTGGACAAAATTTAATACTTGAATATATTGATCTGATTTTTCTGGTTCAAAAATGTATGCTTCTAATCTATTTGTTATTGATTGTCGCTTACCCAAAAACTTATCTGTTCAAAAAATTTCTTTCCACATTCTTTGCAAACATATCTTCGCTTTCTTAAAACTAAATATGTTCTCTTACCCATTATTGGTACGTCCTTTACTCTTTGGACACGATAATCATGTATCTTGCTTGTGATACTACCACACTTAGGACACTTGTGAGGTTTTTGCGTCTGACTTATGTGCAGTTCTACCTCCTTTTCGCTTTCTACTACTTGGTGGAGAATGATATCTTTTGATTTCAAAAGTTCTGTGATATAATTATGATTATGCACCTATTCTGGATGCCTCCTTTCTTTTGTGTATTTTTTTATACCTAAAAACAATTTTAATTATAGCAGGCATTCAGAATAAGTGCTATATTTTTTTTTCTTACCACCCCAATATTTATTATAGAGCCTTTTTTATTTACCAACCCTAATATTTATTATAGAGCCGAAAAATAAAGGTGGGCTAAATTCCCACCTAGGTTTTTGCCATCAAGGTATTAAAAGTGCAGTATATTTAAGAATAGCAAGTCAATTACATGAATAAGAATCTCAAAATAGGAAGGGTAGGCATATATTGCCTACCCTTCATTATTCCAATTTGCCTATTACCAACTTCCTGTTACACTTGTCTGAGCAAGTTCATTTGGTGTTGATGCAGTGTCTTTAACACGATTGCTTGCATCATAGTCTGGTATATAATCAACTTTAATTGATTTATATCTATGGTCAGCATTGCTAAATACAAACTTTATCTTAGAAGGATCAGATTTATCAATTGCATTTGGTGCAGTTAAAGTTCCACCAATATAAACCTTAAACTGTGCTTTTATTACATCATCATTTAATGACCCGAGGTTAACATTCTCACTGAAAGTAACTGTTACATATGTTGCATTTGTTACACTGTCATATGATGCTTTAACTGAGGAAATACTTGGAGCAATACCGTCCACAACTGTAAATGATGGTGATGCAATTCCAATCGAATCTCCAAATAAATCCTTCGTTATAGTTGTGCTGCTTTTAAGTGTAAGTATTAATGGATTTTTAACATTGCTAACAGTATATGTGGCATCAGCATTTATTGAAGTACCAAGAGTCAGTGTAAGTTTCTTATTAGTAGCATCCCAATCAGAACCAATAGCGTTTATAGTTGTTGAACCAGCTGAAATCACAAAGTCACCTGGATATCTTGTATACTCATTAATTATTCCATCTAAATAAACCTCAATTTTGTTTGTTGCTACAGCTTTTGCCCCAGTAACTTTTACTTGTTGTGCAACCAAAAATTCACTATTAGGTTTTGCAACTGTTAATTTATTACCAGCTGCATCTGCAACATTTACTATTTGTAGATAAACTACTTTGCTCCATACAGATGTATTTGCTGAATCATATGGTATTGTAAGTTTTACAATCTTATTGCCAGCCATAAGCGATACGGATGCACCACTAAATTCTTTCAAAGTGAACGTGTTATCAAGATATTTATAATTTGCAAGTGTTGTTGCGCTTGTAGCATCCAGTGTCTTATTAAACACAATATATACATATGTCTTCTTATTAGATGGATCTTCTTTGTAAACTATTGCTTGAACAGATGGAGCACTTGTATCAGCCAATGTAGCAGATACTGTTACAGGTAAACTTGCATTCTTAAGTGGAGTATTGTCTTGAACACCATTTACTTCCACAGTTACATTGCCTGCTGGCAAATCAGATGCAAGTGTGACTTTTAAAGTATTATAAATATAATTACCATTGCTGTCTTTATCCCAATCGGTGTTGGATATTACTTTTTGATTGCCATCTTTATCCTTAACAACAATAGTACCACTAACTCTTACATCTTCACTAAATGTTATTTTTACTGTCTTGCTATCTGCTACTACAACAGACTTAACAATTGGTCTTTCATTATCAACTGTTGGCACTACATATTTTGTAATAGTTGCGCTTTGACCATTATAATCAGTTACAGTTGCTGTTACATTAGTACCTGAAATTGGTATACACTTTGTTAAGTCATCATTGTTGGAATAAATTATTACATTTTCACCATCTACATCAACTTTCACAATCTCACCATTAGAAAGTGACACAGATGCATTTGCAATAGGCTTGTTGAATGTCAAAGTAACTTTGCTCAATGTTGCTGTTGCAGCTTTTAATTCGATTGGTGAAGTATCAGCTTTTACTTCAAATGACCATGTAGGATTAATAACACCATATCCTGCTACGTCTGTAACACCACTTATAGTAATTGAATGATTAGCTACTGAAAGCGCTGAATAAAGATTTAGTATTAATACATTTGGATCTATTGACTTATCTTCTGCAAAACTCTTAGCCTCTTTTACCAAATAACTACCATCAATTGTATATTTTGCAACATCTGTGTAATTGTTAATCGGCTCATTAAATTCAACCTTAATTTTTTGTGGTGTTAAAGCCACAACAGACTTTATAGATGGAGCCGCAGAATCTACTACTGGTCCTACAGTTTGTGTATAATCAGCTGTAAGTCCAACATCTTTCTTTATTGTCACTGAAACTTTATCTTGATTAGCCAAATTGTCAGTCAAAATTAATGTTGCAACCTTTTTATCGGTGCTCAATCTTACTGCTCCAACAGTTTTCGAACTATCGCCTACTTTAACAATATAATTTGCCACATTAGTTCCAACATCTTCTTTTACATCTCTATTGAATGTTACAACAACTTGCTTCAAGTTTGGTACTTCAACTTTTGCAACTTGTAGCTGTACTGGCACACCTACAAATGTCTTACCTGTATCATTACCCTTGTAATACAGTTTATAAGTAGCACCTTCTGTTTGAGCCTGTGTCTTTAATACAAGCTTTCCTGCTCCAAAGTCAGATGCCTGAGAATCAATTAATATTACAGCAATTGTCTTTGTCTCATCAGATGCAAGCTTGAGCTCAAAGTCAAGAGGAATTACATCGCCATCTTCAAGTGTTGCAGGCTCATTTCCAAGATATGCATCTACATAAACTTCAATTGTGTCATTTGCAACTGCTTTAACATCTTTAACAACTATAGTCTTTTCTGGTTGGAAGAATGCATTTGCGAACGCTACAGCTGCTTGACCTCTGATTACAACATCACCAATTCCAACTTCATCTTCGATTCCATTGAAAAGTCCAAGGTCAAGAGCTTTTCTTACATAGTTGAGAGGCCATTTTCCTGCTGCTGGGCTTTCACCTTTTGCAGCAACAAGCATCTTAGCAAGCTCTTCAAATTTGACTGGTTTGTCTGGCTTGAATGTTCCATCTGGATAGCCGTTTACAATGCCGAGGTCTTTTCCTGCCTCAACATATGCAAATGCCCAGTGATCCTTTGGAACATCTGTGAATGATGGCTCTACATCCTTGTAGTCATTGATGACATCTTCTTGACCTGTTGCTCTGATAATCATTGCCAAGATTTCTGCTCTTGTGAGTGACTTGTCGAGCATCAAATCGCCTTGCTCATTACCTTTCAGAATACCTTTTTCGACAAGCACTTTTGCTGCCTGGTCATACACAGAACTTGTTGATTCTGTTGTTGATTCGTCCTGTGCAAACGCAGGCGCAATTATTGAGAGGGCAAAAAGCAATACTGTTACGATAGCGATGAGTCTTTTGAATTTTTTCATAACTACTCACCAAACCTCCTTGTATGATTTTTTAGTGATGAGGCTATACTATTTTTTATAGCCTCATCACTTACAGCTAAAATTTTATCAAGCGGTTTTTTAATAGTCAATAGCTCTGACTAAACTGTAATCAAACTGTAAAATTGGTGAAACAATTTTATTACACTTTGAAAACCTGCATAGCCTCTTTTAAATCCTGTGCAAGCTTATTGAGGCTTTCTGCCATAGCACGAAGCTCTTCAATTGCAGCAAGCTGCTCCTGAGTTGATGCAGAAACCTCTTCTGAGGATGCAGCAGTTTCCTGTGATATTGCCGAGATATTTTCGATGCTTCTCACAATAGTATCTTTTTCTTTATCTATTGACATAATAGATTGATTAATATTTTCAATACCATCAATTAGATCATCCATAGCAGATTTTATGCTTGAAAATGCTTCTGAAACATTTTTAACAGCTTCATTTTGCTTTTCAATAACATCTTCTACTTTATCAGCAACGTCCTGAGCAGCTTTTGTTTGACTTACAATCCTTTTTATCATATCCTCAACTTCTCTTGTTGACTCTTTTGACTGGTCGGCAAGCTTTCTAATCTCACTTGCAACAACTGCAAAACCTCTTCCTGCCTCACCTGCTTTTGCAGCTTCAATTGAGGCGTTCAGAGCCAAAAGTTTTGTTTGTTCTGAGATGCTGCTTAAAACTTGAATAATTTTGCCAATTGATCTTGAATATTCTGCAAGCTGGTTAATAGTTGAGATCATTGTATTTGTAATGTTTTCTGTATCAAGCGAAACATTGCTAAGTACCTCAACAGCATTTTTACCTTTTTCAGAAAGATTAGATACCTCTTGGGTCAGTCTTTCCATTTTACTGGATGATTCAACAATAGTTTCTATTTTTTCACCAAAGCGTGAAACTACCTCAACAACACCTGTTGCTTCTTTTGCCTGATTTGACGCACCTTCTGCAATTTCTGAAATTGCTTTTGCAACTTCATTTGAGGCTGCAGCTGTTTCACCAGCTACTGTTGATAAAGTAGAAATTGCAGATGTTACCTCACCGCTTAGGGTTACACCTTTTTCTATAAGCTGTTTAATATTTTTTGTCATATTATTGAAACTATGTGCCATAAGACCTATCTCGTCATCACGCTGAATATCTAATTTTACTGTCAAATCGCCTTTTTCTGCAACTTCAAATGCCTTTGTTATCTTTTCTATGTCGCTAACAATTCTCAACGCAAAATATATTCCAAGAACAAGTGCAAGCAAAGTAAATATTATTGTAAGAACAATTGAAATGACTTCTAATTTTCTTGCACTTGTCATGAGCTGTGAAATAGGAATCATACCTATAACAGCCCACGGTGTATCTGGAATCAATGAATAGGTTATAAGAAATGGTTGATTTGAATATACTGTATCAAAAGCTCCTGATTGCTTATCAGCCTTCATATTTTCTAAAACCTTTTTTATAAAATTGGTATCTTTGTTTGGTATATTTTTGAATTTGTTCTCCCATTCAGTTGGTAGTACAACCTGCCCCTGAGAAGAAACTGCAAGCATAAATCCACCCTGTTGAGAAATCTGAGATTCCTGAAGCTGGTCTCTAAGCCAGTTCTTGCTTACATCAAAGAGCATCACACCAAGAGTTTCATTTGTTGCAATGTCTTTAAACGGAAGTCCTATACAAAAAGCATACTCAGGAATATTTGTATTGTTTTTTTTGGCAACCTCATCAAATTCCTTATCATGCGCTTCAATTATTGTAGGTCCTCCAGCATCAAGTATTTTTTTGTACCATCCTGTATTTTTTATTTTTTCATAATCAAGTTCAAATACTATTGATGGATTAAACAACGATTTTTCTTTGTTTACCAATATGTAAATCCCTGCAATCATGTTATTAGAAATTAATACATTTTGCATAGCTTTGTTTGCATCCGTCTGCAGTGTTATTTTTTCGTAGTCTTCTAATGCCGCCTGTTTACTTTCAGAGTAGTACCTTTGAATAAGCTCATTAGACATAAGTTGAGTTGCATTGTTCTGAGCAGTTTTAATTGCAAGCTGAAAGTATTTTGCAGTTGAGTCTGTTGCAGCAAGATATGATTTCTTACTTTCATTGATAACCGAATTTACTGACATTGATATCGACAAAATATCAATTATTACAATTGGAACAATTACTATACACGCAATCAACAATGCAAAGCGTTTTGCAAGTTTTCCACTCTTTAAAAATGAAATAATCAGGCTTTGTAGATTAACGTTATTTCTTGATTTGGCAATACCTTTCTTTTTCACAAGTACTCCCACCCTTATAAATTTTGTATGTTAATTTTGATTATATCTTATTTTACCTGCCAATACAATAATAAGTCATTTTTTATTAATAATTCGACAAAATATTTTCTCAAAATTATTTAACTTTGAATAAACAAAATAACTCAAATAATTTCAATTAAATATACTAATCGGATGGTAATTTAAAACAAAACCCTGCAAAAGACATCCTCTTTTGCAGGGCCATCAAAATTTATTTAAACAGCGTCAAAAGAACCCCTGCTGCAACCGCCGAGCCAATAACCCCGGCAACGTTTGGTCCCATTGCGTGCATCAAAAGAAAGTTTGACGGATTCTCCTTTTGTCCTACAACCTGTGAAACACGTGCTGCCATTGGAACAGCTGAAACTCCTGCAGAACCAATCAGAGGATTTATCTTGCCGCCAGAGAGCTTGTACATAATTTTGCCAAACACAACTCCGCCAACTGTTGCAAATATGAACGCCAAAAGACCTAAAAAGATTATTGCAAGCGTCTTTGGATTTAGGAACCTGTCGGCTGTTGCAGTTGCTCCCACCGAAAGTCCTAAGAAGATTGTAATGATGTTAATCAAAGCATTTTGGGCTGTGTCAGATAACCTTTCAACAACTCCGCATTCTCTAAAAAGGTTACCAAGCATCAGACATCCTATCAGCGGTGCAACAGATGGCAAAAGCAAAGATACAATTATTGTTACCGCAATTGGGAAAACAATCCTTTCAAGCTTTGAAACTTCTCGAAGCTGCTCCATCTTAACCATGCGCTCTTCCTTTGTTGTCAAAAGTTTCATTATAGGTGGCTGAATAAGAGGAATTAAAGCCATGTAAGAGTATGCTGCTATAGCAATTGCACCAAGAAGGTGCGGTGCAAGCTTGGTGGTGAGGAAAATTGCTGTTGGACCATCAGCACCACCAATTATGCCAATAGATGCTGCTTCCTGCGGTGTAAACCCGATAAGAAGCGCAACCATAAAAGCAAAATAAATTCCAAACTGGGCAGCAGCACCAAGAAAAAGACTAATTGGCCTTGCAATCAGTGGTCCAAAGTCTGTCATTGCACCGACGCCCAAAAATATGAGCGGCGGGTAAATGCCAAGTTTTACACCCTGATAAAGATAATATATAAGTCCGCCCTTTTCATGGCTTGATAAAAACGAAAGTGGCAGGTTTGCAAGCATCATACCAAATGCAATAGGAAGCAAAAGAAGCGGTTCAAATTTTTTACCAATTGCAAGATATATCAAAATACATGATATTGCAAGCATTATTGCCTGACCCAATGTTATTTTGGCAAAACCAGATGTTGTTAAAATATCTGATATTGCCTTTGTTATCATATGGAAAAACTCCATCTTTTGTTTTCCTCCCTTTTACTTTAAGATTGCCAGTATATCACCACTTGCAACCTGAGCACCTTTTGATACTAAAACTTTTTCGACCGTACCATCTTCTGGCGCCATAATCTCGTTTTCCATCTTCATTGCTTCTAAGATAAAAAGCACATCGCCTTTTTTGACTTTCTTCCCTTCTTGAACGTTGACAGACAAAATCTTGCCAGGCATTGGTGCAGAAACTTTTATCCCGCCTGTGACTACCTTTGAAATCTCATCACTTGAAACTTTTTTGGAAGCTGTGGAAGCCTCAAGCTGACCATTTCCATTTGAAACCCTTTCAACCTCAACTTCAAACTTTTTGCCGTTGATTGTTACAATGTATTTCATAATTAAAATCACCCTCCGCAGAAAATTTTTTATTCTTTTACAGGTTTTATTGATTTTATTTTAAGCTCAGAAAGAGGAATATCGCACTCAAATGCAACTGCTGCCAAGATTGCTGCAATTTCTTCATCATCTGCATCTATAACATTCGCCTCGCCAGATGTAAAACCTGTCTTTTCAACAGACTTGTACTCTTGTGTTTCGTCTATTTCAAGAGAAGGTAGTTCATCCTCAGCAGCTTTCTTTGGCTTTTCGAATCTTTGCAAAAAGCCTGACAAAAGACTTATAATCCAACACAAAAGCGCAAGTACAGCAAAGACAATGAGCATCCCGATAACCGTCACTTCAAGCCCAAGGATGAATCTTTGACCCAAGGTAGAGTATTCCATTTTTCTTTTCACCTTCTTGCTCAGAAAATTTTTATGATATTCCTTCTATTGTATATTCAATCTTTCTTTCTCTTGGCTCTTTCTTTTTGCCTCTGTTTTTCAAAAACTCTTCAGCAACCTGAGGGAAGAGAATGTAAGACAAAACATCCTCATCAGTTTTTGCAAAGTCTTTTATCTGTTCTTTTGTCTTTTCGAAAATTGGCTCTAATGTGTCTGCAAACCTTCCTTCAATTGGCTTTTCATCTCCAAGAACTTTTTTTACAAGCTCAGGATTTATTTCCCCAGGCGGTCTTCCATACTCGCCTCTTATATATGCCTTTACCTCTTTCAAAATCACCTTGTATCTCTCACAAGAAAGCACATTTGCAGCAGCCTGTGTCCCAACCATCTGGCTCATTGGTGTGACAAGCGGCGGATAGCCTAAATCCTCTCTTACCCTTGGTACCTCCATTAAAACCTCATCAAGCTTACCCAAAGCGTTTTGCTGCTTTAGCTGAGCAATGAGGTTTGAAAGCATGCCACCTGGAATCTGATAAATTAACGCATCTGTATCTGTTGAAAGAACAAAAGGATTCAAAATTCCGTTTTTTATAAACTTGTCTTTTACAGGCTTGAAAAAGTCGTTTATCTCTTTTAAAAGCTTATTATCTAAATTTGTATCATACCCCATCTGCTTTAGTGCGTAGCTTAGCGTCTCTGTTGGAGGCTGGGATGTACCTCCAGAAAAACTTGAAATTGCTGTGTCAATCCCATCTACACCAGCTTCAATTGCTTTGAGGTATGTTAGAATTCCAAGCCCTGTTGTTGAGTGTGTGTGAAGGAAAACTGGCACCTTTACATTTTCTTTTAAAGCCTTTACAAGCTCATAGGCTTCTTTTGGGCTCATGATACCAGCCATATCTTTTATGCAGATGGAGTGAACACCCATACTCTCAAGGTCTTTTCCAATCTTTACGTACATCTCAAGGCTGTGGATAGGGCTTATAGTATACACAATTGTGCCCTGTGCATGGCCGCCTGCTTTGATTGTCTCATCAACTGCAACTTCAATGTTTCGAAGGTCGTTTAAAGCATCAAATATCCTTATTATATCCATTCCATTTTCGATAGATTTTCGGACAAACATCCTCACAACATCGTCTGGATAGTGTCTATAGCCCAAAAGGTTTTGCCCGCGAAGAAGCATCTGGAGTTTTGTGTTTTTCACTTTTGATCTTATCTTTCGCAAGCGCTCCCAAGGGTCTTCATTTAAGTACCTAAGACATGAGTCAAAGGTTGCACCGCCCCAGCATTCAATAGAATAATACCCCGCCTTATCTATTTTCTCTAAAATTCCATCAAAATCTTCATAAGGCATTCGCGTGGCAATTAAAGATTGCTGGGCATCCCGCAAAACTGTCTCTGTGATATAAATCCTTTTCATTTTTGTTCAACCCCTTTTACCACCTGAATTGAATTTTGCTGCCAACTTTATTGTTGGTCAATTTTTTAACAAAAGACGCATAGTATTAATTGTAGCACCTTTGCTTAAATTTTTCTACATTAAACTCTACAAACCTGTTTGTAAACATTTCACATTGAGAGTCTTATATCTGCGTCTACTACTTTCAATTACATGGCAAGATTGTTATATATATGCATGAAAATCTACAAAAATAAAAGGCGCTTTGAGTCTACCACCCCAAAACGCCTTTGTTTTGGAGAATGTTTGAATTTGTTGGCTTTATTATAACATAGATATTTACATATAGCAAAGGGGAATTAAGAATATTTCGTATATTCTTCTCTTATCTTCTTTATCCTCTCAATTTCAACTCCAGTTGCTTCAGCTATGAAATTATCATCAAACCCTTTTTGAATAAGCCTTCTAACAATTTCTTCTTCCTTTCGCTGTATACCTTTCTGTATACCTTCCTGTATTCCTTCTTCATAGCCTTTTTCTTTGCCTTTTTCTTCTGCTTCTCTGTAATACTCCTGTATCAGCTGCTGAACATTGAATATAAACTCACCCACATCTTCCACCCCCTCAGCTTCTATCTTCTTTAGCAGTTCATCTATCCTGCTTTTCATCTCCTCTATCACTTGCGGTTTTACTATCCTCAAAAGCCATGAACAAAACACTTTTAGCTGCGATTGTGGTAACTTACAAACATATTCTGACACTTCATTGAGCTTTTCTACAAACTCCTCTGCATTTCTTCTTGACTTTTCTAAATACAGAATAATACTTAAAAGGTCTAATCTACTTTTTAGCTTTTCATCATCAAGCCTGTTAACATCAACCAGGATATAGTTAAACATATCATTCTTGAATATATCAAAACCTTTAAATATCTGGGTCGGTATATTCCAGCTACTTCTACCATTGTACAGCACTATCGGAACAATTGGCGGTAATAACTCGTCTGCTTTCTCTTCCATGTGCCTTTTCCATACCAAGCTCATATACTCAAACAATCTTTTCGGCATACTTTTGTCTGCAGTAGATTGTGGTTCTATTAAGACATAAAAGTATATGTCCGTATCTTCTAATCTTGCTCTATATATGACATCTGCTTCTTTTTCTACAAACTCGTCCTTAATAAAACTCCTGTCAACAAACTCTAAACTCTCAGCATCTATCCTGTTTACCCATTCTCTATTTATATTGCCCCTTAAAAAGTTTAAAAATACTTCCTTGAATTGAAATAATCTCTTGAATGTTAAATCATACTGGTTATGCGGTACTTTCTGCTGCATCTACTTCATCCTTATAATTAATTTTTCTCCAGCTATAGTTTTTTCTTCTGTTTAAAATTATACCACAAAGACAAAGACCATACAATCTTCATATCACTATTATTACTTAACCTCACAAACCTGTTTGTAAACATCTCACTATTTACAGCTTTATATCTGCACCTATCACACCCAAAAGCTTACCAATACCGTCATATACAGGCATAGAAACTGTAATGCAGTAGTTTCTTGTTATAGCTGAGATGTAAGCTGAAGATACATATGTGTGACCTGCCACTGCTTTTGTGAACCATTCCCTGACTTTTGCGTTTTCTATGCCCTCCGGCGGATTTGAGTAGATGAACGTTCCATCAGGGTTGTTTGTCCACAGAGCCTCAAGTATATTAGAAAACTTTTGAAGACTCTGGTCTATAACCTCTTTGTGATTGAGCTCTTTCTGCCAGCTTAAAACAAGCTGCGGAATCACTTCATTTTCAATTATTTCAATAGCTTCTGTAATGCGCTGCTGGTTTACTTCTATCTCTACTCTCTTTGTAATTTTTACTGAGATGTCATTTCTGACAGACTCAAACTCCCTGCACATGTCAACAAGCCTGTTCATAAGCCGCATAAGCCTTTCTGCGGTTTTTTTACTTACCTCTACAGAACTCAAAATTCTGCTGGTGCTCAAATCGACAGCGATGTAGCTATTTTCCAGTCTTGTTACATAGTGCTTAAGGTCATTCACAATAGAGTACTGGACAGAAAGTTTCTCTGAGGCTTGTGAAATCTTCTTGTTTGTGTAGTCAACAAGCTGAGATACTTGATTTAGTCTCTGGAAAGTAGTCTTGCCATATTCTACCTGCCTTGATATAATATCCTTACTTTTCTCACTGAGACTTGAAATTCCATCAACTATGCCAGAAATCTCTATGATAAAGTCTCTAATCTCGTCTGCAGTTGATTTTGTGTCATTTGAAAGTTTTCGAATTTGGTCAGCAATTACATGAAAACCTGTTTTGAAATTCTCGCCAAACACACTTTCAAGCTTTGCAGATTCAATAGAAGCATTCAGCGCAAGGATATTTATCTTTTCTGAAATTTTCACAATTGTGCTAAGAAAGTCTTCTACCTTTTTGAAAACAGTCTTGAGCTTGGTTATTTGATCCGCCATTTTCTGGGTGTATGATGTATTTTCTGAAACCATATTTTCCAAATCGCTTGAAACCTCTGCAAGCAGTTTTTGAATGTCTTCTTGAATATTCTGGTTTTTTTCTCTGAAATGAGCCATGAATTCTTCAAGGTCAGAAACATTTGTGTATGCACCTTCAATATGCTGAAGCACAAGCTTTAAACCTACAAGAAGCCCTGAGATGGAACTCTGAATGTCCTTGGTGTTTGAAAGTACAAGGTTGGATTGCTGCTGGTTCTTTTCTGCGCTTGCTTCGATGTCATAAGCAACAGACAAGATCTTGTTGTACGCAAGGTCGATTTCTTTAAATATCTCACTTAGAAAACTTTGAAAAGATACTGCCCAGTCTTTCACAGGTTTCAAAAAGAGCTTTTCAATTGCGCTGAGGTTGTTCTTGCCCTGCAAAATTGAAAGTGTCTTGTCAACAAAGATTTTTAAAATCAGAATTGAAAATACGACTGATAGTACAAGCGCAGTCAAGATAGTCAATACAACCTGCATCTTGCAAAACCCCCCTGAAAAAAGTTTTACAAAAAATTAAAGGCGCTTTGAAGCTCATTGCCCCAAAACGCCTTTGTTTTGGTGGAAGTATAAATTTTTATTTTTATTATAACACAGACATTTGAGAATAGCAAAGGGGAATTAAGAATATTTCGTATATTCTTCTCTTATCTTCTTTATTCTCTCAATTTCAACTCCAGTCACTTCAACCATAAAATTATCATCAAATCCTTTTTGAATAAGCCTTCTCAATAATCAATTTTTATCCAACATAGTTTTTTCATTTGTTTAAAATTATAACATAAAGAAAAAAACCATACATGCAACATTTAAGTATAAAACTTTAAATTACTTTAATTTTCAGTTATAAAGCGTGATGTTGTCGTATCAAGTTCCACTGACAATTTCCTTATTTCTTCTATCATATTTTTAAGTTCTTCTATTGAAGCAAGCTGTTGCTGGGTTGCAGCTGATACCTCTTGTGCCGATGCAGCTGTCTGTTCTGTAACTGCTGAAATGCTTTCCACACTGTTGAAAATTCTATCTTTTTTGTATTCTATGCTTTCTAATATATCTAATGACTTTTTCAAATTTTCATAAAGTTCTGAGATTGCATCTCTCATCGCCTTATAAGAAACCTGTACATTTTCAAGGGCATTCTCCTGAAGTTTTATTAAACTTTCAACATCAGCAGCAACTTTATCAGAAAACTTTGCTTTTGACAGTATATTTTTTATAATATCTTCCACATCTTTTGTTGATTCTCGCGATTGCTGAGCAAGCTTTCTAATTTCAGCTGCAACAACAGAAAATCCTTTTCCTGCTTCGCCTGCCTTTGCTGCTTCAATCGCTGCGTTCAAGGCTAAAAGTTTTGTTTGCTCTGAAATGCTTGAAAGCAGGTTCATTATCTTTCCTATTTTTTCAGCCCATTCTATAAGCTCTCTAACATTGACAATCATACTCTTTGTAGTATCTTGGGATTTTCTTGCAACCTGATACAGCGTTTCAATTGCTGAAAATCCTTCATTAGTCTGAACTAATACATTTTCTGAAACTTTGTTCATATTCTTAAAATCATTTACCATACCGCTGATTTCATTTGAAAATTCTGACATCTGCTGAGAAATTGCTGTAGCTTCACCTGCTTGCTGCGATGCACCTTCAGCAATCTCCGAAACTGCTTTTGTAACCTCATGTGATGCAGCTGCAGTTTCAGCAGCAACACCTGCAATTACTGATATTGATTTATTAACCTTCTCTGAAAGCTCTTTAATTTTTATGATCAGTTCTTTTAGTTGCTGCACCATGCTGTTAAATCCCTCTGAAAGCATACCTATTTCATCATTGGTAGAAACTTTGGCTGTCATAGTTAAATCCCCGTTTGCCGCTCTGCTCATTGAATCAAGAAGGATTTTTACATTTTTGGTTATCCTGAGTGTTACAAAGAGCCCCAAAATTATTCCTAAGACACCAAATATTAAACTTACTAAAATTATAAAAATTTGCAATCTCACAATCTTTGAATTAATATCGCTGACAGGTACAAGTGAAACGTACAAATAACCACTATCAGGACTTTTTGAATAACTTACAAGCCATTTTCCTGCAAGGTTTAGCTCAAAATTGTCAATCTCTTTTTTGTCAGCTTTCTTAAGCAAATTTGCACTCAGAGTTTTTAAATTTTTCTTCAAATTATCGTTCATATTATTTGGAAAAATAACATTTGCATCCGGTGTGACAACAAAAGATGTACTGTTTTTGGTTACCTTTATGTTCGAAAGCATTTCATCAAAAATATCTTTTCCAATGTCAACAACTATTAATCCAACTTTGTTGCCACTTGAAGAATCATATAAAACTCTTACAACTGATGTAGCATAGTCTCTTATATCAGAACCAACTTCTTTTAAAATATCATTAAAATACTGGTTGTGATCAGAACACCGTATAAACCCCTGTTCATTTTCAAATGCTGCTTTTGCCCAGCTACTGTTCATAAGATTTTTGAAATTTATATTATCAAAACTCAATGTAGGATATCCTAATGATGATTCTTTATCAATTAAAATATAAACACCTGATAAAAACTTGTTTGCAGAAACAATGCTAAGCAACGCTCTTTGAGCATTCTTCTTCCAGTCCAATTTTTCATAATCATCTTTGCTTATCCTTTGCACATTCAAATACTTTTGTATAGTCTCATTTGTAGCAAGCTGAAAAGATAAATCTTTTGCGCGCTCAAGTATTTGGTCAAAGTATTTACCCGACTGAAAAGTAGAAGTTGAAATACTACTCTGAAGATTTTGTCTCAAAGTAGATGTAGATGATGTTACAGCAAAAATGTCTATCGCAAGAACCAAAATCAAAATCACAGAAAATATCAAAAGCGAAATTTTTCCCGGTAATGTTGAAAACAACTTTTTAAATTTTTTAATATCCAAAGACAACTTTCAACCCTCCTGAATACTCAATATCATGAAAATCAGGGCTATCTAAAAATGGGCATACATTCCATTTTAGACAGCCCTGCTGCACAATCTATTCCTTTACAGCACCAGCAGTAAGACCTGATACAATCCTTTGCTGGAATATAAACACCATAAGTACCAGTGGAATCATAACAACTATTGCAGCTGCTGAAATCTCATCCCATGGAATTGTATATCTTCCCTGGAACATAACAATCCCAACAGATACTGTTCTCCAGATATCGTCTGTGTTTATGACCAGGGCAAACAAGAACTCATTCCACGCAGATATAAATATCAATATCGCTGCAGTAAAAATCCCCGGTGCTATAAGCGGGGTTATTATTTTATAAAATATCTGGAATGTATTGCAGCCATCAATCTTTGCTGCCTCATCAATTTCATGAGATACACCTTGGTAAAATGTTGTCAGATACCAGATTGCAAGTGGCAGTGAAAATGTGGTGTATGGAATTAAAAGCCCAAAAAAGCTGTTTCTAAGCCCTAAGTTTTTTACCATAACGTAAATAGGAGATACAATTGTAATTTGTGGAAACATTGAGACAGCCAATGAAAGACTTAAAACAATGTTTTTTATCTTAGGTGAGATATTTGTCTTTGCAATTGCATATGCTGCAAAGCTGGCAATCACAATTGATATAATTGTTGTCTCAAGACCAATTACAAAACTGTTTAAAATGTATCTGGCAAATGGTCTTTCAGTAAACACCATCTTGTAGTTGCCAATATGAGGCTTTAGCGTTATCAGGGATGAAATATTGAATATTTCACTTTTTGGTCTTATAGAGGTAAGAAACAACCAATAAAACGGAAACAAAATTACAATCAAAGCCAGCACAATTATTATGTTCATAACAATCTTTGCAATCTTTTCGGCTGTCAGTTTCTTCTTGTTTTTCATTTTATCCTATCACCTCTTTTGATGTGAGAATACCTCAGCGCCAAGGATTTTTATATAGATAAAGCTTATAATTGTCACCATTATAAAAATCAAAACTGCCAAAGTCGAACCTCTTCCAAAGTCAAGCTGGTTAAATAGAGTTTTGTAAGTGTAGATAGAGACTGTCTCTGTTGAGTTTGCAGGACCGCCACCAGTCAAAACATAAATCAGGTCAAATACTCTAAATGCATCCAAGGTTCTAAAAAGCAGGGCAACAAGTATGGTTGGTTTTAACATCGGTAGTGTAATCCTGAAAAACTGATAAACTGCATTCGCACCATCAACTTTTGCAGCTTCATAAAGCGATTCTGGAATTGTTTGAAGCCCTGCAACAAGCAAAATTGCAATATACGGTGTTGTTTTCCAGATATCTGCTGTCATTGCCGCAATCATCGCGTTTGTAGTGCTCGATAAAAGATCTGCCGAGCTTTTGATAAGTCCAATGTCTGCAAAAAACTTTGCCAAGATGCCAACCTGACCGTCATACATAAACTTCCACATCAAAGCTGATATCACTGTTGGAATAGCCCATGGCAAAAGAACAATGCTTTTGAAAACATTTTTCAAGTTTGCTACTTTGTGCATAACAACTGCAAGCATCAGACCAAACACAAGTTCAAAAAATACTGTTATAACTGTGAACAAAAGTGTATTTTTTACGGCTGAGAAAAGCCTTGAATCTTTTAGATAGTAGCTATAGTTCTGAAGACCAACAAAGTTTGGTTTTACTATAACCTGGTCAAATGCTAAAAGCGCCTGTTTTAAATCATTCATCTCTTGCGTGTTTGGCAAAGAGTTTGTAAGGTCCATGATTTTCTTAAAATATGTATTATATTGATTTATCTCTTTAGCAGCCACTGGTAGATATTTTAGTTTGTTATCTACTGGGTGAAAGTTATTTAAAAGTTCATTTACCTTGTTGAGCCTGTCTATTCTGGTCTTTGTATTAAAAATGCTTTTCTCCATCATAGCCAAGAGATGTTTTATTCTTGAAATTGTCTTTTTTTGACTATCATTCAAAGCTTCCATATTTATACTATCAATTATTGAAGTAGCTGTAAAAAGAGTATTAGCATAGTTTTCTACATCTATCTTGTATGAAAGTGAAACCTCGCTTTTTGTTGGGTTATTTAGCTGAATGTCAAATAAGCTGAAGACGAAAACCTGCACAAGTGGAATCACCGCAACAAAGATGAATATTAAAACTGCAGGTAGTAAAAACAAATATCCAAACACTTTTTCCTTTCTGTCCATCTTTTCCCTCCCCTTTAAACTTGATTGGCAGGCTCAAGAAAATCTTGAACCTGCCAATGAAATAACTATTAGAATTACTTTGAAGTTTTTACAACTTCTTTTAATTTCTTGTCCATATCAGCAACAGCTGTTTTTACATCCTTCTTACCGTTTACAATATTTGAAAGTTCAATTTGCATAACATCTGAAATCTTTGGGTAAATTGGCGACACAGGTCTTGGAACAGCAGCTAATATAGCTTCAATAAATTTCTTATCACCTATTAGTGGGTTAGCTTTTATAACATCTTTATCATTGAAAAGCGGTTTGTAAACAGGAACATTTCCATTGTAAATAGCCATAAGTTTCTGTCCTTCTTTTTGTACAAGGAACTTTAAAAGTCTCCAGGAAGCTTCCGGATTTTTTGAGAATTTGTTTATACCTACCATCCATCCACCAAGACAAGCTGCAGACCCTTTTGAACCTTTTGGAAGAGGTAAAATTCCAACTTTTCCTCTCACTTTTGACTGTGGACTATTTACCATTGCCCACATGTAAGGCCAGTTTCTTGCAAAGACTGAAAGACCATTTATGAAAGCTGTATGTGTTTCAACTTCTGTGAATGTATTGATGTTTGGCGGAACAATCCCGGATGTTATAACTTTTCTCATCATGTTAAGTCCATCAATTGTTCCTTGATTGTTGACAACAATGTTTCCACTCTCATCAACAACCTTGCCACCATAAGATGCTATATATTCAATCGCATCACAAACAAGGCCTTCATATTGCTTTGCCTGCATTAAAAATCCGTACTTTGTTCCGTTTTTACCTTTATATTTCTTAGCAACTTTAATCAAATCATCCCATGTCTTTGGAAGTTCATTTTGAGGAACAATGTCTTTTCTGTAATAAAGAAGTCCTGCATCAATAAATCTTGGAAATGCCCACATCTGCCCTTTAAATCTTGCAGCATCAATTGTTCCTTTAATGTAGTCATTGAGATTAATCTTGTCGCGCTTTATGAATCTGTCAAGAGGAAGTGTGTAACCTGCTTGAGCAAACTCAGCTGGCCAGATAACGTCCATGTCAAACACATCAATGTCAGAACCACCAGCACTCAGAACTGTTACAAGCTGGTCGTGATTTTGGCCTGTGTCAGATGGATTTTCTTTGTAGATTACCTTGATGTCTGGGTTTTTCTTCATGAACTCTTTGATAATCTTTTCTGTTGCGTGTGTTTCGTCCTTGCCTCGAACATAGGTAATTGTGACCTGTTTTTTAGAAGCGGCATTAGAATTGGCAGGACCAAAGGCTAAAAACAAACCTACACTAAAAGCAATTAAAACCATCACAGCTATAAATCTTTTCATTACAAAAATACCTCCTTTTAATGAGTTTTATGATATAATATAAATTGGGAGTTGTATATTATCCCATATGATGGGATAATACCTCTTTTATGCCTGGTCTGATTCTAAATAGTTTTGTGCAGACCAGGCAATTATTTTTGCCTTCCATCGTAATCGTTTACGCTAAATAAAATATATTATATCTTGTTCAATTTGTCAATAGGTTTTTAAAAAAAGCTATTCATTTTGTGATATTTGCATTTTTGGTCGAATCTCTTGGAATTATTGAAGTGTCAAGGATATATTTGCCTTTTGAAACTTTTTCTCCTGTTAATTTTTTTATCAAAAGTTGTGCAGCCAGCTTCCCCATTTCATATCGGGGCTGATGAACTGTGGTGATTTTTGGTGTTACTATTGATGAAAGTTCAATATTATCAAATCCCATAATCCCAAGTTCATCGGGAATGGAAAAACCCAGATCTTTTGCTGCATCACATGCACCAATTGCCATTTCATCGTTTGAGCAAAATATTGCATCCGGACAAGGTTTTGCATTTAAGAGTTCTATTGCAAGCCTGTAGCCACTTTCGTACTTGAAATCACCATATTTTATGTATTTTTCATCTCTATCTAACCCTAAGTTCTCAAGTGCCATCCTATATCCTTTCAATCTGTCTTGAGATAGTATCGATCCAATTTTCCCTGTTATTTTAGCAATTCTTCGATATCCACATTTGTACAAAAACATGGTAGCATCATATGCAGCTTTGAAATTGTCAATACACACAGTCACAAGCTCGTCTGAAAAATAGTCAGAAATCACAACCATTGGAAACTGTCTGGACATTTCAATAACCTTTTGAGGCCCACTCAAACTTCCAACAATCAATATCCCATCTGCTATCTGCCCTTTCATCATCTTGTAGTACTCTTCTTCAATTTCCTGAGAGTCTGAAAAATCGCCAAGGATGATATTATAACCTTTTTCACGCGCCTCTGCTTCAATACCTTTTATTAGCTTATTAAAAAAGTAATTTTCTATATCTGGTATCATCACAAGAATATTTTTTGTTTGTTTGCTCCTTAGTTTCCTTGCACTCTGGTTTGGAATATATCCAAGTTGGTCTATGATTCTCAAAATTTCATTTCTTTTTTCCTCACTTACTCCTTTTTTTCCGCTCAGTGCTCTTGAAATTGTTGCTACAGAATAACCAGTCATCTTTGCTATATCTTTTATGGTATACTTCATCTTTCTCATCCTCTTCCATATAATTTTGTTTTTTAGTAATCGATTTCGCCTATAGACATGAATATAGCAGCTAATCTGGACAAAATCAATACATATTTTGTATGAAATGTGCTAAATTTTGTTGAACAATGATAACAAAAAGCTGTATCTAAATGTTTACTTAATTAATAAGATTTACAGTTTGCGAAATTAATGTATAATTATAATGATTTTAAGTGTTACAAAGAACAGTCTGTTTAGATTGATAAAAGATAAAGAAGTCCTTACAAAAATTTTTAACAAGCCAATCAAAAAGGAAGTATAATATAGAATGTAGAAATATTTCAGCATTAAAACTTTCAGGTTGGAGGTAATTTTTTCAAAATGAACAAGTATTTTTTTATAGGTATTGGCGGAATATCAATGAGCGCAATCGCTTTAATACTCAAAAACCAGGGTTTTTGTGTTGAAGGTTCTGACATTCAAGAAAGCGCTACTACAAAAATGCTAAGAGAAAATGGAATAAATGTATATATTGGTCATGATGAAAGTCATATACACGGCGATGAAACTGTGATATATACTGCAGCAATTTCAAAAGACAATCCCGAACTTTTAGCTGCAAAGAGGATGAATCTGAAAATCTATGAACGGGCAGAATTTTTAGGGCTTTTGATGAGAAATTTTAAAAATGTCATTGCAATCGCAGGTACACACGGAAAAACAACCACAACTTCTATGATTGGTTACATCCTAAAAAAAGCAAATTATAATCCTACAATTTTGGTAGGTGCATTTGTAAAACAACTCGGTGGAAATTTTGTGATTGGTTCAAAAGATTATCTGGTTGTTGAAGCATGTGAATATGTAGATAGCTTTTTAAAGTTCAAACCTACAATCGGAGTTATTTTAAACATTGATAATGATCATTTGGATTATTTCAAAGACATAGATTCAATAAAAGAGTCTTTTAGAAAGTTTGCAATGAAAATTCCAAGTTCAGGGTTTATAGTTGCAAACTGTGACGACAAAAATGTTAAAGATGTTATAAGTAAGCTTCACACACAAGTAGTTTGTATATCTACAAAAGAAAAAGCTGACATTTTTGCCGACAATATCAGTTACAATGACGGATATTATGAATTTGACGTTAAAAACAAAAACAATGAGATTTTAGCTCATATAAAACTCAATATTCCTGGTTTTCATAACGTCTATAATGCGCTCGCTGCATTTGCAGTTGCGTCAAAGTTGAGGATAGAAAGTTTCACAATTGAACAAACTCTCTCTGAATTTTGCGGTGCTTCCCGTCGGCTTGAAAAGGTAGGAGAGTTTAATGGTATATACCTCTATGATGACTATGCTCACCATCCAACCGAAATCAAGGCAACACTTGCTACCCTGAAAAAGATCTCTGAAGGAAAGGTTCTTGCCATATTCCAACCGCATACATTTTCAAGGCTTAAAACTCTTTTGAACGAATTTGCTGAGAGCCTGAAATTGGCTGACAAGGTTATTGTCACAGATGTATATGCCGCACGTGAAAAAAATGTTTTTGGAATTACATCTGAAAAGCTTTATTTGAAACTAAAAGAAATTGGAATTGACTGTGAGTATATAAGCAACTTTGAAGATATTGCCTGTTATGTAGTAAAAGAGGCTAAAAAAGGAGACATTATTGCAACTATTGGCGCAGGTGACGTAAACAAATGCATAGATATCATCCTCAAAAAAGCTCCTGTAAAATCATAAAAAATACTGCCTCATTTGGAATTTCACTTCTAAATGAGGCAGTTTAGTTTCTATTTTACTATTAAAAGTTTTTGCCCAGGGACAATTTCTTCTTTTTCTATTTGATTAAAATCAATAATTTTTTCTACTGTTGTTCTGTATTTTTTTGCAACTTTCCACAGAGTATCACCTTTCTGGACAGTATAAATGTACACGCTTGCAAGTCTCTCCTCTTCTTTTTTTATCTCTTCTACAAGCTCTAAATCAGACAAAATCTCTTTTGATAGCGCTCTTTTTATCCACACTTCAATTGCAAGATGAATCCGCAGTTCAATTTCAGATGTAGAAATTATAGAAAATGATATGTTTTCTATCTCAATATTTGCAAATGTTCTGTCGGTCTCTTCTACCCCTTCTAAATCTAATTTCAAATCAAAAGGAATTTGAGATGTCGTATTCTTTATAATGTCCTGCTGGTCTTTTGAAAGATAAATCAAAAAGATAACAGCAACACCTTTTACATTAACTTTATTCTTTTCTGGCTTTATAACATCCACCTCTATCCTGCCAGAGACTGAAAATACCTGTTCAGGTTCAATAGGTAGTGTAATTGTATCTTTTAAAAGATGCATATGCCGAGCTTTCCCAACAAATTGTTCTATGCTGAGAAGTTTTTTAGAATCTTTTATCTCATACGCTGTCGAATATGCATCCACAATGGGTTCAATGGTTTTTACAGCATGAAATGTTATCTCAGCTTCAATGGTTATATCATACTCTATCCTGCGAAGTTCGCCTATTTCATCAGTCTTAGGCAAAACTCTGAAGCTTTTGATATAAAATTTAACAACTGGTTCTACATCATCGGGACTGTCTGGAAGTTCAGAGTAGTGCTGAATTAATACCTCATGTTCAACCATCTCAATAGGATTTTGACCAATATCTGGTGAGTAGAGGGTTTTTAAGTCTACTTTTAAGTCAAAGGTCATCTTTTTCCTGTCAAACTTGATGTTCCTGTCTGAAAGCCTTGCAAAACATCGCAATATTTCTCTGATTGAAGGTTTACCTTGAGGTATCTCTAAAATCTCTCTTTTTGAAATCTCCTCTGTCATGGTACGAGGATTTGAAATTGAGATTTTTTCTTTTAAATACTTTATTGAATCTTCTTCAATGTCGGCAAGATACTCAACAGTAGCTGGGGCTTTTATCAAAACGGTAATCTCTGCAATTGCCTTGGCAGAAAGTTTGCGTGGACTCAAAAGAGAGCAAAAGGTATAAATGAGATCATCTTTGACCTCATACGCCATTGTAGGTCTTACTCCCAATATATCAAATGTCTTTGAAAACTCTGCTGAACTTGAAACAGAGACAACTTTCCTCTGCGGGTCAGATGAGAGATAAATCACTTTAAATTCTATTTCACCTTGAACAATTACCCTGTCATTTAAAATTTCAACATTGGTAATCAAAACCTCACTGTCAGTTTGAAGCACTTTTAAAGCATCTGGTTTCATCTCTGGAAGCAAAATTTCTCCTTCAACAATTACTTTTTGTGAATCTGTACCATAAACATTCATGTATTCAACCTTTTCAAATCTCTTTTCCAACTCTAAACTTGCCTCCATTTGTTGTTTTCAATCTTCTTACTATAAAATATATGCAGGGATGTCCCATGAATATGTAAAACAAAAAAGAGCTTACTCTAAAAAGTTTTAGAATAAGCTCTTTTTGAGTAGTTGACAAATCAGTATTTTTGATTATAATAAAAACGTACAGGAAAAGTTGATTAAACCATAGAGTTTACATAACGCTTACCTTTGTATTTGTCCTACAAAGTATAATTTCTACTGTATTTGTAATGAGATCTGAATATGTGTATGTCACACACCTGAACTGTTTGCATTCTCTGTCAACTGGAAACTTGACAACAAAGATGTTTGAATAAGTGTTCTCTAAAATACCTTCAACCTCAATCATCTTTTTGCGTCCTTTATTTGCACGAATTAAAACCTTTTCACCTTTTAGGGCTTCGATATCTTTTTTCAGCTGTTGAAGGTGAAGTTTATCAACCACCTTAACATCACTGCCCCTCTAAAAATATTTAGTTTTCAGACTGCATAAAAATTCTTATTTTATTACATTCAAAAACAATATTATTATATCACTATTCTTTTTTTTTGTAAATAGAGGGGGTAAATATTATAAAGGCTTTTTAAAAAGTTGTCAAGGACTTAATTTCAGAGTTTTTGTCGAAAATATCGATGTAAATACAACAAATTTATCTCTTTTTATTTCTTTTCTCATAAATAGAAGCATTTTTGATTTTTTAAGCAATATATTTTTAGTTTTATTAATTTTTATTAAGTAACTTTCCCATTGTCAAAACTCAAAATATGCCTTATAATAGATAAAGTGAAAAGGGAATATAGTAGCGGAGAGATGGCCGAGTGGTCGAAGGCGCACGACTGGAAATCGTGTGTACCCCCAAAAGGGGTACCGAGGGTTCAAATCCCTCTCTCTCCGCCATTTTTATTTTGCTGATTTTGTGGCCTATACTGCCGGAAGGTATCAGGTTTCCAGTTGATTTTTTTAACATTTTTCTAACATCAACTACTGGATGATTTGTCAAAAAAAGCAAAGGAGCGCTTTTCAAGCGCTCCTTTGCTGGGTAAGATTCAGCAGATAATCGCCAATTCCCTTAAATTGGACATCTTCCCCGACAAATATGCTGCCACATCTCCTTTTAATGCTCCTTCTGTAATGTAAACAACACCATCAGTGCAACCACCTGTAAAATACAAGTTTGCTTCTGCCGGTGTTCCGACATTTTTGCTGTTCGATGAAGAGAACCAGCGGTATTTTGAAAGTGCTGGCTCATTCATTCCGACGAGTAACCCAACTATCTGCCTTTCAAAGTTTCTGACTGGGATTGCATAGCCCTGGTAAGGTTTATAATCCCACTCCCCAATAGTTTTGTGCTTGAAAAATCCAGGAATACCTTCCAAACCGTAACCTTTTGCTTGCAGAGTTCTACAAATCTCAAACCTTTTTTCTTTTTCTAAAAAGAGTGTTTTGTAACCTTTTGCCCTGATAGCTACTTTGGACAAACTAGGTCTGAGCAGGTCTGCTTTGTGTTCTTCGTTTAACTGTAACAACTTCAAAAACTCTCTATAGACTTTGTCCCTTGTTTCTGGTGGTGCAATGTATTTTGGTTGCGTTTCTCCGCCTTGAAGTTTGTACTTTATATGGTGCAACCTTTGTGAACCGGATGCTATTTCCTGCACAAGTTCTCTGTAAGCTTCCCTGGTATCCTGATTTGTAAGGAGTGCATATAAGAGTTGCGGGAGTTAAAATAAAATTGTGTCCACTGTATAATTTGTATTGAAATAATCATCAAGGGGGCTACTTAAAATGAATAAAAACGAAATTTATTGAGCCTGCTAAAAATATGGCTCAAGAAGCAAGTATTAAATATGTATTGCTTCCTGTGATGGCTCTATCCGCAAAGCTTCTTTAGCAACTACAAGTAAAACTTGCTCGATTGTTTTATGTTATAGGAAAGATAAGTAACCCTTGCTAAAAATGACAATGACAAAGGCAATGGTTTTTATTGAAGTAAAACTTGCAACACCTGCCCTGTATCTTTAAATCTCTGTCCCTCGCACACGCCCTTAGAATTTCCCACCTTCTATCCTCTTCTTTCCGCTACAAAAGAGTTGATAGTTTGACTGCCTCCCTTCTTATGTCGCAAGTACGTCAATGGTTATTATTGAGCTTTCCCTTCTCAAGACTTTGAAAGCTTTGAATCTTCCATATTCCGAAAATGAAATACTAAAAATCAAAGAAGACCTTAAAAATGAGCTTAAGTTTCTAAAAAAGAGAACTACCAACAAGTGCTTTTGCTCTCCATCATCGACGGTTATTCAAAAACGAAGTTAAGGACAATTCTAAAAGCAAAACATGCTACTTGCAATGCCAGCCTCAGTATCGACTCAAGAAAGGCAAAAAAGATATCTTTGGTATTCTGCCCTTTCTTCGGCAAAGAAAATAAGGCTGATTGGATGAAAGTTTTTGACGATTTAATTACAAGAGGTCTTAAAGAAGTTTTAATTGTCATAAGTGATGACTTTCCTGGTATTATAGATGCTGTCAAACTTGCTTATCCTCTTGCTGACCTTTAGCTTGCTTTTGTTCACCTTGAGCGTAATGTCAGAAAACATATGACAAAAGATTTAGCTTTCAGCTTTTAACAAGAGTTTGGACAAAATCAAAATCTCTTCTTCTGATTTCGATGAAGCTGTATTGAAATTTAAAGAACTTTGCGATGGATACCTTTCAAAATATCCTCGATTTTATTGCTGCAATGTCAGAAAAAGCAGAGTTTTATTCTGTTCATATGAAATACCCTGAGGAATTAAGGAAGCATATTCTTTGCTACAGACGCCTCCTTGCGTGTAAACAGCATGATTGAAAAGACAAGAAATAAATTCAGGTGGATACTTTCAGGGCTTTCATAGTCTTAGAAATTAATATTTACTTAACAAGAAGAGAACTTACGCCGTACAAAATGGAAAAATGGAGCTTTTCAGTATTAGAAAATGCATCAATAACATAACCCAACTTTACAACTTACGTTATAAATTGGAAACACATAATTCTTGACAAGTCTCTGACTGATTGTCCGTTTATCTTAACAGAAGTTATCCTTGCAGCATACTTTGTAACGTCGTCTCTTGTGTAGTTGAAAGCCTTGTAATAGAGTTTATTCCTGTTTGTATACCAATAGTCTGTCATTTTACCTGTGATGTCAATGTACAGTACAGGGTCATAGTTAACAGCCGGGTCATATTTAAGTGTACCATCGCTATTCTTAACAAGGTAACTCTGGGATGTAACTTTATAGCTCATACTGTCAGTTGTAACCTGAGGTTTTGCTCTTGGTGGAATACCATCATATGTCCTGTAATGTATCCAGCCATCAGCTTCCTGCAGAACAAGAACTACCTGAGCACCTGCATATGGTGTTGCGTTCGAAATCATTGCATAATCTGCAAGCATGGACGCTGAGCTTATCTTTGAACCATATTGTGTTTGTGTTATGTTTATGGCATCTGCCAGAGTCTGTCCCTTCATATCTTTGAACCTAGAAAGTGCGCTCCAGACCTGCGTGATTGCGTTTGGACTGACATTAGAAGGGTTATATGAATCTGCCACTGCACAAATCTGTTTTGCTGTTGAGTTCTGCCATGGCTTGTACAAAATTTTTGTACTGGATGTTACAGGTACATAATCTCTATCAGGTGGGAAATCCTTATCAGACTGCACTGCGCCGGTCTGGGAAAATCCCCAGTATCTGAAGTATCCTCTAACTCCATTGCCAGGTGAAGAAAGATGATAGTACTCATCTGCACCGAGTGTGGCGTAGAAGTATCCATTAGACACCTGCTTGAATCCCGGTTGTGCTTTTGTGAAGTTGTCCGCCACATCTTCTGGAATACCGTATATCGCATAACCCCTGTCTATTGTTGCTTCTACGTTAAGGGGAATGATGTAGTATGTTTTATTGTCTTTTATTTCTATTCCATAACCGTACACACCTGACTGGCACTTTTGCTTGGCATATGAAGTAAGATTGTCTGCAGCTGAACTAGTTGATGGTATTTTGATTTCCTTAAAAACCCCATAACTTTCTGCGCACTTATCACGTGTTACACCTTTGTACTCACTGAAATTTGAACCACCTTCATAAACCTCATCTCTTTTGTCTGAAAAATTATCAGCCATTGTTTTAACTACTGGTGGGAAAACAGGGAACAAACTCAGTAAGATTGAAAACACCACAAGAAAAGAAAGAGCCTTTAACAGGCTCTTTTTACGTCTCTGCAATTAAATTCACCTCCCGTTTTATTTGATATTCGGGTCAGGTTTTGCATACAGAACTTTTGCTTTCTCAAAATAACCTTTGTATGTGGGGTTCGTTGTGCACCAGTAACCCACATTGTCTTCTCCATTGAGGTTGACATACCATATACATACATCACCGTACCACTTTACAATACCATCCGCCGGAAGTTTGGTTTTTGGGTTGGTATAATGCTTTGCGTCAGCTATTGCCTCTTTCTTGTATGCAAGAGGAACTAAAAGATAATTAAAGTCCATCTTGTAATACCATGGTTTACGATAAAACGGCTTATCTTCCCATGGAATAATGGAACTGTCAAAAACCCACGGCATAATAAATTCTAATCCAGCAAAGGAATATCTTACGAATGAATCCCCTATTAAAGGGTCTGAAACATTCTTTATAGCCTGTTTGATTCTTGCCAGCAACTTCATTTCGTCCATTCTGAAGGTTAATATTGGTTCACCAAATTTGGGAGTATCGCTACTTTCGAGTCTGTCGTACTCATTCTTGTTGTAAATACTCATCATTGGTCTGTAAATTCGTTTATATTCATCCCAGTAGTATTTGATTCCTGTTTTCATATCCACGTAGCTTCTCAGTTGCCATTTAAACTCGTCATATACTTCTCGTTTTGACTCATCGAACACTCTTGAAATCATTGCAACTGCTTCTGCTCTTGTGAGCATCTTTGCAGGATTAAATCTTATCTTTGACACGTACAGTGGTGACATTTCAGGAGTTATGATACCAAGGTCGGCAAGTCTTAGCATTGGCTCTCTGTATGCTTGCGGTATTTTTGTGTAATCATCTGCCATCTGTGCAAACCTCGTATGGTCAAGTGCAAACTTGCGTGGATGGTTCTTGATATATTCTTCAAGATACTTGTTTGCACGTGGGTCGTAAGCTATATTCCATTCTCTGCCACCAGAATCCTTAGTACGAATAAGAATAGGGTAATAAGACTTTGGGTCAAAAGACAATTGATAATAATAGCTTTTAAACTCCTTATCATACTTTATATATCCACCTTCAGTTTTAGGAGCAAATTTCAGCTTATCAGGACATTTCTTTGCAAAGTCCTGCAGGAACTTGGCATAATCATCTCTCATGACATAACCTTTTAGTACGTCCCAGACATACTTTGTCTTAACCCTTCCATCTGCATAGTAATAGTCAATTATGAGCAGGTCAGACCAGTACAGCACAAAGTCAAGGTCTGTCATATAGTCATACAAGTAACCTCTACCTCTCAGTGTTAAATCCCATGGTGTGAGTATTTCGGTTTTGACAGGTATATTCTTATCCTTAAGCTCTGGCACTGCATTGATGAGCTTCCACACAATGTAGCTTGCCTGTGCTCTTGTAAGTGGCTTGTCTTTTTTGACCTCACCCGGTATCAAGCCCATAGTCTGAGCTTTCCCCCAGTAGTCTGCTATACCATTGGGCTTTACATTCGCACCCAGCAAGAGCGATGTCACAAACTCACCTGCTGTGATGTAGTCTATTTTGTTTATTGCTGCCTGTACTTTCTGTGTGATTGTTCTTGCCTGTGCTACTGGGAAGGCAAGACTCAAAAGCAGGCTCAGGATGATTGCAAAGCTCAAAAGTTTTTTCATGACTATATCAGCTCCTTTTTGCTTAAGTTCTTTCTCATTATATTTATACCATGGTTTTGAAATTTACTGCACAGAAATTTTGTCTGCTAAAAAACAAAAAACCACGGCAAATTTACTTCCTAACTTTTGCCGTGGCTAACTTCTTTTTGATTTTACTTACCTTCGTTTTACTCACATAAAAACTTTGACACTCTTTATAAACACCTAAAAGATACATTTGTGGCAATTTGTTCTGTATATATTATACCACTATAGGTTGAAATTGCAATAACAAAAAATTTGACACTCTGTATAAACACCTACAAGCTACACTTTTGGTAAATGTTTTAAGTATATTATAGCAGGTTTTTGCTTGATTTGCAAAAGCTTAATATAGCAAAGCAATGAGTATTTGAACGACAAGCATTACAAGCATCAAGAAAAAGAGGATAACTTCTGGCAGGAGCAGTTTTAAAATTTGAAATTCTTCCCGAATACAAAGCCTTGATGGTCTTTTTGGCATTTTAAACACCTCGAAAAAACAAAAACCGCAGATTCTTCTGCGGTTTGGTTTTTATTTTTTACATTTTTGTAGACGCATTTTGAACATGGTTTTGCTAACTGTTTTTATTATATATCCAATTTTCAGATTTTGCAATAATTAAGCCGCTGGAGATTAACAAAAACCTAAAGAAGTTCCAAAAACTCTTCCAGACTTATTCCTGCTTGTTCCAGAATACTTTTCAATGTTCCTCTTGCAACTTCTTTATGCATTGGGATAATTACAATTCTTGTCGGATTTCCTTTTTTGAGCTTGAGATGACTACCCCTTTGTGATACTTCCTTGAACCCTGCTTTTTGAGTGCTCTTATTATTTCCTGTGGCTTTAGTATAGGATATTTTGATGACATTTATACTGCCACCTCTATGGTAGTTATCAGCGGTGGCATCTGTGGTCTTTGTATCTCTTCTCCTTCATAGTAAAGTTCAAGAGCTTCTTTTAAATTGGCTATTGCTTCTTCTATGGTTTTTCCCTGGGAAGCTACACTGTTTTCTATGCACTTAGCTATATACCAGTTGTCTTCTTTGCTTACTACTACTGTAAACAACATAACGAAATCACCTTTTTCGTTTAAAATTTTTGTTTACAACTTTTATCACAAACTAACGCAGAAGACTCCATCTTCTTTAAGATGGAGATGAATGCGCTGTTGGTAACAAGTGGGTTCTTAACTGTGGTATAGACTGTTGTACATGACAACTATTCCTTCGTTGCGGAGTATACGTTTGCACTCTTCTGGTTTGACGTATGTCTTCCCCACTATTTTCTCCAGCTGTGGCGAATACAAATACTTCTGGGATACCACACCTGTTGTTACAAACCTCTTGCCTGTTGGTTCGTGAACCCATACTTCACCTGCAATGGTCGGCATTTCTTTTCGCAGTGGGTTAAGAATCTTTGTACCGGGATACACCTTGAGTTTTCTTTGAATTTCCGGCGGCAATGGTGATATATCTGCAAAGGACGGTTCTTTCTGGTCTGTCCTTTTTCGTCTGTTCTTCGCCACAATCTTACCATCAACCTTGTACAGTCTGTCTCTTACAGCGTGTATTCTTGCCCTGTTGTGTCTTCTGAACTTTACCATGTTCAGTTCAATCATGTGTGTTCTGTCAGTTTCTGTACAGTTGCAAAAGACCGCTGCTGTTGCCAGAGCATCGTTTGCATGTCCTTTCTCAAGACCCAGCCTTTTTCTCATCTGTACCACATCAGATGCAGGTACAAACTTCAACCATGGTATTTCTCGCAAACGTCCTATTATTGCATTGACTGTACCCAGTGCACGCCACTGCTTGACACCATCTACCGGGATATACACCCTTCCAGCATGGACATCTTCATGACAGTCCCTGCAAAGGTATACCACGTTTTCCTGAACGTCTGTACCACCACATTTGCGCTGTATCAAATGGTGTTTCTGCAGATTGTCTTCTGTACCGCAGAGAATACACTTCTTCTCTGCTGGAACTCTGGGTGATTTTTGATACCCTGTACCATCTGTCTTACCCCACGTCATTGTTCTGACATCAAAGATGTTGTCTTCCATAACGAACACAAACTGCTCTACTGGGAATGGAAAAAACTTTAAGAGTTTTTTGTAAAGGTTAAGGTGGGTTTCTATGCCATGTCTAAGTGTTGCATTTGTTCTATCCTTTGTTCTTACATTTCTTGGTGCTTTGAATTTTGTCAGGACTCTACTCTGTCTTTTGGACATTCGTTTTTTCCTGCACCTTGAGTGGTACCTGCGGTTTCGTCTGTATCCCCTTCTTTTGGTCATCAAGTCCTTAATTTCAGGGATTCTTGTTTCTAAAACCCCTATACAGTAGACAATCAATACGCCCCAGCGAAGTTCGCATACTGCAAAGCCTATGTGGTGGTATCCCGGGTCAAGTACTACAAAGAGACGTCTTTCTATCGTTTTGGTGTAGTCAAACTCCCTGTCGAGGAACATCACAACCGGTGGTTTGCCAGAAGTTCCACCACCAATGATTTTTGCTCTACCCTGCTTTACCAGTTTTCTTACCATATCAAATCTTCTTGTTGGGTGTCCTGGTCTTCCATGTTTGTCAACGGTGAAGATTACCAATATTCTTCCCCTCCTTGTTCAGGAGCCCTGTGATCTGGGCACCCTGAAGGGTGGTAGGTCTCCCTGAGGCGTGCTGTAGCACCCTGTGTAAGGCTGCGGGATTGCACCGCTGTCTCCCGGAACTGGGAGTGTCGTCCCGGAACGTCAGGTTCCGCTACAGCATCACCCACATTCAACTACCTGCCAGCAGGCAGACCTGTCAGCAGTTCACCCCTGCTGACAAGCCCCCGCTCCTATGAGCGGTGGGTAGTTGACTATACCACTATGCAGCTATTTCTGAATAATTTGCAATAACAATTTCAGTCTTGCTTTTTAATAGTTCATCTACTATCTTTTCAAGTTTTTCAGCAACTTCGTCATCAAGGAATGACGCTCCACATTGATGGCATACAAGAGCGGGAACGTCCTTAATAATGATAGTTTGTTTTTCCGTGTCTACAATATGTTTGACTTTCCCTTCTATCATGCTTGCACCGCACAATGAACATTTCATTCTTTCTTCCTCCTTGTTTTGAAATCATCACACCACTCATCTTTTGAAGGATAATAAGTGGTTATAAGCCATAACCATCCTTCTCCAACAGCACAAACAACATGCAACACATTCCCCTTTTTGGTTCTGCCCAATATTAAGCAGCTCGGATAAGGATAATCTTTATCGTATTGTTCTATAATTTCGCCTTCCTGTATACATTCCAATACATCTGTTCTTGTTATATTTCTTTCTCTCATTCTTTGTATCATATGGTTTTGCCATTTTATTTTTCTTTCTTTAGCCAGTTTCCTTATCTCATCTATAACTATTTCCATTGTTGTAAGCTTTATCTCCTTTTTCTTTTTCTCATTAAAAACTTTTATCTGCAAACTACCAAAGAGAGGCTATCTAATAATGATTATACCATAAACCAGTGTATTTATGCTACAAAAAGCAAAAACCACAGCTTTTGCTGCGGTTTGATTTTTATTTTTACATTTTTGTAGACAGGTTTTGAATATGGTTTCCTCAACTGTTTTTATTATACATCCAAGTTTCAGTTTTTTTCAACACAATTTGAATGCAGATAGTGTCAAGAGTTTGTAGGGAAATTTTTAATTAAAACACGACTGCATTTAAGGAAATCTCCAGTACTTAGACCTTTCAGCACTCTAAACATCAAATCAACTTTTCCTCTTGCTAAAATTGGTACATTATTCCTTATCTTCTCTATATGTTTTTTTATCTTCTTGACATTTTTTCTCACAATTTCTTTTAATATTTTATCTTCTTTCTCTTTCTTTGTACAAATTTCTTTTAAATATACTTCTTTCAAGTTTACACCATTATACTTAAAATTTAATATCTTTACCATCACTTCTGCTCCTTGTTCGCTCCATCCTCTTAGTCCTGAACTCATCCTACTCTGATAATAGACGGCTTACATTTTCTTTTGCACTGTGTTTCTTTATATTAACATTTACTGCTTTTAATGCTATATTATCCCAAAATCGTAAGGGGTTAAAATAAAATTGTGCATGACATATACCTGATACATTATAGTGTTATAAGGGAAGTTGGCTCAACGGATAAAAATACCTGTGAAACTGTTAAAAATTCAGCCATAAAAAAAGTATTAGACCAACATTGTCATTAGCAAGATTTTTCTTGTCCAGCTTTGAAAAACTGTCGTTTTTCTTATCAAGTTAAAAGATTCACTTTCATCAATTTAGAGATTTTTCTTTTTCAAGACAATTGCAAAAATTTCACCATTATCAATAGTCTCTATATTAAAAAAATACTCCTTAGCAATCATTTTGATGAAATAAGTATTAGGAAGAAAATGATTATTCACGGGAGCAGGCAAACTTTTGTGAAGTTGATTAATAGCCTTTCTTGACTGTGAATGAGCAATTAAAAGAATTCCACCATTTTTAAGCATTTTATGCAGCTGTTTTAAAACCTTTTTCTTATCTTCAAAATGTGGAAATACCGAATAACAAATTATGTAATCAAAATAGTTTTTGAAAGTTAATAAATTTACATCTTCAACTATAAACTCAACATTTGGAAAATCATTAAATTTACTCTTAGCTATGTCTATCATCTTTTCTGAAAAATCTACACCAAAGACTTTACCTTCACTTCCAACCCTTTTTAACAAATGCTCTGTCAAAACACCTGTACCACAACCCACATCTAAAATATATGAACCTTTTTTAATTTTTAGAAGACCTAATAAAAACTCTATCTTGTCAATATCATGCTTTATAAGTACATCCCATTTATCTGCTAAACTGTTAAAATATTCTTTTGTATTCAAAATAGAAGACCTCCTACTGAGACTTTTAATCTTATTTAAATTTCTATCTATATATTTTCGCACATTTTTTAGCTGTAGTAAATATCTTTGTACTATGGGAAAAATTAGATTTATTTTTAATCTGACTTTTGCAGAAAGTTCAAATAAAATTTGTTTACAACTCATGATAAATATTGTAGACAGGTTGAGTTTTGGTTAAAAGCTATACTAAAGTTATTCTTAGTTTTTAAACAATTCCATTTATTTAAACTCTTTACATTAAGAAAATAAAATTTATTTAATTTGCCTTTGGCGTTTTTTATATAAGTATTTATAGCTATTTTATCCATTGAAAGGGGTTGATAACTATCATTATGCTTATCACCTCTTAAATACTTTAATCCTATTTATTTTGTTAAGAGGTTCTAATTTGTTGTGCAAACACAAGAAGCTTCTTTTACTGTCAGGTGCTATCTTTGCAATATTATCATCAATAATTGCTGCCAATCTCTACATGAGTAATAATCCTTCTACTCAAAACCCTCAACAAGCCTATAAAAAGCAAATTATTCCATGGAGCTACAAAAAACTTGGTATCACAAAAATATGGAAATTTACAAGAGGCAAAAATGTTAAAATTGCTATTCTGGATTCCGGTATTGACCTGAACCATCCTGATTTAAAACATGCAAATATCATCAAAACTATTAACTTTATAGAACCAAACAAACCCGCATCAGATGAAACAGGACATGGAACTTTTATCGCAGGTATAATCGCAGCTCAAAATAATAACTTTGGTATTGTCGGCATTGCACCTGATGCTGATGAAATTTTCATCTTAAAAATCTTAAATAAAAAACTTGAAGGAAAAAGTTGACCTCGTTTTACATGCTCATGACTTTTGTATTAAAAACAAGATTAACATTGTAAACATGAGTTTTTCTACCTCATCTGATAATCCAAAACTCAGAAAAGCTGTTTTAAAAGCAACAAAACATGGAATAATCATTGTTGCCTCGGCAAGAAATTCATTCGGTTCAAAAGCAGGCTTTCCAGCATCATACAATGAGGTTATATCTGTTGTTTCTGTCAACTGCAAAAATCAAATATCTCAGTTTTCTTCTCAAGGCAAAATTGATTTTTGCTCTTATGGTGAAAATATTTTGTCCACAGCTCCAAACAATAGCTACAAACTCTCAAGTGGAAACTCTGTGGCTGCTGCACACCTGACAGCAATTATCGCTCTCATCTTAAGCAAACCAGAAAAGTGGGGCTTGCCCCCTAAACACAGCATAAACAAAGATAAAATCTATAATGTATTGCTAAAACTTTCTGAAGACCTCGGTGAAAAAGGTAAAGATAATATATTTGGCTTTGGTCTTGTGAAATTCAAATTTTCTTATCAATTCTGTCAGCTTTGCAAAGCCAAGATATGATGTTTGGAAAGTAAAATAAAAGTCTATGATATTGACAAAAAAATTAAAGCAGCAGAAGCTGAGTATTAAGGATACAAGTATATTGCTACACTTGACAAAGATACAAATGAGATAAAATTAAAAGTCAAGCCAACTGCTGGTAAAAAGTTTGATAAAAGTTTGGACACATCAAGCCTAGAAGAAAGAAACTTTTCTGTAAAAGTAGAATACTTTGATGGTGAGAATTTAAAAGCAAAATTGATTGATGAAAAAACAAAAGAAGAGTATAATATTGGTGATTCTGATACTGTCTTGGCACAGTATGTTATAGCTCTGCCATGGGCATTAGGACTTCTTGAATCTCTTTTGTATGCCATTCTTGGTGTAGCCGGCATTATTGTAGTTGGTGGAGCAACTTATTACTTAGCTGAAACATTAGTTGATAAAATAAGAAACAGCTTATATGACTACTTTTTAGCTTATATTTCTGACGACAAAAAACTTTACGTTGGACCAGCAGTAGATTTTGGCACAGCTGAGGTTGTTGAATAAAAGAAATAACCATATAGAGTAAACATAGTAACAAAAGAAAAAAGCCCCTTGTGTTATAATTTTAATTTAAGAGAAAACCACAACAAAACACAAGGGGGAAAAAATGACTAAGAATATTAAAACACAAAATAAGAAATTTTTAAAGCTGCTTTTTGTAATAAAAAAGGTTACTGAAGTTTTATCGAGGAAGATAAAGCAAAATAGAAGGGGACGACCGGGGAAATTTAATCTGTTTCAGATAATAGCTTGTTTGGTTTATAAAGTTAAAAAGGGGATAAAAAGTTTCAGAAAGTTAGAATATCGAATAAATCAAGACACAGAGTTTAAGCAAGTAGTAGGTATAGAAGAAAGTCCGGACTATTCATATTTTGCAAAGTTGTCAAGAAAAATAGAAGAAGAATACATGCAAGATATAAGAGAGATACTAATAGCTGAAATAGAACCTGATATTAGTATAGCGATAGTAGATTCTACACCTTTGAGAAGTGCCAAAAATGATTCAGAAGCAAAAATAGGTATACATATTACAATAGGATTTTACAGGGGATACAAATTACATCTTTTGTGTACAGGTAAAGAAGAAGTAATACCACTTTTCTGGATTTTAACAGGGGCAAATGAGTAGACTTGCGACAAGAAGAGCTTTTGTATAGGGCATGGGGCTTTGTCTGTGAGATTGTATTAGCAGATGCGGGATACGATTGTAGCAGATGGTTTAATATAGCAAATAAGCTTAAAGTTAAATTTGTTGCTGGGATAAACAAAAGAAACATGAAAGATAAAAACAATGTTAGCAATAGTTTTAGAAGCAAGAACATAAGATTTTTAGAAACCCAAAGAGGGTAAAAAGCTATACAAACAGCGAACAAAGATTGAAAGACTATTTAGTAAATTAAAAGGTGAATATAATCTTGAGAATGTAAGGCTCAAGGGCTTTAGAAATTATAAAAGGTATATTGATTGGATACTAATTACTTTTCTATTTGAGCAACTTCTTAGAAAGTTAGAAGGTAAGAAGTTTTCTTTCGCTTATGAATGGAATCAATAATTTGTGTTTGTTTTATGTATTGTTGGTAATGTTTTCGTTTAACTACCTAATATTATAAATTTTAATATCCTCATCCATTTTTCAATCAAATCTTAAATAGAAATAATTTTATAATCTGTGCCGAATTTTAGATAAAAATTTCCGTAGTCTTTTTATATATTGACAACTCCTAACTTTTCAATTAACATGTTTGATATAAAATGCATTGCATAAATGCAACTATCAATTTTCATCGCAAATATACAATACAAATTTGAAAAATTGAATATTTGCAACAGGCCTTTTACCTATCAAGCAGGTGCTGCCATGCGGCGGCTTAATAGGGAAAGCGGTGAAAATCCGCTGCAGCCCCCGCTACTGTGAGCACTGACAAGCTCTCAATAAACTTTTGCCACTGGAAGGTGTAGTTCCTCTTTTGAAAGTGGAGCTTGCCTTCTGGGAAGGCCAAAGAGAGTTTTGGATGAGGTGCGAGCCAGGAGACCTGCCTGCTTGAGATGCCTTGTACTGTCTTCGGTGGGAAGTACAGTCAGGGTGGTAAAGACCGGAGGGGTGTTTTGTCATTTTTAACCTCTGCTACACCTTATTTCTCAAAGCTTTTTGTTTCTTTAAAAAAGCACCTTAAAAGTACAAGCTTTTTGAGAATGGTAAAAACGGGTCTTTACTGCCTTGACGCACATGTGTCTTTTTTGTTGGCAGTAAAGACCCATTTGTTTTTCTGACGGCAAATAATATTTTTATTTGGGAGGTAGAAAGCGTAAGATGATTTCGGTTGTTGGTTTTCCAAGAATAGGACAGAACAGAGAGCTAAAAAGATGGGTAGAAAACTATCTTGACAAAAAGATTTCAAAAGAGGAGCTCATCCAAAATTCAAAAAACTTGAAAAAGACTCACTGGCAACTTCAAAAAGAATATGGTGTTGACCTGATACCATCAAATGATTTTTCGTTCTATGACACTTTTTTAGACCATGCAATGCTTGTAGGTAGCATACCAGAGGAGTTTAAAAAAGTTTTTTCAGATGAGCTTGACCTATACTTTGCCCTTGCAAAGGGGTATCAAGACAAAAACATTGACCTTAAAGCTTTGCCAATGAAAAAGTGGTTCTTTACAAACTACCATTATCTTGTGCCTGAAATCACTGAAAACACTAAATTTGAACTTTCATCAACAAAGCCCTTTGATGAATTTGACGAAGCACTTTCAATAGGAATTAAGACAAAACCTGTGTTAGTTGGTGCTCTGACATTTTTAAAGCTTTCTAAAAAATCAAATGTGGATATATACGACAAATCTTTCTGGGAAAAGCTACTTGATGTGTATATTCAAATACTAAAAAGGTTTGAAGAGTTAGGGGCTGAGTTTGTTCAGATAGATGAGCCAATACTTGTCACTGACTTGAGTACAAAAGACATAGAGCTTTTTGAAAGTTTCTACCGCAGCCTTCTTTCTCACAAAGGAAAGCTAAAAGTACTTCTTCAGACTTATTTTGGAGACGTCAGAGACTGCTTTGAAAAGATAATTTCTCTTGACTTTGACGCAATCGGACTTGACTTTGTTGATGGAAAATTCAATTTAGAGCTCATTAAAAAATTTGGTTTCCCACATGAAAAGCTTCTGGTTGCTGGAGTTGTAAACGGCAGAAATGTGTTTAAAAACAACTACCAAAACACTCTTGAGCTGTTAAATATTCTCTCTTCTTTTGTTGTCAAGAAAAACATTGTACTTTCAACATCATGTTCTTTGCTCTTTGTGCCATACTCTTTAAAGTTTGAAACAAATCTTGACAGCAATAAAAAGAAGTTTTTAGCATTTGCTGAAGAGAAGTTAAAAGAACTGTCTGAGCTAAAGCTTTTATTTTCTCAAGAAAACTTTACTGCAAACAATATATATATTAAAAATGTTCAGCTTTTTGAAGAACTTGAGAAAAATAAGCTCTCAGATGTCAGCACAGCTGTAAATAATCTCAAAGAAGATGATTTTGAAAGAAAGCCTTGTTTTGAAGAGAGAATCAAGCTTCAAAAAGAGGTTTTGAATTTGCCACAGCTTCCGACAACAACAATTGGGTCATTCCCACAAACCCAAGATGTAAGGTCAGCGCGAAGCAAACTCAAAAAAGGTGAGATAACATTTGAAGAATATGAAAGCTTTATAAAATCCAAAATTGAAAGGGTAATAAAGCTTCAGGAAGAAATCGGACTTGATGTGCTTGTCCATGGCGAATATGAGAGAAATGACATGGTAGAGTTTTTCGGTGAAAATTTAGAAGGGTTTTTAATCACTCAAAACGGCTGGGTTCAATCATACGGTACAAGATGTGTAAAACCGCCAATTATATTCTCAGACATAAAGAGAAAAAGACCGATTACAGTTGAGTATATAAAATATGCACAGAGCTTAACAAAAAAACCTGTTAAGGGAATTTTGACAGGGCCTGTGACAATCCTCAACTGGTCGTTTGTGCGTGAAGACATACCATTAAAAAATGTTGCTTTTCAGCTTGCTCTTGCAATAAAAGAAGAGGTTCTCGAACTTGAAAAAGAAGGTGTAAAGATTATCCAGATTGACGAGGCAGCTCTGATTGAAAAGCTTCCGCTCAGGCGCTGCCAGCACAGTGAGTATCTGTCTTGGGCAATAAAGGCATTTAGGCTCTCGTGTTCAAAGGTAAAACCAGAAACGCAAATCCACACTCATATGTGTTACAGCAACTTTGATGAACTTTTAGACGAAATTGCAAAGATGGATGTCGATGTTATAACTTTTGAAGCCGCAAAGTCAGACTTTACACTTTTAGATAGCATAAAGAAAAGTAATTTAAAGTCTGAGGTAGGACCCGGTGTTTTTGACGTTCATTCACCAAGGATTGTATCAAAAGAAGAGATGAAAAAGCTTATTTTAAAGATGATAGAAAAGGTTGGCAAAGACAGACTTTGGATAAACCCTGACTGCGGTCTTAAGACCAGAAAGGAAGAAGAAGTTTTGCCAACATTACAAAATATGGTTTTAGCTGTGTGGGAAGTTAGGAACAACTTGTAACAAATCTTCCTCCTCAAATAAAACAAATGAAGGCTGGGAAAACGTTTTTTGCAAAAATCCCAGCCTTTTTTTATACTTTTCTGTACTTTTTTCTAAACTGGTTGGGCGTCATATTGCAAAATTTTGTAAAACACTGGATAAAATAGTCTGTGTCGTTGTACCCAACTGCCTGTGAAATTTCGTATATCTTCATATTTGTTGACATCAAAAGCCTTTTTGCCTCTTCAACGCGTATCTTTTGCAAATAAGAGTTGAAATACATCCCATAATGCTTTTTGAAAAGCTGACCCAAGTATACAGGATTTAGATAAAACTTTTGCGCAACAGATTTCAGCGTCAGGTTCTTGTTATAGTTTTCTTTTATATACTTTTCAAGCTCACTCATGATACCGTTAGATAGGCTTGTTTTCCACTGTCTGAACTTGTTCAGTATCCCTTCGCAAAACTTAAGCATACTTTTTTCTATATCCTCAACGTTTGAAAATTCCAGCCTCAAGCCTGAAAAGTACTCTATCTCATCTTCTAAATTTAGTCCCATTCTGCTAAAATAAGAACTTATAGATACCACCACAAAGCTCAAATACGTTTTCAAAAAGTCAAGCTTATACCTTCCTTTTTTAATATCCTCCAACATTTCTTTAATTATCTTTTGTAGGTTCTGGCTATTCTCTTCTTCGATAGCCAAAATGAGATTTTTGTCATATTCTTTCGAGTACAAAAGCTCTTTTGAACTGGGCAGACTGCTACTATAAAATGTAATTCCTGTTTGATTATAAAAAAGTGCAAAGTTTAAAGAGTATGCTGCCTCGTATATAGCATCAAAAAATTGAGCCCATTTTGTAATCCTTCTTGAAAAAGCAAATACAATCTCTGTCGCAAAGTCCACCATCTCTTTTATGCTCTGATACGCCTTTTTTATATCTTCTTCAGATGTTGTAACTACATAATACTTGCCATCAATCTCTGAAAATTCATACATAAGTCTTTCTTTTTTTAGTTGTTCAAAACAACCATTTATCCTTGACAATATATTTTCTATTCCCTCATCAAAATAAAGACTAAGCCAGCTCGACATTTCTATAAAATAGACTATTCCAACATAAACTCCATTTTCTATTTTGATATTGTTACTTTCTATCGTTTCTTTAAAGCTTCTCTCAAGTGCAAGTAGACTCTCGCCTTTCTTAATTAACTCCCTCTTTTTGAGTTTTGACTTTACTTTAATGAGCGTATCAACAAGCTCTTCTTCTTCAATAGGCTTTAATATGTAATTTACAACTCCATGCTGGATAGCTTTTTTTGCATACTCAAAATCTGCATACCCGCTGATGATTATTACCTCAGGCAGGTTTTTTATTTCCCTTTTAACCCTTTCAATAAGGTCAAGTCCACTTAATAGCGGAACCTTGATATCGCTGATGAGCACGTCAACCTGCATTTTTTTCAAAAACTCAAATGCCGAAATCCCATCTTCTGCTTCGCCAACTATCTCAAACCCAAGTTCTTTCCAGTCAATTAGGTTTTTTAGCCCTTCTCTCATAAATACCTCATCTTCAACTATCAACACTTTGTACAGCATATTCAAAGTCCCTCTTGTTAGGAATTTTTATCACAACTTTTAATCCCCCAAGCTGGCTTCTTAATATCTCAAAGCTAAAATCTTTGTTATAAAAAAGTTCAAGTCTTCTAAAAACATTTTTAAGTCCCACACTACTTACCTTGTCAGATGAAAGTCCTTTTACAGAACGCAAGAGTTCTGTTATCTTATCATCTTCTAAGCCTATTCCATTGTCCTCAACATGTATTGCTATCATATCACCTTCTTTTAAAACCTTGACCACAATCCTTCCTTCACCTTTGCTGTTTTCTACCCCATGAACACATGCGTTCTCAACAAGAGGTTGTATGGTCATCTTCGGTATCTTTGTTGACTTTACATCCTCCTCAACCTCAATCTCAAATTTCAGCTTTTCCCCAAACCTGTACTTTTGTATCTCAAGGTAGTCATAAATAGCTGAAATTTCCTCTTCAATTGTTATAAGGTCGTTTTCCCATCTTATACTTCGCTTTAAGAGCTTTGCAAGAAGTTTTATGGCATTGGCTGTTTCAAATTCTTTTTTGAGCATACTTCTCATGCGGATTGTTTCTAATGTGTTAAAAAGAAAGTGGGGATTTATCTGGCTTTGTAGCGCATTTATCTCTGCCTGTTTTTTCTCCAGTGCCAGTTCTTTTTGTCTAAGCTCATATTTTATTTCCTTTTCGAGAAGCTCTTTTATTTTTTGTGTCATGATATTGAACTCTTCTATAACCTGGCCTATCTCATCTTTGCCAGCTTCAATATTGATACTTTCAAACTGCTGTTTTCTTGCCTTTTTTATGTGTCTTGCTAAAACCGAAAGTCTACTTACCACCGAATTTACTATTAAAAAAAGTGCAAAAAACGCAAGCGTAAAACATAAAACCACAATTGCAAGATAATTTCTCTGATGTTCAAATAGCCTCTTTGATATTCCACTATTGTTGGTTGTCACAATGTATCTCCAGTTTTCAAAGTAAGGAAGCTCTGTTGATAGAAGCTTTTCAAACACAATTGTTTGATTTTTCTCTTCCTTCAAAAGTTCGCTGAGTCTTCCAACCTGATTGTAATACAAAAGGTCACTAAAATATACAGTCCCCTTTTTATCTGCTATAAATATGTGACCATCTTTAAACGTGCTTAAAATACTGTTAAGATAAACTCTGTTCAGGTCAATTCTTAAAAACTTTTTAATTGTGCTCTGCTGGTATTTGGGAACATATTGCTCATAAAAGTTGAGATTTAGCACAATAGAAACATACGGCTTTTCATTCTCAAGACCACTTAGCACATAGAGGTTTTTACCCTCTTTTTCTCCTTTTTGCAAAAACTTTTTATATTCATCTGTCAAAAACGCAAGCCCATCTGCATTCAGTATAGTAGGATTGTCACAGTATATTGTTATTTGCGAAATCTGCGGATAGAGTATTCTTGCGTTTTGAAGTATAGGTTTTATGTTCTTCTCGTATGCATCATAAAATTCTTCAACAGACATGTACCGGGTATTTACAGTTTCAATTATTCTCGGGTCCGAATATATGGTATATGCAAGATTGATTGCAAGCTCAATTGCTTTTTTAAAATTTGAAATTGTTATGCTTGAAGCATTTTCAAGCTGGCTGTGGAGCTTATCGTTTATATAAAAATCAATTTGCGAGATAAACTGGCTGCTCAAAACCAAAAGAGGTATAAAAACAAATATAAAAAATATGGAAAATATCTTTTTAAACAACGGAATATCGTTTACAATCTTGACACTTCGACGCATGAATCTTTTCATCTTTTTTAAGCTAAGAAGAATATTGATTTAATTATAACATATTCTTCTTTACTCTTTTATACTACCAATTGTAAGACCATGTATAAAGTATCTTTGTAGGAACGGATATACAAAAAGTATGGGCAGTGTTGCAACTATTGTCATAGTTGCACGGATAGCAGTTGGTGTTACAGTCCTGCCAGAAGATGTAAGTGATGCTGAAAAGTCGGGGTTTGTTGAAGCAGACTGAACAGACTGTAAAATCTTTTGAAGCTCAAACTGCAAAGTAGAAAGCTCTGGCTTGCCGGAGTTATACAGGAATGTATCAAACCATGCATTCCACTGACCAACCGCCACCCAAAGTGTCACAGTTGCCAAAACAGGAAGGCAAAGCGGCATTATTATCTGGAACAGTATCCTATATTCGCTTGCACCGTCAATCTTAGCTGACTCAATAAGACTTTGAGGAAGCCCGTCTATATAGCTTCTTATCACAATTATATTGAACGCGCTTACCATACCAGGCAAAATGTACACCCAAAACGTTCCAACAAGATGAAGATTTTTCATAAGAAGGTATGTGGGTATAAGACCGCCGCTAAAATACATTGTAAACACGATGACTCTTGAGATAAACTTTCTGAATATATAGTCCTTTCGACTAATTGCGTATGCAACCATCAAACATGAAAGAACGTTTGTAATGCTTCCTATAACAGCTCTCAAAACTGATATGAGCGTTGCATGGTATATGTCAGGATTGCTGAGAATGACTCTATAGTTGTTAAGTGTAAATTTTCTTGGCCACAGATATATTCCACCTCTTATGGTATCAAGCGCATCGTTAAGAGAAATAGCAAGTATATTCCAAAAAGGATATAAAGTAGCTATCATCACGATTATCATAACTGTGTATACCACAATGTCAATGACTAAATCCTCTGTTGTCCTATACTTTGCTGACGTTTGCACTTTCTAAAACACCTCTCAGTAAAGTTTTTTTAAAATACCCTTTCACCTTCACCAATCTTAGATGCTACTTTGTTTGCAGTTGTAACAAGAATAAGGCTTACAACAGAGTTGAAAATACCAGCTGCTGTTGCATATGACCATCTTCCACTTCCAATACCATATCTTAAGATGTATGTCTCAAGGATATCTGAATAGTCCAATGTTGATGGTCTTTGCAAAAGGTACATCTGTTCAAACCCAGCATTCAAAATCCATCCAACGTTCATGATAAGAAGAATCTTGACTGTGGGTAGAATACCTGGCAAGGTTATATACCATATTCTCTTTAGCCTGCCTGCACCGTCTATGCTTGCAGCTTCATAAAGCTGCGGATCAATGTTAGTCATTGCAGCCAAGTATATAATTGCATTCCAGCCCATCTCTTTCCAGACCTCAGTCGCAGGGGCTATAAACCAGAAATATTGGGGCTCACCAAGGAAGTTTATAGGCTCTTTTATAATGTGAAATTTTACAAGCAAGTCATTTATAATTCCATAATCAGGTGACAAAACTGTATATACAATATTTGCTGCAACAACCCATGAAACAAAGTGTGGAAGGTAGGAAATTGTCTGCACTGTTCTTTTAAATAGCATGTTTTTGATCTCATTTAGAAGTATTGCAAATGTAATGGATGACAAAAAATTGAATATTAGTTTCAAACAGCTTATGACCAGGGTATTTCTAAGCGCCTGGAAAAAATAAACGTCTGAAAATAGGTCTGCAAAGTTTTTAAATCCAACCCACTCTGAATTTTGAAAACCAAGATACGGTTTGTAGTCTTTGAAAGCAAGTAACCAACCCCACAGTGGAAAGTAGTTAAAAATTAGCACCATAATTAAAAAAGGAAATGTAAGAACAATTAGCTGGCGTTGGTTGTAGATTGTTGAAAAGATTCCTTTCTTAGATGACTGCATTTTTCTTTTCCTCCTTAAAAGCTTGTAGCGTCAACTAAACTAAATACTCACGGAACACCTTTAGAATTAGGTGTTCCGTGAGCTTTAAAATGTCAAACTTCAAAATACCAATTAGTTCCACTCTTTGAGTCTTCTCTGAATTTCTTTTTGTCTAAAGTCAATTACCTTTTTGATAGGAATGTTCTTCATCTTGTTGAGGTATTCATTCCAAATCTTATCGTACTCACCCGGTTTTGCCATTATAGCTTTTGTGACGTACCTTCTTTGCAAGTCATCAGCCTGGTTCTGGATTGCCTGCAGGTCGTCTGGGAGCTTGATATCCCAGCCATATCCGTACGGTGAGTTCCATGTTGGTGAGAACAAGTCTTTGAACGACTTAATCTTATAAGCTTTCAAAACTTCCTTTTCATATGGTTTGTACCTTTGTTCTAATGCCTGGTCTGAATAGTCCCAAGAAATCTTTCCACTCTTGTCTGAATATGTCCAGTCAAACGGTGGTCTTGGGAATGCAAACCAGATATTTCCGCCAATGCCCTGTTTCTTTCTGTAATCTGGGTTCATGTAGTTTTGAATCTGTTTTGCGTCCTTGTACATCTTACCATTCTTTACATAGTAGTCCTGGCCCTGAATACCCCAGTTGATGAGTTTCAAGATATCCTCGCCAGCCATTCTATCTAAGAACTTGAAGGCTGCAACCGGATCCTTGCACTTTTTTGTAATTGATATTCCAGCACCTGTTCCCATTGTAACCACGTTGTATCTATCTCTTTTTACACCTTTTTTGAGCACTGGCATTGCAATTGGAATTCTGTCATAAAGTCCTTGTTTTTCAAGAGAATCTATTGCAGATTGTATCTGCCATCTCTCATCATAAAAACCAATAACTCTGCCCGACGAAATCTTTGCTAAGTACTGATCATAGTTTTGTGAGAACATCTCTTTGTCAAGCAGACCTTCGTTCCACATCTGGTTGAGTATCTTGTAATATGTTTTTGCATATGGCATTGTATAACTGTCTTTTACAACACCTGTTTTTTCGTCAATAAGCCAGCCACCATCGTTCGGATAGCCTTCAAGTCTCAGCGGCTGTTGCATCAGTACATAAATTCTCCAGCTATCAGTCAGCGCTGTAAAACCAATTGTTGGCTTTCCATTGTATGTTGGATGTTTCTTGACAGCGTCTTTTACAATCTTGAAATATGTGTCAATATCTCTTACAACTGGCCATTTGTTCTCTTTGAGAACGTATATCGGTAGCCAGAAGCCAGCAAACGAATATAGCGGGTCAGATTCTTCTCTGAAAGGTGTGAGATAGTAAATGTGCCCATCCTTTGGATATTTGATTTTTTTAAGCGCTTTTGCATCATACCACTTTTTGATGTTCTTGCCGTACTTAGCAATGTAATTATCCAGCGGAACTAAAGCTCCTGCTTCAATAAACTTGTTTACAACATTGTGCGCATTGATTAAGTCTGGCAAGTCGCCACTTGCAAGCATGATACCTGCCTTTGTTTCCTCATCACTGCCGACAATAAATTCAAATTGAAGCCTTACACCTGTTATTTGTTCAACCTTTTTACCAATTGGTGTTTTCCACACATCAACCGGCTCTGCGTTAGAATCACCCCAATAAATCTTAAAAACTATTGGGTTTTTAGATGCTGCTACTGCCTTTGTTGGAGCACTGAAAAACCCCGGAACAATGATGGTCATCAAAAAGGCAATAGCAACCAATAAAGCAACTCTTCTTTTAAACATAATCAATCCTCCTTTCTAGAATGTAATTTTTGTATAGAAAAACTGCAAAACAACTACATGTTCATTATAAAATTTATGGTGCATATTTAACAACCCGAGAAACTTAATATTTTATACCGCAGATTTTAGATTTTACTTTACCAGTAAATAAACTAATTTCAAGTTTGAAAATATCACAAAATCAAAAAGACCAGCAGCTTTGTTCTGCTGCCGGCCTTTTTTTGTATGTTTTTATCATCAATATTAATATTTTTATTATTCCTGGCTTTCCCTCTTGAGAAGTTCAATTATATCCTGAACATAAGCAAATGCAAGGTTCACGACAGTATCAGCACCGCCATAGTATATTGCAAGCCTTCCTGTGCTAGCGTCGCACAGTGTTGCACATGGGAATGCTACGTTTGGAACATCGCCAACACATTCATAATACTCCTGTGGCGAAAGAAGATAAGATTTTGATCTTGCTTTCACAATCCATGGTTTTTCTAAGTCCAAAAGTGCTGCACCAAAGCTGTATACATAACCATTGCATGAAAGAAGTACACCGTGATAAATTAGCAGCCACCCTTCGCTTGTTTCAATTGGTGTAGGCCCTGCCCCTATTTTGAGCGACTGCCATGGAGTATAGCCTGCTGACATTACATGTCTGTGGCAACCCCAGTGAATCATATCAGGGCTTTCGCTGTAGAATATGTCGCCAAAAGCTGTGTGCCCCGTATCTGATGGGCGAGAAAGCATCGCGTATTTACCGTTTATTTTCCTCGGGAAAAGCACACCGTTTCTGTTGTATGGCAAAAATGCATTTTCAATCTGATAGAACTTTTCAAAGTCGAATGTATAGCCAACACCAATTGTTGGCCCGTGATAGCCATTACACCATGTGATATAGTATCTATCCTCTATGAAAGTTACTCTTGGATCGTACTTGTACTCACTTACAAGTGGGTCTCTTGTCTGCTGGATGAAGTTGATTGGTTCATCGTCAATCTCCCAGTTGTAACCATCCTTGCTAAACCCACGTCTGATGTTCATTCTTCTTGCCCTATCATCTACTCTAAAAACTCCTGCAAAAGCATCTTTGAAGGGAACAACTGCGCTGTTGAAGATACTATTTGCATCTTTTGCCTGATTTCTCTTGATAATTGGATTGTATTTAGACCTCCATACAATGTCCTTGCAGTCTTTTGGCCTTTCTTCCCATGGCATGTTTGGAAGTGATTGCCCAATAATTTTAATATCCATTAGCCCTTTCCTCCTCTATATTTTTTGAATTTATGTGAATTTAAAATCTTTTTAGATCATGTTAACAAAGCGTTATTTCAAAGCCTTGGCAGATTCTCTTATGATAACCTTGCCTTTTATGAGCATCTTACCATAATGCTTTTCCCCTTGCTTTATCTTTTCAACCATCATCTTGGCTGTTCTTCTGCCCATCTCTTCCAAATTCACACGGACGGTGGTAATTTTAGGCTCTGAGAGCACTGCGTGAAGACTGTCATCAAACCCCACCACTGACACATCGTCCGGCACCTTGTAGCCACTTGATTTAAGCTTTTCTATTGTAAGATAAGCAGTCTTGTCACAGTTACAGACAAATGCCGTTGGAAGGTTTTTGGGCAATACAATATCTATGAAATTGTTGTTGTCATCCCTGTCTTTTATTATCCAGTCTTTGTTGAGATCTATCTTGTTCTCCAAAAGCGCCTTGTAAAAGCCCAGGAACCTGTCCTGGATACTGCTTGTTGCGTAGATGTTCCCTACAAACCCAATTTTGGTGTGACCCTGCTCTATTAGCATGTTGGTTATCTCGTATGTTGCGTAAAAGTTGTCTGTGATGACACAGTCAACGTTGAACTTGTCACAGTAAAAGTCTAAAAATACTGTCGGATAGTCGTAACTTAAAATCTTTTGAATGTAGTCAAGATTCATCTGACCTAAAATAACAACACCGTCTACCTTCTGTTCCAAAAGCGCGTTGGGTACAGAAAGCTCATTTTCGTCTGACTGGCTTATAATGTTGAAGGTTGTTGTAAAGCCAAGCTTCTCTAAGCTGTTTGAAAGATGTTTGTAAAGGTCTATATAGAAATAGTCGTCTTTGCCATAATACTTTTCTGACGATATCACACCGATGGAATACGTTAGGTTTTCTCTTAGCATCCTTCCCTTTGCGTTGTAGATGTAACCCATCTCCTGAGCAGTCTTTATGATTTTCTCTTTCAGGGATGCACTAATATCAGGGCTATCTTTGAGGGCCTTTGACACTGTTACCTTTGAAACACCAAGCTTTTCGGCAATATCTTTCATGGTAACTCTCTTATCCATTGTATCCTTTTTCCCCTTCAAATAAGGCTTTACAAGCCTTTTCTTTTTTACTTTCTATTATACTTTATTTCTCTGTAACTTTACAGGGTCAAGCTCGAAACTTTTAGTCAACCCTTTTTATTATCTCCAAACACATTCTACCGTTGTGATATGGACACTTCCACGGTTCAACAATTGGCATATCCAAAGCTTTTAAATCCTCACTTACTTTCCATAGCCACTCAGAATTTTTTCTTTTGTCAACAAGATACTCTTTTATAAACTCCCATGTTTTGATGGTTGCATCTAAAAATTTTTCCTCTTTTGACTTTTGATATGCATTGAAAAATCCAACAACAGTCTCTGCCTCAACCCACCAGATTTTGCTCCTGTCAATTTTGTCCTCTACCTTTTCATTTATAAGGCTTTGTCCATCAAAGGCTTCTTTTAAAGTTACTTTGGCAACCTCTAATGTAAGCTTTTCAACTTCCTCTTTTAATTTTTCATCTTTCAAATATTTAGCAGCTTCATCCAAAAGCCAACTTGCATTTTTCAGGATATTGTAACATGCTGAGAAAAACCATAATATCCTCGAGTTCAAAATGCAACCTTTTTGAGCTTCCCTATTAATATTGAGATTAAAGCCCATGTATCCATAGTAGCCGCCAAATTCGTCGTCCTTTAAACTTTGCCAAAATGGTACAATCTTTTCTTCAAGATGTGCTTTTAAATCTTCCTTAAACCTTGTAATATCCATTTTTCACCAGCTCACTTAAAAGTTTAGTAATTGGGTTACTTAATCGTTCACTTTATATTTCTATATTAATTGTTTTTTTATATTCTGTCAATTGTTTTTTAAAAAAGGGCTCATCCAAAGCTGTAGCTGGATAAGCCCTTGAAAACTTTTATTTATTATTTATATTTTGAAAGTCCTACTTGAAAAGAAAGGTCAAAACTGCTTTGAGAAGTTCCTGGAAGTTATTATCTAAAAGCCCATCTTCTCTGTGAGCAGGAGTTAATGCAACCACTTTACCCTTGCCAAAATTGTGCCACCATCCTGCAATTGAACTGCCGTCTTCTGATTCAGAGTAAAGATAGATGTTAATATTTTCTTTGTCGCAAAAAACAAAATAGTGTTCATCTATAATTTCAAAATCAAATTTTTTGCCATCAAGAGTAGCTTCATGTAAAGAATGATATCTCACAAGCTTGTGCTTATCTGGATGAAACTTAAAATATCCTTTTACAAGTTTGAAAAACTCTCCTTCTTCAGGGTATGAGGCAAGCCCTGAGTGCCATACAAAAAGCCTTCCACCGCCTTCAACATACTCTTTTATTCTCTTTTCTACCTTCTCTGTCATCCAGCACTTTACAATTTCGTCTTGTGGATTTACCCTGTTTTCTGCAGAGATTACAATTGCATCTGGATTTTGAGAAAGAAACTCCTCAAAGTTTTCAATTGATGCATCTATTATCTCGCAGTTATCTAAAGCAGTACTTGTGGCTTGCTGTAAGGCTTTGAGCAGGTTGTCATGACTGTGGTAAAAATCTCCAAGTAAGGCTAAGATTTTTTTCATAATTATTTCTCCCCACTTCCCTCAATAAATATTTTAAAAGTTTTCTAAAAGTTCCAAGATAAATTTGAGCTTATTGGTACTTTCCATGTAAGCATACCTTCCACCTGTGTAATCCCCTTTTTGAAGAACCTCAATTCCTTCTTTTTTAAAATTTTCAATCTTCTCATCCATGTTCTTTACAAATACACCAATATGGTGAATACCCTCGCCATGATTTTCTAAAAACTCTCTCCATGTAGAAGGATTTTCGTCTGGTTCAATTAACTCAATCTCTACGTTTTTGAAATTTCTGAAAAATGCAAGTTTTGCTCTGGCATTTGTAGGTTTTCCTCTGTACTCTGTGTGTGTTTTCTCATACTCTTCGGTTTCGATAATCTGTGGAACCTCAACTCCAAAAAACTGTGCAAAGTCTTTTGCTGTCTTTTCAATGTCTTTAACAATTATTCCTATCTGGACAACAACATCTGTTCCCAAAATCTCATTTGCCACCTTTTATGCCTCCTTTGAAATTGTTTACATGACAATATTGTATCTCACTTTGTTAAGTTATGGATATACAAATTTCTGCTTTGTTTTTGCACATTTTTGATAAAACAACGCTTTATATTTTGTAGATTTAAAGAGTTAACAGTTGATTGAAATAGCTTTTTAAAAGAGGTAAAATAATTTTATAGGCAGACTATGTAAGTTTAAATAAAACATAGAAAGGTCAAAATTTTTAATATAAAACACAAAAAGGAAAGTAGGAATGAAAAATGGAGATAGCAAGTGTAGCAAAAAAAATTATTCAAAATATATCAAAAGTAATTGTTGGAAAGGAAGCTCAAATTGAGCTTGTAATAACATCTCTCTTTGCCGGTGGGCATGTTCTTTTAGAGGATGTCCCGGGCACAGGAAAAACAATGCTGTCAAAGGCTCTTGCAAAATCTATAAATTGTAGTTTCAAAAGAATTCAGTTCACGCCAGACCTTCTGCCATCAGATCTGACAGGTATATACTACTTCAACATGAAAACACAAGAGTTTGAGTTCAGACCAGGTCCAATTTTTACTAATATACTTTTGGCTGATGAAATAAACAGGGCAACGCCAAGAACACAGTCAAGTCTTCTTGAATGCATGGAAGAAAGACAGGTGACAATTGACGGTATCACACATAAGTTAGAAGACCCATTTTTTGTTATTGCTACTCAAAACCCTATTGAAATTCAGGGAACATATCCTCTCCCTGAGGCGCAGCTTGACAGGTTTTTGATAAAGCTCAGTTTAGGATACACAAACAAAGAAGAGACTATAAAGATGCTCACAAGGTTCAGAGAAAAAAATCCTCTCGATAGTATAGAACCTGTGGTAGCAAAGGATGAGGTAATAAAGATTCAGGAAAAGATAAAAGAGGTGTATGTAAACGAAGATATTCTATCTTATATATACGAAATTTGTCAAAGCACAAGAGAACACGAAATGGTTCAGCTTCCTGCAAGCAACAGAAGCTTCATTGCTCTTATGCGTGCATCTCAAAGCCTCGCTGCTGTCCGAGGCTACGATTTTGTTCTTCCTGATTTTGTCAAGTACTTAGCTCCTTTTGTCCTCAGCCATAGGATTCTTCTCAAGAATCAATATATAATCAAAAATGCAAAATCGTCAGATGTGATAAACGAGATACTTGAAAAGGTACCAGTGCCAAGTGAAAATTTTGCTTTTTAAAACAATCGAAAAATTAAGACAAGAGAGACCATCTAAAAATAAAAAATCCGGCAGCCACCTACTTTCCCGTGCCGTCTCCAGCACAGTATCATCGGCGTTGCGAGGCTTAACTTCCGTGTTCGGAATGGGAACGGGTGTTTCCCTCGCTCTTTCGCCACCGGATTTGTCAGCTTATTCATTTTCTTCAGCAGCTTTCTAAGCAGCCTCGCAAGTGAATAGGGAGAAAGCTCCTCTTTCGGTCAAGCTCCTCGGGCCATTAGTACCGCCTTGCTCAACGCCTCACAGCGCTTACACATGCGGCCTATCTACCTGGTAGTCTTCCAGGACCCTTACCACCTTTGAGGTGTGGGGTATCTCATCTTGGGGTGGGCTTCACGCTTAGATGCTTTCAGCGTTTATCCCTTCCGGACTTGGCTTCCCAGCCGTGCCCCTGGCGGGACAACTGGTAAACCAGCGGTCCGTCCAACCCGGTCCTCTCGTACTAGGGTCAGCTCCCCTCAAATACCCTGCGCCCGCGGCGGATAAGGACCGAACTGTCTCACGACGTTCTGAACCCAGCTCACGTACCGCTTTAATGGGCGAACAGCCCAACCCTTGGGACCTACTTCAGCCCCAGGATGCGATGAGCCGACATCGAGGTGCCAAACCTCCCCGTCGATGTGGACTCTCGGGGGAGATCAGCCTGTTATCCCCGGGGTAACTTTTATCCGTTGAGCGACGGCTCTCCCACTTGAATACCGCCGGATCACTAAGCCCGACTTTCGTCCCTGCTCGAGATGTCTCTCTCACAGTCAAGCCACCTTACCGCCTTTGCACTCCTACCGCACGATTTCCATCCGTGCTGAGGTGACCTTTGGGCGCCTCCGTTACCTTTTAGGAGGCGACCGCCCCAGTCAAACTGCCCACCTGACAGTGTCCCATCACTCGGTTCAGAGTGTCTGGTTAGTGCCCCAGTGCACCCAGAGTGGTATCCCACCGTCGGCTCCATGGATGCTGGCGCACCCACTTCTCCGCCTCCCACCTATCCTGTACAGGGCACACCAAAACACAGTGCCAGGCTGCAGTAAAGCTCCACGGGGTCTTTCTGTCCAACCGCGGGTAACCAGCGTCTTCACTGGTACCACAATTTCGCCGGGCACACCGCCAAGACAGCGCCCAAGTCGTTACGCCATTCGTGCGGGTCGGAACTTACCCGACAAGGAATTTCGCTACCTTAGGACCGTTATAGTTACGGCCGCCGTTCACTGGGGCTTCGGTTCGGAGCTTCGCCCTCTTCAGGCTAACCCCTCCCCTTAACCTTCCAGCACCGGGCAGGCGTCAGCCCCTATACCTCGCCTTTCGGCTTGGCAGAGACCTGTGTTTTTGATAAACAGTCGCTTGGGCCTATTCCCTGCGACCCTGAGCTCTTCACCCAGGGCACCCCTTCTCCCGAAGTTACGGGGTCAGTTTGCCGAGTTCCTTAGCGGTGCTTCACCCGTCCGTCTGTGGATCCTCTCCTCGCCCACCTGTGTCGGTTTCCAGTACGGGCACCTGCCTTCGCCTACGCGACGCTTTTCTTGGCAGTGTGAAGCTCGGCACTTCGCCTACTATTACTTCGGCTCCCCATCACGGCTCACGGTTGCCGAGTGAGCGGATTTGCCTACCCACTCCCGCTCGCCGCTTGGCCGGGGTCTACCAACTCCCCGGTTGCCTGCTCCTCCTGCGTCCCGCCTCGTAGGTTAACCTCCGGCAGGTGGCTCAGGATTATCAACCTGATACCCATCAGCTACGCCTTTCGGCCTCGCCTTAGGCCCCGGCTAACTCTGGGCGGATTCGCCTTCCCCAGAAAACCTTGGGCTTCCGACGGGCAGGCTTCCCACCTGCCTCGCGCTACTTATTCCGGCATTCTCACTTCTGCCTCGTCCACCCTGGCTTTCGCCTTGGGCTTCGCCCTAACGCAGAACGCTCCCCTACCGCTATAGCCACACCTTCCCGTGGCTATAACCCGATGCTTCGGTGTGTGGCTTTAGCCCCGAGTATTTTCGGCGCCCAGCCGCTCGACCAGTGAGCTGTTACGCACTCTTTAAAGGAATGGCTGCTTCTAAGCCAACCTCCTGGTTGTCTTCGCGGCTGAACATCCTTTGCACACTTAGCCACACCTTCGGGACCTTAGCAGTCGGTCTGGGCTGTTCCCCTCTCGACCACGGACCTTATCGCTCGTGGTCTGACTCCCAAGCTTAAAACCGCCAGCATTCGGAGTTTGATAGGGTTCGGTAACGTTTTTGCGCCCCTAGCCCAATCAGTGCTCTACCTCCAGCGGCTACAAGCTTGAGGCTAGCCCTAAAGCTATTTCGGGGAGAACCAGCTATCTCCGGGTTCGATTGGAATTTCTCCACTACCCTCAGCTCATCCGACGCCTTTTCAACGACGACCGGTTCGGGCCTCCATGTGGTCTCACCCACACTTCACCCTGGCCAAGGGTAGATCACCCGGTTTCGGGTCTACTTACGCATACTAATCGCCCTCTTCAGACTCGGTTTCCCTGCGGCTCCAGCGCTCTCTCGCGCCTTAGCCTCGCATGCGTAAGTAACTCGCCGGACCGTTCTTCAATAAGTACGACGTCAGGGACTTCTCGCCCCCTCCGTCTGCTTGTAGGCACAGGGTTTCAGGCTCTATTTCACTCCCCTCCCGGGGTTCTTTTCACCTTTCCCTCACGGTACTTGTGCACTATCGGTCACCGGTAGTATTTAGCCTTGGAGGGTGGTCCCCCCTGCTTCACACCAGCTTCCACGGCACTGGTGCTACTCAGGATCAGAAGCACCACTCTACCGCACTTTTCGCCTACGGGGCTGTCACCCTCTAC